>CAZFVR010000018.1:0-34691 GCA_964522215.1 uncultured Ruminococcus sp. | reverse complement strand
AGCCGCCGAGTGGTGATCGAAAAAAACATCATCAAAAAAACAAAAAATTATTCTCTCCTACTTGACAAACGGAGATGAGAGCTGTATAATAAGCACGGTGTTACAGAACGAGCGTTCTGTAACGTACACGTCGTGATCCCAAGGAGATCAAAAATGCCTCCTAAACCTAAATACACCAAAGAGGAGATCACTGCGGCGGCGCTTGCCGTGGTTTCCCGCAGTGGGATGGATGCGCTTACCGCCAAGGAGCTCGGGCGGGAGCTTTCTACATCCGCCTCGCCGATATTTACCGTATTCAACTCAATGCAGGAGGTGCAGGATGCCGTAAAGCTTGCCGCTATGCAGCGCTTTGAAACCTATGCACATGAGCCGTGCGACGGCATGCCGCTCTTTAAGCAAGTCGGCATGCAAATGATCCGCTTTGCCAAGGAAGAACCGCAGCTGTATCGGCTCATCTTTATGTCGCAAAACAGCGGTGCACGATCCTTTAGCGACATATATTCGCACCTTGGACCATTGGCCGAAGATTGCCTTGCCGCGCTTTGCCGAGAGTATGAGCTTTCGCCGTCAGCCGCGCGACTGCTTTTTGAGCATTCATGGATATTTACCTTTGGCATTGGCACGCTGTGTGCCGGCGGCGTGTGCGATCTTTCGTATGATGATATATCCGCAATGCTGACACGCGATTTTGGTGCTATGATCGCTATGCTAAAAAAAGAGGACTGACACGATGGTGCTCGGTCTGTTGATATCAAATAACACATGAGGAGTTTATAAATGCTTCAAATAAAAAATCTTACAAAAAGCTACGGCGATAAAAAGGCCGTCAGCGACCTCAGCCTTCATATCCGTCCCGGCGAGATATACGGCTTTATCGGGCACAACGGTGCGGGAAAGACCACCACGCTCAAGGCCGCAGTCGGCATTCTTGACTTTGACAGCGGCGAGATACTTATTGACGGCAGGTCGATAAAGGATGATCCCATCGAGTGCAAGCGCCGTATTGCATACATTCCGGATAATCCCGACCTTTACGAGTATATGACCGGTATAAAATATCTTAACTTTATTGCGGATATCTACGGCGTTGGCGCGGAGGAACGCCGCGCGGACATTGCAAAATATGCCGATGCCTTTGAGCTTACTGCGGATCTTGGGCAGCCGATAGCGGCATACTCGCACGGAATGAAGCAAAAGCTCGCCATAATCGCCGCGTGGATGCATCACCCAAAGCTTATCATCATGGATGAGCCGTTTGTGGGGCTTGACCCCAAGGCCGCGCACAGGCTCAAGGGCATGATGCGCGAGATCTGCGATGATGGCGGAGCGATATTTTTCTCAACACATGTCCTGGAGGTGGCGGAAAAGCTTTGTGATAAGGTCGCCATAATCAAGGGCGGCGTGCTTATTCGCTCCGTCGGTATGGACGAGTTGCGCGGTGACGATTCACTTGAGGACGTTTTCCTTGAGCTGGAGGAAGAAAAATGCTGACCACACTCATAAAAAAGCAGTTTTGTGAGATCTTTCGCGCTTATTATTACGATGCAAAAAAGAACCGCGCACGCTCCGCTGCGGCAACAGCCGGATGTATCATTATGTTCGTGGCGCTCATGCTCCTTATGTGCGTGATATTTGGGGCTCTCTCCTTTATGTTCTGCCTGCCAATGTCCGAGGCGGGGCTTGATTGGCTCTTTTTTGCGATCATGGGTACGGTAGCTGTGATATTCGGCTCGTTTGGCAGTATATTTAACACATATTCCGCTCTGTATCTGGCAAAGGATAACGACCTTTTACTTTCAATGCCGATACCGGTGCGCGTTATAATGCTCTCACGCCTCATGGGAGTGTATCTTATGGGGCTTATGTACTCTGCATCCGCCATGCTCCCGGCGAGCATTATCTATCTTTGCCTTGTAAGTCACACGCTGTGGGATGTTTTTTGCGTGCTTTGGCTGACATTCATCGTCTCGCTTTTTGTGCTTATCATATCCTGCTCGCTCGGCTGGGTAGTTGCAAAGATAAGTGTAAAGCTTAAAAACAAGACCTTTATAACCGTCGCTGTGTCGCTTATATTCTTTTTTGGCTACTATTATCTTTGCTCAAAGATGGAGGATGGCATCAGCGGGATCATATCAAATGTTGAGGCCATCGGTGCCGATGTCAAAGGCGCGGCATATCCGCTTTATATCCTTGGTAGCGCAGGTGCGGGGGATCCGCTCTCCCTGCTTATCGTGACCGCCGTGGCGGCGTTGCTTTTTGCTTTGGTGTGGCTTTTGATGTCGCGCAGCTTTATCGGCATCGCTACGGCATCGCAAGGATCCTCGCAAAAGAAATACGAGGGCGCAAAAACAAAACGGCGCGGTGTGCGCTCGGCTTTGCTGGCAAAGGAGATAGGTCGCCTGTTTTCCAGTGCGAACTACCTGCTCAACTGCGGCATGGCAATGGTACTTTCCCCGATATTTGCCGTCATCCTCTGCCTGCACGGCGGGGAGCTTGTGGGGCTTTTGGAGCTCGCGTTGCCAAACGCGAGCGGTGCGGTAGCGGTCATTTTGTCCGCTGTTGCATGCGCGTTGGCTGCCATGAACGATATGGTAGTGCCCTCCGTCTCGCTTGAGGGCAAAAACCTTTGGATATTGCAGTCACTGCCGGTATCCGCTGCCGACGTGCTTTCTGCAAAGGTAAGCGTGCAGGTGATATTTACATCCGTGCCTGTATTGGTGCTCTCGGTGATCGGCGCCGTAGTGTGCCGCTTGGGTGTACTTGAATCGCTGATGCTCATCATTCTGCCGCAGACCTTTGTTATCCTCGCGGCACTGCTGGGGATGGTACTGGGCCTTAAAATGCCAAACCTCAACTGGACGAGCGAGATCGTTGTTGTAAAGCAGAGCCTTGGCGTTTTGCTTGCGATACTTATCGGTTACCTTTATGCGGGCATACTGATAGGCGGCTACTTTTTGGTGGGCGTGCACATAGGTGGGGTGCCTTACATGGCCGTGCTGTCGGCTGTGACCCTTGCCGCATCCTTTGGCGTGTATGCATGGATAAAGAATCGCGGCGGCAGAATATTTGCGGCGCTTTGAGATCTTGATACAAATATACGATCGATAAAACAAGTAACTGCCTATAAAAAGAACCACACTTTGCCGAGCCTTTTGGGCTTTGCAAAGTGTGGTTCTTGTTTTATGTTTTCGATCCGGAATTAGATATAGATTTAGAGTTAGTGTTAGTGTTAGTGTTAGTGTTAGTGCCGAACCGGCTTTACATTATCGTGATGTCGTGTGCCAGCAGCTTATCCGGGCCGCTGTAGCTGCCACTGACGGTAAGCGTATCGGACAGGCGCATGCCGGAGAGCACATCCGAGAGCTTGGCGCTCATGGTAATACCGCTGAGGGGTTGGATGCTGTCGCCGTCATGTAGGTAAGCAAGGCGTATTTCGCCGCCGATATAATCGTTGTAAAGATCCACCTGGAGACCGGAAAGCGACACGCACTCGATATACTTTTTAGCGGCAAGCTCCTCGCTCCTGAGTGTGCCGCCCTCAAGCGAAATGCAACCAAGCTCGCCGGTTGCCTCCTCGCCAAGATAGCAGGCAAAGCGCTGTGAGCCATGGTAGCCAACCACCTTACCGTCAGCTATCAGCCGAGCATCGCGCAGGGTCACGCCGTCGCCGTCAAAGTAAGCGGAGGATGCGCTGCCGGGTATGCGGCCGATCATTGAAAGGTTCAGCTTGTCGCAATCGCCGCTCTGCAGGATATCTCCCTTTGAATGGAGATTGCCCTTTGAATAGATCGCTGAATAGTTGAGGTCCATCGCAAGGTTGTATGCAAGGTTTGCGATCTCATCCGCGCGCAGGACGACATCCACCGTCATCGGTGTTTGCGGCTTTACTGCGCGGCGGCGCTCGGCGACCGCCTGCATTTTTTCGGAGATCTCGGCGGTGATGCGTTGGGGGTCAAGCTCTGTCGTTCTGTATGCTTCGTAAAGCTCGACCGAGTCACCTCCCTCTGTAAAGGTGGGGATAGCCTCTATCATTGTGCTGTATCTCACCTGCGTTTTGTCAACACCGCGGCTGTTTTGCACGCGGGTGGTGGTACGGTAAACAAATATCTCGGTGGCGTTGAGTGAAAGTCCCGCTCCGCCCTCGGCGGCAAACACAGCATCTGCTATGCGGCGTGCCATGTCACTCGGCTCTCCGCTTTGCATATTGGAGGGGAGGGTGTAGCTCTCCTCCACGCCACTGCCTTCGGTCAGCTCGTAAGGCTCGTTTGATACAAGTCTTGCGCGAGCCGCGGCGGTATTGATCTTGTCGGTTATCTCTCCCTCGGTCATTGAATCATACACGGTAAAGGAGGAATCCCCAAGCTTGCCGTCATGCTCAACATATACCGTTACGTTTACCGTGCAGGTATCGGTGGCGCGTACCGTTTCAAGCTTGCGGTGAACAAAAAACAGCTCATATGTCTCTGTTTTGGTTGTGGATACGCGATAGCCGTCAAGTGCGCTGTTTGCACACAAAAGCTCCTTTATGTTCTTCATCCCAGTTTGACCCTCACTTTCAAATTCGGGCCGCCGTCGGAAACGCGCACCCATTCCTTGTAGCCCTTGCCGCAGCCGCCCGAGCCTATGACCTCAAAATTATCCGATACCATCGATATCGATTTAAGCAGATCCGGCACAAAGCCGCTCATGACCACGGGGGATACATAGTTGTCGGTCAGCTTACCGTCAACTATCTCAATGCCGTACTCCGCCGTGCACTGTATCTGCCAGTTTTTGGGGTCTTCCATGCCGTTGTTGGTCTCAAACAGCATGTATCCGTGCTTTATCGAGGCTATCATATCCTCAAGCTTGTCCCGGCCAGCCTCAAAGAAGGTGTTCGTCATGCGGGCGTAGGCCTTGTGCGAGAAGGACTGCCGCCTGCCGTTGCCTGTGGGAGCAGTTCCAAGTTGAACGGCGGAAGCGATATCCGAAAGCCCGGCTACCAGCACGCCGTTGCGGATTATCTGCGTATCCTGCGCCAAAACGCCGTCATCATCAAAGAAATATGATGCTGCACTCAGCGTTGCGGCGGCGCCGTCATGCATGTTGGCAATGGGGGATGCCACATACTGCCCCACGCAATGCTTTGCCATGGCGCGATCCTTGACAAATTGATCCATCTCTACGCCGTGACCAAAGGCCTCGTGCGCGATAAGCCCGGTAATGGAGCTGTCGGTTATAACGTCATATATACCCGGCACTATCGGCGTGGCGCGGGTAAGATGCACTGCTTTGTCTACCAGTCTGTCTATCTGACCCGGCATCTTGGCGATAACATCAGAGAGCAGGTGCGAATACGCTCCCTCGCGTGCATCAGCCATCTTTCCGTCGCGTATTACGACCCACATTATGCCGTTTACCCAACCGTAGTGCTGTGAAAGCTCGCGGTTTTTGCTTATAAACAGCTTGGATGTGGTATAGGGCTGGATCAGCACGCGTGCATTTAAAATGCGCGTGTCGCGGGACAGTATCTCCTCGCACAGCTTGCGGCATACGCCAAGGATATCACTGTCGCTGTAACGGTCAAAGTCTGATTCGCGCACAAGATCCTGCACCAGCGGCTCATCGGCAGGGACGGGGGCCTCGATCATTCGCTCGTAAAGCCCCGGTGCTGTTGCAGTCTTTTTAATTATCTCGGCAGCAAGTGCTGCGGGGTCGCCCTCGGGATCGTCCAGCGAGTATTCAAAGAACGAGCGACCGTTGTGCATGCGCAAAACAAAGCCGCGCTCGCCCGCACCCTCACGCACGGCAGAGGAGCGGCGGTCGGTCTGGTATGCGGTCACCGCAACATCTGTGCCGAGAATGCTGACATATTTAAAGGTTTTGCCAAGCTCGGCAACAAGAGCGCGGCAAGCACTGCGTTTTTGATTCAAAAATTCGGAAAAAGGCATGGTTACCTCCTTTTTTGCACATTCCATCATAAGGTTGCGCTTTGCGAAGCAGAGTGGAATGCTGTTTAGTTTTGATTTTTGCAACGCATGGCGCGGATCTTTTCGGGATCCGGGCTTACGTATGCTGTTTGATTGGTGTGATATATAACATATCCCGGGCGCGCTCCGGCGGGCTTTTTGATATTCCTTACCGCCGTGTAGTCAACGGCGATGTTATCCCCGCTGCCAGCGCTTGAATGATATGCCGCTATCTCGGCAGCCTCGGTCATATCGAGGTCGGGTGCCACGCCACCGCACACAAGAATAACATGAGAGCCGGGCGCGCCCTTGAGGTGGAACCAAATATCCGAGCGGTCGGCGCGGTGAAAGGTCAGCTCATCGTTTTGGAGATTGTTCCTGCCGCAAAGCACCGTGTACCCGCCGGAGGTCTTAAATTCAAGCGGCGAGCTTTTCAGCTTTTTCGGCGGCGGTGTTTTTTGCTTGCCCGCATAGCCGGAGCGCCAAAGCTCCTCGCGTATCTCCAAAAGCTCCGTCCCTGTTTCGGCACGGGAGAGGGAATCGAGCGCCGAGCGAACGTACAAAAGCTCCCGCTCGCCAAGCTCTATCTGCTTTGTAAGCTCCCGCCGTGCTGTTTTGGTCTTGGTGTATTTCTTGTAGAGCTTTTGCGCGTTTGCGGAGGGAGAGAGGCGTGGGTCAAGCTTTACTGTTCGCTCGGTAAAGCCGCCATCCTCCGTCATCTCCGAGTAATCGGTCAGCCGCACCATATCATCCCCGCGCTTTATCTTGTAGATGTTGGCGGTTATAAGATCGGCATCACGGCGGTATTCCTCGCCGCGCTCGCAGTCCGCAAGCTCGGTGCGCTGTGCATCAAGCTTACGGCACAGCCGCGCCTCTGCCGCACGCATGGTGCGCAGCAGATCGTCTGCCCTCGCCTTTACAAGTGCGCGGCGGTCGCGCTCGCCGTAAAAGCTGTCAAGCAGGTCGCCAAAGCTGTCATACTCGCGACATGCATCACTGCCGTATTGCAAAAGCGGCATAAATGAATATTCTGCGGGTGCGCCGTTGGTCATTGCCATGGTCGGGGCAAAATCGCGCCTGCGGATCAGCTCCATGACCGCCGAAAACTCGCGCCACAACAGATACGGCGATGCGGCATCCACGGAGGTATCCACACTGCCGCTGGCGCGGTAAACTATCTCACGCGCCACGGCGGGGGAGATGCCGAGATACGCGGCATTGATATGCTTTGCCGCCCCCCTCTCCGGCATGCAGTCGGAGAGCAGCTTCAAAAAGCCGTCACGCGTTTCGCTTAGCGGGTCGCGCTTGTCCTGCGCCGGCGGCAGCTCGTACATCATGCCCGGCAGGACCTGCCGCAGGCGGGATGTTGTAAAGTCGACCTGCCGCATAGCGCCAAGTATCCTGCCGTTGCCATCGGTAAATATCAGGTTTGAGTTTTTACCCATGACCTCGGCGTAGATGTATTTTTTGCAGTCGTAGCCCATTTCGTCCCGACCTGCAAACTCAAGGCGTGCCACTCTTTCAAAGCCCGCCTGCTCCGCTCCCACAAACACCGAGCCGATAAAATGCTTGCGCATAAGCATGCACAGGGTGGGGGGTGTGGCGGGATTATCCGCCGGCTCGCTCGTATATGCCATGCGCGGGTCATTGGCACCACAGCGCAAAAGCAGTCGCCGTGCTCCCGCGCGGGTGCGGATGCCAAGTATTATGGTATCATTTTGCGGCTGGTAGACCTTATCCACCCTGCCGCCTGCTGATATGCGGCTGATCTCGTCTATTACCGCCGCCAGCATTCCGGCATCGTATGCCATCCTCTGAATCGTCCTTTGTTTGAGTTGTTGCTCTCGGCCTCGTATCCGTCTTAGTTGCCGAACATGGTGGTATCCACCTCGTCAAGGGAGGGGAATACAAAGTCGGGCTTTTCGGCTACCGCCGCGGCATCCACATCCGCCTCTGTCGTCTCGCCGGAGAGGACGAGCACTGCGGTCACACCGTGCTTTTTGCCCAGGGCTATATCCGTGTAAAGACGGTCGCCGAATATGCACATACGCTCGCGGGCGATGCCGGTAGCTTCGCTTATCATCTCAACCGTCTCGCGGTAGGGCTTGCCGAAGTATGTGGGGGTCTTTCCCGTGGAGGCGGTAACAAAGGCGGCGATAGCACCGCTGTCGGGTATAAAGCCCGTCTCGGTGGGGCAGTTAAAATCGGGGTGGGTGGAGAGATACTCCGCTCCGCCTCTTACCAAACGGCAGGCATCATCAAGCTTTTTGTAGGTGAGGGAGGTATCAAAGCTTGTTATCACGATGTCGGCACTCTCCTCGTCGCCGCTGAGCATATTTATGCCGCAATCGCGGAAGTTCTCGACCAGCTCGTCGGTACCGACGAGATAAACGCTCTTTCCGGAGCGGTGACGGCGAAGGAACTCTATCGTAACATCGCCGGAGGTCATTATCTCCTCCTTTGTGGGAGAAAAGCCGAGCTTGGTCAGCTTTTCTACATAAAAATCAGTTGTGTGCGAAGCGTTGTTGGTGAAAAACAGTACTCGCTTGCCGTGCGCGCGAAGGTTGTTTATAAAGCGGATGGCGAAGGGGAATACGTTGTAACCAAGGTAGATAGTGCCGTCCATATCAAATATGTAAAGCTCTTTTTCGTTTAAGACCGAAGTGTCGGGATTTTTAAAGTTCATTTTGAATATCCTTTCAGTGCATATAATACTACATTATAATTATATCACCATCTTGACTTTTTTTCAAGATGATGATACAATATTATTGCAATAAACTCATCGGAGCATATCAAAATGAGCGAAAAAACAGTAAACTGCGAAAATGCGGCGGCAAAAGCAAAAAAAATAAACAATATCACAGGAAAAACCATAGTCGGCATAGATGTTGGCGGCAGCACCACCAAGATCGTGGGCTTTGCGCCGGATGGCGGGCTGATATCACCGATATTCGTTCGCGCAACAGACCCGGTAACATCCGTTTACGGCGCACTGGGGCGTTTCACATCCGAGAATCGGCTCTCACTTGGGGATATAGACCGCGTAATGATAACCGGCGCGGGGTCGGGTTTTGTACCGTTGCCGATATATTCGCTCCCCTGCCGCGAGGTGACTGAATTTAAAAGCATAGGCCTTGGCGGGCTGTATCTTTCCGGCCTTGACGAGGCAATAGTTGTCAGCATGGGTACCGGCACAGCACTGATACACGCCAAACGTGAGGCGGAGGGCGCGACCACCGAATACCTCGGCGGTACAGGCGTTGGCGGCGGCACGTTGGTAGGACTCTCCAAGGAGCTTTTGGGGATGGACGAGATAGAGCATATAGAACAGCTGTGCGAGGGTGGCGACCTCTCGCGGGTAGATCTGCGCGTTAAGGATATCTCGCGCGAGGGGCAGTTCTCTGGCCTTAACGATAACCTGACGGCCTCCAACTTCGGCCGCGTGAGCGACTTGGCATCAAAGAGCGATATCGCGCTCGGCATCGTCAATATGGTTGCCGAGACGGTTGCAATGCTCTCGATCTTTGCCGCCAG
The DNA here is from genome assembly GCA_964522215.1 of uncultured Ruminococcus sp. Lineage (GTDB taxonomy): Bacteria > Bacillota > Clostridia > Oscillospirales > CAG-272 > CAG-390. The sequence continues at coordinate 25,206 of CAZFVR010000018.1, read as the reverse complement.
AGGCTTTGGACTGAAAAAGATCGTCCTCACCGGCAATCTCACACGCATTGCCCCGGTGCGCCGCACCTTTGAGGGGCTAAGTGCGCCGTTTGGTGTTGATTTTATCATTCCCGAGCTTTCACAGTACGGTACTGTCATCGGCGCGGCATTGCAGTGACGATAAACTAAAAATAATTATCAAAAGACCACTTTCGGGATACCGCCCCGAAAGTGGTCTTTTGATATTGTGCGAAAGGAGCGATGTGCCCTTTAGCTGATCCGGTCGATATCGGTGCCGGTCGGTGCTGCCATCTTTGCAAGCATCGTCCAGCCATCGGAGACGGAAAAACAGGCTATAACTCCGCTGGAGGGGGTGGAGATATACTCATATGCAAAGGGGAGGACGATCTGCCCGGAGGTATCTACCATGCCCATGTTGCCGTCGCTCGTGCCAAGCACGCCCAGCCCCTCAACAAAGGGCATGGCATAGGAGTACACAGGCTGTGCTATCCAGTGACCGTCTATATGATAGTAACCGTATCTGCCGTCACGCTCAAGTAAAAGTACGCCGTCTGAGTAGGATACGAGCTTGTAGCCGGAGGGGATATCAAATTCATTCCCCCAAGGATCGATAAGAATATCATAGTCGGCGGTAACGTAATTAACAACGTCCCCCTCTATCATCTCATGCTCGATAACGCGAACGCGCATATATCCGTGGTCAAAATAATAGTAGCCAAGGCTGTATATATCGTTGTATATCGGCTGATAGTAGGTCCTTACCATATAGGTGTAGCCGTGTGCCGCATCGGTGCGGTATTCATAGCGCAGTCTTGCGGTTATCCTGCCGTATTTGTTTATTACCTTAAGCACGCCGTAGTCGTCAACGATACAGGCGTAGCCCTCTGAGAATGCATAGGCGCGCGCGTAGCCGCCAAGTGCTGAGTTGGCAGGCGTATCCCCATAGTAGTAGCGCGGGGAATCAAAGGTGACCGATATATTAAGCATCGGGTCATACGGCAAATCGGTGGTCTCGGCCTCCGTCGGGGCGGTATCCTCCGGTATGATGGTATCCGTCGGTGCGGAGGTATCCTCGGGTGATATGGTGTCCGGTGAGGATATATCCGTGTCGGTCGTCGCCTCTGGCATCGCCTCTGTGGTTGCCTCCGCTGTCGATTCGGGCGAGGGTGGCTCCGGGGTCTCCGCCGCGGTCGTTATCTCTCCCGAAAGCTCGGCGGGGGAGAGGGAGGCTGCCTCCGGAAGCGGGGTGGTGTCGGTCGTCTCGGCGGTCGCTGCCTCGGCCTGCTCGCGCGCTATCTCTTCCTTTACGCGATCAAGCGCTAATTTAAAGGGATAATTATAATAATGCCCGCTTTGCTGTCTTATAGCCACACGCTCCGCAAAGGCAGGGTCTGTCTCATAAAGCACGCGCGCCAAGCGCGGATCAACTGCATAGCGTGTGTAGTAGCTGTCGCGGTCAAGGGTATATTCAAGCGTTACAGGCTCGGTCTGCCAGCAAACATTAAGCGTGGGATCGCTGTTTATCCCAAAGCTTGGCGCGTAATCAAAAAGCAGACCGCGGCTGTCGTTTTTAGGGTCGTATTCAACTGTCACAGCTGTGCCGTTCTCATCAAAATAATAATAACCATCCTCACCCACAAAAAGCGGATGGCCGTCCTTGTCGCGTGTGTTGGCGGGCATGGGGGCCGACCCGTCAATTTTCGTGATAAGCGCACCGTCAGAGCCGAAGATCCATATCTCGTCATTGTAGTCAAGGATAAAGTAGCCCATGTAGGTCTCAACTGTCATCCTGCTTGTCACTTTTTCGGTGTAGGATTCGTATGGAATACCGCCATCCTCAAGGGTGGTCGGTGTCATGACGGATATTATCTTCCGCCTGCCGCTGTAAAGGCTGAGCTGTGCGTCATCATCTATCCCGTCAAGAGACAGCACCGCCAGCTTCATGTCGCTATCGTAGTCGGAATAGGAAAGCTTGTATTCCTGTGCCGCAAGCTCCGATATGGTGAAGAATTTGGGGGTGGGGTGCTGGCCGATGTCTGTCGTGTCGGGGGCGGTGCTGTCTGTTGTTGCTTTTGTGGTATCGGGTGAGGGGGAGAGGCTGGCAAGATAGCTCTCATACGCCAGCTCGCCCGGGGTCTTTGTGCGCTCGGGCGTGTCATTGCCGCCGGGCAGGCGTATCTTTAAAACTCCCATGGCAACAAGGCATACAAATGCCGCCAGTGCCGTAAAGACCAGTGCGGTGGCAAGGTGGAGGATGCCGCCCCCTGATGTTTTTATTTTTTTCTTCTTTTTATTCATTCTTTCGGATATCTGCCGCCGTTATTTGTGGTAGCGGGTCCCTTTTATTATATTAAACGAACGGTATATCTGCTCAAGCAGCATAACGCGAAACAGCTGGTGCGGGAATGTCATTCGCGAGACCGAAAGTCGCATATCGCACGCCGCTTTTACGCGCTCACTGAGCCCGTGTGAGCTGCCTATGATAAAGCAGATGCTGCCCGCAGTGTCCGCGGCGCGGCCGATAAGCTCGGCAAGGGAGGGAGAGTCAAGCTCGCGCCCCTCTATGCAAAGCGCAATTTTACAGGCACGCGGCGGGATGGCGGCAAGAATGCGCTCCGCTTCATCCTCCAGTGCCGCATGCTCGGAGGTCTCCGAACCCTCGTCCCTGACTCTCGCCTCCTTGAGCTCGGTACACTCAAAGCGGCAAAATGCCGATAGCCGCTTTGCATATTCGGCTGCCGCCTCGCGCAGGTACGGCTCCTTGAGACTGCCTACGGTTATAAGTTTTACGTTTATCATAGCTCTGTCTTGCCGTCCTCTCCGAGTTGCCGGCCTTGGATCCCTCGGGCCGTTATGTCGCAGCCCGCCGCAGATGATACTGCCAACGGCGTGATCTCCACAGGCGTTGCACGGCAGGAGGCGATCACCACTACCTCCTCACCAAAGCCCGCGCCATCAAGCTGTTGGCGGCAGGTAGAGGCGGCAAGCTCGCGCGTGTTGTTCTCATCCGAGATATGCGCCAAAATAAAGCCGCGCGTGCCGCCGCGTGCAAGCTCCGCCGCCAGTTCCGCACTCCGCTCGTTGCTGAGGTGGCCGTACTCGGATGCTATGCGGCGCCGCAGCTCCGGCGGATACGGTCCGCGCCGCAGCATATCGGGATCATGATTGCTCTCAAGCAGCACTGCGCGGCAGCCATCAAGAGCCGCCTGCATCTCCGGCGTGATCCTGCCGGTGTCTGTTGCAATGCCAAGGGCCAGCCCGCCGCACGCCTCGCCTGCGTCCTTGTGATATGTATCGATATCCACGCGGTAGCCTACGGGAGCTGCCGCATCGTGTGATGTAGGAAATGAGCGCACCGTCATGTGTCCGATGCGCTCTTGAAATATCCTTGGCCGCCGCACGGCCATATCGCCGCATGCGGGGAGGAGCGATGAATATGTCTCGGCGGCGGAATAGACCGGTATTGGGTGCTTTTTTAAAAAAACTCGCAGGGCGGAGATGTGGTCGGTATGCTCGTGCGTGATAAAGATCGCACGGACGGATGCCGCATCGATGCCCTGCGCTGCAAGACCGTCCACTATCGCTTTGGCGGATCTGCCGGCATCGATAAGGATGGTATCATCCTCACAGCACACTGCAGTGCAGTTGCCGGCAGAGCCTGAAAAAAGCGATATAAATCTTATTTTTTGCATTATATATTAAAACGGAATGGTGGCTGCTCTGATCATTCTGCTCGCGATCTGCATCACGAGATAAGATTCTGTATCACGAACATATCTATAAGGTCGGTAAGGAGTGCCAGCAAAAGCGGGATTATTACCGTCATCATCCATTTTGACTTGCGCACGCGCTCGGCGGTGTCGGCAATATAATCGTCCTTTTCCTTTTCCGTCATCGAATCGGGAAGCATCTCGGCGGTAATGCCGCGCCCCGAAAAGCCGCGGTTGTATATAACATAGGCAAGCACCAAAACGGCGGCACCTATCATATAGGCAAGTACCGTCACCTGCTGTACGGTAAAGGTGAACATACCGCTGATGAGCAGGCGATATATGCCAACAAATACCACGCAGTTGATGAGCAGTGCAAAAAATATCTTTTTGTCAACGCATGCCCATGCCTCACGCAAAGTTTGCGGCTTTGTGCGAGACTCGGTCAGATCCTCGGCGCGGCGCGGCTTTTTTTGATTGATGTTCATAAATATCCTCCATCGGTAAAAATGTGCGGGAGCAGTGGGGGATCCTATCCCATCACATTTGCGTTATAGTTTTCGTTACATGGCGCTCAAAAGAGCTTTACCGCTCCGTTGCGTCTGATATGCAAAATGTAGGTCGCACCCTCGCCGAATATGCCGTCCATATAACGGGCATAATCACCGGCATCGTCTGCAGGCAGGTAGGCCTGTATCGTTCCCGCAAAGCCACCGCCGTGCACACGGCAAGCGCCTCTGATGCCATGGGAGGCCATATAGTCCTCGGTCAGGCAAAGTGCCAGCGACAGTCCCTGCTCGGCTGTGTTTTTGGTGGTGTACACGTTTTGCAGGTATCTGAAGGATGAAAGCCCGGAGGCGCGCACGCCATTCATAAAGGCATCAAGATCCTTTGCGGCAAGCGCGGCCTTTTGCGCATCCACGCGGTCGTTTTCGGCAAAAAAGTGCATGGCGCGCATTATGGCGCGGTCTCCAAGCTCGGAGCGCAGTGCGGGGAGGGCGGCTGTGAATTCCTCGCACGTGACCTGGCGAAGAACATTGTGACCAAGGTGCGCGGCCACAGCCTTCATCTCGGCGGGGACGGAAGCGTAATCATCGGTAAGATCGGCGTGGTTTCCGCCTGTGTTGACTATGCAAAGGCGATAGCCGAATGCATCAAGGTCAAAATCCATCTTTTCTATGACGGGGGCGGCGGGATCGGCAAAATCTATCGCTACCGCTCCGCCCGCGGCGCAGGCGACCTGATCCATCAGCCCGCAGGGCTTGCCAAAGAAGGCGTTTTCAGCGTATTGCGAGTTCTGCGCTGTCTCAACATAGCTTATCTCGCCGTTGTTGTAGAGGTGAGAGAAGATAGTTCCTATCATGTCCTCAAAGGCGGCCGAGGAGGAAAGGCCGGAGCCCTTGAGCACGTTTGAGGCGGTGGAGGCAACAAAGCCGCCGGTGCGGTGGCCTTTGCTCTCAAGAGCGGAAGCCACGCCCGCGATAAGCGCATCCGAATGCCCAAAGCGTTCGGGACGGGGAGCTTTAAATTCATCAAGCTTTACAGTGTCCTCCGGAAAGCCCGCGCTTTTTATGCGAACGATGCGGTCGTCGGTCTTGGCGGCGACGGCAATAACGTCAAGATCTATTGATGCGGCAATTACCTTGCCGTGGTTGTGGTCGGTGTGGTTGCCGGAAAGCTCACTGCGGCCGGGGACGGAAAAAAGCGATGCATCAAGTGATGCGCCGTAACGCGCGATAAAGTCATCAAGCACCGAAATATATCGGTCGCGAGCGGCGGCCGTGCCATCGTCGCCGTAAAGGCGGGAAAGTCTTATGTCAAGGGCGCCCTCTGATATCCGTTGGCGAAGTTCTGCAGCTGTCATGGTCTTATCCTTTCGTTGGGGAATGTTAATTAGTTTAATTATATCATATTATGTTATCACTTTATTGGGTCGCGATTGAATTTTGTTTTATTCGGTGTAAATTAAATGTAAATATCGCGGGTGGTGCGGGTATGTAAAAAACGGTGAGCCGTGTTGCGGCACAGCTCACCGATAAGATGATCACTTGTATTTTGCAATGTCAAGGCAAAGCCTGCCGCGGCGGGTGGTCTTTGAGATGCCAAGGTATATAAATTTGCCGTACCCGCGCACGGATATCCGCGCGCCGATTTCAAGATGCGCATCAGGATGCTCGATAATCCTTGCATTTGAAAACACGAGCCGTCGCGAGAAGAGTTCGGCACTCTCACTGCGGGAGAGTCCGAATACAGCGGCGCATACAGCGTCCGCGCGTTCGGATGCCGCAAATATCGTTGTCGACTCGGGGTGCGGTATGGCGACCCCGGGCGCATCCGATATAACGGTGCAGCTTACATCGGTATGACGTACCTTTGTAAGATCATTTGCAATAACTTCGGCAATGCCGGAAAGGCAAGCAAGATACGCCGTGTGACCGTCGCGCAAAATGTCACCGGTCACCTCACGCTCAAGCCCCAAGCCGAGGATCGAGCCAAGGTAATCGCGGTGGGAAAGCTCCTCTGCAAATTTTTCGGAGAGCGGCGCGATCCTTACAAACACCAGCGGCGGCTCCGGCGGATATCCAAGCTCCGCCTCGTCACCAAATACGGCAATACGGCGCTCCGCCCCATCAAACCCGCCGACAAGAGTTGCCGCTGTAGGCAGCCTCAGTGATTGGAGCATATCCTGCTCTGCCAGTGTTAAAAAGTTTGAATATGTGTAATAATAGCCGTCAGCGGCACGCTGTGCCAGCTCAAGCAAACGTTTTTCGGTTATAGTTATAATTATCCCTCCCAATATTTGGTGGCAGTGTGCCGCCCGCCGGGGTCATTCCTCGATCCTCACCGAAAGGCTGATATCGCTGTAAAGCATGCGGTGGTCCGAGTAGGATTGCGGCACGGTGGCGGTATTGTGCACCGCAAAGCCATCCGAGAGGACGATATTATCAATGGCACTGTTGCTGCCGGGGAAGGTAACAAAGCGGTGCTCGTCGTTGTTGACTATCGAGCCGTAGCCGAGCGCATCAAATTCGGAGAACTCCTGCGTATTAAAATCGGCGGTGAGGATGTAATTCCGGCACACCTCAAGCATATGGCTTATCTGCTTAAACTGTATTAGGCGCAGTCCTTTGGATTCATATGAAAGATGGGTGTTGAAAAAGTCTATTTTGGTGCCGTTAACATTTATCACGGCGTGACCTATCGCGCGCTGTTCCTTGTCGCCGGAGTTGAGCTCGGTATATTCAAAGCTCTCTATCGGGTAGCGGGAGAGTATCAGCGTGCCGTACTTTCCGCCCAGATAGTCAATGGCGGGGGTGTAGCGGTAGTACTCAAGTCCGGATGCGGCGGCAAGCTCGGCGGGCTGATCAATACCGCCGCAGCGTGAGGTCATATAGTCCACCTCCTGCACTCCGCAAATGTCAAGTCCCGCATTTTTTATCGTGTCGGCGATCTTTGTAAGGTCTCCGTCGGCATCCGCACCGTGCTTTATGTTGTAGCTGCCAACGCGCAGCTCTACGGTGACCTCATTTGAGATGAGCTCGTGCGTGGTGACCTCCGGCTCGGTCGTGTCCGGCGTCTCCGGTGCTGTCGTTTTATTTGAATGCTCGGCGGAGCTGTCAGGGCCTTCACCGTGGCAGTCATCACTACTTCCTGCGGGGGATGTGGGCGCGCAGGATACAAAAAGCATGGGGGCGGCGCATACCGTGATCGCCATCGCCATAGAGAGCATACGTTTGCAGTTTTTTTTCATTGTTTTGTCTTAAACCTTTCTTCAGGTAAGCCGTGGTGCGGCTTTTTTCTGTGCTGACATAATTATATCACTCGGGAGGCGTGTATGTCAACAAATCTTGCGTTTTTTGTTGACTTTATTGGTGCACGGTGATATACTAAATACAATGATAAAAGGATGCTTTCAGCTTTTGAAACAAAAACAGTCGGAGGTTGCAGATCATGAGTGGATCCGAAGCGATATTTGAATACAAAAAGGCCGTGCCGGTACACAGCGAGCATTTTGATGTGATAGTATGTGGCGCAGGCCCTGCAGGTATCAGTGCGGCGGTCTCGGCGGCGCGGCAGGGTGCGCACGTGCTTTTGGCAGAGCGCCACGGTGTGATAGGCGGCATGCTGACTACCGGCGCGATATCACCGATACTCGGGTCTGTCAGCAACGGTACGATATATGATGAGGTCTGCGGCAGGATAAAGAACTGTGACGTGCCGTACATAAAGACCCGCAACGGGCGCGAGGTGTTGCTTGACCGCGAGGTGACCAAAAAGGAGCTTGACCGAATGGTGAGTGAGAGCGGCGTGACACTTTGGCTCAACTGTGCCCTTGTTGATGTTATAACCGAGGCGGTGGAGGATGGTCGCACGGCGGCGCGCGGTGTGATATTTACCACGCAGCGCGGACTTTGCGCGGTGCGCGGGGATGTTATCATCGATGCTACGGGAGATGGCTGTGCGGCTGCGGCCGCGGGCTGTTCCTTTGATATTGGGCGCGGGGGCGACGGTAGGCTTCAGCCAATGTCGCTTGAATTTGTGCTTGAGGATGTGGCGGAGGATGCTATCATAGTCTTTGGTGGCTCGGATAAGGTCAAGATCCCATCCGGTGAGTTTGCGGGGATGGAATTTCGCGAGCTTTGCCGCCAAAAGAATAGGGAGGGCGAGCTGCCCGAAAATGTTACCATCGTTCGTTTGCATGCAAAGACCCGCCCCACCGAGAGGGAGGTAAACGCCACACAGGTGAACGGTCTCGATCCGCTCGATCCCGGGGCTGTTGCCAAGGCGGAGATAGAGCTTCGCACACAGATAGATGTTATAGTTGATTTTTTGCGCCGATATGTTCCGGGGTATGAGAACTGCCGCGTGTGTGACTCCTCCGATACTGTAGGCGTTCGTGAATCCCGCCGCATCTGCGGTGTTGACAGCGTGTGCGATGCCGATGTTGAGCAGGGCAGGATGCACCCGGATGCGATAGTGCATAACGCATGGTTCCTTATAGATATACATAATCCTGCGGGCGGCGGCCAAGCGGAAGGACATTCGCATATGGCGCAGCCGTATGATATTCCCTACGGGGCTATCCTGCCAAGGGATGTGGATGGTATGCTTTTGGCGGGCAGGTGCATATCAGGCACGCACCGCGCACATGCATCCTATCGCGTAATGGCAATATGCATGGCCGTGGGCGAGGCCGCAGGTATCGCCGCGGCACTGGCGGCCGAGCGAGGTGTGGACCCCAAAGTCATACCCGCATCCGATATCCGCGCCGAGCTTGCAGCCCGCGGAGTTGAGCTTTGATCATTCAATAATAACGACCCGATATGTGAAATATGAGTATCGATCGATTATTATTACGGCACCAACGGCTGCTGTCCTGCCATCGTCTCCTGTGCCGCTTACCTCAACAGTGGTTGAAAGTGCCAAATGTCCGTCCGATGTCTTGGCTAATGTGTAAGTATCCCTTTGGGCGTGAAACGCGAGTTGCTGAGTGCTTGTTGCAGGTATGGAGAACGGCAGTGTTGGGTTCCAAATGCCGCGCGTTCCTGCGCATAATGCGTTTAGTGTGTGATCAAAATCAAAGGTGTTGGGTAGGGATGTATTTTCAAATTCGCTGATCGGGTAACATATGTATTAGGTGGCAGAAACCACCCTTTACATATTAACGCTTGATACTTCCCCCATGAGTAAATCTGTTGGAAACCATCCTTTTCATGTGCCGCCCCAACACTGCGGCGCGGGATCGGCATAATAAAAGGAAGACCGGGGCGCACGGCATGGGTGTATGCAACATTATCTTGTATGACACTTGAATGCTTCAGGGTCTGATCCTCCCGGATCTATTATATTGTTTAGCCCTGCGACTTTTATCTCTTTTGTGTTTTTCCTGCCTGTATTGTATCCTCAAAAAGGTATTACCTGTTTCTGTTAACATTATAACATTTTCTGACAGGTGATATATCGTCAAAAAACAGAACGCGTGTGAATTGATCGTTAAAAATAGGGCATCGGAGAAATACCGATGCCCGGGTCATTATTTGTTTTTTGCCATTTCGGCAAGCTTACAGCAAAGCTCGTCATAGCCGATACCCACTGCGGCCGCCTCCTGCGGTAGGAGCGATGTCGGCGTCATGCCGGGGAGAGCGTTAGCTTCAAGACAGTAAAACACGCCGTCCTCGCCGTATATAAAGTCTATCCTGCCGTACTGCTCCATGCGCAGAGCCTCAAATGCACGCAACGCTAGCTCGCCGAGCGTTTTTGTCTCCTCCTCGCTCAAGGGAGCGGGGCATATCTCGGTGGTCATGCCGCTTTGGTATTTGTTTTTGTAATCATAAAAGCCCGCCTTGGGGATTATCTCAACAGGCGGCAGGGCGCGGCCGTCAAGCACGCCTACCGTCAGTTCACGTCCCTTTATAAAGCGCTCAACTATCACGGCCGAATCATATCTTTCCGCCGCCGCCAGTGCCGCTTGGAGCTCGGCTGCATCGTGAACGAGTGTCACCCCCACGCTTGAGCCGCAGGAGGTGGGTTTTACAACGCAGGGCAGCCCTATCGAGCGCATTACGGCCTCCTCGCTCGCCTCGCCCCGAGCATAATAGACCCATTCGGCATTCGGGACACCTGCACGGGTGATGAGCTGTTTGGTAAGATCCTTATCCATCGAGAGCAATGCGCCGGTGTAGCCTGTGCCGGTATAATGGCGAATGCCTGCGCAGTCAAGTGCGGCCTGCAGCTGACCGTTCTCGCCAATGCCGCCGTGCAGACCGAGAAACACCACATCCGCTGCGGCGCAAAGCTCAAGCACGCCGGGGCCTATCATGGATGTTCTGCCGCCGTTTTTGGCTATCACCGCGGCAAGATCCGGCTCTGTCTCGCTGACGTGCGCCGTGTAGCTGCGGCCGTGTTCAAATACCGTGGATAGGTCGGTCGGCAGATCTGTGATACCCTCATAAACATCTAAAAGCTTAACGCCGTGCCCGCATCTTGAAAGCGCGGAGGCTATAAGTGAGCCGGAGGTGAGCGAAACATCCCGCTCCGGGCTTAGCCCGCCGGCAAGTACAACAATATTCATAACAAGATACACCGCCCCGCTGCTGAACCGGGGCGTCCTTTCTTTCGGTTTAGGATCAAATTTATTTTTGCGACGGTCAGGATCTATCCGACTGCTTTGTGAGTATTACAGTGCGCTCGACCCCGCCAAGGTCGCGAAGTATCTGCCCGCCGTAGCCGCAGGCCGCACCAATGGAGCACACGTCCTCGGCCTCGCCTATCCCCACCTCAAATATCAGCATTCCATCGGGTGAGAGCAGAGAGGGTGAGTTTTTGATGATATATCGATAAAAATCCAAGCCGTCGGCGCCGCCATCAAGCGCCGCACGCGGCTCAAATTCAAGCTCAGGCTGTATGACGCCGGCCACAAGCTCACATGATGGAATATATGGTGGGTTTGATATCAAGGCATCGGGGCGGGTGGGCATGAGCGTGCCGAGCCGGCCCTCAAAAATATCGGTAAGGATCGGGTGAAAACGGTCGCCAACCCCCAGTCGCGCGGCATTTGCCGAGGCGGTATCAAGCGCACCGCGGCTGATATCTATGGCGTAGCAATGCGTATCCGGGCGCGCGTGCAGGATGGATACCGCAATAGCACCGCTGCCCGTACCGATATCGGCAAAACACGCGCCGTGCGGCAGCCGCTCTATCGCCGCCTCCACCGTAAGCTCGGTATCCGGGCGGGGGATCAGGCAGTCGGAGGTCAGGCTGAAAGTCAGCCCGTAAAACTCCCATTCACCAAGGATGTATTGCAGCGGCTCCCGCCCAAGGCGACGGCGCAGTGCTGCATCTATCTCGGGGGAGGGGATATCCTCATTTTGCCTGAACGGCAGCTCGCCTGCGGGGATCGAACCGAACCGCTCGCAGATCAGCATGGCCTCGCGGCGGCAGTCGTCATTGTCACCTATCCCGGCTGCGATGAGCGCTTTTTTGATCTCATTGTAGTTCATGGCGGCTCAGGGGCGATCAGCAAACAGCTCGGCGGAGGTGATCTTTATCCACTCGGTAAGCTTTTGCGCAGGTGCAATCGAATCGTCAGCTTGAGCGGCACTGTGTTTCAGTGCCGCGCGGCGGTCTTCATCCGTCATCTCGGGTTGATACTTGCCGGTGGCAATATCTACGCTTATGCTGTTGATCGGCCAATTCGGAACACGCGCGGCGCAGGGGGTATCTACCATCAAAAATGCGTTTGCGGCAAGCATATCCCGCGTGAATGTAAATGAGCGGTAGTCATCGGGGCTTGCCATCATACAATAGGAATCCTGCCACGCGGCGCGAAGCCGCCCGCCGTTGCGGTGAACGAGCGCCGCAAAATACTCAAGCATCTCCTCGTCATCCATTATGTGCCCGGGTGCGCGACGAACATGAACGCCCGGCTGATCCGGGTGGTCGTCGGGAAGATCCAAAAAAAGCAGACCTGCATCAAGCGTCAGCACCGGCAGTGAGGTCGCGGCATGCCACGCACGTGCCTTTTCTATGGCGTTATCCTCGGCGGTGCGGCAGTCCTCGGGCGCATCAAAGCCGACAAGTCCCACATCGGCGGGGGAAAGGCAATCAACGCCCGTCCCATCAAAAAGACCCCGCAGGTATGCAAGCTTGCTTTTATTGCCCGTGCCGAGCAGTATCCTTTTTCGGCTGTCCTGTTCCATGATATGTCTCCGATCTTTGCGTACATTCTGATCTTAAGGCACCGCACAATTCTTTTCGTTCAATTGCGCCGTCAAAAAATTCGTCAGATGAAACAAATTTTCGCGCGCGCAGCTTATCCTACGCGAAGGAAAATTGTGAAATATGACGGATCTTATGCAAGCAAGTGGACGGAAAAGGCGCCAGCCGTGAATTGCGCGGTGGTGCCTTAATAATTATAACACGATGCCATCTCTTTGTCAAGGCGGCGCGGTGCGTGGTCGCTAAAAATAAGTTTACATATTTTTTTATAATAAAGGGGTTGCATTTTGGGGAAAATATGATATACTATATTTATAGAACATTTCGAGAATATTTTTTTAAAAGGAGGATACCCCTATGTGCCTTTTCAGTAAACCCGAAAAGCCGAAATACGGCAAGGTAATTGCCATCACCGCCGGTGTTACACTGGCTGTTGTTGCCGCCGCTTATGCCGCTTACAGATTCTTTGCAAACCGTGCTTGCGAGTGCTGCTGCGATGATTGCTGTGATGACTGCTGCGACTGCGATGATCTTTTCTGCGATGAGGATGATGATTGTGACGATCTTGAGATAGAGGTCGATGACGATCAGGATGCCGCACCTGCCGAGAACGCTTGATCGAGTGCTTATGACTTGAAACGCACAATGTGACGTGCTGCGGCACGTCACATTGTGCGTTTTTTGGTTATGTATCTTTGTCAGCGCTTGCCGAGCTCCTCCGCGCAGGAGGCGAGCCGCGCACGGGTCTCGGCAACGCTCTCACCATCGTGCGAGAAAAATGTTTCAATAAATAGGTCGCATATAAGCGTAAAGCCATCACATACGCCGCGCTCGATCCTTTTGTAACCGCCGCACACGCCGCGCTCTATTGCAAGATAGCCGCCGCAAACGCCGTTTGCTATCCTCTCGTATGCGCAGGTGAGAGTGCGGCCGCACCGTGTGACCATTCCGCATATGCCCTTGCTTGTTTTCTTGTTTGCCTTTGCGGCGTTGTTCTTTTTGTTCATGCTTGTCATTTTTTATTCTCCCGGGTTACTTGTTCGGCCTTGGCCGATCTTTTTCTTATGCCTATATTATACCGAGGCCGTGTTTGAGATGTTTTTGCAAACTGTTTCTGTTTTGTTTGCGGCAAAAAAATTATCTTTGGCAAAAACGCAAACAAAACAGAAACATTTAAATGCTATAATAAAGCCAGAGTAATAAAAAGCCCGGGAGAGACTGATGTTTAAGATATTGGTAGTTGAGGACGACAGGGAGCTTAACCGCACCGTTTGTACCTTTTTAAATAACAGCGGATATGAGGCGGTTGGGTGCCTCAGCGCCGGCGAGGCATATGATGCACTTTATGACAGCATGTTTGATATGATAGTTTCGGATATCATGATGCCGGGCGTTGACGGCTTTGAATTTGCCCGCAGTGTGCGGGATACAAATGCGGAGATCCCCATCCTTTTTATGACGGCGCGGGATGATATTGCATCAAAGCAGCGCGGCTTTCGCATAGGTGTTGACGATTACATGGTCAAGCCGATAGATCTTGACGAGCTGTTTTTGCGCATCGGTGCGCTTTTGCGGCGGGCAAAGATAGCGGCCTCCCGCAAGCTTGAGATAGGCAGCTTTATAATGGATGCCGACGAGCACACGGCGTACCTTGACGGAGAGGAGATAAATCTTACAAATCGCGAGTTTTCTATCCTTTACAAGCTGCTCAGCTATCCCAAAAAGACCTTTACCCGCACGCAGCTGATGGATGAATTTTGGGATGCGGATACCGATACCGCGCCGCGAGCGGTTGATGTTTACATGACCAAGCTCCGCTCAAAGCTTTCGGCGTGTGAGGATCTTGAGATCAAGACCGTGCACGGTCTCGGCTACAAGGCGGTGATCAAGTCGTGAAGCGCCGCGGCCTTTGGGAGCGCATCGTGCGCGCCGCATATCATTACCTTGTATTCTTTCTGCTCGTGGCGCTGCTCGTCAGCTGTACCATGTCGCTGTTCGTCAGCACGCTTGCCAAGGATCTTGGCCTTGTTTTGACCGGAGAGGGACTTAACCGCGCGGCAAAGCTTACGTTTTTGAGCGTTATACTTCTCAGTGTGCTTATAACGCTGATAGATCTTATCCGCCGCAAGCTTACCACCGAGCGCATAACCAAACGCATAGCCGATGCCACGGGAGAGCTGGTGCGCGGCAACTTTGGCGTACGTATAGAGCCTGTGGGGAGATTGGTGACGGATGATAACTACAACGCGATAATTGACAGCTTTAATAAAATGGCGGAGGAGTTGGGGAGTCTTGAGACCCTGCGGACGGATTTTATCTCCAATGTTTCGCATGAGATGAAGACCCCGCTGGCCGTAATGCAAAACTACGGCACACTGCTGCAGGCTCCGCAGCTTGACGATGCACGCAGGATAGAGTACGCAAAGGGTGTCACCGACGGCTCGCGCCGCATGGCGGACATGATGACGAATATCCTAAAGCTCAACAGACTGGAAAACCAAAAAATATTCCCCGGGGCGCGTCGCTTTGACCTTGGCGAACAGCTTTGCGAGTGCATTTTGCGTTACGAGAGCATTTGGGAGAGGGCGGAGATCGAGCTTGATACCGACATTGCGGAGGATGTGTTCGTTGTTGCGGATGATGAGCTTTTGGAGCTTGTTTGGAACAATTTGCTTTCAAACGCATTTAAATTCACCCCGCCCGGCGGGCGAGTGTTCGTAAGTCTTGATCCGGACGGTGAATATGCCATGGTCAAGGTCAGCGATACGGGCTGCGGCATGACAGCAGAGGTTGGCAGTCATATATTTGAAAAATTCTATCAAGGCGACACCTCGCACGCCACACAGGGTAACGGCTTGGGGCTGGCGTTGGTCAAGCGCGTAGTGGATATACTGCACGGCGAGATAAGCGTTGAGAGCAGAGTGGGGCACGGTACTACATTCACCGTGCGTATAGCAAGGGAGCAATGAGCGCCGATATGAAAGAAAAGTCAAAGGAAAAAGCAAAAAGAATAATGCATTGTTGCCTTTTTCCGCATATTGCAATAATGCTTTTGCTGTTGCCGGTGGCCACGGCGGCACTGGTATATGCCATGCTCCGGCTACCCGAGACCTCGCCGCTGCGCATTGCCGCCTATGTTTTTGCGTTCTACACGCTGACGGTTTGGTGCTTGCGCATCCCGCAGATGGTGCGGTTTGCAAAGGACCTCAAACGGAACAACAAATACGCGGTAAAATGGTTTGGCGACCCGCGCCTGCGGGTAAATGTAACACTGGTTTGCAGTCTTTTGTGGAACGGCGCGTATGCCGCCCTGCAGCTGGGGCTTGGCATATACCATCGCTCGGCGTGGTATTATTCGCTGGCCGTTTACTACGCCTCCCTTGCCACAATGCGGGTATCTTTGGCGGGATATACCCTTCGCCACCGTCCGGGCGAGTGCCCCGAGCTTGAGCTTAAAAGATATCGCGCATGTGGCCGGGTGTTTTTGGTGATGAACCTTGCGCTCTCCGGTATGAGCCTTTATATGATCCGCGACGGCGGCGCCGTGCATCATGAGGTGATCACCATAGCCATGGCGGCATACACCTTTGCAACACTCACGGTTGCGATAGTTAATATCATAAGATACAGAAAATACAACAGTCCCGCATTTTCGGCATCAAAGGCCATATCGCTTGCATCCGCATGCGTATCGATGCTGACGCTTGAGAACACCATGCTCAGTACATTCAGCGGAGCGGAGATGAGCGCTGGCACACGCAGGCTCTTTCTTGCTCTCAGCTGTGCCGGTGTTTCGCTTTTGATCATCGCCATGGCCGTGTATATGATAAGGCAGGGCGGGGGAGCCAAAAGCCAAAAAGAAAAATAATTTGGAGAAGTGTATATAGTAATGAAAGAAAACGAAAAAGCAGAGCGCCGCGAGGATATGGCGCTGAATGAGACGTCGGCAAAGGCTGATGGTGAGCGCGAGACCTTTAAAATGACATATTCGGCGGACAGCCGCGAGGAGATAGAAAATATCCGCAACAAATATCTGCCGCGGCTGGAGAGCCGTATTGAACGTCTGCGTGCAATAGATGCGGCGGTAAACAAAAAGGCCACGGTGGCATCCATCACCGTCGGCATCATAGGCACGCTTATCATGGGTATGGGCATGAGCCTTGTTATGTCCGACCTCGGCGCGTTATTTGGCGATATCGCCCTGCCGATCGGTATTGCGGCCGGCGTGCTGGGCATTGTCATCCTTGCCTTGGCGTATCCTGTTTACACCACTACCCTTAAGTGTGCAAGAAAAAAAGCCGCACCGGAGGTCTTGCGCCTGACGGATGAGCTTATGCGGTGAATGGTTGCTCTGATTGCTTATTTGATTGAAAACTATAAAAACACAAAAAACATCGTTCGATGCCAAAGCGCCGAACGATGTTTTTTGATAGTTTGTAATATTGTTGATATTACTTGTTATATGCCTCGTTTATGGTGTCAAGACCTGTTTGTATGGAGGGCTTGGCTACCTTGTAGAGGGTGTTGTAGTTAGATCCTGCAAGAACTGCCTTGCGGAAGAGGTTTGCTGTGTTATCATTCATCGACTTGGAGTACAGACGCCCCATATCAAAGCTGATGCCGCCGCGGATGATATCATACATGGATCCCGCCTCCGAATCGCTGGCGTAGCGTATCTTCATTGCGGCCTCAAATACCTTGGGCGTTACACTGCGGAAGTTTGCCGAGCCCATAGCCTCAATAACGGTGGCTGCGGCCTCAACATTCGGCGATCCTGTGTTAACGGCGTACATGGTAAAGGGATGTCCCACGCTGGTAACATACTTTTGCTGATCTACCGAGTACTTGGGCTGGGGAACGATGCCGTAATCAAACTGAATACGGTTTTTGTTGTTGCTGTTATCCTTGCCGGCAACAATAAATACACGGTCGGTGATCATCAGTGCACGCTCTTCAAAGAAGATATCACGTATCGAGGTCTTGGAGCTGTGGTAAACACCATCTGTCTCCAAAAGCCCGTGGATCTTGGAGACCAGATCTATCTGCTTTTCGCCGGAGAAGTCGGGGTTGATGATAAGAGTGCCGTCGGCATCCTTTTTTATGGAGGTGATATCTGCCGCCGTCTGGAAAGCATCGATGTTGATCTCGTAAAGTACAAGACCGTACTTATCACCGGTGCTCTTTTTGGTGTCGCCGTCATCCTCGTAGATGTCCTTGACCATCTCTATCATGCGGTCAAAGGTCCACTCACCGCTCTTAACGAGCTCGGCGGGTGACTTTTCGATGTTGTAATCCTCAAGCAGCTTTTTGTTGTAAAAGGTTCCGGTCATCATCCAAAGGAGGTTTGTGGAGATATCGCCGGAGCAGAAATAAAGCTTGCCGTTTATCATGCACTCGTCCATAAGTGCGGCAGGCCACCAGGGCTTATCAACATCGAAATATTCGGTGTCAAGCAGGTTATGTGTATATCCCTGAAGTGCAAGCTGCGGGGGCGTGCGGCTGTATGTTGCGTATATGTCATACTCGCAAGGGGAGGCAGAGGCATCTGCTGCGACCTTTTTCATATAGTCGTTCATTTTCGTATCGCCGCCGGGCGTGCCGACAAAGTCAAGCTTTATGCCAAGGCGGGATTCTACAGCTGAATTTCTTGCCGTAATAGCGGCGGATATGCTGTCCTCCGTTTCATTAACGTCAAAAAACTCGGTCATGGTGTAGTCGTCCCAAATAAGCATGGTTATGGTCTCGTTGCCATAGTCAAGCTTTGCGGGGAGCGAGTCAAGCTCGTAGCCGTTATCGTCGACCGTTGCATCATCGGTCACGGGTGCGACCGTGTTTTCGATATTGGCTGTAGTGCTTTCTTCACCGTTGTTCGTGGTGTTGTTTTGCGCGCAGGAGACGAGAAGTGCGATGAGCATAAGTCCTGCGAGCAGGAGTGCTGTTATCTTTTTCATGGTAGCTCCGTTTCCGTGCGGACCATAGCCGCACTTTTTGTTTTTTTTTTTTTTCATTTCAGTGGGGATGCGCGGTATCCCATTCGCTCGCAGTTGGGGTGCGGCAAAATGGACGGGATGCTTCATCTTTGTTATAAAGCTTGGTTTTTGAAATGTCAAGTGCTGTCCGTCGCAGGTGTGGTCAATTTTCCTTGAGATCAGTCGATATCGGCGGAGAAGAGGTGGATGCTGTCAGCGCCCCAAGTTTTGTTGAATCTTACCGTTACGCGGCGCGCGCGGGTGTTAAGGGGAATGCGCACGAGCGAGTTGTGGCAAAGATCGGTGCGGTATACCTCGCGGCCGTCGCACTCAACTGTAAAGGATCTGACGAGCGTTGCGGCGACCTTTACGTTTTCAAAGTCGAGTCCGCGGTTGCAACGCTGTGCAAATACACGCATCTTTGTGTTGGGAGAGATGGATTCTCTTGAAAAATCCGGGTCAAAGAACAGGCGCAGCGTGCCAAGCTCGCGCTCCTCGCCAAAGTCAAACTCAAGAGCTGACCCCGTGGGGAGTGTGGCATAGTTGCGACACATATCGGCATCCGGGCGTTCCATGCCGTTTTGCAGCAGGGCAAGCTCGTCAGCCGGTAGGTTTATCTTGGCGTTTTTGGTCGCCTCGGGTATCTTTCGTACCGAGCCGGGCAGATATGCACCGTCATCGCGCAGTCTTGCCTGCAGCTCGGCGGTGTGTGAGCGTGAGATCCCCGCGGGGGTGGTATCCTTTTCAATGCAGAGCGCCGCCGCCTCGCCGACCGCCATACCCATCAGCGAGCAGGTGGCCATAACACGGGTGGAGGATATCGCCGCATGAGTTGCGCTTATGTTGCGGCCTGCAAAGAAGAGGTTATCAACATTGGAGGAGTAGAGCGAACGGTAGGGAATGCCGTAGGGGGAGGGGGTGGGGTAGAGAGTTGATGCCGCCTCTGCCGCTGTGGCCTTAAAGCCTGCGGGGTTGTGATCATCCATCGGCCAGCCGCCAAAGGCTATCGTGTCCTCAAATTTGCCGCCCGCCTCAAGGTCATGCTGTGTCAGCGTGTATGCGCCAACATATCTGCGTGATTCACGCTTTCCGGGCAAAAAGCCTACCCATTCAAGCTCCCAGTTTTCGGCATGGTGGTCGCCGTAGTTCTTTATGTGATCCCAAACGCCAAAGGCAACGCGCAAAAGCTCGTCGCGTATCTGCTCGGCATCATGGAGGGAATCATCCTCGCCGCCAAGCTCTATCCACCAGAAGTTGCCCTTTGATGTGCCAAGGTCGTGAGTGCGCACGCACTGGGAGACATTTTTTATCTCGATGTTTGCAATGCTCGCGCCGGATGCCAAAAGATCTTCGGTCTTTTGGTCCACCTCTGACTCAGCGGGGTCGTCATCGGGCAGGGCGAATTTCTTTTTGCCGGATCCCACAAAGTCTCCGTCCTCCGGGTAAACATATGCCCACTCGGGCGGGGTGAACTTTACCGGGTGGTCAGTCTCGCGTGCCTGGAGCAGGCAGGACATACCCATGGTCTTGCGGTCGCTTACCAGTGGCCCTATGCTCTCGCCAAACTCGCCGTGGCCCTCGCGGCCAACGCGCCACTCGGCACCGGTAATGGTGGCAAGCACCGAGTCGCCGGAGCAATCCGAATAGTTTTTGGCCTTTACGGTGTGCCATGTGTAGGTGGTCAGCTGCCAGCCGGTCACCGAGGTTATGCGGATCCGGCCATCCTCGCCGACCTCTGTGTCGGCATCAACGCAGGAGCAGTTGAGAAGCAGCTCAATGTTCGGCTCATCCTTGACCTTTCCCCACATTACGCTGTCCCAGATCGAATAGCAAAGGGTGGGGTTGCGGTAGATGTTTTCTTCCTCCAGCTCGGAGATGATCCCCATCTCGCGGTTGTGAAGGCCCTTGGCGCCTCTTACCCACATGCGTATTTCGCTGGATGCATTGCCGCCAAGTACAGGGCGATCCTGCATGAGGAGCACTTTTATTCCGCGCCTTGCCGCAACGAGTGCCGCCGATATACCGGTAAGTCCGCCACCGATAATGCAAAGGTCGGCTACGTGATCTATGCGGCGCATGCCGGAAGTTTTTACGGTTAACGAAGAGTTGTTCATTGTACTATTTACCATACCTTGTTTGCTGAGTTACTGCGAGTAATTGCGATGGGAGCGATCATTCCATTATGAATGTGACCTTGGTGTAGAATTCACGGCGGTCATGCATCATATCAAGTGCCTCGTTGCACTTGGAGAGGGGATAGCGGTGGGTGATGAGCTCCTCGTACTTGATAGCGCCGGATGCCATGGCATCGATGGTGGCAGACCAGTCGTTTATCGTCTGGTTGTAGGAGGAGTTCCATGTGCCGCGCAGGCTGATCTCCTTGCGGAGCAGCTGGGAATAAACGCCCTGCTTTATCGTCATGTCGCGTGCGGGGTTGCCCATAAGGACTATGCGGCCGTGTGCCTTGACGGAGGAGATGGCATCGCAAAGAGCGGCGGATGCGCCGGTGCCCTCAAGTGCGCAATCGCAGGGACCGTCAACGGCGGGATCGTAAGGCTCAAAGCCGAACTTTTTGGCAAATGCCAACTTTTCCTCGCTGATGTCAACAACGCGGACTTTGGCTGCGCCGGCGCGCTGTGCCCACTGGGCGGCGATAAGACCGATAGGGCCTGCACCCCAGATAACGCAAAGGTCGCCAAGCTCAACATCAAGGCGGCGGATGGCGGCGCGTGCAACTGCACCCGGCTCGCAAAGAGATGCACATGCGTAGCTGAGTGTGTCGGGCGTCAGCACCAGGTTGCGCTTATCGATGGCGATGTACTCGGCAAATCCGCCGTCACGGCGAGAGCCGTAGTAATCGTAGTTCTTGCAGTTGGCATACTCGCCCACCTCGCAGGAGGAGCACTCACGGCAGGGCAGAAGCGGGAAGATGGCGGCACGCTTGCCTACAAGTTCGGGGTCGCCGTCAACGATAAGGCCTGCAAACTCGTGGCCGGGGATGGTGGGGAAGTGATATGTACCCTTTTCGTAGATGCGCGGGATATCCGAGCCGCATACACCCGCGGCCATTACCTTGAGGAGGACCTCGCCCTCATGTACCTCGGGCATGGGAACCTTTTCATATCTGAGGTCGCCCACCGCGTGAAGTACAGCGGCATTCATTGTTTTTTCCATTTTTAATACACCTGACCTTTCTTGGCTGATAAGATTACATTTACTTATGATAATTATATCACAATATTGCCCGCGTGACAATAGCAAAAAAACAAAAAAGCTGCGAAAGTCAAAATAAATAGAGCATCTGCGCAACTTTATTTGACTTTCGCAGGCTCGGAACCTGCTTTTTATATGGTTTTTACAGGGATATCCGCCTCGGCGATCCCAAAAACAGCGGAGGATGACTGCCATTGCCGGCAGCTTCATCCTCCCCCACCCTCATGCCGAGTGCCAAAATGCAAGATTATCGCCGAGCGGGTCTATGCCGTAGCGTATCAGCAGGATATTGCGCAAAATACCAAAGGCGATAAGCACTCCTATAAAAATGTAAACATAAACTGCGCGGACGTGCAATATCCTCTCCTCACGGCGCAAAAGGGACAATAGCGCGCGCAGGTCAAAGTACGCTACCAAAAGCACCAGCGCAAGCAGGCAGATGTTTGCGCGCGCCGCGCCGATGATATCGAGATGCAGGAGCGAATCAAGCATGCGTGTTATCCCGCAGGTGGGGCAATAAATGTGCAGGTATCTGTTTTGAAAGCAATAGATGTACGGTCGGAGAGCGCCGTCAGCGAGGTGGCGATAAAGCGGCAGCAGTGCCGCGCCGATCAGTATGGCAAGGTTAAAGCCCGCAAAGCCGAGCCACTGCATGCGGCGGCGGTGCGCGTCAGTCATATTCGGGGCGGGGGAGATGTTGTTTTGTTGGTTTCTTTTCAGCATGTGATCTTAATTATTCCGATCAGCGGATCGGCTTTTTTGCAAATTAACATTTGCGACTTGATTTTTCATTTAATATATGGTATCATGATAGCATAAGACCTGCCTCCGCGCGGCGGTACCGAGCCGCAGGGAGGTGAAACGGAGATAGTGAAAATAATGAAAGCAATGAAAGTAACGAAAATGAAGAAAAAGCACGCGGGGATCCTGCGGTGCGCCGGGATATGCACCGTAACTGCCATGGCTATCCTTTTGATGGGCGCGGCGCTTTTGCCGACATTTGCCGCCGCATCCGTCGATGGCGCGGACAACGGCAAGTACAAATACGGCAGTATGCTCCTGCTGGGGGATTCGATATCCACAGGCTACGGCCTGCAAAACTACACGCCGGGCGGCAACCCTTATCTCTGCCAAAGCTACGGCAATCTGCTTGCCGCATCGTTGGGGCTCAGCGGAGGGGAAAGCTATATCAATCGCGCGGTAAACGGCGATGCATCGGATGATCTTTTGGCACTTTTGCCGTCGCTTACCGAAAACATCAAGGCGAGTGAGCTTATCATCATATCGATTGGCGGTAACGACCTTTTGCACATCCTGCCTCAGTTTGCATCAACGATAACGGGCAAGAGCGTAACCGGGCTTGAGGCCGCGGCGGGTGCGATAATGGCAATGGACCCCGCCACACTGGCACAAAAGCTTTCGGATCCCGTGAGCCTTGCGCCGATCCTTGGGGCGATATCCGCATATTCCAAAAATCTGCCCCTGATCATTGAGGGCGTACATGCCGCAAACCCAACGGCCAGAGTTATCTTTTTGGCGCAGTATGACCCCATGGCGGGATCCTTTGCATCTCCCGCGTTCGGGCAGTTTGCGGGCAATGCAATAGATTCACTCAACCTTGCCCTCCGTACCGCCGTGGCGGCATCCGGCTACGGCTATGAGGTGGCGGATATTCCGTCGGTCATCAATGTCAACGCAGAGGGATATACAAATATCTCGGATGCCGATATCCACCCCAATGCCGAGGGACATGCGCTGATGGCGAAATATCTCGGCACTCTTGTGGCCAATGCCCCGCAGCCTGTGGAGGTAACACCCGGCACCGATACCGAGAGCGGGACCGAGGTGCCTGTTGAGACAGAGGTCGTGCCCACCGAGACCGCGGCCGGAGCGGACGCAGACGACGAAACCACAGACGGTATCTGCGGTATGCCGGATGCTACCGAGGTCGATACTAAGGACGAGGCCACGGGGGATGCATCCTCCAACGGGTGCGGGTCTACCATAGCGACCGCCTGCGTGACGGTGAGTGCCCTCTGCGCCGCCGCCCTCACGATCAAGGGCGGAGGTGACGAAGACAAAAAGAAGAGATGACCCTCTCGATACATACCCGGCTGTTGCCGTCAGCGACAGCCGGGTGTTTTATGCAATTTAATTTACAGGTGATGATGAGAACCTTCCCTATGGTTTAAATTATACCACAAAGGAAAAGTTGAATCAATAAGCGGCGGCTGAAAATACGGTGTTACAAAAAAGTTTGGCATGTTTTTTCGTTTTTTTATTGCATCCTTTGCAAAAAAGTAGTATGATATAGTTATAAAAAACATCAAAGCAAAGAGAGGCATTACCTTGAGCTACAAGACTGAACTGCACTGTCATTCCACCACCGTTTCAAACTGCGCCTCCGCCGAGCCGGAGACGATAGTTGAAACATATCTTGCACATGGCTATACCACCGTTGTGCTGACAGAGCATTATTCCTGCCATACATTTAAAAACAAAAAGCACGGCGACCGCACAGGTCACACAAATGACGAGCGCGTTGACTTTTTCATGGGCGGCGTACGTGCGCTCCGCCGGGCCGCAGGCGATCGCCTTAACATTCTGCAGGGGTGCGAGCTGAGGCTGAATACCGATGATAATGATTATCAGATCTACGGTGATTCGGAGGATTTTTTGCGCGCAAACCCGGATGTGATGGATATCTCTGTTGCCGAACTTTCCCGCCGTGTACGCGCTGCAGGACTGCTCCTTATTCAGGCGCATCCCTTCCGCAATGAGATGCGGGTAGTGGATCAACGCCTGCTTGACGGCGTTGAGGTCTACAACGGTGCCGTGGGGCATGATTCGCATAACGACATCACCCTTATGTGGGCAAAGCGCTACCCGCGGCTCATCGAGACCTCCGGCAGTGATTATCATAGGATCAGCAACGGCCTGGTCTCCGGCGGCATCATAACAGATGAGCCGATAACCTCCAACCGGCAACTTTTGGAGGTTCTGCGCTCAGGCAGATATACAAATCTCGGTGACCCCTTTTATCTCCCGGCAAGCCGCTTTATAAACGAGGGCGGTGTTGTTTGCGAGGAGGAGCTTATCCGCGTGGGACTTAAGAAGGAGAGGGAGATCTGATGGAACTCTCGTTCCTCGGTACCGGTGCGGCGGATTGAAGTCTTGCACAGCGCCGCGAGGGATATGCTATCATCCCCTGCCGTTCAAACCACGGCGTGTATGTGGAGGGAGAGTGTACCCTCAACTTTATAATAAAAAAGGATGGCCGTGCCATCTTTTACGGGGTTGTCTCCGGCTGGATCATGTACGATACATTGCAGGCGATAAAACGCGAGTGCCTGAATGCCGTCATGTTTGAATGCACGCTCGGTAACTGCCCGGGAGATGACCGAATGTTCGGTCACACCGACATACCCATGCCGAAGAAGATCACTACCGTACGACTTCCGAAAAAGATTAGTTTTGAGAGTACAAATCGCATCGTGGATGGGCATAAAATTACCGTGCGTTACATAGCCGGAATTGCGATATAATTAAAGCAGGTGTGCCTACTATGGTACACCTGCTTCTTTTAATTTAGACTT
>CAZFVR010000017.1:0-34869 GCA_964522215.1 uncultured Ruminococcus sp. | reverse complement strand
TACCGTGAGGAAAGTCCGGGCTTCACAGGGCAGGATAGCTGATAACGTCAGCCGCAGGCGACTGCCGGGAAAGTGCAACAGAAATAGACCGCCCGCCGCAAGGCGAGCAAGGATGGAAAGGCGAGGTAAGAGCTCACCAGTTTCTATGGTAACATAGATCCGCTGTAAACCCTATCCGAAGCAACACCGCAGGGGGATCGTTTGCCCGACACATATCCCCGGGTGGCACGCGAGTTATCGCGGAGCGGCACGGCGACGCGCCGCAAAGACAGATGGTCGTCCAAGACAGAACCCGGCTTACAGACGAAGTGACATAAACGGATCCCACCGCTTTACGCGGCAGGATCCGTTTTTTGTTGTTGTTTTATTTAAATTGCTTTCACTGCGGGCGGCGCATCGGTCGCAGTGTGTGGGGATCGAGCGCGGAGCATATCATTACGATAAGTGCCGCCGCCAGTACGGCATTTGGTATCATATATCCCGCATTGTAGGTTATCGTATATATCCACACGCCCTGTCCCTCCGGCGCATAGCTGCCCCAAAGCAGACCGCCGGAGATGATACTGCAAAGCATCCTCACAAGAGATGCTGCGGCCGCACCAAGGCCGTAGCCGAAAAGGCGCACGCCCCTGCCCCGCTCACGTCCCGAAAAGGGCGCGGCAAATAGCGGAGCCACACCAAACGCCGCAAACGCGAGCAGATAGTCAAGCAGTATGCACAGCACAACAGACACAAATGTGTTTGCGGGCGGCAGATACAGTCCCGTTACCATTTGTATGCCCGAGTACACCACACCCACAAACAGACCCGGCAGAACACCGCGTCGGTACGCGTAGTATATGAGCGGCACGACCCCGATGCTCACCGAGCCGCCGTTTGGCCAGCGCGGGATGGGGAGCATATTCATTGCCATATCTAGCGCAAATGCCAGTGCTACCATCATTGCGCCCTCAACAATCGTCAGTATGCGGCCTTGGCGGCCGATCTTTTTTGTCTTCACCTGATATTCTTTTTGTCTTGACATCATTTGATAATTCCTTTTTTGATCGATTTTTATATATATAAAAGCTCCGGCGGCAGGTGCGTCCACCTGTCCCCGGAGCATTGGCTTTATTTCGCCTTCCAGACCCGCCAAAAGCAATATCGTTTACCTTGCATTTAAAGCGGGCTTCCGTTCCCTGCGCCGGTATTATCCGTATCAGGTTCAATGGGTTCGATGCATGGCATCATCTCAGCGTAAAGCACCCCGGGAATATTTGTTTTTAATTATGAGTTTTTTAGTTTTTTTCGATCCCAGCGTTTGAGGCCTCAAGCCCCTGCTCGATCAAAAGCTGTAATTGGCTTTTACCTTGCTTATCTTGTAACCATCCAAAAGATCCTCATCTATCTTTATATCCGCGGCGTACTGATCCAGCCTCTCCTTGATATACTCAAGGAATATGGGAGTCTTCACATACTGCGCAAAGGTAACATAGCCCTGCGTGCCGTCGGAGAAAAGGAAGAAGTCACTGTTTTCGCTCTTTGAATACGCGCCCGCATCCAGCTTGTATTTTTTGATTATGTGCAGGCTGTTGGTAAGCTCTACCTGCCTTACCTCGCCATCCTCCATTGCGGTCAATGCCTCATAGATCTTTTGCAGATCCTCATCATTTCCTATCGAGGATTCGGCACTCATATAAATTCCGTTTTCGTAAACATCATCGGCGCGGTTCTCGTCATATTCGTCAAGTATCGTCTCAAAATCCGCACCGCCCTCAAGCTTTTGCATCGCCTCATCGATCTTTACTCGCGCGGCGGCGTTCTCGTCGGCGGTAAGCTCCCTGTATGCAATATTGCCCGAGCTGTCGGTATCATACGTACCGTCCTCATTGATCTTTGGCGCTTCGTTTATAAACACGCAGATCTGCTTCATGCGGACGTAATTTTTTTGGTAATAGTCCTCAAGTTGTTGTGCGTTTACCGGCTGTATACCGTCAGAACCGAAAAGATATTCTTTAAGATAGCTTACCTTTTCGTCTATGAGATACAGCTCGCGCAAAAGCTTGCGGTTAATGCCGTATGCGGCAAGGATGGCATTAAACTCGGACTTACTGCCATCGGCAAGATTGGTAACATAATCATCGATCATGCCATCGACGCTCTTGACGGTTGCATCCGGCAATTTAAGATCATACTGATCAAAAAGATAGAGCGCGCAAAGATATGTGCGGGCATTATCGTAGATGTACTCGCTGAAAAGATCATCATAGGTCTTTGCGGAATCATCGGATACGCGCAGCGTCCATATCTTATCGACAGAGGAGAGCCCGTATGCACTCTTGAGCGACTGACCGTAGGAATATTCAAACTGCGCCTTATAGCGCGACATCCAAAACTCTATCATACCGCCTGTGATCTCTGTTTTGCCAAGCGACATGACCACCACACTGCGCGATGTGCAGGACACGGCGCACAGCAGAGTCATTACCAGTGCAAGCACCGCGGCGATAATTTTAAGCTGTCTTTTTTTCATCATCTATCATATCTCCCGTACATATCTCCTGTACTTTTGAGCGGTTTTAGCATTAGTGTCGATATATCGTATATATTATATCACGTGCGCGGTGTTTTGTCTACTCCGCTTTGTCCCGAATCTCAAGATATTTTTCAAACAATCTGTTAATTGTTCCTACAGCATCCTCGCCGCCGCGCAGACGCAGTGCCACAAAGGTGGTAGAGCCAAGGGAGGCGCGCAGACGGGATGGCATATCGTTTGAAAGCTCCTGCCATATGACGGGATCAAAATCACTTGTAACTATCCTGACCTCGCTGCCGTTTTGCGTTACCGCGGTAAAGCCGCAAAGCTCGGCGCGGTGCCGCAGAAGTGCGATATCAAGTAGCGCACCGGTTGCCGCGGGCGGTTCACCGTAGCGGTCACAAAGCTCGTCATAAAGCTCATCGGCATCATCCTGCGTGGTGATGTGCGCTATGCGCTTATAAAGCGCCATGCGCTGTGCGCCGGACGGAACATAGGAGGCGGGCAGATAGGCATCCTCTGAGAGGGTAACGGTGCATTCCACCTTTTGCTCGGGCGCCTCCCCCCTCTCCTCAAGCACAGCCTCGTTGAGGAGCTTTACATACATATCATATCCTACATCGTCAAGGTGACCATGCTGCTCCGCGCCAAGCACGCTGCCCGCACCGCGGATCTCAAGATCGCGCAGTGCAATGCGAAAGCCCGCGCCGAACTCGGCATACTCGCGCACCGCCTCAAGCCGCTTTTCGGCTATCTCGGTAAGTGCACGGCCGCGCGGATAGGTAAAGTAGGCATATGCGCGACGGGAGGAACGTCCTACACGTCCGCGCAGCTGATGCAGCTGGGAAAGCCCCATGCGATGAGCGTTATCCACGATCAGGGTATTGGCGTTAGGCACATCAACGCCCGTCTCAATGATCGTCGTGCAAACAAGAACATCTATCC
The DNA here is from genome assembly GCA_964522215.1 of uncultured Ruminococcus sp. Classification (GTDB taxonomy): domain Bacteria; phylum Bacillota; class Clostridia; order Oscillospirales; family CAG-272; genus CAG-390. The sequence continues at coordinate 31,409 of CAZFVR010000017.1, read as the reverse complement.
GCCCCGCCGTCATATCCGCCCATATCTCCTCAAGGCGCTCCTTATCCATCTTCCCGTGTGCGGTAACGATGGTGGCATCCGGCACCTCGCGTGCGATGGCAGCGGCTATGCCGTCTATCGTCTCAACGGTATTGTGCAGATAAAAGACCTGTCCGCCGCGGCGCAGCTCGCGCTTTATGGCATCCATGATTATCATGTCATCATGCTCAAGCACATAGGTCTGCACCGGCAGGCGGTCGCCCGGTGCTTCATCAAGCACCGAGATATCGCGTATGCCCGTCATGGCCATATTGAGTGTGCGCGGTATCGGCGTGGCGCTGAGGGAGAGAACATCAACATTCCCCGCCGCTTGCTTTATCTTTTCCTTTTGAGCAACACCAAAACGCTGTTCCTCGTCAACTATAAGCAATCCGAGATCAGAAAACTTTATATCGCTCGACAGCAGGCGGTGAGTGCCGATTATAAGATCTATATCCCCGCGCGCTACATCGGCAATTATCTTTTTTTGCTGTTTTTCGGTACGAAAGCGGGAGAGCATCTCTATATTGACGGCAAATGCGCGCATGCGGCTGGTTGCCGTTTGGTAGTGCTGGAGCGCCAGTATCGTGGTAGGCACCAAAAGCGCCACCTGCTTGCCCGCAACTATCGCTTTATATGCGGCACGCAGCGCGACCTCTGTTTTGCCGTAGCCGACATCGCCGCAAAGCAACCGATCCATCGGACGTGCACGCTCCATATCCTCCTTTATATCGTCGGTTGCATCAAGCTGTGCCGAGGTCTCCTCGTATTCAAAGGCGGATTCAAAATCGCGCTGAAAATCGTCATCCTTGGGGAAGGCAAAGCCCGGGCGGCGCATACGCTCGGCATAAAGGCGTATCAGCTCCTTGGCTATATCCTTGAGGGCGGCCTTGGCGCGGGCTTTGGTCTTGCCCCACTCCGTACCGCCGAACTTGGATAGGCGCAGTGTATCGTCATCCGCACGTGCGCCGATATATTTTGTGACCTTATCCAGCTTTTCAACAGGCATAAAGAGCCTATCCGAGCCTGCGTACTGGATGGTGATGTAATCGCGCGTGACACCGTCTGTCTCCATGGTGGTGATACCGAGATAACGACCGATACCGTGCGTTTCGTGAACGACGTAATCCCCAACGGTAAGATCGGCATAGGAGAGTATCTGCTGTGTGGCCGACTCACGCTTTTTACGCTTTTTGGCACGTGCGGTGGCGGATACCGAGCCTGTGCGTGACTCGGAGAGCAGAGATATTACCGCAATGCGCGGAACTGTCATCTCAAAGGGCGCGATGGGCGCGGTGGATATGACTGCCGCCTCGCCTCGATCGATGGTATCCGGGTCAAGGGAGCTGCCATCCCCCGCGTAGCTTGCCTTAAAGCCAAGCTCCCGCAAAAGTCCCGCGTAGTTTTGCGCCGCAGATTCACTGCCGGCCATTATAACGGTGCGAAAGCCGCCCTTTACGTAGCCCTCAAGCTCCTCACGCAGAAGCGCATCATTACCGGCACAGCTGAGCGAATGCTTGGTGCGAAAGCCGTAAAGCCCGCCAAGCTCGGAGCCGGACATGCCCTGCATAAGTGAATCAAGCAATACCGTGGTATGCTTTGACATAAAACGATCCAGCCTTGCGGCGGGTGCGCTGTACTCGGCATATTTGCCGGCTATCATGCCGGAGGCTACCATCTCCTCGGCTTCCTTTGCGGCATGCCATTCCGCCGCCTTCATGCGCTCGGCTACCGCAGCGTTGCCGCGAACAAGGCAAAGTGACATGGTGGAAAAGTAATCAAGCAGACAGGCCTTTTCGGGGTATATGAGAGATATATATTTATCGAGAAAGCGCACCTCGCCGCCTGAGGAGAGTGCCAGCTCCACGGCGGATAGCTCACCGTCCAGCTCCTCCGCCACATGCGCATCCCTTGTCCTTTTGCGAAGTGACTTTATCGCCGCTGAGATGGCCGTAAGCTGCTCCCGCTCCGCTATGATCTCACGTGCGGGAGCAAGGGTGGCGGATCTTATCTGCTCGGTCACGCGCTGTGTGGCGGTATCAAAAAGCCCCATGCGGTCTATCTCATCGCCGAAGAACTCTATCCTCAGCGCAAACGCGCCGCCGTCACGGCTGCCGTCAGCACGCACTATGCGCATAGACGGCGCGGCAACGTCAACGATCCCGCCGCGAACGGCAAATTGCCCCGCTCCCTCAACAAGCCCCGCAGAGCCGAGTGCCTCACTGCTTGGTGCATCTGCGCGGACATATCCCGCTGCGGTAAGCGACTCGGTGAGCGCGGCAATGCCGCCGCACTCGCCGCCGTCTATCGACAGCGTAATAAGCGCCCCCGAAAGCTCGGAGGGCGGCATAGTGTAGCCCACCGCCGCATCGGGTGTTGTAAGCACAACGTCAAAAAGCCCGCCTGTAATACCAAAAAGGATACCGAGACGGTTATGCTCAAACTCGCGCGAGGCGGTCATGTTATAAAAGTTCAGATCTCTTACCGGGTAAAATGCCGCGCGCAGACCCATTGATGTGGCAATGGACGCAAGGCGCAGGCACTCCTTTTCCTCCGGACAGATTATCACCACCGGGCGGCCGCCGGGCATATCCTCGGTCAGCGCGGCGCAAAGTGCATCACATGCGCCCTCGCAAAGTCCGGTTATAAGCACAGGCTTTGGGTCTGCCCTGCGCTGTACGCCCACGGCCGCCAAAAGCTGTGCGTATTCGGGATCAGCCCTTACCGCCCCGGTAAAGATGCTGTGCTGTTTTGTGGTCTCCATTTTCATTTATATAGATCGCAGCTTTTGCAACAGCAAAAGCTCCCCCTGTCTATCTGAATCTGATCCTGATCTGCCTATTGATCTGTCTATCGATCTCACGGCGCACACCGAAGATAGGTCAGGCATGTGTGTTGCAGAGCTGTTGCGCGCGGTCAAGCTCGCCGCCAACCAAAAGCTCACAGCCATCGGTCGCCACCTCAAAGGCGGGCAGCAGCGCGGCTCTGTCCTCGGCATTAAAGCGGGAGAGGACCCAGTCCGCTATATCCATATCCGGGTGCGGCTTGGCGCCCACGCCTATGCGCAGACGCAGAAAAGCATCGGTGCCGAGCTGTGAGATAAGGCTTTTGAGGCCGTTATGTCCGCCCGCGCTCCCGTGTGTGCGTATGCGCAGATGCCCTACCGGCAGGTTTGTATCATCCACGATTATAATTATATGATCCGGTCGGATCTTATAGAAAGCCGCCGCCTCGCGCACGGCATCGCCGGATAGATTCATCATGGTCATGGGCTTCATAAGGAGCACCTTTTTGCCGGATATGTTAGCCTCCCCTGTCAGCGCATTGAACTTTGCGCGATCAACGCGTGCGCCCATGCGGTCGGAGAGCACATCCATACAAAGAAAGCCCGCGTTGTGCCGCGTGATCTCATACTCCCGCCCGGGGTTACCAAGCCCCGCTATGATCCAGGAGATCGCCTCACCCGCCGGTGCGGCATCCTCCTTTTTTTCTATCTGTTTGAAAAGCTCGAAAATATCCGTCATATCTTTTTTGTTGACTCCGTTCTGTTCTTGTTAATTTTTCAGCAGTCCCATACATACATCCCGACGAGTGCAGCCAAGCTGTATGCCGTACCGCAGGCGTTTTTTCGGTAACGCCGAACGGCTCGCCGGGAATATCCCGCCGAGTCATGCACCGTGCCGCGGCACGTTTATTTTTATCTTTAGTAATTATACCCCGCCGGTACCGATTTGTCAAGACAATTCCAAAGGATATGCAGTTTTTTGGTCAAGAATGACAAATAAATAACGAAGTTCAAAAAAAATTTACCACTTTATTTCTTAAGGGGTAGATATCAAATCCAAAGTATGGTATAATAACTGATGGTCAATTTCGTACAACAATTGAAAATCATTATACGGAGGAAATTCCCAATGGCAAAAAAATATTGCTACCTGTTTACAGAGGGCGACGCTTCCATGCGTGAGCTTCTCGGCGGCAAGGGCGCAAACCTTGCTGAAATGACAAAGATCGGTCTTCCCGTTCCCCAGGGCTTCACCATCACCACGGAAGCCTGCACCCAGTACTACGAGGACGGCAGACAGATCAATCCCGAGATCCAGGAAGAGATCAACTGCTACATCGACAAGATGGAAGCTATCACCGGCAAAAAGTTTGGTGATAAGGAGAACCCCCTGCTCGTATCCGTTCGTTCCGGCGCACGTGCTTCCATGCCCGGCATGATGGATACCATCCTCAACCTCGGTCTTAACGAGGACGTTGTTGAAGTTCTTGCCGCCAAGTCGGGCAACCCCCGCTGGGCATGGGACTGCTACAGAAGATTTATCCAGATGTACTCCGACGTCGTTATGGAAGTCGGCAAGAAGTACTTCGAAAAGCTCATCGACGAGATGAAGGAAAAGAAGGGCGTGACCCAGGACGTTGACCTTTCCGCCGATGATCTTAAGGAGCTCGCCAACCAGTTCAAGGCCGAATACAAAGAGAAGATCGGTCAGGACTTCCCCGCAGATCCCAAGGAGCAGCTGATGGGCGCCATCAAGGCTGTTTTCCGCTCTTGGGACAACCCCCGCGCAAACGTATACCGCCGCGATAACGACATTCCCTACTCTTGGGGTACTGCAGTAAACGTACAGTCCATGGCCTTTGGTAACATGGGTGATGACTGCGGTACAGGTGTTGCCTTTACCCGTGACCCCGCCACCGGCGCTAAGGGTCTGTTTGGTGAGTTCCTTACCAACGCACAGGGCGAGGACGTTGTTGCGGGTGTTCGTACACCTATGCACATCAATGAGATGGCGGACAAGTTCCCCGAGGCCTTTGAGCAGTTCAAGAATGTTTGCCAGACCCTTGAGAACCACTACAGAGACATGCAGGATATGGAATTTACCGTTGAGCACGGTAAGCTCTTTATGCTCCAGACCCGTAACGGCAAGCGTACCGCTCAGGCCGCTCTCAAGATCGCTTGCGATCTCGTTGATGAGGGCATGAGAACAGAGGAAGAGGCCGTTATGATGATCGACCCCCGCAACCTCGATACACTTCTTCACCCGCAGTTTGACGCAAAGGCTCTCAAGGCCGCCAACCCCGTAGGTAAGGGCCTTGGCGCTTCCCCCGGTGCCGCTTGCGGTCAGATCGTCTTCTCCGCCGCCGATGCAGAGGCATGGAAGGATGCCGGCAAGAAGGTAGTGCTTGTAAGACTTGAGACCTCCCCCGAGGATATCACCGGTATGAAGGCCTCTCAGGGTATACTCACCGTTCGCGGCGGTATGACCTCTCACGCAGCCGTTGTTGCCCGTGGTATGGGTACCTGCTGCGTTTCCGGCTGTGGCGAGATCGCCATGGATGAGGAGAACAAGCAGTTCACACTCGCAGGCAAGACCTTCCACGAGGGTGATTACATCTCCATTGACGGTACAACCGGTAACATCTACGACGGCATCATCCCCACCGTTGATGCTCAGATCGCAGGTGAGTTCGGCCGCATCATGGGCTGGGCTGACAAATATCGCCGCATGAGCGTTCGCACCAACGCCGACACTCCCCGCGATGCAAAGAAGGCTCGCGAGCTGGGCGCCGAGGGTATCGGCCTCTGCCGCACCGAGCACATGTTCTTTGAGCCGGAAAGAATTGCAGCCTTCCGCGAGATGATCTGCGCTGACACCGTTGCGGAGAGAGAAGCAGCTCTTGATAAGATCCTGCCCTACCAGCAGAGCGACTTTGAGGCTCTCTACGAGGCTCTTGAGGGTTGCCCTGTTTGCATCCGCTTCCTTGACCCGCCGCTTCACGAGTTCGTTCCTACCGAAGAGAAGGATATCCGCGAGCTCGCCGATGCCCAGGGCAAGAGCGTTGAGACCATAAAGAACATCATCGCATCTCTCCATGAGTTCAACCCGATGATGGGTCACCGCGGCTGCCGTTTGACAGTCACCTACCCCGAGATCGCAAAGATGCAGACCCGTGCTGTCATCCGCGCCGCTCTCAATGTAAGCCGCAAGCATCCCGATTGGAAGATCGTGCCCGAGATCATGATCCCGCTGGTTGGCGATGACAAGGAGCTTAAGTTCGTTAAGAAGATCGTTGTTGAGACTGCCGATGCCGAGATCGCTGCCGCAGGCCTCGCCCTTGAGTATGAGGTAGGTACAATGATCGAGATCCCGAGAGCTGCTCTCACTGCTGATGATATCGCTAAGGAAGCCGACTTCTTCTGCTTCGGCACCAACGACCTCACTCAGATGACATTCGGCTTCTCCCGTGACGATGCCGGCAAGTTCCTTACCGCTTACTATGACACCAAGATCTACGAGAACGATCCCTTTGCAAAGCTTGACCAGGTCGGCGTTGGCAAGCTGATGGAAACTGCCATCAAGCTTGGTCGCTCCACCAACCAGAAGCTCCATGTGGGCATCTGCGGTGAGCACGGCGGCGATCCGTCCTCCGTTGAATTCTGCGATAAGATCGGCCTGGATTATGTATCCTGCTCGCCCTTCAGAATTCCGATCGCAAGACTTGCAGCCGCTCAGGCAGCTATCTCGCACAAAAAGAACTGATCCCCGTGGGGACTGCTGCTTTTGCGGCAGTCCCCTTTTGCTGTTTTTAGGTCAAACATAGCGCATTTTTGTTCAAATATGCACGCAGATGCCCTGTGTGATAAAAGATCGGGATCATCTCAATCTCAATATCAAAAGCAATACCGCCGCCAGGTCACAGCAACGCAACAGCAAAATACTCAACGATGCAAGAAAGGAAACAACAAATAATGAAGCTTAAAAGAATAATCTCCTCGCTTATTATCACCACCATGCTGTTCTCCGCCCTGCCTCTCTCGATACTCCCGATATTTGCCGAAAAGTCAACACTTGAGGTCAAATGGAACGCAGGGTATATAGGCTCCTGCACCAATACAAACAAAAATAAGATAGTTGACGGCAGCACATCATGGCTCTATTCCGATGTGATAACACTGCCCAAGGCCGGCGACAAGATCTCCTTTAAGACCTCCGCACCGCCCACAAACTCCGTCAGCGTTTTCTCATCTTGGAAGCAATCGGGTACCGGCTGGGTATTTGACCCTGCCGGTGTCACCATAATGGCCACGGCCTCCTACCCGTGGGTGGGACAGACCAAAAACGGCAGTGAAATGACGTATGAATATGTTGCGGACAAGGACAACGAAACGATACGCATCTGCACCAAGGCTACCTCCCCCGCACCCGTGGTCTATTTTGAGCATACGAGTGAGAAGAGTACACGCCAAATACTTGCCGAGCGCGAATTTACCGCCACCCTTGATGCTGACGGTACCGTTTCAAACATCGGCTGGATGTGCGGATACGCATCCTCCGCCTCAAACACCAACGGCTCGGCCAAGGAGGTAAAGCTCTACTCCTCCACAGCGGCCAACAGCTATGCTGTATCCAATCTGATCCTCGTACCCCAAAAAGGGACCGAGATATCCTACACCATAGCCAGCTCCAACAACAACGCGTACAACGCCTTTACCCGCTATAAATATGACTCCGCGAACGGGATCTATGTTTATGATATAGGCTTTGAGGCTAACGACTCTCTGGTAAACAAGGGCAACACCTATACCTACATCACCTCGCAGGATAACGAGGTGATACGCCTTTGCTGTCGCCCCAACCTCAGCTACAGTACGGTCGATATCGACCCGCCGGTAAAGGTCAGCTGGAAGCTGACGAATGAGGCGGGCACCGCGGCCTCCGCCGCATCAAAGGTGACGGTATGGCCGGAACCCGAGCTTGTAAGCCCGCTGACGGGTGCCCGTCTCAACGCTACCGAGATAGCCGTTAAATGGAACCGCGGATATATAGGCTCGCAGTACAACGGCAGCAGTGCCTTTGCCATAGCCGCCTCGTCAGGCTCTACCTACAGCTATTCGGATGTTATAACCATAGCCAAAGCCGGCACTACGATATACTTCTTTGACCAGTCATTTACCGATTATAACGGTGGCATGTACGCCTCAACAAGTGCAATGGTGATATCCCACTGGAAGCAAAATGGCTCATCATGGGTCATTGACCGCGACGAGGAGTATCTCAACGGTTGCGAATGCCCAAGCGCCGATCTTGACGAGAACTACCGCACATACTACTACACAACCAAAAAGGATAACGAAAATATCCGCCTGTGCTTCCTCAGCGCAACAAAGTACTCGGGCGAGGCTCCGATCTATCCGCCGGTATATATCGCCGAGCCGATGGAGACGACGGTCGAGCTGACCGCCGGCAGCTCGGACGGCACTCTCCGCGCGGCCTCCTACACAGATGCCGCGGGCAAAAAGACAGAATTTAAGTATTACATTCCCACCGGCTACCGCGATGGTCACAGCTATCCCTTGATATTCGATACCACTGCAGACGAGGGCGAGATTGCAAAGCATTTTGCATCAAAATGCACAGGACGCGCGATAGTTGTATCCTTTGGCGGCGAGACGGACGATGCCCTGCGGCTTTTGGATGTTATCCTGCGCACTCTCCCTGTGCGTGAATCGGATATACTTTATGTCGGCGGCGATGAGCTGGCGGCGCACGCAAGCAAATATTCAAAATTCCGTTTTTGCCAAGCCCTGCTCTACACAGGAGACAGCACAACTCCCAAGGATGACACCTACGCGGCGCGCAGCATCAAGGAATTTGCCTCAGCAGGCGAGGCGGTCGAATGGCTGATAGGCGAGTGCGAGCAGTTCTTCAGCGCGCTTGAGGGTATTACGATGTACGCCATAGGCGACAGCTATTTTGGCGGCTCGGCGATCGGCCAGCACCTGACATGGGTCAACCTGCTTGGCAACAAGTACGGAATGAACTACCACAACTTCGGCATTGGCGGCAACACGGTTGCCGAGTGCTCGGGGCGTTCCACCAACTCCCCACCGATGGCAACGCGCTCCACCGAGCTGCCTGACGGCGGTGATATCTACATCATTGAGGGCGGACGAAACGATAGGCACTATAATGTTCCTTTCGGATCGAACACCAGCACAGCCATCACAACATACACAGGTGCTATCAACACCATCATCTCGCGTATTCGCAAGAATAACCCGGATGCACTTATAATCCTTGTTACTCCTTGGAGCCACAAGACCGAAAGTGGCTACCTTGGCACAAACGATGACTACGCCGATAAGATGCGTGAGCTTGCCGAATATCACCAAAACACGCTTGGCGACAAAAACGTTATCTGCCTTTATGCCGCCGATACCGAGTTTACGGGTATCAATATGTCAAACCCCATCTGCCGCCGTAATTATTGCATAGGCGCAAATGACGTCAGCCACCTCAATCCCGACGGCATGAATATGATAAAGCCGATATTTGAAAAGTGGATAGCCGAGCAGTATATGCAGCTCAAGGGTGTGGAGGCCGCACCGGCCGACACCGACCCTGTAATCACCACTTCCGAGCCGCCGGAGACGACCGAGTCTCCCATCGGCGATGAGACCACAGCCGCCCCCGCCACATCCGGTGGTTGCGGTTCTGCCGTATCCGCCCCCATGGTGGCGATCATGCTTGCAACGCTCATCTGCGGCGCGACATTGGTAACGGCAAAGAAAAAAGAGGAAAGATAGGCCTCGCTGACTCACACGGGCTGTCCCAAAGCTTTGGGACAGCCCAAACACACAAGCAAGTATAAAACACGGAGCAAAGCATGGAAAAGGATATGAGGATCATACGTATCTCGGAGCACCCCGATATGAGGGATGCCGCCGCAGAATGGTTCAGCAAAAAATGGGGCATACCAACATCGGCGTACCTTGAGAGCATGGACGAGTGCATAGCCCACCGACGCGCTGTACCGCAATGGTATATTGCCACGCGGAAGAGCGAGATAGTTGGCGGCATGGGAGTGATAGATAATGACTTTCACCCGCGCACCGACCTTGCGCCCAATGTTTGCGCCGTGTTTGTTGAGCCGCAATATCGCGGCCGCGGGATAGCCCGAGAACTGCTTCGCTGTATCACACAGGATATGAGCGAGGCGGGCATCGGCGCGCTTTATCTGCTGACCGACCACACAGGTCTTTACGAAAGATACGGCTGGGAGTTTTTTTGCCATGTATGCGCTAACGGCGAGGAAAGTCCATCACGAATGTACCGCAAGATACTTACCCACGCGGTACAGCAAGAGAAAAAGGATCCCAAAAAACCAAAGGAGTGTTGACCGTGGATGATATTTGGATAAAAATGTACGCCGCCGCACGAGCGGTTCAGAACAGCAGGGTGATATCCCGATATATAGAGGCGGGAGGCGTGGCCGCCGCAATACTATCGGAGAGCGGGCGAATATACACAGGCGTGTGCGTTGACACCTGCTCGACCCTTGGTATATGCGCCGAGCGAAATGCCATTTTTAACATGCTGACAAGCGGCGAGGATAGGATCCGCCGCGTGTTGGCAGTGATGGGCAGTGGTAAAACAGGTGCGCCCTGCGGTGCTTGCCGCGAGTTGATGGTACAGCTGATGCCCAATGACTATAGGGCGATCGAGATAATGCTTGACTATGAAAGCGGGCGCACCGTAACGCTTGGTGAGCTTACGCCCGAATGGTGGATATGATCCCACCCACCGCCCATGACCTCACAAAAATACCGATGCATAACAAAGGCTGTTGTGCATCGGTTTTTATTTATTGGATTTAAGATTTCGGTTTGCCTCCGGTCACGCACGCGGCAATAAAGCCGAATATCAGCGCTGCCGAGGTTCCTCCCGCCGCCGCGGTAAACGCACCTGTAAGGACACCAATCAGACCGCGCTCATCCACCGCGCGGCGGATCCCCTTTGATATCAAAAAACCAAAGCCGGTCAGCGGAGTGGTAGCCCCCGCGCCTGCAAACTCGGCCAGCGGCGCGTAAAGCCCCAGCATGCCAAGCACCACGCCCGCCACAACATAGGCCACCAGTATGCGAGCGGGGGTGAGCTTGGTTTTATCCAAAAGCACCTGCGCGATAACACACAGCACCCCGCCAACGATAAATGCCCAAAATATATCAAAAAACAGGCTCATTTTTTCGCCCCCGATCCCGCATTTTGCCCCCGGCACAAGCGGCACTCCTCCCCGCGATCGTTATTCTTTGCGGACGTCAAATGCAAAAGATGTGCCACGGCGGGGATAGGCTGCCCCTGCTTTGTGCTTGACGGGCTCATCATTGCCCCCGTGCCGACAAAAAGGATATCGCAAAGCTCGCCCGCGGCCATTTGGGGCAGGATATGTGATGCCATCACCACCGCAGAGCAACCGCACCCCGAGCCGCCCGAGTGCACATCCTGCGCCGCCCTTTCATATATCAGCCGCCCGCAATCATCAAAGCTTTTCAAGCATTCATGACCAACACCCTCCACCTCTAGCAGCTCGCAGAGGATGGAGTGCCCCTCAAAGCCGAGATCACCCGTAAGGATAAGGTCAAAGCTTTCAGGCGCGCGCCCGGAGGCGGCAAAATATCTTTGCAGAGTCTCCGCCGCGGCCGGAGCCATTGCCGCACCCATATTTGCGGTATCGGTGATGCCGCGCTCGATCACAATACCCGGCATGATATCCGCAATATTTGCCATGGCAGCAGTAGCCGCAACATCCCTGCTATCTGAAATGTCTGCAATATCCTCAATCTCCGTCTCGGGCCGCGTGGCGTGGCCTATGATAAACGCACCCGCGCCTGTTACGGTCCACTGCGCCGTTGGTGGGCGCTGACCGCCGTATTCAAGCGGCGTGCGGTATTGCCGCTCTGCCGCCGCGTTGTGCGAGGAGGTGACTGCTCCCGCGTATTGAATAAAGCCGCCGCTGACCGCCAGTGCTGCCAGTGCCATGCCCTCCGCCGCAGTGGAGCATGCGCCGTAAAGACCAAAATATGGTATATCAAAATCCAAAAGACCGTATGCCGAGCCAACGCATTGGTTTAAAAGATCCCCCGCAAACAGTGCGCCGATTTGCCCCTCGGTCAGCCGTGCTCGCTCCATAGCAAGCGAGAGGGCCATCCTTTGCATCTCACTCTCCGCCATCTCCCATGTTTTGCAACCAAATCTGTCGCCTGTGTCATAAAGATCAAACCGCTCCCCAAGCGGGCCCTCGTGTTCCTTTCGTCCCACAACGCTCGCCGCCGAAAATATCTTAGCTCCCGGCGTTTTTATTATCCCGCCGTTCCTTTTTTTCACACGATCACGCTCCTGCCGCTATCAAGATGTGCTTTTATTTGTATTTACAAGGATATTTTTTGCCTTTATCTCTTGATTTATACCCTCTGTAATGGTAAAATGATATAGACCTGTTGCGATTCAAAACGCAGGGCAGAAAAAGGGGATATGACATGTCGGACAACAAGAGCCATCAGTCGTGCGAAAAAACGATCATTGAAAACGAGCAGCTTCGCCTTGAGATAGCCAAAATGGGCGGCGAGCCTGTTTCTCTCGCGCTAAAGCAGGGCACGGGCGGGCACGCGACCGAGTTTTTGTGGCAGGGAGATGCGCGTTACTGGGGGCGCCGTGCGCCGTTGCTCTTCCCAATTGTCGGGCGGCTCCGCGGCGGCGTGTATCTTCACGGCGGGCGGGAATATCAGCTTGGTTGCCACGGCTTTGCCGCCAACCTGCCGCACAGGATAGAAAAAAAGGACGGCGCGCGCGCTGTGACCTATCTTTCATCCAACGCCGAGACCCTGGCAGTATACCCGTTTGGGTTTGAGCTTGAGCAGGAGTTCACACTTGATGGCAACACCCTGCATGTAAAAGTAAAGGCCACCGCCGCCGATGAGCTTTGGTGTGCCTTTGGCGGTCACCCGGGCTTTGTTTTGCCAAGCGAGGATGGCCGTGCAGTTGATTTTGATAGCCTTTACATAAAGATAAACGACATCGGCGGCAAAAAAGTCGACGGGCGAACGCCGCACCGTCAGCTTTTGTCCCCCGATCGTTTTATCGCCGATGCACGCGAGGACTTTCCGCTTGATGCGGACGGCTGTTTTGCTCTCCGCCACGAGCTGTTTGACGATGATGCGATAATACTTTGCGATGTGCATTCGGCAACGCTTGCATCAAACATCACGCCTCACCGCGTAACGGTGACGAGTGCCGATGCAAATTATTTCGGCTTTTGGCAAACAGATCACAGTGATGCACCGTTTGTGTGCATGGAACCCTGGCAGGGGCTGCCCGCAGATGCGGGAGATGCAAATAAGCCGGACAGGATCTCAGAGCGACGACTGATGCATCACCTCCTGCCCGGCGCGAGCGCCCGCTTTGCATTTGATATAACGCTTGAATAAGATACGATCGGCGGGCGGGCGAGCGATATCGCCCCGTCAGGCACACAGCATGGATATGATCTCAGAGATCAGCACCACACCGCAGCAGGAGACTGCGACCGGAAAAAGGCCCAGCCCCAGCCATGCGGCAACGCACCCGACTATGAGGGCCGCGATACCGGCCGCAGGTGTTCCCGCCGCATCTATGATGGCGGGAAAGGTCATGACCGACAGAGTAACATACGGCACGTAGTAAAGGAACGACCGCAAAAAGACGTTTTTTATCCTGCGGCGGATAAGCGTCATCGGAAGCACGCGCACAGCGTAGGTCACCGCCGCCATTATAAGTATATATATGTAGATATTACGTTCCATCGGCCGTGCCCTCCTGAGTTTTTGCTTTGTCTGCGGCGCTATCGTCACCCTCATCGTCGCGTCGCGGGCATATCAACGCCGCCGCCGAAGCGATGATAACGGTAAGTATAACAGTGCGTGTTCCCTCTGATATCTCACAAACGCGCGGCAAACGTGCCATTGCCCAGGATGCGGCAAAGGATACCGCCACAATAACGCCGATCATCCGCTCGCGCCGCGCAGGCGGAATGATGATGGCCAAAAACATGCCGTACAGTGACAGCCCGAGAGCGATGACCATAAACTCCGGCAGTATACTTCCCGCCGCCGCACCAAGTGCCGTGCCCGCCGCCCACATGGGGATGGAAACGAGCATTGCACCATAAGCATAGGGCGGCTCAATATACCCCGGGCGCGCCATGATTATGGCAAACAGCTCGTCTGTCATATCAAAGCCAACAAGGAGTCTGTGCAAAAAGTTGCCGCTTGGCGCAAAGCGCTGGCTCATGGCACAGCCCATGAGGATATATCTTGCATTGGCAATAAGGGTAATGGGGATCATCTCAAAATAGGACACACCGGCGGCGATTATGGTAAAGCCTGCGTATTCCCCGGCCGAGGCATTGCAAAGCAGGCTGGCAAGTCCCGCCTGAATGACATTTAGCCCCGCGGCGCGTGCCGCAATGCCAAGTGAAAAGGCCACGGCAAAGTAACCGAGTCCTATCGGTACTCCGTGGCGCATGCCTACGTAAAACAGCTCTTTGGTTTCTTTTTTGCTTCTTTTCATGGTGCTTTGTCTGCTTGATGGTTGATAGTGTTTTTGCGATATTCCAAAGACCGGGCGGTGCGCCGTTGATCTTTGGTGTCTATTATTATAGCACACACGCGAATGCTTGTAAATCGTTATATTTTCACGAAAAAAGAGCCCCGGACGTTGACCTTAGGAGTATTTTTTGCCGAGAGACGGTGCGTCCCGAAAAAACAAAAAAATAAAAAACATACATGCCGCCACTCGGCGGCAGAACGGAGATAAAAAATGGACTGCAAAAATGTAAATCGTCAATTATTTGATTTTATTGCTCACTGCCCCACCGCTTATCAGACCACCGCGCACGCGGCGGACATACTGAGAGCGGAGGGATACACCGAGCTGTGCGAGAGCCGTAAATGGAAGCTTGATCGTGGCCACAGCTATTTTGTGACCCGCAACGGCTCATCGCTGATAGCTTTCAGGCTTCCCGAGGGCGAGTGTGACGGCTTTATGATAACGGCGGCGCACGGTGACAGTCCCGCTTTTAAAATAAAGGAGAATGCCACACTTGAGGGCGGCGAGTATGCGCGTCTTTCCACCGAAAAATACGGCGGCATGCTTTGCTCCAGCTGGATGGATCGCCCGCTGTCGGTTGCGGGGCGTGTTACCCTGCGCACCGAGGACGGCATTGAAGTAAAAAATGTTGACATCAGGGAGGTCACGGCCATAATTCCCAATGTTGCCATACACATGAACCGAAACGCCAATGACAGCGCAAGCTTTAACGCCGCGCGGGATATGCTCCCGCTTTACGCGGTTGGCGGCAAAAAGACAGCTGCTGATGATGACAGCACCCCTCCCCTGCGCCGTCGCGTGGCAGAGGCACTTGGGGTCACACCCGAGGATATTATCACCACGGATCTTTCGCTGTACGATCCCGCTGCGGGCGTGGAATGGAACGGTCTTATATCCGCACCGCGGCTTGATGACCTGCAATGCGCGTTTGCATCCCTTGCCGCGTTTGTAGAGTCGGGCAAGAGCACATCCGCCCCCACCTCAATCCCGGTCTGCTGTATATTTGACAACGAGGAGGTGGGCAGCCAGACAAAGCAGGGCGCGGCCTCGACCTTCCTACCCGATGTGCTTGAGCGCATAAGCGCCGCCTGCGAGCTCACCCCCGCCGAGCATCGCCGCCGCGTGGCATCAAGCTTTCTCATCTCCTGCGATAACGCGCACGCGGTACACCCCAACCATCCCGAATATGCCGACCCCAACCATTCCGTCTACATGAACCGCGGCATAGTTATAAAATACAATGCCAGCCAGCGTTACACCTCGGATGCCGTATCGGCGGCGATATTTAAGCTTGTGTGTGAGTCCTGCGGTGTCCCCACCCAGTACTACGCCAACCGCGCCGATATGCCCGGCGGCTCAACGCTTGGAAACATTGCCAACACGCAGGTATCCCTCAATACTGTTGATATAGGCCTGGCACAGCTTGCAATGCATTCCGCCTACGAAACAGCAGGTGCGCGCGATACCGAATACATGCTTTGCGCCCTGCGCCGATTCTTTGAGCTATCGCTTTATTGTGAAAATGACGGTAAATACCGTCTTCACTGACGCCGTTTTGCAAGAAAATGCAAGAAAATTGCAGAAACTGTCGAAAAGATGCGATCATCTATTGCATAACACGCTGATTTGTGCTAAAATATAATGTGTTTTTTGAGGCCGCAGTTGTCAGGTAAGACCCCGACACTGCGGCCTTACACTTTTTATGAAAAAGTACACATCCGGAGGGTACAAAAATGCTAACAGCGATCGTAGGGATCAACTGGGGAGACGAGGGCAAGGGGCGCATGGTCGATCTGCTCTCCTCCGACTATGACATTGTTGTGCGCTATCAAGGCGGCAACAATGCGGGACACACCGTGGTAAACGAGCGGGGAAAGTTTATTTTAAATCTTTTGCCGTCCGGCATACTTCGCCCGGAGACGGTAAACGTTATGGGCAACGGCATGGTGATAGATGCCGAGCATCTTTTCGGTGAGGTGGGTCGTCTGCGCGAGGCGGGCATTGAGATAACTCCACACAACCTTAAGATCAGCGACCGCGCAACGATATGCCTGCCCTACCACAAGCAGCTTGATATTTTGGAGGAGGAACGTTTGGGGGCGGCAGGGTTCGGCTCGACACGCCGCGGTATAGGTCCGGTATACGGCGATAAGTATATGAAGAAAACGGTGCGGATGGGAGATCTGCTTGACCCTGCCTCACTGCGCCAAAAACTGCGCGGGCTTTGCGAATGGAAGAACCTCACATTACACAACGGCTACGGCGCTGAGGCTGTGTCCGCCGATGAGGTGTATGATTGGCTGATGAGATATGCCGCCCCCTTTGTTGATCACATCACCGATACGACCGTTTATCTGGACCGCGCATCAAGGGACGGCAAGTCGATAATGTTTGAGGCACAGCTGGGCGCTTTGCGCGATATTGATTTTGGTATATTCCCCTATACCTCATCCTCCTCTACCATAGCGGCATATGCACCGATAGGAGCGGGCATCCCCGCGCACAAGCTTGACCGCGTTATAGGCATTATGAAGGCTTATTCCACCTGCGTGGGTGCAGGTCCTTTTACCTGCGAGCTGTTTGGTGAGGAGGGGGAGACTCTGCGCCGCGCCGGCAACGAATACGGCGCCGCCACAGGTCGCCCGCGCCGCGTTGGCGGCTTTGATGCAGTCGCATCACGCTACGGCATAATGCTTCAGGGGGCTGATGAGATCGCGCTGACAAAGCTTGACGTGCTCTCGATACTTGATCGCATACCGATATGCACGGCATACGAGATAAACGGCAGTGTGACCGAGCATTTCCCCAACGGCACGGCACTTGATGCGGCTCGACCAATATATGAATATATGCCCGGCTGGAAGTGCGATATCTCCTCCTGCCGCCGCCCGAGCGAGCTGCCCGCAGCCGCACGCGATTATATATCCCGCATCGAAGAGCTGACGGGGGCGCACATCAAATATGTATCCGTTGGTGCGGGTCGGGATGAATATCTGACGATAGACTGACCAAATATTCACACAAGCATAAATAACACGCCGGGTCGCCGCAAGCTTGCGGCGACCCGGTCGGTATTTCTGCTTATTATATTATTAATTTGATGTAGAGTATGATATCGCTCGTCGCCGATCGACATCAGGCGTAAAAATCATGGTGACCGATAGTCACAATAAACCTGCACCCAACGCTCATCCACTCGGGCAGGATATCCGCACTGTTGATAAAATATATTATACTGTCGGATATCGAATACCCCTCAAGGCAGACCTTGGCGGCACGAACCGAGGACTCGGTAGGCTCGTTGTAAACACTGCCGCTGTACGCGGGGGAGAATTGAATGCCGTACCTGCGGTCAAATATGACCTCGTACACGCTGTTAAGGTAATCAAGCTGCTGCAGGCGGTTGAGCACCACACAGCCAACTGCTATCTGTCCCTCAAACGGCTCTCCGCGCGACTCGGCGGAAATGATACGCGAGAGCCAGTAAAGGCTTTCGGCATCATACACGTCATCGGCAGACTTGGCATCGGCCTTGCCGCTTATCACACAGTGACCGTCCTCTATCTCATATTCAAGCCCCAAGGCGCGACATATCGGCTCGATGGGCAGTATCACAACACCATCATCAAGGCGTATCACCTCGCCGCCGCGACCACACCAGAGCACGCGACCCAAAGATGTGATGTATGCCTCACCGATCACCGCGGTGATATCAACGCCGTCACCGCAGACCCTGTAGGTGTCGTCATCATCAAAGCTGCCTATCACCTCGGTATCCGCCAAAAATCCGCACAACTCGGTGGCGGGCGCATACGCAATGCCGCCCATCACCGCCGCAAAACCCTGCGGAAGGTCGATATCACCCACGGTCAGCGAGAGCGGTTCTGCACCGTCCGGGTATTGGGGGAGCGCAGGTGGCGTTTTTTGAGTGTCAGGGGTACCGATCGTCTCAATGCTCGGCTCTTCCTCGGCTGATGTATCGGGCAGAGATTTTTCTGTCTCGATATCGAGCAGAGATCCGGTCTCCACCTCCGTATCACCGGACAGTGAACCATCACCATTTGTTGTCAGGGCGGGATCATCGGTGAGGCATTGTCGATCCTCTCCGCTGTCCTCCGTCACTACCTCCGCCGCGCCGCCGTCGGCGGGCAGGTCGTTTCCTATTGATGTCGATGATACGCCGACTGCCGTTATGATTATCGACAGCACAGCCGATATCACAGCCGCTGCAAGTGTCCTTTTCAATTGAGCTTACCTTGCCTTTCATTTTATTGATTATTGATCTATTATACTTTATATCAGCCGCGAAGCGGCTCGAACCAATCAATATAAAGCTCGTCTTTTTCGCGAAATATGCATTTTGGGAACTCGCACGCCGAATCCAGCACTATCCTGCCGCCATCAGAGAGTGCGATCACCGTCACATCCCCGCCGTCCTGTTTTTCGGCGGTGACAGACAGGATGCAAGCATCATCCCCCGGCAGGAGCATTCTGCACGGTGTGAGCATTGCCGCCATATCATCTCCCGGCAGAGACAGCTCACCGTACCCAACAGTGACTGCCCCTCCCGACTGCTCGATATACAGCCCCGATACACTTTGCGGGGCTGTGTACTCTACGCGCATACGGCGCGCGTCTTCCTCTCCCGCATCGGCGGATATGAGGGCCGCAAACTCAACGCCGCAGAGCTTACCATGCACCTCGGCGAAAAAGCCCGTGCCGCGGTATGCAAGGGGATCTGCCACTGTGCCGTCCGCGCCTTTGCACCCGGCGATGCATATGGTGATCATGACGACAGCAAAAATACGCGCCGCCGCCCCCGGATACGCCACCACCCGCTTTTTCATCAGCACCTCCGCCCTGTACGCCTATCTACTCATACATGTACATGATATTTGGATCTGCGGGCATCTTTTTTAAATTCGGATGCACACATCTGATAGATAATATTGCAAAGCGGCTGAAAATATGATATAATATTTATCGGAGGGCCGGTTTGGTGCGATCCACATCTGATCAACAAACCGCCGCATATTATACTCTCAATTCAAGATCATTGCAAGTTTTATTCTATATATTTCCATTATAGACAACACGCCCGATCTTTATTTGGCATATAAATGTATCCATTTGTATTTATTTGAATTTATGTAATTGTAGAGAATTAAAAAGCACACCAAATATCGAAAGGATGATACGGTGACTCACTCATATAAGCTTTATTCCTCCCTGCCGGATCTTACCACCCACAAGATCTGGGCGGAAATAGACCTTGGCGCGTTGCGCCAAAACTACCGCACGCTTGCAAAAATCATTAAGGATCACTCCCCCGCCTGCCGCCCGATGTGTGTTGTTAAGGCGGATGCCTACGGTCACGGCATTGATGCCTGCGTGGATGCGCTGATATCCGAGGGCTGTGACTTTTTTGCGGTATCGAGCATTGAGGAGGCTTTGGCCGTGCGGCAGGTCTGCCGCTCACACAATTCGGATGCCGATATACTTATCCTCGGCTACACCCCCGCCGATGAGGCGGTAACGCTTTCCCGCTGTTCGATAATACAGACCGTTTTTTCGCTTGATTACGCGCGTGAGCTTTCGGCGGCACTCGGGGATAGCAGGCGTGCCCTGCGCGTGCATATGAAATTTGACACAGGCATGAACCGCTTGGGCTTTCCCGCGCACAGCAACGAGGAGATAGAACGCTCGGCGGCGGAGGTTGCCGAGGCGGCGGCACTGCCGGGGATCAAGGCAGAGGGCGCGTTTACTCACTTTGCTCGCGCCGATGAGTCGGACGGTGAGGCAAGAACTCGTCAGCAGGCCGAAAGATACTTATCACTCCTAAACCGCGCGCGCGAGCTTGGCGCGGCGCTCCCACTGGCGCACATCTGCAACAGCGCAGCCACACTGCGCTTTCCCGAATATCATATGGATCTTTGCAGGCTTGGTGTGCTACTGTACGGTGCCGAGCCATCCGAGATATTTGACCTCCCACTGCGCCCTGTAATGCGGCTTTGCGCTCAGATATCGCAGGTACACACGCTTCGCGCAGGTGAGGCACTAAGCTACGGCGGAAGCTTTGTTGCCGATCGGGATCGCAGGATAGCTACCATCCCCATTGGCTACGCCGATGGCTTTATACGCGCGTATTCGGGTGCGGATGTTGTAATATACGGCAAGGGCAGCGCACCCGGCGACCCGCCGCTTGGTCACGGCCGCGTTGTGGGGCGTATATGCATGGATCAATGCATGCTGGATCTTGGCGCAACTCCCGCGCGCGCAGGGGACACTGTGGTGCTTATAGGCGCACCGGGCCAGCTCGAGGCACTGGCCGCGCTTGCGGGAACGATAAGCTATGAATGCCTGTGCCTGATCTCTGCACGCGTCCCCCGCGTGATATACGGGGGATAAAGCAATTCGATCCCACCGAGCCATATAACATATAACAATAAGAATAAGGAAGACACCGATGAGCAGGTCAAAGATCAAAAACAGAATAGTCCCGCCGTCGGCGTTGATGACCGCCGCACTGCTGATAATCACCGCGCTTGCGGTATTGCTTTCGGGGTGCAGCAGTGTACCGGCGGGCGGTGACGACTCGCGTCACTCGTTGACCACAGAAAACGATCCGGCGCAGACAGACAGTCCCCCGGGGACAGAAGAGCCACCGCCAAAGATAATATTCACACCACCCGAGGATACGGCGCTCGGCTCATACGATGGCTACACCTTTACCGTTCTTGAACGATCCGGCGCACGTGATACCCTTGCCGCCGATGGCGATGACCGTCCGGAATCGATCCGACTTTTGGTGGGGGCTAAGATAAAAATCAGCTCCGTTACCGCCCCCACCGCCGCCGTGGAACGCGCCGAGCAGAGCGGAGAGGCTATATGCGATGCCATGAGCCTGCCGCTTTCCGACCTTTCGGTGCTTTGGCGCGGCGGTCATCTTGAGGATCTGGCGGGGATAGGTCTCTCCCCATCCGGCAATGGACTGTCGCGGGTAGCCGCCGAGAGCTTGGCGGTAGACGGAAAATACTATATTGCCTTTGGAGATATCTCGCCCTCCTCGATCTCTGCTGTCTACACTCTGCGGTGCAATCTTACCGCGGCACTTTCAAACGAGATATACGCCATATTCGGCGCGGATATACGCGAGGCAACACTTGCCGGCGAGCTGACACTTGAGCGATTTTTGCGCGTAATAGCAGACAGCGAGCTTATAGTTTCCTCCACCTCCTGCGACACAGTGCTGACGATCGGCGACGACGATACAGAGGGCGCGATAGATGCGCTGTTCACCGCGCTTAGCGGCAGTGTATTTGATCTCAGCTCGGATATCGGAGCGGATGCCGCACGCGAACCGGCTTTTGCGTATGTTTACGGCCAAGTAGCCAACATCTATGAGGCATCGGAGACAGACGGCGCGGCGGTATTTGAGATAACAAGATTCCGCGGCGATACCGAGAGTGACTGCTCGCTTCCGCTACCCAAGCTGAATGAAACGGCGGATTATCGCTGTCTTGCCGATACCGTGGGCACGCTGGGCTGGGCAGTGCCGCGCGGTATACCCAACGGTCGTCGGACAGCCGACATAAGTACAGCAATATTCGACGCATCCTACAGCCGCGCAAACGAATATTTTGAATCGGTATCAAAAAACGCCTCCGATACCTCTGTCGACCTTGCAAGACTTATATTTGAGAGCCGCGCCTTTGATGCGGCATACATCTACGGCTGGGGCGACCTGGCTGGGATGGTGTGTGACGGCATAATGACCGGTCATACGCTTGGAAGCGTGATATCCGACCCGACATACGCAAAACAAGCGGAAGCCGCAAAAACAGCCATCCAAATATTCAAGGCACGGCTTGAGTGACCCCGCCGCGCGATCCCCGATAGTAAAACGTAGTTTTACGGTCGGCTGATATACTCATACATAAAAGAGGAGAACAGATCAAAATGAAAAAATCATATAAAGCTGAGGTCAGGATGTCCGAGGAGCTTGCCCGCAAGCTGCTATACATAAGCGCCGCCGAGGGAAGAACACCCAACAACCAGTTTTTATTTATGCTTCGCGGAAACATTCAGTATTTTGAGCGTACCAAGGGCAAGATAACCCCGGATAAGCTTGCCGCCGTGGATCTTTCGCAATTTGAGCTCGACCCGCCCGCCGAAAAGCTGACCGAAAAGGCGGAAGAAAAATAAGATCTAAAAAAGCTCGAAAAACGTATATAAAAGCATAACGGACAGTTGGTGGCATCTGTCCGTTATGCTTTTATTCATTTCACCCGCTGCGGCGGATCATATCCGCAAGGATCTGCACCGCTTGGCCGTCAGCACGTATTCCACAACCTCGATGCCGCCAAGCGGAGCTATGTAGGGAACATACTCTGCCGATAACGCAGTACTGCGTACTCAAAGCCCGTAAAGTGTCTGCGCATGCGTGGCAGGAACGGCTGTCTCGCGGCTCATTATGCCGCGCACGGCGCGATGACGGCAGGACATCTCATCCGAATAAAAACAATACCCGCACCCAAAGTCACACGCACCCGATGCCGGCTTTATAAGCAGATACATTTGATCTCTTCACCTTTTCAGATGCAGATCAGACCGGATCTTACGCATTTTTTTATCATAAAAACGATGATTTTTCAATATGATCATACAGGTGACGGAACAAAAAGGGCAAACGACTTGACCGCGGCGGCATTTTGTGATAGAATGATAGAGAAGACCGCAAAAAGGATGAAGAGCAAAACAGAAATGACTGAACAAAAGATAAAAAGACCCGAGCTTCTCTCCCCCGCCGGAGACAGCGAAAAGCTGGCCGCCGCCGTGCGCTACGGCGCTGATGCCGTATATCTTTCGGGCGAGGCATTCGGCATGCGTGCCGCCTCCCGCAACTTTACGATCCCCGAGATCTACAGCGCCGCCGAGCTGTTGCATTCGCTTGGCAAGCGGCTCTATATTACGGTAAACGTCCTGCCCCACAGCAGTGAATACCCCGCCCTGCGCGAGTTTTTGCAGGCGGTGCGCGGTGCCGCGCCTGATGCCTTTATAGTTGCCGACCTTGGCGTTATGGCACTGGTGCGGGAGATAGTCCCGGAGGCGGATATACACATCTCCACCCAGACCAGCATCACTTCCCCCGCCGCCGCGCTTGCCTACGCCGCAATGGGGGCCTCCCGCCTGGTGCTGGCGCGCGAGCTGACCCTTGGTGAGATCGGCGAGATACGCGCCGCCCTGCAGCCCGAGGTCGAAATAGAATGCTTTGTGCACGGCTCTATGTGCGTTTCCTACAGCGGGCGCTGTTTGCTTTCAAACGCGATGGTGGGCAGAAACGCCAACCATGGACAATGCGCTCAACCCTGCCGTTGGAACTACACTCTGATGGAGGAAAAACGCACCGACGAGCGTTACCCGATAGAGGAAACTGCCGCGGGAACGTTTATTATGTCCTCGCGCGACATCTGCATGATAGAGCACATACCCGAGCTTATAAAGGCAGGCGTGGCATCATTTAAGCTCGAGGGGCGGGTAAAATCCGCATATTATGCCGCGGTGGTCACCAATGCCTACCGCATGGCGATAGATGCATATCTTGCCGACCCCGAGGGATACAGCTTTGACCCGCGTTGGCTTGACGAGCTCTGCTCAGTCTCCCACCGCGAATACGACACCGGCTTTTACTATGATACGCCGATGCGTGACCCCAAGCTTTGCGCTAACTTGGGCTATATACGCGAAAAGGCATATCTTGCTATCGCTCCCACCATCGACCGCGACCCGGAGGCCGACTCTCCGCTGCCGAGCGGGCTTGAGGAGCTGACCGTGGGCGGACGGCTTTACCGCTTTACACAGCGCAACAAGCTGTCGGTCGGCGACCGCGCGGAGCTGCTGACCCCCGGACGCCCCGGCCTCCCCTTTGACGTACGCGAGATGTATGATGCAGAGGGCACACCGATAGACTCCGCGCCGCACCCATCCATGACCTTTTACCTGCGTGTGCCGTTTGATGTTACACCGGGAGATATCATAAGAGCGGGCATGTGATCGAATCTGCCCGCAGGACGTGCAAAGCTATCTTCAACACCGCCATTTTTTTCGGGAGGTGAAGGATGTTTTTGACCATCCTTGAATTTTTGCGCGCCCTGCTTTACGGGATCATTGAGGGCATTACCGAATGGCTGCCGATAAGCTCCACCGGTCACCTGATATTGATCGAGGGTATACCCGCCCTCTCGCTTGGCAGTTATCTGCCTGTGGACGTGCGCGATGAGTTTTGTGAGCTTTTTAATGTTGTGATACAGCTTGGCGCGATATTGGCGGTGGTGATCCGTCGGCGCGCTGACCTGTTTGGCGGCTTTTTGCCCAAGTGCGATATCCTGCATCACGGCAAAAGCAAAAGCAACAGCCACAACAATAGCCCAAGCGACAGGATCGCGCGCCGTGCGACCATAGTGCTTTGGTCAAAGCTCGCCGCGGCTACCCTGCCTGCGGCAGTATTGGGGCTTTTGCTTGACACCGTGACCGAGGCTATCTGCGGGCGGGATGCGGACTCACTTCTCTACACCCCCACAGTAGTCGCGGCGGCACTCATCATTTACGGCGTGATATTTATCCTGATCGAGTGCGGCGGGCGACTCGCCTCCCCGCGCATATCTGATATATTGAATATCAGCCACCGCCGCGCATTTACGATCGGCATCTTTCAAGCACTCTCTCTGATACCCGGCACATCGCGCTCCGGCTCTACCGTGATAGGCGCACGGCTTTTAGGTTTATCGCGCACGGCGGCAACCGAATTTTCTTTTCTCATGGCAGTGCCCGCCATCGCGGGCGCATCAGCCTTAAAGCTTGCAGACTTTTTGCGCTTTGCCGTAACATGCGGCATTCGCCTACCCGCCACCGCGTGGGTCACGCTTGCGCTGGCCGCTGCAGTAGCGTTTTTTGTGTCACAGCTGGCAATAGACCTGCTTTTGTCCTTTGCCGCGCGGCACACTTTTTTGGTATTTGGAATATACAGGATAGCGCTTGGCATCGCCGTGCTGTTGCTTTGCGGGCGATGATACCAGAGTTATATGGGCATAACGGAGGCAAGTCCCCGTATGCAAAACGGAATAGATAAATTATGAACTGTGAAAAGTTAAGGATCCCCTACCCGGTCATAGTGGAGGGCAAATACGACCGTCAAAAGCTTATGTCGGTGATAGATGCCATGATCATCACAACCGAGGGCTTTGGCATTTTTCGCGACCGCGAGCGTGCCGCCCTTGTGCGTGCGCTGGCCAAACGCTCGCCGATAATAGTCCTTACCGACCCCGATGGTGCGGGCAAGGTGATACGCTCTCACCTCTCGGGGCTGATACCGCCCGAGCGGCTGATACGCCTCTATATTCCGCGCATAAGCGGCAAGGAAAAAAGAAAAGCCGCGCCATCCGCCGAGGGCGTACTTGGCGTGGAGGGGATGGAATGCGAGCTGTTGCGCAAGCTCTTTTTGCCGTATTGCAACGGCGATGCACTTGCGCGTGCGGCGGAGAATCCGCTGTCAAAGACGGATCTATTCATCGATGGGCTGGCCGGCGGCCCCGACAGCACTGCAAAGCGGGATGCGCTGGCCGCACGCGTGGGACTTCCCTGCGGCATGAGCGCCAACGCACTGCTGGCCGCGCTTAAGCTGATAATAAGCTATGACGAATACCTGATGCTGGTCCAAAGAGAAAAATAACCATACGGCAGAGCCTGCGCTCCGCCGTATGTTTTTTTTCTGTTGTTTGATCTCTATTTGATCTTATGGCTGTGGATATACTGCCGCCGCATCAATAGTTTATATTGATATCGGGGTACTGCGACTGAAATTCACGCACAAATTCCTCCATGGCCTCGGCCATGACGGTGGAATTGAGAGTGGTGAAGATTATCAAAAACAGTGCTATTACCACGCCGATTATACCAAGGATGAGGCCTGCCAGTGCCATACCGTCAAGCTTTGATGCGCGGTTTGAGTAGATGATAGCAAAAACAATTGCAAGCGCACCGAAAACGATGGCAACGGGCGGCATAAAGCAACAACAGCAAAGCCCTGTGGCAGATAGAATACCAAATACAAGGGATGCGATTGCAAAGCCGCGCCCGGGAGGTGTTGTTTTTTGCGCAAAAGGATCGGGTGTGTACTGCTGTGTGTAGTTAGGCGGGGAATACTGTCCGCCGCTCGGCTGGATGTTTTGACCCTGCTGACCTTGCTGACCCTGTTGCTCCTGATTATTGAGGTCGGGTTGATTGTTCATATTCAAGATTCCTTTCCGTTGATGTTGTTTTAATTATTTTACCCCAACGCCGCCGCGCGGTGTCAGGAAAAGTACTTTTCGGCAATATGTCTTGCCACGTGAACGCCGCTGGCCGATGCCTGCGAGAGCGAGTGTGTAACACCGCCGCAGTCGCCGATGACGAACAGGCCGCTGTGAAGGGTCTCAAGATTGCTGTCTATCTCGACCTCCATGTTATAGAACTTCACCTCAACGCCGTAAAGCAGGGTGTCGTCATTTGCCGTTCCGGGGGCTATTTTATCCAGCGCATAGATCATCTCAACGATGCCGTCAAGTATGCGCTTGGGCATTACAAGCGAAAGGTCACCCGGTGTTGCGGTAAGTGTGGGGGTAACAAAGCCCTCCTCTATACGGGAGTGAGTGGAACGCTGGCCGCGTATAAGATCGCCAAAGCGCTGTACCATAACACCGCCGCCAAGCATATTTGAAAGGCGTGCTATGCTCTCGCCGTAGCCGTTACTGTCGCGGAACGGCTCAGAGAAGTGCTTTGCCACGAGCAGGGCAAAGTTTGTATTGGAGGTGTACTTGGCAGGATCCTCGTAACTGTGGCCGTTTACCGTCACGATACCGTTTGTATTTTCATTTACCACCGCACCGCGGGGATTCATGCAGAATGTGCGCACAAGATCCTGGAATTTTTCGGTACGGTATACTATCTTGCTCTCGTAAAGCTCATCGGTAAGATGCGCAAATATCTCATAGGGCAGCTCTACTCTAACACCAATATCCACGCGGTTGGACATTGTTGGGATCTTAAGGTCGGCCGATACGCGCTCCATCCACTTACTGCCGCTTCTGCCGCCGGAGATAACACAGAGCTTGCAGGTATAGCTGCCGCCCTCGGTGTGGATAGTGTAGCCCTCCTCCCCGTTCTTTTCCACCGTCGTTACCTCGGTGTAGAAGTGGAAGTCCACCTGCTCACAAAGCTCATTATAGAGGTTTTCAAGCACGATATAGTTTTTGTCTGTTCCAAGGTGACGAACGGATGCATCAAGGAGGTGCAATCCGTTTTGCATGCAAAGGGTCTTGATATCCGAGTTTGCGGTGGTGTAGAGCTTTGTGCCCTCTCCGCCGTGCGAGATGTTGATATCATCCACATAGCGCATAAGATCCAGCGCGGTCTTTTTGCCTATGTGATCATGCAGCGTGCCGCCAAACTGTGTGGTTATGTTATATTTACCGTCAGAGAACGCACCGGCACCGCCAAAGCCCTTCATGATACTGCACTGCTTACAGCCAACGCAGGACTTTATCTTTTCGCCGTCGATGGGACAATGCCGCTTATTGAGCGGTGCGCCCGCCTCGAATATAGCTATCTTTGCGTTTTTGTTGTTTTCCTTTGTAAGCTTTACAAGCTCCCATGCCGAAAAAATACCGCCGGGACCTGCGCCGATTATTATAACGTCGTAATTCACTTTAAGATTCCAAATTTGCCTTTCCGCAGCCAACGCACCCGCGAGCTGTAGCGCGAATGCAGGCCGATCTCATTTCATACATTAATATAATATCACAAATCGACCGAAAAATCAACTCCCGCCGCCAAATAATAATAAGTGTTTATGAATTCTTTACAAAGCCAACGAGGCCATGCCAGCAGATGCACCCCCGATCACCTTGCCCATAGCTACCAAGCCCGCGCAGTCTCGCCGCCACGCCTTGACAAAAACACATATTGATAGTATAATAATATAGTAAACAAAACATTACACAAGGAAAGGACAAAATAAAGCTTTGGGGATACAGTTGAACCCGCAAGGCTTTGGTAATTCGAGCATGAGAACAAAAGCGCTCACAAAACGTGGCGCGGCGCTGTTTATTGCGCTGTGCATTTTGGCAACTGCATCGGTCTTGACCATCCCCACGGCGGCAGAGGCCTCGGCAGCGGGCGGCGGAAAGGTAGTCTCCTACACCTGCCCCGCCATCTGCGCCGATGCGGGGGACAGAGTTGATCTCGGCACGTTCGGCGTCCAGTTTGGATCCGGCAAGACCACTGCCGCCGATAAAATAAGCTGGACCTCCGCCGACATAGAGATAAAAAACGGCACTGTGACCCCCGCGGCTGGTATATATCTGCTTACCGCTTCGGCGGGGAGCAGCAAAAAAACGGTAGTGCTTACCGTTCGCGCCAAGGGCGAGGACGACTACCTGCTCTACTACAATGATTTTTCATCAAACACTGCAGACGGCATGCGCGTGATACAGGAGACCGCAGGCGGCAAGGTAGTATTTTCAAATGACGGCGTGCTGACACTTGATGCCTCAGCCTCATCAAGCACCTACGCGCGCGTTTTGCTGCCCGAATATCTTGACGGCTTTGGAGATCTTAAGATCGAGGCCAGGATGAAGATAGATTCCGCGGTCAACACCAAGCGTTGGGCATCTATAATGCTCCGCCTTGACACAAAAAAGAACTACCCCTACATGCAAACGGCGATACGCTCAAGCGCATCACTTGATAACGGTACAGAGATAGCCGAGCGCACCTCTGCGGATGGGTGGAATGTAACACAAAAGAAAGCATCTACCATTAAGACCTCCGATTACAACACCTACACGGCGGATGCCTCACAGACCACGATAAAGCTGCTGATCAACGGTGTGGAGCAGCTGAGCGAGCCGGCAGTTATGCACACTCTTGGTGCATGCGGCTTTCAGGCAAACGGATGCCGCCTTACGGTGGACGAGGTAAGGATCACTGTTGGTAACACACCGAACGCCGAGGCGGCCGGCGGCAACATTGGCGGCATTGCCGATGTGCGCGACCCGCAATCGAATATTGTACTGCCGCCCTCCATCATTTACGAGGTAAAGACTGCGGCCGACCTTGAGGGCATAACCGAGGGCTCCCCCGCCGTTGCCGTAATGAACATCGATGCGGATGCAAGCGTTCTGCTTGACGGCGGCAAAAAGCTATCGCTTGATGATGCCATAGCCGCGCTTGACGGCAGCGTAATACCTGCCCTGAGGCCCGCCGATGCAACTGCCGCCCGGGCACTTGCCGAGCACATGAAAGCAATAGACTATCGCGATGCATTTATCATATCCGATGATGCCGCCACAATTGCCGCGGGGCGGGAGGTATGGTATCATCTGCGCGGCGTGCTTGACCTCTCCGCTCGCACGGCGGACGCGGGAGCGCTTGATGACCTTCGCGGCGAGACGAACCGCGCGGACTGCCGCGTGATGCTCCTCCCCGCCGCCCTTGCCACGCGCGACAACGTCATGCACCTGCAAGAGCAGTTTATGACCGTTTGGGTAAGCGCCGCCGCAAATGACGACACGACACTCATGCGTGCGATCACCACAGGCGCGAACGGTGTGATCACCGGGGACAGGCTGGCGCTTGAGAATTGCTTTACAAAGTACTTTACCAAGGGAACGCTCATTCGCTCCCCCGAGATCATAGGTCACCGCGGAGTGCCCTCGCTGGCCCACGAAAACACCATAGCCGGCTCACTTCGCGCCTATGAGCTTGGTGCTACGATGATAGAGAATGACATTCATCTCACCCGCGATGGCGTTATAGTCGTTATGCACAACGCAACGATCGATGCCACCACGAACGGCAAGGGAGCCGTTGCCTCCATGACCTACGAGCAGCTTTCAAAATACAGCGTTATCAGCAACAAAAACCTCTCCGAGGGCGAGCCGATACCGACTCTTGAGGACTATTTTAAGGCATTTGGCGACAAGGATGATGTTAAACTCGTTGTTGAACTTAAATCCACCGACCCCAACCTCATCCCGGCCTTGGTCAAGCTGATACGCCAGTATGACTACGAGGATAAGATGGTGGTGATATCCTTCTCCGAGGCACAGATAAAGCTTTTTAAGGAGCAGATGCCGGAGGTCTCGGCAGGATACCTCAACTCAACCGCATACACAAGTGCCAATCTGCCTGTATCCCTTTACGGCATTCTTGACTCGGTACAGACCTACGGCACAACATTTAACCCATCCTACAACAAGGGCGTATTTGATGCAGAGCTTATACGCGCGCTTTCCTACCGCGGCGTTACCGTGTGGCCTTGGACGATCAACTCGCAGGAGGATCTTGCATCCTACTTTGCCGCAGGAACATACGGCATTACCACAAACTACTCACAATACATAACCAACGCCTACCGCAAGATCTACACCGACAGCGCGGAGTATGACCTCAGCACAGGTGAAGGACCGATGATCACTGCGCTCACATATGGTCATAAGACGGTGGATATAACCCGGTTTGTGACTATGAAGGTGATCGCCACCGCCGGTACGCTGGACGTTTCAATGGATCCCGTCAGCGGCATGCTGACCTACACCGGATCCGGATCTGCGGATGTTATTTTCAGCTACAGCGGTAAATCAAACGGCAAGAGCTATGCAAAGGTGACCGAGGTCGTAACTCTGCGTGCTTCAGATACAACAGAAACTACACAGGAAGCCACCGCCGCCTCAGGCGGCTGCGGCTCTACCATCTCGCTCTCCTGCGCCGCCGTGACTGTGACCGCCATCCTCGGCATGGGGCTTACTTCCTCCAAGCGCCGCAAATAAAGGCAGTCTCCGAATACGAACAGCGGTGACATAATAATACACCACAGCCACGCCGCGGCTTGCATGCAAGCCGCGGCGTGGCTGTGGTTATCTG
>CAZFVR010000016.1:0-36045 GCA_964522215.1 uncultured Ruminococcus sp. | reverse complement strand
GAGGCCGAACGCCGCCGCATAGAAGCGGCAAAAAAACGGGAGGCGGAGGAGGCGCGCCAACGTGAGATCCGCCGCCGTATTAAAGAAAAAAGGCGTGCCGAGCTTGCCGCACGCGCCGCCGCGCTGGGTGAGAACCTATTGCTCTTTTTGATCGTTTTGATGATATCCGCATCCCTGCTTGCCTCCGCCATGGCTATCCGCCTTGTTACCACAGCATCGGGCAATGGGCGGGACACACGCGGATTTACCTACACGGTGTGCGGCAAAACGCGCCGACTTGACCGCGACGAGGTGATGGTTGGGGATATCCCATACCTTGATCTGACCGAGATAGCCGAGCTTTTGGAGATCGGCATCAGCGGCACACCGGAGGAGCTGATCTTTGAAACGCCGGGCGGCGAAAGTGCCGCTATCACCCCGGGCAGTCTAACCGCCGTGGTAAACGGCAACCCTGTAATGCTTGAGGGCGCACCGCGTCGAGATGAGGAGACCACCCATATATGGGTACCACTCTCCTTTGTGGGCGACTATCTTTTGGGGATAGAGGCCTCACTTGAGGAGGTAGAACGGCGCGGGAGTCGAGCCCTCGTGATCACGATAGAGCGCGTGCCGGATCCCGATGCTTTCGGGGAGGTGGGGGCGCTCATGTCGCCTGCCTTTACGCTGAAAGCCGCGACACCCGCAGAGCGCATATCGATATCCGATGCACCCGATACCTCTCTGCCGCCCGCCGAGAGCGCACCAAGCTATGAGTTTTTGGCTGACCTTTCGGAATACGAGCGGTATATGTCCCCAACCATGCCGGAGCGAGATGAATATCTTTTGCAGGTGAATAACAGCGTGCGCTTGGGTTACAGCTACACGCCCGCCGCGCTGACGACCATATCCGCCTCAGCCGCGCAGGATACAAGCGCGCCGCCCACCCTCTCGCTTTATGCCGCACGTGCGCTTGAGGCGATGATACTTGAGGCGCGCGCTGCGGGATATCCCGAGCTTGCCGCCGCACACGGGTATACCTCCTATGAGGATGCCGCCGCGCGGTTTGACGGCTATCTTTCGGCAGAGCGGAACTTCAGCTCCCTCTTCTACGCCGCCACCGGCAAACGCTTCAGCGACCGCGCATACGCCGCACTCGGGCAGGAGTATCTAAACGAAAACTACATATCTAAAAATATATACACCCTCTCGCTTGCCGATGCCCGCCGCGTGGTGCTTACCTACGCGATCGAGCCGGGCTGTGACGAGCACCAAAGCGGGCTGGCGGCAGATCTTAGCGACACCTCCCCGGCCGCAGCGGCGTTTGCCGACAGCCGAGTATACAGCTGGCTTTGCGAAAATGCACACAAATTCGGGTTTATCCTGCGCTATCCCGCGGATAA
The DNA here is from genome assembly GCA_964522215.1 of uncultured Ruminococcus sp. GTDB lineage: Bacteria > Bacillota > Clostridia > Oscillospirales > CAG-272 > CAG-390. Next base: position 34,666 of record CAZFVR010000016.1, on the reverse strand, counting down.
GACCGAGCTGACGGGGCATGCCGCCGAGCCGTGGCACTTTAGGTATGTGGGCAGATACCACGCCGAGCGCATATACAGCTCCGGGCTTTGCCTTGAGGAATATCTCTCATCCATGTCCGCCGACTGACCCCAACTTGCCGCGACGTGTAATTGACAAAAGAGAGACAATGTGATATAATAATATGTTATCACACGCACGCTTGGTCGAATGCAGGCTCACGCACGGCGTCGACCGACCGAATACACACCAAGGAGACACGCGCAATGGTAAAAATAACAGGAGTCACGCCGGGCAGCATGGCAGAGTCCGTCGGACTTTTGGCGGGCGACGAGCTGATGACGGTAAACGGTCATGAGATATGCGACGTGCTTGACTACCGTTTCAGAATATACGAGCGGCGGTTGAAGCTTGAAGTCATGCGCGATGGACGCAGGCAGGTATTCCGCATCCGCAAGGCGGAGGAGGATGACCCGGGGCTTGAGTTTGGCTCGGCACTGATGGACGAAAAGCACTCCTGCCGCAATGCATGCATCTTTTGCTTTATAGATCAAAACCCGCCGGGAATGCGCCCCACCTGCTATTTTAAGGATGACGACTCGCGCCTCTCCTTTCTGCAGGGCAGCTATATTACCCTAACGAACCTCACCGAACACGAGATAGACCGCATAATTGAGATGCACATCTCGCCGATAAATGTTTCGGTCCACACGACCGACCCTGAGCTGCGTTGCCGCATGATGCACAATCGCTTTGCGGGCAAAACACTTAAATATCTTGACCGCTTTGCGGAGGCCGGGATAGTTTTGCATGCGCAGATAGTGCTTTGCCGCGGCATAAACGACGGCGAGGCGCTTGAGCGAACGCTTGGCGATCTTGCCTGCCTGCGCCCATCCCTTGAGGCGATAACGATAGTCCCCGCAGGCATTACCAAATATCGCGAGGGTCTTACCCCGCTGACGCTATTCTCACCCGAGGAATGCCGAGAGGTAATAGCGCAGGTAACACGCTGGTCGGATAGATTTTACGCTGAATGCGGCAGCCACATAGTGCGCTGCTCGGACGAGTTTTACGTGCGCGGCGGAGTGCCGCTCCCGCCACCGGATTTTTACGAGGACTACGGCCAGATAGAGGACGGCGTTGGAATGCTGACCTCCTTTGGCGAGGAAGCGGAGGCCGAGCTGCGCTTTACCGACCGCGCACCCGACGATGCCCCCGAAAGAGTGGTATCCGTGGCAACCGGCTATGCGGCATATGAGACACTGCTGTCCCTTGCCCGCCGCGCTGAGGAGGCGCACGGTCATCTGCGCGTTAACGTATACAGGATACGCAACGACTTTTTTGGCGAGACCATTACGGTGGCGGGTCTGCTGACGGGCCGCGATATTGCCGCACAGCTTGAAGGGTGCGAGCTTGGCGAGGTGCTGTACTTTCCCTCCAACGCACTGCGGGCGGAGGGAGACCTCTTTCTTTGCGGCATGACCCCCGCCGAGCTTTCGGAGAGGCTGGGTGTTCCCGCAAAGCCGATAAAATGCGACGGCGGCGAGTTTATTGCCGCGCTGACAGGTGAGGACCCAACCGAGCTTGACTGAATGCAGGATCTTATTTGAGCTCTTGATCCCCACCCACAAACACACGGCTCGACCGACCCCGGGCGAGCGAAAAGAAACAAAAAGATGAAAAGTAAAGATCAAAAACAAATATCCACGGCACGCTTTGCCGCCGCGGCACTGCTTTTGCCAACACTTGCATCGCTGACGCTCATTGCCTGCCACCGCGCAGGTGATGATCTACCCGACCACTCGCTTGTCGTCGGCGTGGACGTGCTGACAGATGACCCGTCCATGACAGAGCCGGAGACCGAGCCGGAGACCGGCGGGAATGACACCACCGCGCCCATCGGAGATGTGACCACCGCACCCGCAGGGCCTACGACCAAGCCCGTCACCGAGGAGACCACGCAGATAGTTGATATAGTCTCCTATGATTACGAAACGGTGACACTTGACGAGGTGCTGGCAGAGGTCGGCGCACAAAAGAGCCGCAAGATACTGCGCTACCCCAAGATGACAGGGCTTTCAAACCCCGACATGCAAACAAAGATAAACGAGCTTTTGGCGGAGATAGCCGCATCCGAGTTTAAAAACCGACTGCTGGGGCTTGATGAGTACACCAAAAGCGGTGTAACGGTAAAATACGAGATAAAAAGCTCGACCGTGACATACCTTGGCGGTAATCTTTTGGCGGTGAGATCGGAGGGCGAGCTCAGCTATTCGGATGACACCGCAAACCTAAATTTTGTTTATGCCAACGTGATAAACCTCAGCACCGGCCGCAATATATCGCAAAAAAAGCTGTACTCCGACTTTGGCAAGCTCCGCGAGCTGTTTGAGGCGGGACGGTTTAAGCAGATAAGCGGCATGGAGAATATTACAAGCTCGATATCTCTTTCCGACATGATGACACAGTACTCGATGTACGAGCTGTACAACACCTACCCCGATACCTATTTTACCCCCACCGAGCTGGTGATCGTGATAGAGCTGACCTCAAACCTCGGCGGCTTTGCCGAGTTCTCGTTGCCGCTTGCGACTGCCAATGCCTACCTTTTAATGAGCCCGACCCGGTGATACCGAGACGGGCTGAGCGGGCGCCCGGGCGAGGTCGGGGAGATCGTTTGATGACTTTTTGCGATGTTTTATATGATATAGGATAGTCAGGGCGCCTGTGGTCGCCCATGGCGATGGATATTGCATTCGCTTACGGCTATCGATAAACTCCGCATGGCGGGGACGGCTACCGCCGAAAGCGATGGATATAGTTGTTTTAAGTTTGCAGGCAAAAGCACCGACTCCTGCCAAGCCCTCTCATATCCTATAGGGTGTCAGCCGCAGGCTGACGGATGAGGAGGTAAGACCGGATCTTTGCGCCGGCAAGATCTTAATATTATGATCTCCAAACCGCAAAACAAAAAGCCCCGTATATAATACGAAAAAGATTTTAAAAGATAAGGAAGCCGTCGCAACTGCGAGGGTGATGGTTAGAAATGTCAAGACCCGTAATTGCAATAGTAGGAAGACCCAATGTGGGCAAGAGCACGCTTTTTAACAAGCTTATAGGCGAGCGGCGTGCAATAGTAGAGGACACCCCCGGTGTGACACGCGACCGTATATACGGCGAGACCGAATGGTGCGGCCGCGCCCTGACCGTTATAGATACCGGCGGTATCGAGCCGCGCACCGATGATATCATCCTCTCGCATATGCGCATGCAGGCGCAGATAGCCATTGAGACCGCGGATGTCATAATCTTTTTGTGCGACGTTCGCACAGGACCCACCGCCGATGACCGCGAGATAGCGGTAATGCTTAAAAAGAGCCGCAAGCCCGTGGTGGTTGCAGTAAACAAATGCGACAGCGTTGGTGCCACCCCGCCCGAATTTTACGAATTTTACGAGTTCGGCTTTGACAGCGAGCTGATAGCGCTCTCCTCCGTCCACGGTACAGGTACAGGCGACCTGCTTGACGAGGTGCTAAAGCTCCTGCCCGAGGAGGAGGCGGCAGAAGAGCCTGAGGCCGGCATTCGCGTTGCCGTTATCGGCAAGCCGAACGCGGGTAAATCCTCCCTGGTCAACCGCATATCGGGTGCTGACAGAATGATAGTCTCAAACATTCCCGGCACGACGCGCGATGCGATAGACACCCGCGTGGTAAATCAGTTTGGCACCTACACATTTATCGACACGGCGGGTATCCGCCGCAGTGCCAAGATAAAGGACAGCGTTGAGAGGTATTCCGTCCTTCGCGCCCACACCGCAGTTGAGCGCGCCGATGTATGCCTTATCATGATCGATGCAGGCGAGGGTATAACCGAGCAGGACGAAAAAATAGCCGGCATCGCGCATGAGGCGGGCAAGGCATCGGTGATAGTTGTAAACAAATGGGACTCGATAGATGGCAAGGACAACTCCACCGTGCGCGATTTTGATAACAAGATCCGCATAGCACTCTCATATATGCCCTATGCGCCGATAATGTACGTCTCAGCCCTCACGGGACAGCGCGTGACAAACCTTTTCGGCCAGATCAACGCCGTGTATTCCTCCTCTGTCATGCGCATATCCACCGGAATGCTAAACGATGTTCTGCGCGAGGCGGTAACGCGTGTTCAGCCGCCCACAGATAAGGGCAAGAGACTGCGCATCTATTATATGACGCAGACCTCTGTAGCTCCCCCCACCTTTGTTATCTTTTGCAACAGCGCCGAGCTGTTCCATTTTTCCTACCAAAGATATATAGAGAACTGCCTGCGCGAGACATTCGGCTTTGCCGGCACGCCGATAAAGCTTATAATTCGCGAAAAGGGCGACGATACGAAATAAAAAGGACTATCCGTTATGTTTATAGACAGAATAAAAATATATGTAAAGGCCGGCAACGGCGGCAACGGCGCGGTCTCCTTTAGGCGCGAAAAATATGTATCGCACGGCGGACCCGACGGAGGTGACGGCGGGCGCGGCGGCAGTATAGTCTTTCGTGTAGATCCCGGCAGCAACACCCTGCTGGCATTCAGATACAAGCGCAAGTTCGTTGCAGCCGCGGGCGGCAACGGAGCGGGACGTAAGTTCCACGGCGAGAGTGCGGATGATCTTTACATTCCCGTGCCGCCCGGCACGCTTTTGCGAGATCCAGAAACAGATAAGATAATACACGATATGTCGGAGGGGGACGGTGCCGACTTTACCCTTTGCCGCGGCGGGCGCGGCGGCTGGGGAAATCGCCATTTTGCCACCCCCACAAGACAGGTCCCCATGTTTGCCAAAAACGGCACGCGCGGCGAGGAGCGCGAGGTGATACTTGAGCTTAAGATGCTGGCGGATGTTGGGCTTATAGGCTATCCGAGCGTTGGTAAGTCCTCTCTGCTCTCCCGTATCAGTGCCGCACGCCCCAAGGTGGCGGATTATCATTTCACCACCCTCTCCCCCATGCTGGGAGTCGTTCCCGCCCCTGCGGGCGAGGGCGCGGGCTTTGTTGCCGCGGATATTCCCGGCCTTATCGAGGGCGCGGCGGACGGCGCGGGTCTTGGCCACGCATTTTTGCGGCATGTTGACCGTTGCCGCCTGCTTTTGCATGTTGTGGACATAGCCGCAACGGAATATCGCGATCCGGTAGAGGATATAAAGGTCATCAACGGCGAGCTTGCACGCTACAGCCCGGAGCTTGCCACACGCCCGCAGGTGATAGTTGCCAATAAGGTGGACACACTTGACCGCGAGCGCGTTGACATTCCCGCATTTGAGGCTTATGTGGCATCCCTTGGCGCAAAGCTTATCTATGTTTCCGCCGTTACCGGCGAAGGGATAGATGAGATGATACGCCTGACTGCCCGCGAGCTTGACAAGCTGCCCCCCATCCGCGTATATGAGCGCGAATTTGAGCCGGAGGATGCATACGTTGGCGGCGGCCGCGAGACCAACATCACCCGCGAGGGCAACACCTTTTATGTTGAGGGCGAGTGGCTGTTCAATCTTATGGGACAGATCAACTTCAGCGATTACGAGTCGCTCAACTTCTTCCAAAAGGTCCTGCACCGCAGCGGCGTGTTTGAGGAGCTTGAGGCGCACGGCTGTACCGACGGCTGCACCGTCTCGATATATGACTTTGAATTTGATTATGTAAAATAAAAAAATGCCGCTTTGCGGCGGAACGGAGCTTTTGCATGAATATTTGGCACGACATTGACCCTGCAATGATAAGACCCGATAATTTTTCGGCACTGATCGAGATCCCCAAGGGCGGAAAATGCAAGTACGAGCTTGATAAGCGCACCGGCGTTTTGCGCCTTGACCGCATTCTTTACACCTCCACTCACTACCCCGCAAACTACGGCTTTATCCCGCGCACCTATGCCGACGATGGCGACCCGCTGGATGTGCTGGTCATCTGCAACGAGCCTGTGTACCCCATGACACTTATGCAGGTGTATCCCATCGGCGTTATGCGCATGATAGACGGCGGTAAGCTTGATGATAAGATCATCGCCGTTGCCTTCTCCGACCCCAACTATAACCACATCACATCTATCGATGAGCTGCCCACACACATATTTGACGAGATAATGCACTTTTTCTCTGTCTACAAACAGCTTGAAAATAAACAAACGGCGGTCAAAGAGCTATATTGCGCCGACGAGGCAATAAAGATCATCTCCTCTGCCATAGAGAGCTACCACCAAAAATTCGATATCGCCTCAGCAGTGGAGCACTGATCGCTTATTATTTCAATTGTTTCATAAAAAAAGGAACCATATGCGGTTCCTTTTTTTATTTGAATAGTCAGATCGTTTTATGTTTTTTTACTATGTAAAACGCAATTAGATCTTTATCATTTTAATGACGTCACGTAGGGCATCGGCGCTATGGCGGAGCATTCCCTGCTCGGCTTCGGTGAGCTGCGGCAGCACCTTGCCGCGCACGCCCTCCTCGCCGACGATATTGATGAGCGAAAGACATACGTCCTCAATGCCGTAATCACCCTCAAGCAGAGAGGAGCAGGTCATTGTGGTATCTATACCGCCGAGGATCGCACGGCAGATATGACATACCGCGATGGAGACAGCATAAAAGGTTGCGCCCTTGCGCTGGATAACGCGCGCGCCGGAGCGACGAACATAATCCTCTACCGCCGCGTGATCGAGGACAGGCGTCATGGGATCGACAGCGGGTGCGCCGTCCACTCCCGCGAGGGAGGAGCGGTATTCATCGACAGGTACGTTTGAGATATTTGCAAGCGACCACGGAATGAAGGAAGAATCACCGTGCTCGCCGAAAACGTAGGCGTGTACGTTCTGCTGGCTGATATTATAAAACTCGGCAAGTCTTGCACGCAGACGCGCGGTATCAAGGATGGTACCTGAGCCTATGATGTGAGATGCGGGGAGCCCCGAGCAGCGAATAAAGGTATAGGTCAGAACATCTACGGGGTTTGCAACGATAACATAAACGGCATTGGGAGCATAGGCAACTATGTTCGGTATTATGCTTTTTGTGATATCAACGTTGATCTGCGCCAGATCAAGGCGGGACTGCCCGGGCTTGCGGGCCACGCCGGAGGTAAGCACTACGATATCCGAATCGGCGGCATCACGATAGTCGCCGGCGTATATCGAGCAGGGGGAGCAGAAAGGCACGCCCTGTCTGATATCAAGTGCCTCGCCCAAGGCCTTATCGCGGTTGATATCTATCATTACGATCTCGGAGGCGAGTCCTGTAACGGCAAGCGTATATGCAACTGTTGAGCCGACGCTGCCGGCTCCTATAACTGTGATCTTGTTCATTTTTTGTCCTCTTGAGAAAAACGGAATGCGTTAAAATTTTATCAGTTTATTATACCATAAAATCGACAAATTATCAATGACCAAATATAACAAACTTTCTTAATTATCAAGATATTATTTGCACATCGTGCAGTAGTCGGGATAACTTCCTCCACAATATCGATCAAATAGTGTTTTTACACCTGTCCTTTCTGCAAAAGATCGACACTCCATGCGGGCCATTACTGTTCCTCTGCCGCAAAAGCAGGATCACGGCAAGGATGACGGCGGTCGCGCCGTAGCACAGCACCCATATCAAATGCGGGAGGATATCCTAACAGCCGCCAAGCACAGCACCTTCAAGCTCGACCGCATGAACCAAGGGTAGCGCATAGGCGCTCCTATTAAAAGCACGCTCACAAGCTACGGATCTAACCATATGCCGCTCAGCCACGCGGAAAGGTTGGTAGGCAATGCCCTCTCCCTTTATTTACGGATGAACGCCTGCCAAGAACTGTCTGTTCCTGCGATTTTATGATATTGGCAACGGTATCACAGCAAAGCATCCCGCCCGATCTTCTCTCAAGGATCGGGCGGGATGTCCATTGTTCCAAAGGGCTATGCGATCTTTAATGCACCACCGCACAATTCTTTTCGTTCAATTGCGCCGTCAGAAAATTCGTCAGAAAACAACTTTTCGCGCGCAGCTTATCCTACGCGAAGGGAAAATGTGAAATATGACGGATCTTATGCAAGCAAGTGGACGGAAAAGACACCGGCCGTGAATGCCGGGTGGCGACTTAAATCATTCCTCCGGCGCTCGTTTGGCTTTTATCTGAATGCGTGTGCGTTCGGCGCGCAGTCCGTGTATCTCCACCGAATAGTCAAGCAGCATCGCACCGCGGCGCAGGAGCGAATTTTCAAGCTTAAAGGTGCGCACAGCCACCTCTCGCAGGTCGCCCTGCGTATCAAGCAGGCAGATGTGCCGCCGCCCGCGCTCAAGCACCAAGCAAAGCTCCGGCTGGCGTTTTCCGGAGAGTGCCTCCATCACCACCGCAAAGGGTGTGACCTCCTGCCGCCCAAGACTTACGGTGGCGGGGTCGGCAGGGTCAAAAGCTATCGACATTATGGTCATGTTCCAGCCGTCAAATTCTCGCCAGCTGAGGACGATGCTATCGCCGTCGCGCTTCAGCTCACCGCCCGTTACAAGCTCGCTTTGCGAGTGCGGGGGCTCAGCCTCGGCGTTTTCCCCGGTATAGGCATCAAAAAGCACCGGCGCATCCTCGCCGCTCTCGTCCTCCTCCATCGCCTCATAATCAAGGCATATGCCGCTCGGCACTGCGGCCATGTTCGCCGCGCGCGGGGCTTTCATATCGGCAAACTGCCGTTCTGTTTTTATCTTAAGCAGGAGAGGCATTGCAGCCGTTCCAAGCTCGCCTATATCTATCCCACCGTATGCGGCAGATCTTTTTTCGTGTTTTTGATCCATTGCTGTTTCCAAAAACCGCCGACAGTGCGGCGTATATTTTTTGTTCCTTTTAAAATAATAATAAGTATAATACAAGTAAAAAGTTTTAAGACCCGATGGTGCGGCAGGCGCATCGGATCCGGAGGGTGAATAAATGATCGCAAAAAAAGCTATATCCTTGTGCCTTGCGCTGTGCTTTTTGTCGGTTGCGACGGTCAACACCGCGGCCGCCGAGCCGCGAGTGACACCGGACAGCACCGAAACGCGAGCTGCTTTGGCGGACGAGGGTGAGGCGGCAGAGCTGCTGTCCCGCGCTGCAGAGCTTGCGGCAGGCGGCGAGAGCTACCCCGTGCGGGTGGCTGTGTGCGCCATGCTGCTTAATCGCTTGCGGGATGCTGCATTCCCGGATACACCGGGCGAGGTGATATTGCAATTTATCACCTCGCTGACGGCCGACGGCACGCATACCGCCGCCGATTATTACAAAGTCCGCCCTGACAGTCGCTCCCGTCGAGCGGCGGCCACCGCCGTGCGCGGTGGAGACCCCACCCGCGGTGCGCTTTATTGGGCACGCTCGGTTGACGTTCCGCCTGATATTCGCGACAGCGGCCGCATCCGCTTTGAATATAACGGCTTTGCCTTTTGGAGGTAACGCCATGGCGCTGTCATCGGGTTTTTCCTTATAATAGTATACAACAAATCGCGCCAAATATCAATAGTTTCAGCGCAAGATCCGTGGCAAGCCCGCGCGCCGAGGGGATGCTGCCAAGCACCGTGATATTGACATGCGTCGATAAACGCGCATACCCACGCCGTGCGGCATTAGATAGTAAAACAAAGTTTTACTATCGGCTGTATTGACAAATGCGCAAAATAGGTCTATAATTATAGTGATATAATATGTCGTTATGCGACCAATGCGCGGCGAGGTGGCGCATCACACCACCGTCGAGCCTCAAACAGCTAAAAACGCATACGGCAGGAAAGATAGGTTTTACCATGGATCTTCAAAATATTCTTACAACGCTTCAGGGCTGTCCCTGCGGCAGAGAGCACACCTGCGCCACAAAGGCAGTTGAGATATCAAGCGGCGCATCTGCCCGCACGGGCGAGGTGCTGACCCGCGCAGGCTTCCCCAAAAAAGTACTGCTTGTTGCAGATGAGAACACGATAGCCGTAGCATCGCGCGAGGGACTGCTTGAATCGCTTGCAGCTGCAGGATTTTCGCTAAAAAAGCTGATATACGAAAACATGAAGTACGCCCGCATCGAGCAGGTGAACGAGGTAATGGCACTGGCGGCCGATGTTGACGGCATCATATCCGTCGGTACCGGCTCGCTCAACGATATCTGCCGCGTGGCATCCTTTGAGCTTGGCAAGATGTTTTGCATATTTGCCACCGCACCCTCGATGGACGGCTTTGCCTCCGACACCGCGCCTATTATCAAAAACAACTTTAAGATCTCCTGGCAGGCAGAACAGCCCGCTGTGATAATTGCCGATACAAAGATACTGGCCGAGTCCCCCACCGAGCTTAAAGCGGCGGGCTTTGGCGATATGGTCGCAAAATACATAGGCGTGCTTGACTGGAAGGTATCGCACCTTTTGACCGGTGAATATTACTGCGAAGCCGTTGCCGATCTCACCATGACGGCGGTAGCCAAGATGGTCGCTTTGGCGGACAAGGTAACATCGAGCGACGAGGAGGCCGCAGGTGCCATAATGGAGGCGCTGGTGCTTTCTGGTCTTGCCATGAAGCTTGCACGCTCCTCCCGCCCCGCATCGGGTGCCGAGCACGTTGTCTCCCACTACTGGGAGTGCTACAAGCTGACCCGCGGCATTTGGCCGGAATTCCACGGCAAAAAGGTAGGCGTTGCCACCCTCATTATCGATAAGATCTACCGCAATCTTGCCGACAGGCTTGAAACAATAACCACCACCGCCGATCCCACCGATTGGGAGGAGGTGTACCGTCACTTCTCGCCCGAACAGCTTGATGATGTTAAGCGCCTCAATCAGCCTACTATTACCGATGATATCACACCCGAGCTGCTTCGCGATAACTGGGGCGAGATACGCCACCTGATATACGAAACGCTCCCCCGCCCCGAGGATCTTTTGGATCTTATGAAGCGAGCCGGTTGCGCCACGACACCCGAAGAGGTCAACATCTCACCCGAGCTGTTGGCGGACGGCCTGCGCTATCACCCCTACATGCGCCACCGTATGCTGATCACTCGTCTGCTCCCGATGATCGGCGTTGACCCGATGGACTATATCGACTGATACTTTAGATATGGCAGTACCGACCGCGCGGCTTCCCGTGCGGTCGATACGCGATAATAAACCAATGAACGAAAAAGAAAACGAACGTCTGCCGAGCGCACCGCTGCCTCCCCAAAGCGAAATGTCGGGCAGCGGCATTGCGCCCCCGCCCCCGCCCCAACCACGCGCCACGCGCGGGAGCGTATGGCGCGCCATAGGTGCCGCCGCAGGGTGGCTGGCACTTTATTTTGGCATAAGATATGTCATCTCCTTTGCACTGGTCGCGGCTTACGCGTTGATATGGGCGCTTGGCGCCAATACCACCGATATCCTTGAGTGGCTGACAGAGGAAAAGCTCGGCGAGGTGACCTTCCTTGAGATCATCCTCTCAACCATTGCCGTATTTGCGGCGTCGCTGATAGTGTATCTCATTCGCGACCGCAAATATCTGCGTTCGGGACGCGTAGGCTACAGGCGCGGCAGCGGCTTTGGTGGAGTTAGGGCGGCGACCGTACCGATACTCATAGCTCTCGGCTTCACCCTGAACCTTGCGGTGTCGCTGGCGTTTGACATCCTGCCGATACCCGAGGAGCTTATCTCCGACTATATCGAGCAGTCCTCCACGCTCAGCGAGACCTCTCTGATGTCTATCATCGCCACGGCGGTGTGCGCACCGCTCTCCGAGGAGCTGATCTTTCGCGGTCTGCTCGTCTCCTCCCTTGGCAGTGCCCTGCCCACATGGGCGGTACTGCTTATAACCTCGGCGATCTTTGGGCTGATACATGGGCAGGTGCTGTGGATCTGCTATGCATTTTTGCTTGGGCTGTACCTCGGCTTTGTGCGCCTCCGCACAGGGTCGACCACCGCATCCTTTTTGCTTCACGCGGCGTTTAACGCATCCTCCTTCATCCTGCCGCTGTTGCCGCTACCCGAGGATAGCTCCCGCGCACTGCTTGGCATTATTGCCGCGGCCGCGCTTGGCGTATCCGCCGCGCTTACATGGCTCTTTTTGCACCTTACAAAAAGAGGGCGGAAAGATATAAATCAACAAGACCCAACAACGGAGGTAATACACTGATATGATATCGGATATCAATACCATCGCCGCACTTGACGGCCGCTTGCTTGGTGTTGACTTTGGCGACCGCCGTACCGGGCTGGCGATCTCCGACTCCGCAGGATTTTTGGCCGGCGGGATAGGCAGTGTAAGCCCCGGCGGGATAGCCGCCACCGCGCGTGAGGTGGCAAGGATCGCCCTTGAGCAGGAGGCCGTGGCCGCCGTGGTGGGGCTTCCCCGCAATATGGACGGCAGTGAGGGCGCACGCGCCGACAGATGCCGCGAATTTGCCGAGCTGCTGGCCGAGGAGGCCGGCATTCCTGTCATGATGACGGACGAAAGACTGACGACCGTTGCCGCATCTCGCTATCTTAACGAGACCAATACACGCGGCAAACGCCGCAAAGCAGTGATAGACTCCCTCTCTGCCGAGATAATCCTGCAAAATACACTGGATAGGATAGCTAATATCAGATCAAACACCTCTGCAAACTCATAAATCGGAATCATAGATCCGCTCCCCTGCCGAAGGCTTTCGTCTTTCAGCAGGGGAGCGGATCTTATATTATCTTATATTGTATTTATTTTTTATATCTCCGGTATCTCTACCTCCACCTCGCGGCCGAGGTCGGCGGAGCGGGCGATGGCATCGATGATAGCCTGATTTATAAGTATCTCGGAGGTCGGCACCGGGGCTTTACCGCGGGTGATGACAGCATCAAGGAAGGAGCGCACCTTGCGCTCAACACGGCCGAGACCGCGAAGTTCAAGCGTTGGCAGCACCGTTTCCACCTGCTGACCGCACACCTCCCGATAAAGTGTCATAGGTCCGCCGACAGTGCCGTTCCAGCACTCGGTGGAGGGTATGCGAAGTCCGCCCTTTGTGCCAAGCACTATGGTATCTCCCGAGGTATCCATATGCATGGCCCAGGAGATACGGAAGTCGATGACCAGATCGTTTTCAAAGCGAATGAACGCCGCGGCAAAATCATCAACACCAAATTTTTCTGCAAGCTCGGGGCGACTGCCGTAATATGCGGGATCCTTACCGAAATAGGCAGACTTATAGCCCGAAACGGTCAGGGGCTTGGGGTAGCCCAGTGCGCGAAGCATCATATCCAGCGAATAGCAGCCTATATCGCCAAGCGCACCGATGCCCGCTGTATCATCCCTTATGAATGTATCCTTACCGTCGCGGCAGGGTATACCGTGGCGACGACCGCCGCCGGTCTGTATGTAATAGATCTTACCAAGCACGCCGGATTCAAAAATCTGCTTTATCATCTGCATATTCGGGTCAAAGCGAGGCTGGAAGCCGATGGAGAGGATCCTGCCCGTCTCCTTTTCAACACGGCAGACCTCTACCGCCTCGTCAAGCGTAACGGTAAACGGCTTTTCAAGCAACACATCAATGCCGTGGCGCATGGCGTAGATAGCCGGCTCGGCATGCTGACGGTTATATGTGCAGATAGACACCGCGTCAAGCTGCTCGCGGGCTATCATCTCGCGGTAGTCGGTATAGGTGTGAACACCCTCTACCTCGTTTGCCGCAAAGAATTTTTCGGCCTTGCCGGGAATGAGATCCGCCCCCGCTACTATATCAACATCGCTGAATTGCTTGTACGCCTTTATGTGAGAGCGTGCGATGCCGCCGGTGCCGATAAAGCCTATGCGCAGTCGGCGAGAGGCTGTCGGCGCGGCCGTGACCTCCTCGACCTCTTTAAATCTATCAAGATCCTTATCCTTTATCAGTTCCATTCAGATGATCCTCCGTTTTGTTTTTCGGTTCCTTGCGGATACCGAGTTCTACAAGAATATTATAAGACAAAACCGCCGCAAAATCAAGTCATAAACTCGAATTCATGGGACAAATATTGCTGTTTTGCATTTTATGCGCCGCAGGGGAATATAATCGTTACAAGGCAGACTCAAGTTGCAAAGGAAGGATCACTCATGATGCAAAAGACAGCCGGCGGTGCAAGCCGGGTAGATATACGCTGCGGACTCAGCGAGGAGGCGGCAGAGCTATCCCGCAAAAGATACGGTGGGAACACACTGCGGCAGAGAAAACGCCGCAGCTTTATCTCACGCTTTTTTGCCAACCTCGGCGACCCGGTGATAAAGGTCCTGCTTGGCGCGTTGGCCGCAAATATCATATTTACGATAGGTCACACCGACTGGGTTGAAACGCTGGGTATTGCCATATCCGTTATCACGGCAACGACCGTCTCCACAATATCCGAATACGGCGGCGAGGCGGCCTTTGGGCGGCTGGCGGCCGAGGCGCGGCGCGGGAAGTGTCGCGTGCGGAGAGAGGGCGTGGTGCGAGAGCTTCCGATTTCCGACATCGTGGTGGGGGACGTGGTGTTGCTGGCCGCGGGGGAAGCGATCCCCGCCGACGGCTATCTGATAAGCGGTAGGATCGGGGTGGATCAATCGGCGATGACAGGTGAGACGCGCGAGGCGGAAAAGAGTGCCGCTTACCGCTTGCCGGATATTTGCACCACACTCTCCTTTGCATCGGATGAGGATCCAGCGCCGCAAAGCGCCGCGGGAACACCAACGGCGACCGACGGTGGTCGCTCCCCCCTGCCCTCCGACCCCTGCGGCGTGCTTCGCGGCTGTCTTGTTATCAGCGGCGAGGGGGAGATGCTGGTTAGTGCCGTTGGAGACAACACGAGCCTTGGCGGGATAAGCGGTGAGCTGCAGGAGGAGACGCGTGAAAGTCCGCTAAAGCTTCGCCTCTCCCGCCTTGCCGCGCAGATAAGCCGCCTTGGCTATGCCGCGGCTGCCATAGTGGCTGCCGCATTTTTGTTTCGCGCATTTGTGATAGACAGCGGCTACATGGGCAGCGTTATACTTATGAAACTGCGCGACACGACCTATCTTACCCAAAAGCTGCTCTCCGCGCTGACGCTTGGGCTGACGGTCGTTGTGGTGGCCGTGCCGGAGGGACTGCCAATGATGATAGCGGTGGTGCTTTCCGCAAACATCGGGCGTATGGCCAAGGACGGCGTGCTTGTGCGCAAGCCTGTTGGGATCGAAGCGGCGGGGAGCATGAATATTCTTTTCACCGACAAAACAGGCACGCTTACAGAGGGACGGATGACAGTGGGCGGTGTGATCCTCGGGGACGGGAGGCGGCTATCATCCGCGGAGGCACTGCGGGATGGCTCTGCCGCGCTGTGGCATGAGTACCGCACATCCGCATATCTTAATACCGTCTCGACCCCCGGGCAGGAGGGTGAGCTAACAGTCCCCATTGGCGGCAATGCGGCGGACAGGGCGATAATGGCATCGGTACTTGAGCTTGATGCACAGCGCGATGGGGATCCCGCCCGGGATCTGCCGGCCTGCCTGCAACGCCTGCCCTTTGACAGCCAAAGAAAATACTCGGCCTGCCGTTGCACGGATGTGGGCGGCGTCAGGATATACATAAAGGGCGCACCCGAGGTGCTTTTGCCGCATGTCTGCGGATATATTGACGAGGGCGGGCGGGCACGCCGCGCCGACCTGCGCCGCTTTGCCTCGGCAATATCCAAGGCACGGCGCGGCGGCGGCAGAGTCTTGGTGATAGCCACGGGCGAAGATACGGTGGGGAGGGCAAACATGATCCCGCGCGAGCTTTATATCATTGCCGCGGTGGAGCTTAGTGACCGTCTGCGCCCGACGGCGGCAAAAACCGTCGGTGAGCTGCGCGGCGCCGGGATCGGAGTAGTGATGATCACCGGGGACAGCGCCGAGACCGCAGAAGCGATAGCCAACGGCTGCGGGATACTCGGCCGCGGTGTTGACAGGGTGCTATCCTCCGCCGAGCTGGCAGGGATGAGTGACGAGGAGGTGGGCGAGCTTTTGCCGCGCCTTGGTGTGGTCTCCCGCGCCGTACCAAGCGACAAGAGCCGCTTGGTGCGGATAGCGCAGGAGCGTGGATCGGTGGTTGGCATGACCGGGGACGGCATTAATGATGCCCCGGCCCTCCGCCGCGCTGACATCGGCTTTGCCATGGGTAGCGGCACCGACGTAGCGCGGGAGGCATCCGACATTGTGCTGCTGCGGGATGATCTTTCATCTGTTGCGGGTGCAGTGCTTTACGGCAGGAATATCTTTAAAAGCATACGCAAATTTATCACCCTGCAGCTCACCATGAATCTTTGCGCCGTAGGCGTTTCAATGATAGGTCCGTTTGTTGGCATAAATGCGCCGGTGACCGTTGTGCAGATGCTGTGGATAAATATTATAATGGACACTTTGGGCGGGCTTGCCTTTGCGGGCGAGGGCGCGCTCCCCTCCTGCATGCGTGAGCCGCCGAAGCGGCGTGACGAGCCGATACTCAACCGCTACATGATAGATCAGATCGCCGTGCTCGGCACCTCCACCATCGCGCTCTCGCTCGCCTTTTTAAAGCTCCCGTTTTTCACCTCGCGCTTTAGATACGCCGCAGACGACAGATATCTGCTTACCGCCTTTTTTGCCTTTTTTATCTTTGCCGGGGTGTTTAATTGCTTTAACGCGCGCACCGACCGATTGCACATTTTGGCGAACATCAGGAAAAACCCCGCATTTATCACTATAATGAGCGCGGTGCTTGTGATACAGATAGCCTTTGTATATCTTGGAGGCGAGGTGTTGCGCACCGTGCCGCTGAGGGGCGGCGAGCTTTTGTGGGCAATGCTATCATCACTTTTGGTGTTCCCCATCGAGCTTTTGCGAAAGCTCTTTTGGCGACTGCGCAAAAACAGCGGCGGGTATTGACCCGCCGCCGTTGGCACTCACAAAATTCAGTGGTAAAGCTCAAATGCACCTATCCACCGCATAAAAAGACAAAAAATGCTTGACTTTGCGCTCGCAATGGTGTATAATATTTACCGTGATATCTGCCCGTGGCACAGCTGGATAGCGCGCAAGACTCCGACTCTTGAGGCCGCAGGTTCAAATCCTGTCGGGCAGGCCACAGCTCCTTTCCTCACAGAGGATAGGAGCTTTTTTCATCGGATATATTCATCACCGCATGCGCAGATCTAAAGATGCAACACATTAATATATATTTGCAGGTAAAGCTTGTCCATAACTATTTCTTGTACCCACGGTAATATCGCACGTAATTATCGCATAGTTTCATCATACTTTTTCCCAATTATGCTTTTTCGGTTTTCAGCCATAACACCCCCGCCGGAGTCATCATCGGCATGACTCCGGCGGGGGATCATTATTTAAAACTAAATTATATCTCCGATATCAAACAGGGGCTCAGTCTTTATTCCACACAGCATAGAACGTTACCAGATCGCGGTCGGTAGAGGAGGTCTTTGACACGCGCGTGCCGTTTTTGTAGACCTTGAGGGTATAGCCCTCTGTTGACTCGCCTGCGGCTATCCATTTGTCGGAGCCTGTAGAGTTATTGACATATATCCAGCTGTTATCTGACATCCTGTATGCGTTCCAGCCGCCAAAGCTGTAGCCATCGCGTGTAAAGGCGTTGTCTCTTAAGGCTGTGGCAGTACCGTACACGACCTTGGTGTCGGCCATTGTCCCGCTGCCGCCGTTGGCATCATACTTAATGTAATAGCTCTTGGTACCGGTAGCATTGGGCTGCCACTGTGCATAGCAGGTAACGGTATCGCCCTTTACGCTTGTGAGAGCCGAGACCTTGCGGCCGTCCTCATAAAGCGCCAGGTGTGCGCCGACCGGCTGTGAGCCCTTGGTGTACCATTTTGCATTGCCATCGGCCGTAAAGTAGAGCCACTTGCCGTCGGATTTACGCGTAAGGTTCCATCCCACGAAGGTATAGCCGCTTCTTGTAAAGCCGTTGGAGCGAAGCTTTACCGATATGCCCTTGATGTGATAGGTAGTCTTGGTAGAGCCGCTTGCATTGCTTGCGTTGTTGTTGTATTTAACGGTGTAGGTGATGCTATCGGCGTTTACCATTGATTTTGCAGGGCTGGAGGTGCGGCTGTAGCTGCTGACTCTCCAAATGCCCTCCTTGGCGGCGGCAGATGCATTTGTGTTAAAGTATAGGCGCAGGTCGCCGTCAGTACCCTGACCGGTACGGAAGCCCGCCGCCTCTATCTCAAAGAGGCTGAGGGAGGAATCCGAGATCCTGAAGGTCTCGACCGTCGGGAAAAGAACATCCGAGCAGTTCTTCTCCTCCTTGAGCTTTTCCGGCGTTACATAGTCGGAAACATCATAGGAAAGGATAGCATTATCGTTTTTGCCGTTAAAGATCGGCACATAGATGGATTTTGTGTTTGTAAGATAGCCAAAGCCTTGGTTTATCCATGTGTCGATCCCACTGAGGGTGGATACCTTGCCGGAGCTGGAAACGAACATGGCGTTGCGGGTATCGATGGTAAATGCCTTGTAGCAGGTAACTGCGGTGGGGTTGGATTTGGTTCCGCCCGCGGCACTGTCGGATATACGGCAGTGATAGAAGGTCATGCCGGATTTGAGCAGGAAGTAGAAATATCCGCCGGAATGGTAAACGCCCTTGATGCCGCCGCCGTTAAAGGTCGAGCCGCTGGTCTTTGTGGGCGCAAAATAGCCGGTAAAATAAAGCTTTGTGCCGTCTATTTTAAGTCTTGCAATACCGGGCAGACCGTCGGCGCAGGTGGCAACATACATGTAGTTTACACCCTTACCGTTCTCCGTCTTTGTAATGACGGTCAGCTCATTGGCGTGGCCGAGCGTTGTGCAGGAGGATGGGCTGGTGGCGCTGAGGCTGGAATAATAGGACATGACCACCTGGTCGCCTGTGTTGGCGTTGGTACGGATTATCGCCACGGCAGAGTTATCCGTTTTGATCTTTGCGGTATAAATATAGGTAGTACCAACATTCATACCCTGCATGCCGCTGCAGGTCTTATCATACAGCGTGCGGTTGGCCACCTTGGCAAATATGGATGCCGTGGTGTGCGTTTTGTAGCCGGATGCCGAATAGGCAAGAGCGTAGCCACCTGTGCCCGCCGATGCATCGATCGTAAGCGTGGTGGGGTCGGCGGCGAGACCGGAGTAATCATCCTCCTCCGGCGGCATGTAGGCGGCCTCAAAGCCCTGCGGCAACGAGGCCTCCCCGCGTTTTGCCGATATGGCGGCAAACGGGATGGCGGCGCACATTATGAGCGCAAGGGTAAGGCAAAGAGTCGTGATAAGAGTCTTTTTCATGGTTTTTGTCTCCCTTCGGGTTAAGCACGGCCATGGCCATGCTTGCTTGAGTATTTGCGAAAGCGTCTGCCTTTCTGCCTGCGGGCGTTGCCCTTGAAAACATTATACATAAAAAAGCCGTTGCTGTCAACGGCTTTTGTGAAAAAAGTACAAATTATTATTTGTCGCATAGGCAGATCGGTGTGCAGATCGATGGTGTATAATAGGCAAATGCTACATCTGATCGTTATTATTCAAACAAAGTCCCTCCGCAGGCAGGCGGTAATGACCCACTATCTTCATGCGCCGTATATCCTTTGCCTCCCTCGCACCGTCCTCCGGGTTGCCGTGGTGTATCAGATACGGAATGCCGAGGATATCCCTTTTATCCGAGCATATGCCGATATGGCTCGGCGAAAAGACCACGATATCCCCCGCCTGCCATTCGCGCGGATCCAAAAGCTTGGTCGTTAGCGACTCTGCGTGCCGCTCAAAAAAGATATTTAAATTTCTCACACGCCTGAAATCAATATTCGGGTCCGGTACCTCTATCTCGGGATAAGCCTCGGGATGCGCGGCGATATCGCTGTCGAGCATTGATTTAAGATCGTAGCCGGCGGCGCGCAGTGCACTCCATATAACATCGGTGCAAACGCCGTAACCGTCATCGGGATACCCGCCGCCGTAGTATCGGCTCTCATAGATAGGATCTGTGGCTATGTACGCCAGTGCTCCGTTTTTTATATCGGTGTAATCGTCCACGCCGGCCCCATCCGCATCCGCAGCGGAACAAAGATCCTCAAAGCCGAAATTCTCGGCATGGTATACATTTTCCGATGCCAGTATAAACGCCACCGCCGCGGCGGCGATAACACCGAGGACGATGCATATCAAAAGGCGTTTTTTGCGGCGAGATGTCAATTTGATTCACCTCCGTTTTGTGCGGTATTGGGTATTTTTTTATTTGGTGTTTTCCACCGCTTGGGGCAAAAAGTTTTCCACAGCCTGTGCAAAAACCTGTGGTTAAGTGTGAAAAACTCGCGTTTTTCGCCCTTTTTGTGCCAAACCATCCCCACATTGACCTGTGGATATCTTGAAAACCCTGTGGAAAACCTCAGCTGTCCCCCAAAAGCAAAATTTACAATTAAAAATGAAATTCTACGTTTTCAACAATTTTCGCGCCGCCGCGAGCCGCCCGCGCCGCGCCGACGGACCGAGTGACATCACCCCATCGAGCATATCAGCCGCTCTATCGGCAGATAGTCGAGAGCAGATGATTTAAGCGCGGCATCCGTCCGTGCGGCGGCGGTGAGCAGTCCCGCAAGCGCACCCGCAGGCAGGCGGCGAACGGCGGCGGAATAAAGCTTTACCGGGTACTCGCGCAACCCCGTTTCTGCAGAGATAGCTGCGGGCGACATCCCGGCCGCCAAGCAATGCTCCACTGCGCTCATATCGCAGATAACACGTATCAGCTCGCTCATAACGATTATAGGCTCTACCCGCCGCGCTTTCATTTCGGAAAGCACTGCCAGCGCATCGGCGCACTTGCAATTAAGTATTGCATTGGCAAAAGCAAAGGCATCATAGCCGCCGCTCTCACAGCTGACGAGTCGCACATCCTCTGCCGTGACCTCCCGCCTGCCGTCCGCCAGCACGTAAAAGGCGACCTTATCTATCTCGGAGGCGAGCGTGAACATGCTCTCGCCGCAGCGAGATGACGTAAGATCGCACACCGCCGCCGAGGCCGTGACCCCCGCCGCAGTATAATGCCGATTTATCCACTCGCGCAAGCGCGCGCCGCTGACCGGATCGAACCGCACGGGTACTATTACCTCGCTTAGCTTTTTAAGCAATGCGGAGGGTCGTTTTTGAGTGCCCGCATCCATGCCGCCGGACGGTACGACGATAGTGAGAAAGTTATGCTCAAACAAGCTCGCATCCTCAAGCACCTCGATAAGCTCGGAAAGCTCTGCCGGGCGCAGGTCATCAAAGGTCAGTGTGACTGTTACGGCCTTGCAGGCTGTAAACATCGGCGGCGGCAGCAGTGCTCGGCGCAGCTCCCCCGCCGAATACGCGGCACGGTCGATGCTTATGCAATTAAAAGGGGATAGACTCTCATCCGGGCACAAAAGCCGCCGAGCCGCCTCGACCGAGTGCGCCTTGAGATAATCCTCGTCACCAAAAAGCAGGTATTTGCCCGCCACGGGAGCGCGGGTCAGTCGTCTGAAGTCGGCATCCGTTATAACTGCATGTGCCATCAGCTCTCGTCACTTTCGTTGGATTTATCGTTTTTGTTTTCGTTTTTGTTTTTCTTATCTTTTTTCGTCCCATCGGCGGTCTTTTTACTGCGGCGTGAGAGAATAGCCCATGCCCGCTCCCAAAGACCTGGGGCATCCTCATCACGCTCATCGGCGGGAACCGACTTATAAAGGCTTATCACACCATGCTCGTGCAGGTTTTGGCAGAGTGCGATGGCAATGGGAACAAGAAAGATACCAACGCCGCCGTACACAAAATTGCCAAGCAGCATGGCAAAAAGGGTAAGCAGGGGGTGCATGCCAACGGTATCGCCGACGATCTTGGGCTCAATTATCTGGCGCACGATGCTGATCATCACCCACACCACCAAAAGGGCTATACCGCGACCGACACTGTCCGTCAGCATTAAGATGACGGCCCAAGGCACAAGGACGGTACCCGACCCCACAACAGGCAAAATATCGAATATAGCTACTGCGGCGGCAATGCCGAAGGCGTTTTTTTGACCTATACAGAGCAATCCCACAGACAGCTCTGCAAAGGTGATGGAAAGAATTATGGCATAGGAGGTTATGTACTTCCACACAACACGACCAAGATGCTCAACCACCGTGCCGATGAACACGCGCCGCTCGTCCGGCAGCTGATGCGCGACAAAGCTTTTGATGGAGTCGTAATCCATCAGCATAAATGCCGTGGCAACGATGGTGATAACGATATTTACGAGCAGTGCGGGGACGGATGTAGCATAGGATCCCACAAAGGCCAAGGCCTTGCCAGAAAAATCCGATACTGCTGTGCTGAGGGCAGATATGATGCCGGATACCGTTTTATTGAGATCAATGGTGCTGTCGGCATCAAAATTTTCAATGATCTCTGATATGCTGGCGGTCACCTCTCTGATGACCGGGGTCACCGTTTGGTTAAAAAATTCGGGCAGGCGTGCAATAAACGCGCCAAGTGCGCCGATAAGCTTTAAAACGATCAGTACCACCAAAAGGCCTATCGTACCGTAAAACAGGATCACAAACAGCGCCGCTGCCAGCTTGCGGTTAAAATGCAAGCGGCGCACGCAAAAATTAACGAGCGGGCGCAGCAATAGCGTTACGAGCAATGCTATTACAAAGGGAAAAAGCGCGGGCAGTGCAAAGCGCACCAGCAGTATGGAGAGACCGAAGATTATAATAAAAAATACAAAATTGATTATAAATCGTCTCTGCTTTTCAATGTTCATGTGTGTGGTCCTTTCAAAAGCTAACCTTTGGGGCAGCAGGCAAGCAGGCGAGTGCGGAGCTTAAACAGTTACCCTATTATATATAATATCACAAAACCCACCATTCGTCAAGTTTTTGATGGCGTGAGGCCAAGATCTCACCGAGGGGCTAAACAGGTAATGATGTACAATAATGTTCGTTATGTGCGACGCATGGCATACGCGCATACATAACCCCCCGATCCGTTCTCGCGGAGAACGGCTCGGGGGGTATGTATTATTTTATTTATTCATCGGAATTTATCGGTGATCAACCGAGAATATCCAGCGCATCCTTTTCGTATTGGCGGGTATAGAGCGAATGGTAATATCCGCGGCGGTGCATAAGCTCCGCGTGGCGACCCTGCTCAACGATCCTGCCGTCCCGCACAACGATTATAACATCGGCATCGCGGATAGTGGAGAGCCTGTGCGCGATAATAAATGAGGTGCGCCCGCGCGTTACTTTATTGATGGCATTTTGGATCACCTGCTCGGTGATGGTATCAACGGAGGAGGTAGCCTCGTCCAGCACCAAAATACGCGGGTCGGCTATAATGGCTCTGGCAAAGGAGAGCAGCTGCTTTTCGCCGGTGGAGAGCAGGTCTCCACCCTCTCCGACCTCGCTGTCAAGGCCGTTGTCCATACGTGCCACGACCGCATCCGCGGAAACGAGCGCCAGTGCGGCGTTTATCTCCTCATCTGTTGCATCCGGCTTGCCGTAGCGGAGGTTATCCCGCACGCTGCCGGAGAAAAGATGCGGCGCCTGCAAAACATAGCCGATATTTGAATGCAACCACAGCTGAGAGCGCTCTCGGGCATCTCTGCCGTCTATCAGCACCTCGCCCTCGGTCGGCTCAAAAAAGCGGCAAACAAGGTTGACGAGCGTGGATTTTCCCGCTCCCGTCTCACCGACTATCGCCACCTGCGTTCCCTGCGGCACCTTGAGCGAGAAATGCTCAAGGACGGTTTCCTCACCGTCGGGGTACTTAAACGTTACATCGCGGAACTCGATATCTCCCCACAGCGGCTCCCAATTTTCACGATGCGGCTCAAAGGTATCGCCGTATTTGGCAATGACCTGCGGCGTATCGGTAACATCCGACTGCGTTTCAAGCAGGCGGGTAACACGCTCGATATTTACCTGCGTGTTTATAAGGCTTGAGATGGCATCGATTATCCACAGCAGTGGGTCCATAAGCCCCTGCGCGTAGGACATGAACGCCGAGAGCGTGCCTACCTTCATTGCCTGCTCTATGGTAAGTATTCCGCCGCGCCAAAGCACGAGCGCCAGCGCAACATAGGAGAAAAAGGAAACGGATGACCACAAAAGTCCGCGAAAACGCGCCGCATGGACAGAGGTGTTCTTCATTTTTCGGGTATCCGCCTCAAATTCGGATACCATTTTGTCCTCAACCACCAACGTCTTTATCGTTTTTGCTCCGGTGATACCCTCGTTATAGTCGCCGGATATGCGGGAGTTAAGCTCTCTTATCGAGCGGTTGAGGGCGGTGAGCTTGCCAAGCGAAAAGGCTATCAGCACCGCCGCTATAGGCACGATGGCAATGACCGCCAGCGCAAGTCGCCGGTTGATGCTGAGCATCACCACCACGGCGCCGATGATATAGGAAAGGTTCCACACTGCATCCATAAAGGACCAGGATACCAGCTCGCCGATGCGGGCAGTATCGCTCATTATCCTTGAATGGATATATCCCACGCTGTTTTGATTAAAATAGGAAAAGGACAGCGTTTGCAGGTGGTCAAAACTGCGCTGCTTTAGGTCGTGTCCCACGCTTATCTCAACGCGGGAGGCCATATAGGTAGAAAAGCAGTTAGCACCTACCTGCACCACAAGCGTTAAAAGATAAAGCCCCACAAACCACGGCAGAGTGCCCATTACCCCCGTGACGATATAATTATCGATGGCGTATTGCTGAAAGAGCGGAATGACGATATCCACGGCACTGCCCACGGCGCCAAACAGCGCCATGAACAGCAAAACGCGATAATACGGCTTGATAAAGGGCAATATGCGGCCGATACCGAACCACGGGAGCTTTACATAGCTGTCATTTTTGCTTTTTTTGTTCACTCGGGGATCGGCGGCTTCCGGCCTGTTTTTGCTTTCGCTTTCGCTTTGGCTTTCGCTTTTGTTTTTTATCTTGATATCTTTATCGTTCGTTTTTTTCTTCTTATTATCGTTGTTCTTTTTCATGCTCCCACCTCCCCGAGATCATCTCTGTCACCTTTCGGGGCATCGTCGGGATCCGACATTTGTATCTCAAATATGCGGCGATATATGCCGCCGTCCTTTTCAACGAGCTCCTCATGCGTGCCGCACTCGGCTATCCTGCCGTGATCGAGGACTATAATATTATCCGCCCCCATCAAGGTTGCCGTGCGGTGCGAGATCAGAAACACCGTTGATCCGCCAAGCTTATCCGAGAGTGCCGCACGGATCTTGGCATCCGTTTCCGCGTCAACGGCAGAAAGCGAATCATCAAACACCATTATCGGCGCGCGCTCCGTCAGCATGCGAGCAATGGCGGTGCGCTGTTTTTGACCGCCCGAGAGCGTTACTCCGCGTTCGCCTACAAAGGTATCATACCCCTCGGCAAAGCCGGAGACAGTCTCATCAAGGCATGCCACGCGAGCTGCCTCGCGTATCTCATCCATGCCCGCCCCGGGGCTGGCGATCGCAATATTTTCGGCTATCGAGCGGGAGAAAAGATACGGCTCCTGCAGAACGATCCCAATATTGCGGCGCAGGTGCGCGGCGCTGATATCCGCCACATCCACTCCGCCTATCGTTATCCTGCCGCCGCTGCCGTCGGCGGGCAGCTCGTAAAGGCGATCCAGCAGATGCACGAGCGTTGATTTGCCCGACCCCGTGCCGCCGAGTATTCCGACCGTTGAGCCGGCGGGAACGGTAAAGGATATATGCGAGAGCAGCTCCGGGCAGCCCTCGTAGGCAAAGCTTACGTCCTCAAAGCAGATATCACGGTGCATATCCGGCTCGCACGCGCCCTCGCGGTCGCGCTCCGGCTCGGAATGCATGATGTAGCCCAGGCGGTCGATGGCTATGCCGGCCTTGCTCATTTCGGATACCATGCGCCCCAGTCGCCTCATAGGCCATGTGAGCATTGAATTGTAGGTAATAAAGGCGATAAACGAGCCGGCGGTGAGTCTGCCGTCAAGGCAGGCGTAAACGCCCATGACTATCATCATCATGACCTGCAGACCGGTGATGAGATCACTCATGCCCCAAAAGGCGGACATATATTTTGAAAGCTTGAGATAAAGATCGCGGTAGTGGCCGTTTTGCTTGCGAAAACGCTCGCGCTCGTATTTTTCACGCCCAAAGGCGCGAACCACGCGCACGCCGGTAAGGTTCTCCTGCGCTATGGCGGAGAGCGCACCATCCGCCTCATCACATTCCTTAAAGCCCGCGCCGATGCGCCGTCCAAATATGGCGGAATATGCAAATATCACCGGCAGGGTGAGAGTGGCCGCCAGCGCAAGCTTTGTATCCATGCCGTACATAACGACCAGTGACACCGTTACTTGGATCACGATGCGGAGGATGGACATAAGCTGCTCGGAGAGAAAGTTTTTTACCATATCAACATCCGAGGTGCACCGCTGGATTATATCCCCCGTTTTGTTTTTCATATGCCACGCAAAGGGCAGTGACTGTATCTTTTCGTAGAGCATATTGCGCATATGCTCTACCAGTGTTTCGGATGCCTTGGTGTTGAATATGCGCTGGAGATAACGGAACACGCCAGCCGCCAACGCCACGCAGACGATGAGCAGTGCCATCTTCCAAAGCCCGGCGCGGATGGCATCCGCGCCGCCCATTGCCTCAACTATCACACTGACATATGAGGGCACCTCCCCGCTCTCGTCGCGCAACACCTTATCCACGGTAAAACGGATAAGCTGTGGGTTGAGCATATCCGCCGCCGTCACGGCGAGAGAAGTGAGTATCCCCACCAAAAATAAAAGCTTTGAGCCGCGCATAAACTCCAAAAGTAAACGCCCGTTGGAGCGGTGGCTGTCTTGTTTTTTCATTTTGATCTTGGTCCCGATGTCAACTTTCGCCGCAGCAAAAGCTCCCTTTCTTCGCTTATATTTTCCTGCTTTATCATTGTAATAAAAATAATATTTCAAAAAGCGTGTTTTTTTATTATACCACAGTACCGGTATAATGTCAACCAAACTAAACCTACGGTTCAGCGAAAGGGAAAAAACGCGAAAAAAATTTCGCTTCCGACTGTCAAAGAAGCACAAATCATATTGACACGAGGCACATTTTATATTATAATATCCTATAATAAACAGCAAATCCGAACCGGATCAACTGCAAATATACGGAGGTATACCATGAACAAGCTCTTTACCAAATCACTTGCTGCTTCGCTTGCGGCACTTATGCTGCTATTATGCCTTGCGGCATGCGCCAAACCATCAAATACCGGGGATGAGACCACCACGGCCGCCGCAGGTGTCACCGATACCACACCCGAAACGACCGAGGACCCCACCGTAAAGCTCTCCCTGCCCGAGGATCTTAATCTTGGCGGCGCTACTATGGGCGTGCTTTACTGGTCTGATGTTGAAAACCTTGAGTTCTTCTCCGCCGACCCATCCAATATAATCGATAAGGTGGAGGATGCCATCAACCGCCGCAACCGCATGGTTGAGGACCGCATGCAGGTAAGCCTTAATTTTATCCCCCAAAAGGGTAACGCCGGCAACCTTAAACCCTTTGTTTCGTTTATTGATTCAAGCATACAGTCAGGCGACCACTCCTTTGATATCATTGCGGGCTACAGCCAGACTATGGCCAACGCCGCATACAATAACTATCTCTATGACCTCAACTCGGTAGATTATTTGGATCTTAATAAGCCTTGGTGGCCCGCACTGCTCACCAAGGAGGCCACGGTAAACGATAGGATATTCTTTGTTTCCGGCGATATTTCCACCAACCTCCTTTACATGATGTACACGGTGTTCTTTAACAAAGAGCTCCTCGAGACCCGCCCGGACCTTACCTCTCCCTATGATCTCGTCTCCGCCAACGAATGGACGACCGACAAGCTGATAGAGATGTGCACCGACTTTTACCGCAACCTTGATGACGATCCCACAAAATCAAATGGCGACCAGTACGGTCTTGTATTACCTACACTTGCACTTGATGCGCTGTTTTACGGCGCGGGCATGCGCACGACCGAAAAAACAGAAGACGGCACACTGGTAGCCGCAGAGTCCTTCTTTGGCGAGAAAGCGCAATCTCTGCTTGATAAGATGGAGCACCTTTGCTATGATACAGATGACGGACTTTGGAGGGGCAGTACCGATATATTTGCATCCGGCCGCTCACTCTTCCACGTTGACCGCGCAGTTAGCGCCATAAAGCACTTTGGCGGCGATGTAGAAGTTGATTTTGGTGTTGTTCCCGCCCCCAAGTGGGACAAGGACCAGGAGAATTACTACACCTGCGCCGGCAACCCCTTTACACTTTACGGCATAGTTACAAACTCCAACGACACGAATATGGCCGCCGCAGTGCTTGAATGCTGGGCGTACAATGCCTACAATATCACCACACCCGCCGTGTTTGAGGTCTCCATGAAAACACGCTACGCCAAGGACAGCGAGACCGCGCAAATGTTCGATATGATACGTGACGGCGTTACATTTGACCTTGGCCGCATCTACGGCATGACCCTGCAGGATATGACCCAGACCCTTTACCGCAACGCCATGACCAACCGCACACAGTGGAGCCGCACAAAAGTATCAAAGGGCAATCTGCTGAACACACTGCTTAAGGGCGTGAACGAAGCATATTTTAAATAATATCAATATCGAAAAAACGATGATCAAAACGGCATAACGCCGCCCCATGGGCCGAGTTTTTACTCGGTCCATGGTTTTTTGTATGTTAAGGCAGCGCCGCACCGTTTACACCTCACAAATGGAGACCTATCTTGCAGTAACAAACGAGGCATATCAATAAATAAAAAATGCACGCCGCACAAAACCGCCCACCGCCCGAGAGGAGCGATCCCCTCGGGCGGTGGGCAGTTTTGTTATTTTGTTTTTATTTATCACGCTACAAGCGACTCGATGATTCCAAAGGCGAGGCTGACGGCACCCGTCAGGAACATAACGATGATGGGGTCACGTTTGAATTTTCGTATCAGCAGGAATGCCGCCAAAAATGTCACGATGCCGAGCCGGTTGACATCGGTTATTGCGGCTGCGGACTCCCACCCGGTCATATTTATAAATATCTTAAGCCCTGCCGAGGCTATGAGCGCCACCACCGCGGGGCGCAGGCAGGAGAGCACGCTTTGCAGTGCCGGCAGTGAGCGATATTTAAAATATATCAGCCCCAGCAGCGACACGATGATAAGGGACGGCAGGATGCAGCCAAGCGTAGCCACAACTGCGCCCGGCGCGCCTGCTATGCGCAGTCCCACAAAGGTTGCGGAGTTTACGGCTATCGGCCCGGGGGTCATCTCGGCGATAGTTACAAGATCGGTAAACTCTCCTATCGAGAGCCACGCGTATTTTTCCACTGCCAAGGATTGTATCAGCGGGATGGCGGCATATCCGCCGCCGATGCTGAAGCTGCCTATCTGCAAAAAGGCCAAAAAAAGCTTCCAAAGTATCATCCCCTCTCGCCTCCCCCGCATTTTTTGGTCTTGCGGCGGGATAGGATGGCGCGCAAAGCTCCGCACACACCCGCGGCGAGTATGACCCAGATAACATTGACCTTAAAAAAGAATACCAAAATGAACGCCGGCGGCATGATCACCATCGCCCACACATCGCGCTCCTTTATAGGCTCGGCGCCAAGCTTGCATACCACATCGCATATCACCGCCGCCACGCCGGATTGCATTCCCTCAAGCACCAGTGCCACATATTTGTTTGTTGCAAAGGCGGAATAAAACAGCGATATCACACCAAGAATCAGCATAGGCGGGAGGATGGTTCCAAGCACCGCCGCCAGCATGCCAAAAAATCCGCCAACTCGCCAGCCCACTAAAATGGCGGCATTAACGGCAATAGCACCGGGGGAGGATTGCGCGATAGCGGTCATATCAAGTATCTCGTTGTCGTCTATCCAGTGCAATTCATCCGCAAAGCGCCGCTTCATAAAGGTGACAATAACAAAGCCGCCGCCAAAGGTGCAGGAGCTTATATAGAACATGCTGTAAAACAGCGTCCATATGCGCCAAAGCTTTGAATGCTCCGAGCCCTCAGGCTCACCATCGGTGTGCGCGAGCTTGTTTTTTTCCTTTTTCATTTGTTTTCCTTTTTATTGCGGATCTATTTCAGAGCGTACGCATCAGTTACGGCGCACGGCTTCGATAAATGCCGCAAACAATGCCGCATGTGCGGGATCAGATGCCGCCATAAGCTCCGGGTGCCACTGCACAGCCAGCAAAAAGCGACCCGTCTCGCGCGTTTCCACTGCCTCGATGGTACCCGCTTCATCGTGGGCACGACCCACCACGGCAAGTGAGGGCGCGGGGGTCTTTATGGCTTGGTGGTGGAAGGTGTTTGCCATGATCTCCTCCCCGCCCATTATCCTGCGAATGCGCGTGCCGCACTCAAGCCTTACCGCGTGTGTGCCCACACGCCCCGGCTCACTTTGCCTGTGCGCGGGAATATCCTGATACAGCGTGCCGCCCAGCGCCACGTTTATTGATTGTATACCGCGGCAGATGCCGAATATCGGCTTACCGGTGGGGTAGACTGCCGCAAGCAGTGCCATCTCAAAGGCATCGCGTGCGTGGTCTATCTCCACGGTGTCGTTCAGCTTTTCCTCACCGTAAAGCGCGGGGTCAAGATCCACACCTCCCGCAAACAAAAAGCCGTCAAGCTTTGCATATTCGACGATCACCGCATCATCCGTTGTGTAGGGCAGGAAAAATGGGATCCCGCCCGCGCGAAAAACAGATTCGGCATATGACGTGCTCATTTTTATCTTGCCGTCGCCTATCGACGGTGCTATCCCGATAACGGGGCGGCCACTACCCTGCCCCATCAGCTATCAAACCTTTCGCGATAGGTACGCTCAAGTGCCACCCAGACTGCAGGAACGATCACTACTGCCGCCGCAAGCTCGATCACGCCGTTGATGCCGACGATGGTATAGATTATTGAATCAAACAGCGCGGAGATATCGGTATTGCCGGTAGAACCCACAAAATGCAGGAGCGTGAGCACCAAAACGGTGTTTGTGAGCGTTCCTGCAAGCGTTGCAAGCACTACCCCCAAAAATCTGCGACCGCGACCGCCGTGCTTGCCGGACACAAGCGAGAACACCAGAGCCGTTACGATGCCAACGACTATGCGCGGCAAAACAGAGATGATGGGGTTTTGAAAGGGAACATTCCCGGGTGCGGGATTTAAAAAGGCAAGCACCACGCAGGTACAGCCCCAAATACCGCCGATAAGCCCGCCGTACTTCCAACCAAGGAAGACCGCAGCTATCATTACAGGGATGTGGAGCGTGGTTATTGCAATTCCTCCGGGCAGATATTGAATATACCCGGTGTACGGTACAAAGGTCATAACGATTATTATGGCCGCAAATACCGCCGCCAGTACCATCTTTTTTACATTAGTCTTTTTTCTGCGCATGTTATCCTCTCACTGTGCGTCTTATTTTCTTCTTCTGTCTTGTTGATCCAAGGATCAATAAGAGCTTCTATAATTATATTACATTTTGCAACCAAAATCAACACTCCGCCGCAGTTTTTTTGCCGCGCGGCGGAATTATATATGTTTTGTTCAGTTTGTTATTGATTTTCACAGCAAGTTGTTATATAATATATTATATATGGGATCGTATCACATATATAGCGATCCTATCAGCTTTGCGCGGCTCTGCCGCCAAAGCAGTTAAGTGAAAGGATGCCCGGGGTCGATGCCCGGACGAACAGATCATAATGAGACTTGGAACTTCAACCAACATGTTTAACCGCAAGCGCGGATCGAATATAAAGCCCTCCTACGCCGAAAAGCTGGAGGCTGTGGCCAATGCCGGCTTTGATGTTGCCGAGATACACTTTTGCGACTCGGTCCGTCCCGAGTGGCAGGACCAGCTGGCGTCCGACAGCTGGGAGAGCGCCATAGATTCGGCCGCCGAGGTCGCCGCGGCACACTCCCTGCCGGTAGTACAGGCAAAAGCGCCATATCTGCCCACAGCGTTCGTCCGCGGACTGCGCCCCTCCGATGAAGAAATGGCCATGCTTTGCGAGATGCTTCGCCGCTCGGTACTTGCATCGGCAAAGCTTGGAGTAAAAAACCTGATCCTGCAGCCGCTGAACGACACCGTAAACTGCGAGTACGATACCGCCGTTGAGCTTACAACGAACCGTGAATTCTACGCTCCCGTGGTAGAGCTTTGCCTTAAGAATGACATTGGCGTTGTGTTTGAAAACACCTGCAAATCGCACGATATGGGACTGCGCCGCTCATACGGCGAGAACCCGGAGGATCTTATGGCTTTGGTAGACTCCTACGCCGATCCCCGTGTGGGCATTTGCTGGAACTTTGGGCACGCAAACTTTATGATAGCCGACCAGCCCCGCGCCCTGCGCAAGATAGGCGAGCGTTTGCACTCCACACACCTTGAGGACAACCGTGGTCTGGTGGACTCGCACCTGATCCCCTTTGTGGGCGGCAACGTTAAGTGGGAGCGCATCCTCCCCTGCCTGCGTGAGATGGGCTTTGACGGCGACATGATACTTGATGCACCCAGCTACACCCGTGACTTTCCCGAGGAGCTTAAGGGCGAGGCAGTTAAATTTGCCGTTACCGCCGGCAGGTATCTCCTCTCGCTCTGATATCGCCGCGCGGCGATATGAGCATGCATAAGCATACATATGCAAATAACACTTGGAGGTCCCCATGCAGTCAGATAACAAGACCGCTGTCCTACAGCGCAAAAAAAGTCCCGGACGAATTGCGGCAGTTGTGCTGTTGGCTATAATGGTCTCCCTGCCGGTCATCCTTTCACTGGCGGCGGCAATATATTACATACTCGGCCCTGCAGAGGGCTACCTGCACGCCGATTGCTCGGATTCGCTGTACTGGGCGCAGGCCGCCTACGAATCAGGGCAGGTGTTTGATCCCACATACAGATACGCGGCACTGCTCCCGTTTTCTGCTCAGCTTTGGATGACGCCGCTTGTTGCTGTGTTTGGCTTTACCATGACGGCGCAAAACATCGGAATGATAATTTTTGTTTTGGTGTTTGCCGCATCCCTCTTTTACTTTTGCTATCGCGCCGAAATGAGCCTTGGCTGGTGCACGCTGTCGGTCGGCATCACCCTTTTGGTGCTCTGCTCGTCGGATAAGCTGCGCGAGATAATGCTTGGACATGTGATATATTACAGCCTTGGGCTCGTGCTATTCTTTTTGATAGCCGGGCTGTCGCTTGCCGTATCCAAGCACGGCGCGGCACTGCTGCAGACCGATTCACGCGAGCGTTACCCCTATGCCCGAGTTGGCTTTTGGATATCGCTTGGGCTTTTGA
Organism: uncultured Ruminococcus sp.; assembly: GCA_964522215.1. GTDB lineage: Bacteria > Bacillota > Clostridia > Oscillospirales > CAG-272 > CAG-390. The sequence continues at coordinate 1,340 of CAZFVR010000016.1, read as the reverse complement.
TCTTTGTCTCCGCCGGAACGGCCACAAACGGCTCGCAGGTGTTGGTGCTCTCCACCCTGCCCGCCCTCGGCGGCGTGGCGGCAGAACGCTTTTTCTCCGGCCGTCAACGGCTCATCTCCCGTAAAAACGCAGGCGCTTTGATCGCCATACTCGGCGTGATCGTCGGGACGCTGGCCGGCACCGTGGTGTTGAAACTCCTCACGGCCGACTCCATCTCCGCCGATAAATACACCGGCGCGTATTCGATCTTTCAAAGCTCCGCCAAATGGCTGGATAGCCTGCATAAGTTCTTCCAAAGCTATTTTGAACTGCTTGGCATAAAGGTCATCGACGGCGAGGCGTTGATCAGCGTCGCATCCATCGGCGTAATGCTGCGGATAGCACTGGCCATACTTTTGCTGGCACTCCCCTTTGTTATGCTTCTGCTCTACCGCAAGCTTTGCTACCGCGGCACGCGCGTTATGCTTTGGGGACATGTGATCCTCAGTGCAGGACTGATGTTTGGCTTTATTTGCGGAAAGCTATCAAACGCCAACTGGCGGCTGACGCCAATGATAGGCAGCGGCGTTCTGCTTGCGGTGTTTGCAGCGCGTGAACTATCCCACGCAGGTCGCGCCAGACTTTTGGCGGCGGGCGAGGTAAAAGCTACGCCATCTGACGATCTTGCACCCGAGCACTGCCCCGCCGAGCCAGACGACGTTGCCCTCGGCCGTGTTGAGCTGCGCTCAGGCTTGCTGCTTGCCTGCTTTTTGTGCCTTGCCGCACTCGTCTCCTTTGGAGAGATAATTAAAATGCCGGACGATTACAGCCGCACGAACGAGCTGCATCAGCTCTCCGACTACCTTGTGGAGAACGATCTGGAATACGGCTATGCGACCTTTTGGCGGTCGAACGCCATAACCTTGATATCCGACTCCAAGGTCCGCGTGCGCGAGGTGTTGGCCTCCTCCACCCTCGGCATCGTGACCGACTATTATCAATCAAGCACCCGCTGGTACGATGAGAACGAGCATGAACGATATGATAAATACTTCGTTTTGCTCTCCTTTAGCGAATATTCCACCGTCAGCGACACGGATATGTGGCAGGAGCTGACCGCACGTGCGCTCATCGATGAGCTTGAATACGAGGGCTATTACATCTTCGTTTTCTCCGAGGATCTTAACCTCAACTCCACCGGCATCGATTGGCGCTGACACATAAAAATATTCGGGCTTTCCCAAGTGATCTTGAGAAAGCCCATTTTTTATTTTTCGCAAATTGCAATAGCAAGTTGCAATTTGCGAATATGAAATTTTTGCTTCGCAAAAATCTAATTTTACCTCCTCATCCGTCACGCT
>CAZFVR010000015.1:0-41241 GCA_964522215.1 uncultured Ruminococcus sp. | reverse complement strand
AGAGAATTAGCAGTCCATACGCGCAAAGCGGGGTTCAGAATTCCTTTCCCATGCGGGGCTGTCTCATTAAGAAAGCCCCTGATCGTTAAGCTCTCGCCGCAAAAAATCAATGCGTCGAGATATGTTGTTTTGGGTCACACTCGCCACGCGGGCAATGTCGTAGCCGTGATATGTCCCGCGCGTGTCGTTTAGATCGACCGCCACTCCGCAGTCGGCAAGCCTGGCGGCAAAGCTTGCACCCTCATCGTGCAGGCAATCAAACTCGCAAAGCTCTATATATGTTGGCGGCATGTCGGGAGGGATGGCGCACCGTGCGGGCACTGCCGCAGCTGTAGCCGCATCCCCCTGCCGTCCTTCAAGGTACAGCTGCCACATTATGGCGTTATTTTTGGAGTTCCAAAGCGGCGTGTCATCAAACGCCGCCATTGACGGTGTTTGGCACGCATCGTCACAAACGGGATATACAAGCAACAAACATCGCACCGCGGCGCTAACGTCCATTGCAAGAGTGGCCGCCAAGGCCGCACCTGCGCTGTCTCCCGCAAGTCCTATCGGCGCGTGAGGGTAGCGCTCCCTTACCCATTCCAACGCGCTGCGGCAGTCTTCTGCGGCTGCAGGGTAGGGGTGGCGGGGCAGCAGTCGGTAATCCGGGCAGATAACTCGGCAACCCACGCCGCGTGCATAGTCAGCCGCCGTCTGCTTGTGATACGGCGCGGCCATGTAGCCAAATCCGCCACCGTGAAGATACAAAAGGCAAGGCGTGCGCTCGGTGCAGGCGCTCGGCTCAAATATATCAAGGCGCACGCCGCCTGTGTTCAGGCGGCGGTGTTCTACGTTGCGACCGATAGCTGTCATGGTGTACATGGCCTTCATAGCGGGTCGTGCCATGCGCAGTATCACGGGGGAGAATGGCATGCCAATGGCATAGCGGCGCAGCTCGGGGTCTATTGCGTACTTTTTTGCGGCTTTCATGTGTTTTATTATTCCGCCCAAAATACGCGACCCTCGCGCCGCTCTGCGGGTTCGGGCAGTTCGGTGTCGGCAAAGCCGAGAATGCAGTTGCCTATCCCCTCATAATCACCGCTGATGCCGAGGTTGGCCAGTATCTCGCGCCCCTCGTCACTGTCAAACACCTCGCGTGCGCGGTGGATCCAACAGCTGCCAAGCCCGCACTCATGTGCCGCAAGCATAAGATTTCCCATTGTAAGGCTGCCGTCATATATATAGGTCGGATCCTTTTTGTTCGCCAGCACCACAAGCACTACCGGCGCGCCGTAAAACGGATCGGTATCTCGCCCCATTGCGGCGGCGTTGAGCTGCGCTATCCTGTCGCGCAGAGATCTGTCCGTCACCGCAACGATTATCGATGACTGCTTGTTAAGACCGGACGGAGCGTGAAGTCCGGCATTTATTACGCGCTCTATCAGCTCGCGCGGTACGGGTGTGTTTTTGTAGCGGCGAACGCTTCGGCGGGTGATGAGATCGGTGTATGCTTCCATGATCGACTCCTTTTTGTTGCTTTTTTTCTATTTTATCATAGCTGTGCAAAAAAATCAATAGTTGCGGCAAAAAAACGGCGTGACACGCGGTCACGCCGTTTTGAGCGAAAGAGCGGTGGCCCTTGCGCTATCGGTTTTACCCTCCGAGATATGCACGCTTTATGCTGTCGCTGGCGGCAAGCTCGGCGCCGGTGCCGGAAAGAACTATCCGCCCCGATTCGCAAACATAGGCGCGGTCGGCGATGGCGAGAGCCATCTCGGCGTTCTGCTCAACGAGCAGTATCGTCGTGCCGGCCTTATGAAGCTCCTTGATGATATCAAATATCTGCTGTACAAGTATCGGCGCAAGACCCATTGAGGGCTCGTCAAGCATCAAAAGCTTGGGGTGGCTCATAAGGGCGCGACCCATGGCAAGCATTTGCTGTTCGCCGCCGGAAAGTGTACCGGCTACTTGATTTTTGCGGTGCTTAAGGCGGGGAAAACGAGCAAAAACGTCGGCTATGTCTTCTTTCATTCCGTCTCGCCGTGTGTAGGCACCCATCTCAAGGTTCTCCATTACCGTCATCTGCAAAAAGATGCGTCGTCCCTCCGGGACATGCGCAAGACCCTCCGAGACCAATTTATATGGCTCTGTGTGGGCAATGCTTTTGCCGTTGAAGGTTATATCTCCGGTACGTGAGCGCAAAAGCCCGGATACCGTTTTGAGGGTCGTTGATTTTCCGGCTCCGTTTGCGCCTATCAGCGCAACTATCTCGCCGGTGTTTACTGTAAAGGATACATCCTTAAGGGCATGTATGTTGCCGTAATATACATTTATGTTGCGTACATCAAGCATTTTCGGATGTCTCCTTTTTCTTTCCGAGGTAGGCTGTTATCACCTGCTCGTTATTTTGAATGTCTTCGGGTGAGCCTTTGGCTATCACCTTGCCATGGTCAAGCACGCAAATGCCCTCGCAAATGTTCATTACAAGGCGCATATCGTGTTCGATAAGCATTATCGCAATGCCAAATGTATCGCGTATCCGAATTATGTTTTCCATCAGCTCTTCGGTCTCGTGCGGGTTCATGCCTGCGGCGGGCTCGTCAAGCAGTAAAATGGCGGGGCGGGTAGCAAGCGCGCGAACTATCTCAAGTCTGCGCTGTGCTCCGTAGGGAAGACTGCCCGCAGGCGCGGCCGCGAGATCCGACATACCGAAAAAGTCAAGCAGCTCCATGGCTCTGGCATCGGCTCGTCGTTCCTCGCCGCGATAGCCAAAGGTGTGGCTTACTGCGGCAAGTAGATTTTCCTTCATTGAGTTGTGCAGACCGACTTTGACGTTATCAAGCACGCTCATGGCACCAAACAAACGAATATTTTGAAATGTTCTGGCAATACCCATCTTATTGACCTGCGCGGTGGTCTTGCCCGCAGTGCTGTAACCGTTAAGCATTATATTCCCGCGCGTGGGCTGATAAACATTTGTAAGCAGATTAAATACCGTGGTCTTGCCCGCGCCGTTAGGCCCGATAAGTCCCGCTATCTCGGTACGACCAATGACCAGCGAGAAATCATCAACGGCGTTAAGGCCGCCAAAGCTTACGCCAAGGTGTACGGCCTCAAGCACCGGCGCGGTCTTAAGATCGCGCTGAGGTACGAATGCATTTGTGGGGAGTGGGACCAAGGGGGAGGCCGAGGGGCTTTGCTTTAAAAATCTTTTTTCATCCCTGTTCATTCTTCCGTACCTCCTTTCGCATCCGTTTGCGCTGTTTGCTCTTTTTTCTTATTATGCTTTAAAAATTGAATAAAGTTCTTTACCGACCATTGGCCCTTGAGTGAGGCGAATTTGGGGTTGGCGTTAAGCAGCATGATCGTGATGAGCAGCAGGGAATAAATGAGCATTCTAAAGTCATCAAGTCCGCGCAGTGCCTCGGGCAGAACGCGAAGTATCACAGTCGCTATTATCGAGCCTGTTATATTGCCCATGCCGCCGAGAACAACGATAACGAGTATCTCTATCGACATGTTATAGTCAAAACTGGTGGGGGATACCACGGCCAGCGTGTGGCCGTAAAGAACGCCAACAGCCCCTGCCAAGAACGCGGCAAGCACAAACACCATCAGCTTGTAGTAGGTCACGTTGATGCCTGTGGACTCTGCGGCGATGCGGTTATCGCGTATTGCCATTATCGCACGACCGTGGCGAGACTTTTTAAGATTCATTACCGCAACAACGGTTAGAAGCACCATCAGTGCCGCGTAAGGTAAAAGATCGTAGGCGCTTGAGTATATCGGCTGAGTGTTAAGTCCCATCGCACCGCCGGTCACGTCAAGGTTAAGGATAACGGTTTTGATTATCTCGCCGCACGCAAGGGTAACGATGGCAAGATAGTCACCCTTAAGGCGCAGGGCGGGCAGTCCCACCACAAAGCCGACAGCCGCGGCGCATATACCGCCAATCAGCATTGAGACCGGCAGGCGTATCGCCATGGGCAGGGATACGGTGGCTATCGAAAACAGGCATCCGGTAAAAATGCCTACCGCCATAAAGCCGGCGTGGCCGAGGGAGAGTTCTCCCAAAAGTCCCACAACAAGGTTGAGCGATACTGCCAAGACTATATAGCAGGAGACCGGGATGAGCATTGCTGCCACCTGGCGGGATACATTACCGGAGTAGAGGAGCGCAGCTATTACAATATATGCAACCACAACTCCTATCACGGTAAGCGAGTTTTGACTGAAAAGCCTTCGCCCGCCTGTGCGGCGAGAGCTTTGTTTTTGTGTCTTATCTTGTGTTTGATTTTGCTTTGTCTTCATTGCCGCACCTCCGTTACACCTTTTCACTTATCTTTTTGCCAAGAAGTCCCGTGGGCTTTACAACGAGCACCAATACCAAAACTCCAAACACAACGGCGTTGGTCCAAAGGGTGGAAAAATAGGTTTGGGAGAGCTGTTCGATAACACCGAGCATGATACCGCCAAGCATAGCGCCGGGTATCGAGCCGATGCCACCGAAAACTGCCGCCGTAAAGGCCTTGATGCCGGGCATAGAGCCGGTGGTGGGCTTGATGTAGGTGTAGGTAGCACCGTAGAAGATGCTTGCTACCGCCGCAAGGGCAGAACCTATGGCAAAGGTCATGGTGATCGTGCGGTTAACGCTGATGCCCATAAGCTCGGCTGCGTCCTTATCCTCGGATACGGCACGCATCGCCTTGCCGAGCTTTGTCATGTTGATGAACAGAGAGAGCGCGATCATTATCAGCGCGGTAAAGGCAAGGGTCAGCAGGGTAGTGCCGTCCACTACTACCTCACCGAAATGAAATACCGGCAGTTCGATTATCTCGGGGAAGGGCCGCGGCTCTGATTTGAATATCAAAAGCGCCAAGCTCTGAAGCAGGTAGCTGACGCCGATGGCGGTTATCAGCACGGTGAGGGAGGGAGCTCGGCGGAGGGGACGGTATGCCAAAAATTCAATGGTCACACCAAGGAGCACGCAAACGACCACACTTACAATCACTCCTACCACGCCGGGCATTTTTGCAAGAGATACCGTTGATATAACGGCATAAGCACCCACCATGATAATATCACCGTGGGCAAAGTTCAGCATTTTGGCAATACCGTACACCATGGTGTAGCCCAGAGCCATCAATGCATATATACTGCCAAGCCGCAGTCCGTTTATTAGTGTTTGAATTAATGTCGTCATAATGCTTTCCTTGATCTTGGCGGGCGGCCGTGGCCGCCCGCGGATTTTTATAGATTATATTGTATGGATCATAAATTATAACTTATGATCATAATTATAATCGGAAGTTCTTTGCTGTCTTTGTCCCGCGTCAGGGCTGGTAGAGAACAGCCACGCTGTTCTTGATGACCATTGCCTTGGCGTTCTTTTGGGTATCACCGTTTGCTTCCCATGTCATCGAACCGGTAAGTCCTTCGTATTTCAGAGATTTCATGGCGGCAGCCAAACGCTCGCTTACATTGTCACGATCCTCGGAGGTTACCTTTGCGGCCTTAAGAGCCTCGGCTACAACGTACACCGCATCGTATGCATCGGCTGCGAACTGGTCGGGGACAGAGTTGAAGTTGGCTTTGTATGCGGAAACGAATGCTTGGGTGTTTTCGGCGGGGTCGTCGGCGGCAAAGGGAGTGAGCAGCATAACGCCCTCGGCGTGCTCCTCGTTGTTCTCCATCTTTCCGATAAGGCCGTCAAGACCATCGCAACCAAAGGGGATCATGCCTTCAAATGCAGCTGTCTGCGCAGCCTGGGTGAGGATCTTTGCAGCGTCTGCGGCGTAGATGGGGAGGAATACAAGGTCGGCGCCGGATGACTTAACGGCGGCGATCTGAGCGGAGAAGTCGGTGTTTGTGGTGCTGGTGTAGGTCTGAACGGTTACGATCTCAACGCCAAGCTTATTGCATTCGGCAGAGAAGGTTTCAAAAAGTCCCTGGCAGTAGTCAAGGCCGCTGTCATAGATAACGGCAACCTTGGTGGCAAGACCGTACTGGTGGATGTACTGTGCGGAGGCTGTGCCCTGGTAGGGGTCACTGAAGCAGATGCGGAATGCGCGATCACTTGCGTTGATGGCGTTTATAGATGAAGCGGAGGGAGTAAGCAGGAACATCTTATCAGCAACAGATGCCGCAACGATCGATGCGTTCTCGCCGGAAAGTGTGCCGCCAAGGCTTACCTTCATGCCAAGGTCCATCTGCATGCCGTATGCAGAAACCGCAGACTCGGCGCTGCCCTGGGAATCCTGGAAGTTAAGAACGAATTTAAAGCCGTTAACGCCGCCGGCGGCATTGATCTCGTTTACAGCCAGCTGTGCACCGTTTTTAACAGAGTTACCGTAGTTTGCGTATTCGCCCGTTGTCGGACCGATACCGCCAATCAAAAACTCGGTAAGTCCGGTCTCTTTATCTACCGGCCATTCGTCCTTTGCGCCGCATGCGCAAAGACCTACGAGCATGAGTGCGGCAAGCGAGAGGGATGTGAGCATCTTAAAAAATGCACTTGCTTTTCTTTTTGCAGAGCGTGACTGTTTGTTGGTGCTGTGAGTTGTTTTCATGGTGGTTTTCTCCTTGAAAAAAAGTGTCGTTTTTATTAAATTGATCCCGGGGCGAGGCGGGGCCTTTTGGGGCTTGCTTTTCAGGATCGGCGATCTTTTTTGATCTGCCTGCCAACGGGCTGTGTGGTCCGTGGCGTTAAGATCAAAGAAAAAAGCGATCCTGCCGTGGCAAGACCGCAAAGACCGTTGACCTTGATCCCTTGGGAGTAATTCCTTTTGCTTGGTATCACCAAGAGGGCATCATTGGTTTTTTATCCTGCGGTAAAGCCCGGGCTACGAGGTGGCGTATGCTAATGCCGATAAGTCGTACAGCCGAAATAATAATTACGGCGGCAAGGCTGATAATAATGCAGCAGCGTACGACTGCTGCAAGGGTAATTCGTACAGCTACAGCTATGGCTACGAGCATGATAATTATGGCAAGAGAAAAAGACACCGCAGCGGTGGTGTCTTTCTCATTGCATATAACGGAGGCATCATTGCAGGCAGGAGTTGCATTTGCGCATGAACGCGCACCAAAAGAAGTCGCCGCTGTGGACGATACACAATATGCTGTTTTCGCATAATTGTTTTTCATTCTTGCAAAACTCCTTTAAAATGATGCTATAAGTATACACCATTCGTCGTATTTTTGCAATAGGCGTCATACACTAAATATCAACAAAAATATCGGCAACGATGCAGCAATATGCACAAAAAACGCACAAAAGAGCCGCTTTCCTGCCATCTTTGACAGCGCTTTCACAAACTTTTGTCCATCGCACGCTCTTACGGCGCAACTTGCAAAATCGAAATGCAGGTTGCAAAATTCAAAAAAACACCGCCGTAGTGACCGGATGATGAAACAGTGCTTGCCGCTCCCCGCCGCGCTGATGTTGCAACAGTGCGGCGGGGAGATTGCATTTTATCCGCTCTTGGGGGATGGCGTAGAGTGTTTTGCGCCGGTATTGCTTCGAGAGCGTTCCGGGGTTACTCCGTTTCGGCCTCACGATCATGCTCATGCGCACAGCATGAGTCACACCCGAGGATCGAGCGGTCATAGTCAAGGCCTCGGCGCTCGTAGTAGTCTCGCAGTGCGGCTCTTATGGCTTCCTCTGCCAGTACCGAGCAGTGTATCTTGTGTGCGGGTAGACCGTCCAGTGCCTCGGTCACTGCTTTGTTTGTAACGGTCAGTGCCTCTGAGATCGGCTTGCCCTTGATCATTTCAGTCGCCATCGAGCTTGATGCAATAGCCGATCCGCACCCAAACGTCTCAAACCTTGCATCTGTTATTATGTCATTATCTATCTTTAGATATATCTTCATTATATCACCGCATTTGGCGTTTCCCACCTCGCCAACACCGTCGGCATCCTCTATAATGCCGACATTGCGCGGGTGCATAAAGTGATCCATTACCTTTTCGCTGTAAAGTGCCATTTCGTTTTTCCTCTTTTAATAAATTAATATGATGTTGTTTTTAGAGTTATCGGTCAGCTATGCTGTCCTCATCGTGACGTCATCCGCCGTGTCATATCAAAAACGGTCTCTCACCGTTGCATTTTTCGCGCCAGAGCGGGGACATGCCGCGCAGGTAGCTTACCACTTCGGGGATCACGCGGAGCATGGTATCGATATCGGCATCGGTGTTCTCCTCACTGAGCGATAGCCTCAGTGACCCGTGCGCAATCTCGTGCGGGTGACCGATCGCCAGCAGAACATGGCTCGGGTCAAGCGAGCCTGATGTACAGGCAGAGCCGGAGGAGGCACATATCCCGTGCGCATCAAGCATCAAAAGCAGGCTCTCGCCCTCGATCCCCTCAAAGCAAAAGTGAACGTTACCCGGCAGGCGGTGAGCGCTGTCACCGTTAAGTACCGAGTGCGGTATGCCGCTGAGTCCGACTATCAGCCTGTCGCGCATCGCGCTGATGCGAGCGGTGTTTTCTGCCATATGCTCGCATGCCTCGTCAAGCGCAGCGGCCATGCCCATGATAGCGGGCAGATTTTCGGTACCGCCGCGCTTGCCGCGCTCCTGCGCACCGCCCTCAATAAGGCTTGTAAGCGGTATCCCGCGCCGCGCGTAAAGCACGCCGATCCCCTTGGGACCATGGAACTTGTGAGCCGACAGCGAGAGCATATCGATCTTCTGTTCAGTCACGTTTATCGGAAGATGGCCTGCCGCCTGCACCGCATCGGTGTGGAATATCACTCCGCGCTCACGGCAGGTGCGACCTATCTCACCTATCGGCATTATCGAGCCTATCTCGTTGTTGGCGTACATAACGCTTACAAGGCAGGTGTCCGGCCGTATTGCCGCCGCAACCTCCTCTGCGCTCACCTGACCGTTCCGCCCTACCGGCAGTAATTCTATCTCAAATCCGCGGGATCTCAGGCGGTCAAGTGCGTGCAGTACGGCATGGTGCTCAAATGCCGTTGAAATGATATGCTTTTTGCCACAGCGCTCACCAATGGCGGCAGCACTTATCAGTGCTTGGTTATCCGCTTCACTGCCGCCGGAGGTGAATATTATCTCTCGCGCGGAACATCCAAGCCTTGCGGCTATCCTCTCTCTGGCATCTGCCAGTGCTTCGGCGGCGGCTTGTCCCGCCGAATGTAGACTTGATGGATTGGCATATATTCCGTCCATGTACGGGAGCGCGGCATCTATCGCCGCGCGGCTCATTTTTGTCGTTGCGGCATTGTCTGCGTATATCTGCATGTTGTTATTCCTTTCGTTTGCATCCTTTGCATGCCGAGCTGTCATCGCTCGGTAGATCAACCCACCATCCTTGGGGGTGATAACATTATACCACGTATTTCCTACCATGTCAAGGGGTTTTGCGCGTTTGGTATAATATTTTCGCGGTGGGGGATAATTATAACAGCAGATGCCGCCGCGCGGCGGCTGATGAAAAAAAGATCAAACGATAGAAAGACTTGAGGGCTTGTAATGAGTAAAATGAGCAGGATGAACGACAAAGGCAAGGAGAGCCAAAGCAAAAGCACGGCGGCCGCGGGCGAAAACTGCCGCGACGATTGCCAAAAGGAAAAAGCCAAGGGTGGGGCTTCCACCTTAGCTGCGGAGGTCTACAAAAACACAAAGATGGGCGCTGATTCGATAATCGATCTTTTGGGGCACGCCAAGGATGAGCGGCTAAAGCTTGAGATGACCTCCGAGCTTAACCGATATGAGGCACTGGCCGCCCGCGCTGCCAAGCTTTCCCGCGAGCGCGGGGAAGAACCGCGGGAGGAGGGGGCGCTCACCAAGGCGGCGGTCAAGATGAGCATGGCTGTGAACACAATGACAGACTCGTCCGATCCGCATATTGCCGAGATGATGATACAGGGCGCAAATATGGGTGTTACCGATCTGCGCCGTTCTATATCAGCCGAGGAAGCAGGGGCATGTCCCGATCGCGAAGCGGTAACACTGGCACGGGAGACGGTAAGCTTTGAAGAGGACTCGGCCGAGCGCCTCAAAGCCTTCCTGTGAGCCTGTATGATAAAAATTCCTCATCAGCTGGGGCGATGAAGATATATAATGAATATAGGAAGCGAAAAATATAAAAAATATGCGGATGCGCATGCGCCGAAAAGCCCGATATTGAAAAACTCGCTCAAGGCTTTTCTCATCGGTGGGCTTATCTGCGCCGTCGCTGAGGGCGCCAATCAGCTTTGGCGGGCCTTGGGGATGACAGAGGAGGACGGTGGTCTCCTCACCTCTGTGCTTTTGATCCTCACGGCGGCGGTGTTGACCGCCATTGGCGTGTTTGATAGAATAGCAAAGCACGCAGGGGCGGGCACGCTCGTGCCGATAACAGGCTTTGCCAATTCCGTTGTTTCCGCCGCGATCGACAGCCGCGATGAGGGTATGATACTCGGCCTTGGTGCTAAGATATTCACCGTTGCAGGTCCCGTGCTGCTTTACGGTACGCTCTCCGGCGCGGTATGCGGGGTCATATATTGGATAGCGCGCTTGATAAGCTTCGTCGTGTAAAATAAAACATCAAAAATGTAAAATAAAAACAAAGCTCATGCACCGAGGATGCCCCATATCCTCGGTGCATCGGTCTACATGTCCGCAGTGATGGCCGCACGTACGCGCTCGGGGTCGGGGCAGAGCAGGGATATCACATATCTTCCACATATAAATACTGCCCGCTCCGCGCGGCTGTTCCCCAAAAACGCGGCTACCTGATCGGTGCGTTCAAAGCAAAGGCGGGCGACCTCGGCGGTATCGGCGGAGAATGCGACCTCTACCACGGCTATCTCAAATGCATCCCCGCGGGTGGGCAAAAAGATAGCCGCGGAGTTTATTTTATCTAATACGTCCGGCAACTTGTCGCCATCCCCGAAAAGCTCTGCAAGCATTTTGGCATCAAGCAGGTCCGTCGCTCCGGGCTCTGCCGCTGTCTTATATAGGATCCCCGTCGGGTGACCGCGACACTCGTCAAGCGCCGCTCGCACCAGCTCCTCGGGGGCGGGTGGACCGCTGCAACCGCCAAGGCAGACGGCCGATGTAATTAATGTTATCAATATAATAAGCCAAGGTGCGGACGGTAAACTATGCTTTCCGCCCCTCCTGCCCTTTTTTGTTTTCGCCTTCATCAAGTAATTACTCATTAGTTGCCTCCTTTCGAGCATGTGATCAAATCCCCCCGCATACTCTCCCTGCCGAAATTTATGCTGCCGCGGAGGATCTTATGCCGCAAAATAACACTGAGTGGGTCGATTTTAGCCTCTTTGGGGCAAAAAAAGCGATAAAGCACCAAAAACATCTTGCTTTTGTGCGAGTTTTGCATTATAATAATAAAATAAGAAAAAAGATCGCCGGGGACAGGCTGTTCCATATCCACCTGACCTGATTTTTAACTGTTGAACGGAGGAGCTTTTTGTGCGTACACTTATACAAAATGCGCTGATATATGACTCGGCGGCGCGTACCTTTTTTGAGGGTGCGCTGCTTATCGGAGGCTCGGGGGGAGAGGGCAGGATAATAGAGGTGTTGCCCGAGGCGCGGCATGCATATGCCCACCTGCCTCAATCCGAGATGAGCATAGATGCGGGCGGCAGATATCTCATTCCCGGTTTTGTGGATGTACATACCCACGGTCGTGCCTGTGAGGATTTTAATTTTTCAGACAGAGATGGGATGCTTCGTGCCGCGCGTTCATATGCCGCAGCGGGCGTTACCTCTCTCTTTCCGACGCTGGCTTCCGCTCCGTTTGACGAGCTTTGCGCCTCCGCCGCGCTTATCCGCGAGCTGTCCGGCAGTAAAAAGGAGGGCGCACGCTTCCTCGGTACACACCTTGAGGGCAGATATCTCGATCCGTCAAAGCGCGGTGCACACGCCGCGGAGCTGCTTGCCGCGCCGAATGTCAAGGAGCTTGAGAGATTTGCAGAGAGTGCCGGGACGCCGCTTCATCTGACGGTCGCGATCGAGCTTGACGGCGGGCGCGAGTTTGCCGAACGTGCACGTGAGTTTGGTATTACATTGGGGCTTGGTCACACAAATGCCACCTTCGATCAGGCTATGGAGGCATGGCGCGAATTCGGTGTCAGCTTTACCCATCTTTATAATGCCATGCCGCAGATCCACCACAGAGAGGGAGGAGCGGCCGCGGCGGCACTTATGAGCGGCGGGTATTGCGAGCTTATATGCGATGGTATGCATGTCTCTCCGCACATGGTTGCATTTACACTGAAAAATATCGGTCTTGAAAAGCTGGTCTTGATAAGCGATTCGATGGCCGCTGCGGGGGCACCCGACGGCGACTATATGATAGCCGGCACGCCCGCCTGTGTTCGCGGCGGCGTAGCCAGAACGCCCGAGGGCGCACTTGCGGGCAGTACGCTCGATCTGCACCGCGCGGTAGAAAATCTTGCCCGCTTTACCGGCATCAAGCTTTCGGATGCCATATTGGCCGCCACGCGCAACCCCGCCGCCGAGGTGGGCCTTGAGGGCGAGGTGGGCATCATCTCCCCGGGCGCGTTTGCAGACCTTTTGTTTGCCGATGTAAATGAGGCCGCCGGGCGGATGGATATCGACCGCGTAATGATAGGCGGCGAGTATGCCGATTGATCGCAAAAGCAAAAAACACAGTAACTGCAAAAGAAAAATAAGATAGGATAAAAAGAAACCGAAAGGACTATATAAAAATGAGCGAGAAGAAAAAAAGCTATTACATTACAACGGCGATAGCCTACGCCTCCGCAAAGCCGCATATAGGAAACACCTATGATGCGATAATGGCGGATGCACTGGCAAGATACCGCCGCCTTGCAGGCTATGATGTTTATTTCTGCACCGGCGCAGATGAGCACGGTCAAAAGATCCAAGACTATGCCGAGCGTGCGGGACTTGACCCCCAGCTTTACGTTGACGGAATATCCGGTCAGATACGCGGCGTGTGGGATCTTATGAATGTCAGCTATGACCGCTTTATCCGTACCACTGAGGAGTGCCACGTCACCACCGTTCAAAAGATATTTGAGCGCTTTTTGAAGCAGGGCGATATATATAAAGGTAAGTACGAGGGCTGGTATTGCAAGCCCTGCGAGTCCTTTTATACCGAAACGCAGGTAGAGGACGGCAAATGCCCGGATTGCGGAGCACCCGTTACCCGTGCCTGTGAGGAAGCATATTTCTTTAATATGAAAAAATATGCGCCCGCACTTATCGAATATATCGAGTCGCACCCCGGATTTATCGAGCCCGAATCCCGCAAAAAGGAGATGCTCAATAACTTCCTCCTCCCGGGATTGCAGGATCTTTGCCTCTCCCGCACATCCTTTACATGGGGCATTAAGGTCCCCTCCGATCCGCGCCATGTCGTTTACGTTTGGCTGGATGCGCTGACGAATTATATCACCGCCATCGGCTATGACCCCGATAAGTCGTATGAGGAGCAGTCAGAGCGCTTCCGCGAGCTTTGGCCCGCCTCCGTCCATATAATCGGCAAGGATATCATGCGCTTTCACGGTGTGTACTGGCCGATATTCCTAATGGCGCTCGGTCTGCCACTGCCCGAAAAGATCTTCGGTCACCCCTGGTTCAATTTCGGCACCGGTAAGATGTCAAAGTCAAAGGGCAATGTGGTATATGCCGATAAGCTTTCGGAATACGTTGGCGTGGATGGCGTAAGATACTACGCACTGGCGGAGATGCCCTATGGCTCTGACGGTTCAATAACATGGGAGAGCGTGCTTGCAAGATACAACACCGACCTTGTAAACAATCTCGGCAAC
The DNA here is from genome assembly GCA_964522215.1 of uncultured Ruminococcus sp. Lineage (GTDB taxonomy): Bacteria > Bacillota > Clostridia > Oscillospirales > CAG-272 > CAG-390. Next base: position 27,463 of record CAZFVR010000015.1, on the reverse strand, counting down.
CTTGTAAAGCGCACCCTTGATATGCAAAAGAAATATTTTGATAAGGTCATTGCTGCCCCCACCGTACGCGATGAGCTGGATGCGGATCTTATCTCCACCGCGGTCACGGCCTTTGCCGATTATACCGCTGCCATGGAATCCTTCCGCGTTGCCGATGCTGTTGAGGCGATACTTGTGCTTTTGCGCCGCGCCAATAAATTTATTGATGAAACACAGCCTTGGGTGCTTGCACGCGAAGAGGCATCAAAGGAGCGGCTCGGCACGGTGCTTTACGATCTTACCGAGGCGATAAGATGGGCGGCAGTTATGCTTGAGCCGATCATTCCTGCATCCGCAGATGAGATATTTGCAGAGCTGGCAACGGATGCACGCGGATTTGCGAGCGTTGGCACTGCCGAGCGCTTTTGCGGCATGAAGGCCGGCGACAGCGTTGGCGATACACGTGTTCTGTTTGCGAGAATAGATGAAAAGAAGACGCTTGAAAAGATCTATGCCGAGATAGAGGCTGCACTTAAGGCGGCCGAGGAAAAGGAAGCTGCCGCGGCCGCTCCCGAAAAGCCGGAGGGCTGTGCCGTTATCGGCTACGAGGACTTCATGAAAGTTGAGCTTCGCACCGCTGCTATACTCGCCTGCGAGCCTGTACCGCGTGCCAAAAAGCTGTTAAAGCTTACCGTTGATCTCGGATATGAGACCCGCACCATAGTTTCGGGTATTGCCAAATTCTACACGCCGGATCAGCTCGTTGGCAAAAAGGTGATAGTGGTGGCAAACCTCGCACCCGCTGTGCTTTGCGGCGTTCAGTCGGAGGGCATGCTGCTTGCATCCGGTGAGGACGAGGTCAGGGTGGTCTTCCTTGATCCCGCAACACCTCTCGGCGAGCGCGTAAGATAAGCGTAACCATATGCCAACCAGCACCATCGGCGGTAGCCCCGGCACGTACAAAGTGCAGGATGACAGCACAAAAGGGAAGTCCCATTGATATTTGCAACACGCCGCGGTCAGCCGCGGCGTGTTGCGGTAATGGAGTAATGGGAGTAATGAGAGTAATAGATTAATAGAAATAAAAAAGATCGAAGCAAGGAGACTGTTTTTTGAGATGAGCGAAACAAAGGATACAAATAAAAGATCAGAAAAGGAAAGGCTGCTTCCGGTAGGCGTGTTTGATACGCACGCTCACTATACCGACGATCGCTTTGCCGCTGAGTTTGAGGGCGGCGCGGATGCGGCGATATCCGAGTGCTTTGCGGAGGGAGTGAGCGGCATCATCAACGTTGGCACAAACATTGATAATTCAAAAAAAGCAGTGGCGCAGGCCGTAAAGTATCCCTTTATGTACGCCGCGGTGGGTATACATCCCTCGGATATCGGCATGAGCGGCGGGATCGATGCGGAGCTTGAGGCGATAGCCGAGATGATCTCAGAAAAGCAAGTCAGAAGGCAAAATAAGATAGTCGCGCTGGGCGAGGTGGGGCTTGATCATCACTGGCAGCCGTATGACGATGCTCTGCAAAAGAGATATCTTGATGCACAGCTGTCAATGGCGCGAGAGCTTGATATCCCGGTGATAATACATGACCGCGAGGCGCATGGTGATTGCTTTGATGCCATACTTGCGCACCGCGGAGTGCGTGGGGTATTCCACAGCTATTCCGGCAGTGCCGAGATGGCGCTTGAGCTCTGCCGCCGCGGCTTTTATATTTCATTCTCCGGCACTCTTACATTTAAAAATGCCAGACATGTAAGATCCGTCGCTGAGGAGCTGCCGCGTGACCGCATACTTATAGAGACCGACTGCCCATATCTCGCCCCGGAGCCGTATCGCGGACATCTCAATTATTCAGCCTATGCTGTCTATACTGCAAAAATGCTCGGCGAGCTGTTCGCTATCGACACGCGCGAGGCGGCGGAACTGACAGCCGAGAACGCACGCGAGCTGTTTTTGGAGAGCTTTTGATATCAAAAAAGCAATAAACGACAACTTTGCGACAAAAAAACTTGATTTTAAGAGCAAAATGTCCAAAAAAACTCTTGCAAAACAGTCGGAGTTGTTGTATAATAGTCAATGTGGCTGTGAACCACGACCCATTTTAAAGATGATGGTACTTTATCGCGTCACATGGCGCGCGAGACGGAGTTGAAATACCCGTCCAGATATAAAAATCCATATCAGAAAGAGGAACCACAATGGCGAAATTTGAAACCGGCAGCATTCGCAACATCGCTCTGCTTGGGCACGGCGGATGCGGAAAGACCTCTCTTGCAGAGGCAATGCTTTATATCACTGGAGGCGTAGACCGACTTGGTAAGACCGCCGACGGAAATACCGTTTGCGATTTTGATCCCGAAGAGGTAAAGAGAAACTTCTCTATATCCACTGCAATAGCTCCCGTTATTTGGAAGGGATGCAAGATAAATGTCCTTGATACCCCCGGCTATCTTGATTTTGTCGGCGAGGTAAAGCAGGCTCTCCGTGTAGCGGGCAGTGCCGTTATAGTAGTTGATGCAAAATCCGGCGTTGAAGTCGGCACTGAGCTTGCATGGGACTATGCCAGCGAGATAGATGTACCCAAGGTATTCTTTATCAATAAATACGACGATAAAGAGGCTGACTTTGACCGCGTTTTTGAACAGCTCAAGGAAAAGTTCGGCAACGCGGTTTGCCCGATAGCCGTGCCTGTAAAGAACGGCAAGGACATTGAGTATGTTGACCTTGTTGATATGAAGGCGTTCAAGTGCGATGCCAAGGGCGTAAAGGTAGAGATCCCCATGACCCCTGCGCTTCAGGCAGCCGCCGAAAGACATAAAACAGACTTTAACGATGCTATCGCAATGGTCAACGAGGACATGATGATGAAGGTCCTTGAGGAAGAGGAGATCACCCGCGAGGAAGCGGCGGCGGCGATACACGATGGTATCGTTGACGGTTCCATCGTTCCCGTATATTGCGGTTCCTCCACCACACTTGCCGGCATTACCGGAATGCTGGATTCCGCGGTCGGCGCGTTCCCCAAGTTCACCTCCAAGGGCAAAGCGGCTCTTGAGGGCGGCGAGACCACACCCATCGATCCCAAGGGTTCGGCCGCTATATTCGTATTCAAGACTGTTGCCGACCCGTTTGTAGGTAAGATGTCCTACTTTAAGGTCATGAACGGTACGCTGAAGCGCGATGCACAGCTTAAAAATGTTACCACCGGCACCGTTGAAAAGATGGCTCACATCTACACCCTTAAGGGCAAGAACCAGACAGAGGTCGATGAGCTTGCTTGCGGCGATATCGGTATGATCGCCAAGCTTTCCAATACCAATACCAATGATACTCTTTGCGAGAGCGGAGAGGTGAGCTACGCCAAGACCGTGTATCCCACCCCCAACATGACCCAGGCCATGATCCCCGCCACCGCAAAGGATGAGGGCAAGATCTCCCAGAGCATGGCAAGAATGACCGAGGAGGATCTCACTCTTGAATACATGACCGATCCGGATACAAAGCAGATGGTCATATCCGGTCTTGGAGATATGCATCTCTCTATCCTTGCTGCAAAGCTTAAAAACCGTTACGGCGTTACCATCAAGCTTGAAGCACCTAAGATCGCATATCGCGAAAAGATCACAAAGACAGTTGATATCCACGGCAGACATAAAAAGCAGAACGGCGGTTCCGGCCAGTTTGGTGATGTTTGGATCCGCTTCTCACCCGGCGAGGCAGAGGGACTTACCTTTACCGTGTCCGTTGTCGGCGGTGTCGTTCCCAAAAACTTCAACCCTGCTGTTGAAAAGGGTCTGCTTGAGGCCATGAACAAGGGCGCGGCCGGCTTCCCGATGACACACTTGGCCGCCGATCTTCATGACGGTTCCTATCACCCCGTTGACTCCGATGAGATCTCCTTTAAGACCGCAGCACAGCTTGCATATAAGCAGTGCCTGCTTGAGGCAGCTCCCGTTATCCTTGAGCCGGTGGGCGATCTTGAGATAACCGTTCCCGAAGCTCTGGTCGGTGATGTTATGGGCGATCTTAACAAGAGACGCGGCAGCATCATGGGTATGGATGCCGCCAAGAAGAAAGGCTACACCGTAGTTCACGCCGTAGCTCCCAAGGCAGAGATCATGGATTACCCCATCGCTCTGCGTGCAATGTCCCAGGGCCGCGGATCCTTTACATTCACGGTAAACGATTACGCTACCGTTCCCGGCAACGTTGCGCAGAAGATAATCGACGATTACAAAAAATCTCAAAACGCCTGATAGCTTGGATCGGTATCGATAGATCGCCATAACGTAAATATCGATAAAGCTGACCGATCGAGCGGCATTTTGATACTGACTTAACATGTCGGGGCTGACGTGCATGAGCACGGCGGCTCCGACAGCTTTTTGGCAGGCCCGATAGCGTGAACTGCGTAAAGAGTAAATTTTTTGTCGTTACAAGGCAGTAATGAGTTGGAACAGCTAATACTTTTTTTCAGCGTCACCGTATCGAACGATCCCTCAGGCGCGGAGCACCGGCTCACACGACACTTGGAAGCCTTGGCGAGAGTTGCTTCTTTGATATTATAGACATATAGAAAGCAATATTTTGACGTTCCGATATCTACAGCTTTCTAATGGCTATATACCGTGTTTGTACTAACAAAAAGTAAATTGGGTCGGCCGAGCGCGTAGGCGGGGTCGGAGGGATAGTTCGATGACTGTCAGCAATGTTTTAGATGTTATATCGTAGTAGTTGGAGTAAAAATGAAAGATCAAAAAAACAATAGCGAGATGGCTCGCTCGGGGCGGCTGTTCGGACACGCATATTGGCGGGACGTTATTGCCGTATCCGTCCTTGCCGCGCTTGCCGTTATTTCCGGCATGATAAATTATATAGGGGACAGCGACCGCCCGCTGTTTGCAAATGTGTTTTGGTCACTGTTGTATCTTGTCGCGTGGTGCATGTGGGGCGCATTCGTTGTCTCCCGCCGCAATGCACGCCACCCGGTGAGGGTGCTGCACGTGGTGTGGTCAGCACTCTCGGCAATCTCCGCACTCGTGATGCTCCTGCTCTCCTGCCTGCCGTTCGGTGATGCATTTCTGCAAAGCTCGGTCGGTGGGGCTATCGGCGGGGCTATGTTTGCACTTTGCATGCCGCTTTACGGTCTCTGCTTTTTCGGCAGTGCGGGCTACATTATAAACGATATATTGCTTTTTGCCGTTTCCGCAGCGGCGGGATCCCTGCCGTGGCTGGTCGATAGAATAAGGACAAGATCAAAAATATAAGCTGAAACACCTGCTCTCACCTGCTTTATTATTATAAAATATCTTTGAATGCCGTCGGTGAATAAGTTTTGCCGCATTTAAATAAGATGTATGTAGATATTCATAGGAATACATGTTGCAATTGAAAAAGGCATTTATGGTTTATGAAAGGCTGAGGGTGACGTTATGGAGTGTATGAATACCTGCGAGCTGCGCAAAAAGGATGTTATAAATCTTTGCGGAGGGGCAAGGCTCGGACATGTGACGGAGCTTGAGTTCGATGTGTGCGACGGCAGGATCCTTTCGGTCACCGTGACCGGAGAGTGCGGCTTTTTGGGCTTTGGCGGGGAAGAGCGCTTTCAGGTACCGTGGGGCAGGATAGAGTGCATAGGCGCCGATGCTGTGCTTGTAAAGCTTGCCGCGGCAGAGCTTGACGGTTGCAGATGTACCGGAGAGCGCGAGCGCCGTCGCGAAAAACCACGCAGATAGCGCATGACTGGTGTGAGTTTGATATTCGAGGATGTAAACAAATTGTAAATTCGGCGCAAGTACTTGAAAAAAAAGAAATTGTATGATATAATACATCTGTTTGTGCCGGAAAATATAGGTGAACCGGTGCAAAAGGGTCTGCGGGGCTGATAATGCCATGCCGTGACCCCTAAAACACACACGCCGTTGAGCGCGGTCGGGTGCCGCCCATGGCGGTTGTCCGCAATCGGAGCGGCGTGGTGGCAAAAAACCAGAAGGAGGACATTAAAATGTCTGTTATCACCATCAAACAGCTTCTCGAAGCAGGCGTCCATTTCGGACACCACACCAGAAGATGGAACCCCAAAATGCAGGAGTACATCTACACCGAGCGTAACGGTATCTACATCATCGACCTCCAGAAGACCGTAAAGAAATTTGAAGAGGCCTATATGTATGTTCGTGAGCTCTCTGCCGACAACAAGAGCATCCTCTTTGTCGGTACAAAGAAGCAGGCCGCAGATGCCATCAAGGAAGAGGCAGAAAGATGCGGAATGTACTATGTAAACGTTCGTTGGCCCGGCGGAATGATGACCAATTTCAAGACCATCAAAAAGTCCATCAATCGTCTCAACACTCTCACAAAAATGGCCGAGGACGGCACATTTGATATGCTCCCCAAGAAGGAAGCTGCCGCTCGTCAGAAAGAGATGGCCGACCTTGAGAGAAACTACGGCGGTATCAAGACCATGAATGATCTGCCTGCCGCTATCTTTGTTGTTGATACAAAGAAAGAGGCCAATGCCGTTAAGGAAGCCAAAAAGCTTGGCATCCCCGTGATCGCTATCGTTGACACCAACTGCGATCCCGATGATGCAGATTATATCATTCCCGGTAACGATGACGCTATCCGTGCCATCAAGCTCATCTCCTCCGTCCTTGCCGATGCCGTTATCGAGGGCAGACAGGGTGCCGAGGCTGCCGATGTTGATGCCGATGCCGAGACTGTTGCCGAGGCAGAGAAGACCGCAGCTGAGGAAGAGGCCGAATAATTCGCGCCATCCAAGGAAAGACCGATAATAAAGCTTAAGCTTTAAGTTAAGTTAATAAAAATACTAAGGAGATATAAAATGGCTGCTATTACCGCAAAAGATGTTGCTGCACTTCGTGCCAAGACCGGTATCGGTATGATGGAGTGCAAAAAGGCCCTTGTTGAAGCAGAGGGCGATATGGAAAAGGCTCTTAAGGTCCTTCGTGAAAGAGGACTTGCAGTTGCCGCCAAGAAGGAAGGCAGAATTGCCGCCGACGGTATAGTTGAAATACTGAAGGACGGAGATGTTTCCGCCATGATCGAGGTCAACAGTGAGACCGACTTCGTCGCAAAGAACGCGTCCTTCCGTGAATTTGTTGAAGCTCTTCTTCGCACCATCATTGCAGAGAAGCCCGCAAATATCGATCAGCTTCTTGCCGCAAAGTATCTCGGCAGCGAGATGACTGTAAGCGACAAGCTTAAAGAGATGATCTTCCAGATCGGCGAAAAGATCAACATCAGACGCTTTGTTGTTGTAAACGGTGTTACAAGCACATATGTACACGGCGGCGGTGTTGCCGGCGTTATCGTTGGCTTTGATACAACAGCTGAGGTCGCTGCTACCGAAAAGTTTGCCAAGATGGCAAAGAACGTAGCTCTTCAGATCGCATCCGGTAACCCTCCCACATACATCAACCGTGAGGATGTTCCCGCAAGCGTTCTGGAAGAGGAAAAGGCTATCCAGATCGCCGCTATGAAGAACGATCCCAAGAATGCCAACAAGCCCGAAAACATTCTTGAAAAGATCGTTGTCGGTAAGCTTGGCAAGTACTACGAGCAGGTATGCCTCACCGAGCAGGAGTTCTTCCTTGATGACGGTATGTCTGTAGGCAAGTACATCGCCGAGACCGCAAAAGAGCTGGGGGCCGATATTAAGGTAAGAGAGTTCCACCTTTACGAAAAGGGTGAGGGCATCGAAAAGAGAGAGGATAACTTCGCCGACGAGATCGCGAAGCTCACTCACCAGAACTGATAATAATTTACATGCGCGGCTGTCGGAGCATCCGACAGCCGCATTTTTAATGCAGAAAAGTGCGTCTTTATACTCGATTCAAGGAAAATTAACGAAAAAAGTCGGGAAAAAGTGCAAAATTATCGTTTTGGGTGTTTACAAAAACGCGAAAATACGATAAAATATAAGTGTATGTGATCTTTATAAAGAAAGGGCATCGCAATGTTTGAACCTAAGTATAAAAGGATCCTCCTAAAGCTTTCGGGTGAAGCTATATCGGGGGGTGACGGTATTATTGATTTTGATTTTCTTGATAGGATCGCCGCAACGCTCGTTGAGCTGACGGCATCCGGCGTTGAGACTGCAGTGGTCTTTGGCGCGGGTAATATATGGCGCGGACGACAGGGCGGCGGTATGGATCGTGTGACTGCTGACCATATGGGCATGCTTGCCACGGTTATAAACGCGCTGGCGGCGGGAGATGCCGTGAGGCGTGCGGGTGGTCGAGCCGAGGTGCTCACCTCTACCGATATGATGCCGTATGCCGAGTATTACACCAAGGATCGTGCGCTGGCTGCAATGGCGGAGGGCAAGGTGGTCATATTCGGCGGCGGTACAGGCTGTCCTTATTTCTCTACGGATACTGCGGGCATGCTCCGCGCCGTGGAGATAGAGGCGGATGCCTTCCTGCTTGCCAAGAATGTGGACGGCATATATGACCGTGACCCCAAAAAGGACCACACGGCCAAGCTCTTTGACGAGATCGGCTATGACGATATGATGAAGCGTGACCTGCGCGGCATCGATCTTACCGCTTCCGCCATGGGTGCGGAGTTCGGTCCGCCCGCGGTAGCGTTTAAGCTTGAGGATGTATCCGACATCCTGCGCGCCGTCGAGGGCAAATGCGGCGGTACGGTGATCGTAAGAAAATAAAACTGCGATAGCATAAAAAAGAATAAACAAACGCCAAAATAAACATAAAAAACACAATCATAAACGTATAACGTATAACAGGAGGAAACCCCATGAAACTCGATACCAAGTCATATGAGGAAAAAATGAAGAAATCCATCGCCTCTTTTGAGAGCGATCTGGAGGTCATTCGCGCAGGACAGGCAAATCCCCAACTGGTAAACCGCGTGACATTTGAATACTACGGAGCACCCACTCCCATAACCAACATGGCAGACGTAAAGGCCGCGGACGCCAAGACCGTTACCATCTCCCCATACGATCCCTCTACCCTTAAGGCAATGGAAAAGGCACTGCTTGCCTCCGATATCGGCATCACACCGGTAAACGACGGCAAGATCATACGTCTGAGCTTTCCCCAGCCCACCGAGGAAAGACGTAAAGAGCTTGTAAAGCAGGTTCAAAAGATGGGTGAGGAGGCCAAGGTCGCTGTGCGCAATATCCGCCGCGATGCAAATGACCTTGCAAAGAAGATGAAAAAGGATTCCGAGATGACAGAGGATGAGCAGAAGGCCTCAGAAAAGTCCATTCAGGACCTTACCGATAAGTATATCAAGGTCGTTGATGATGTTGTGACCAAAAAGTCCAAGGAGATCATGTCCATCTGATGGGCGCGCCCGATACATCAAGCCTCCACCATATCGCCTTTATAATGGACGGTAACGGGCGGTGGGCGAAAAAGCGCGGTCTGCCTCGCAGTGCGGGGCACGCCGCGGGTGCCAAGACCTTCCGTAAGATCGTTACCTACTGCGGTGATATAGGCATTAAATGCGTAACCGTTTATGCCTTTTCTACCGAAAATCGCAATCGCCCGGAGGAGGAGGTAAGCTCCATCTTTAAGCTCTTTCGTGAGTATATAGGCGAGTGCGAGAAAAATGCCGATAAGTACGATATTAAAATGCGCTTTCTCGGCGATCTTGGCTATCTTGACGATGAGACTCGCGAGAGGGCGGAAGCGCTTGAGGCTCGCACTGCCGGTGGGCATCTTATGCTCAACATTGCCATAAACTATGGTGGGCGGGATGAGATAGTCCATGCCGTGAATCGTCTGATGGCAGAGGGGCGTGGGCGGGTCAACGAGGATGATATCTCGGCAGCGCTCTACACAGCCGGCGTGCCGGACCCCGATCTTATCGTTCGCACAGCAGGCGAGATGCGGCTATCAAACTTTCTTTTGTGGCAGGCGGCATATGCCGAATATTATGCCACGCCTGTTTTGTGGCCGGATATGACACCGCAGGATGTTGACATGGCGGTGGAGGAATTTAATAAAAGAAAGAGAAGATTCGGCAAGGTCTGAATCCTCGTGATCTGTGATGTTAAAAAGAACTTTAACTGCGCTCGGCATGGGCATAGTTTTGGTGCCGCTGATGCTGTGGGGGCAGGGTACGGTAGTGTTCCCGATAATAATAGCCCTTACCGCCGTCATTGCCGAATTTGAGCTTTTGCGTTGCTTTGATTTGCAAAAAAACATATGGATATCAGTGCCGCTTTATCTGGCCGCCGGGGCTGCGCCCTTTGCGGCAAGATATCTTGATCGCCAAATGTTTCTTGGCGGTGCTATGGCAGTGCTCGGAATAATATTTCTTGTTGTTTTAACTGTGTTCACCTTCTCGCACGGGCAAGTTTCGCTTGAGCAGGCGTGCGCCGCGGGAACTGTCGGTTGCTATATCATAATTGCGCTGATGAGCGTGGTGCTTTTGAGCGACAGCGGCAGTGCGGGCAGATATATCTGTCTTTTGATATTCATCGGAGCGTGGTCTACCGATATTTTTGCTTATCTTACAGGCAGATTGTTTGGCAAGCATAAGCTCATACCGTCGATCAGCCCCAAAAAGACTGTTGAGGGCGCACTGGGCGGTGTTGTTTTTTGCGTGCTGGCATTCCTTATCTACGCCACCTGCCTTGATGTTTTTGCGGATATGAAGCCGGATTACATTGTTTTTGCCGTAGGCGGACTTTTTACCTCTATCGTGTCTCAAGCGGGCGACCTTATAATGTCAGCCATCAAACGCAGTCGCGGTATTAAGGATTTTGGCAAGCTTTTGCCGGGACATGGCGGAATACTTGACCGTTTTGATTCGGTCATAGCCGTTTCACTCATGCTTTTGCTTATCGAAAACTTCTTTGGTCTGATGCGCACCGAACCGATGACGGCGGCAAAGAGTGCATCATCGCTGATGTACGTAATACGGCACTTGCGCTTTATCTGATGCGCGGCGGCTGTAAAGCCAAAGGTTGAGATCCGTGGGAAGTGAGATGCCGTATTACGGCATTCCCCGATCCTCAATGATAACACCGATCAAACACTAAGAAAAAACATCGGACCCCCAAGGGGTCCGAGGCATAATAAAAATGACAATGAAAGAAAAAAAGCTTATGTTGCTTGGTTCCACCGGCTCGGTGGGGACACAGGCGGCGGATGTTGCACGGGCGCGGGGGTATACGGTCCGTGCAATTTGTGCAAAAAGTAATACAAAGCTCGTTGAGCAGCAAGTGCGTGAATTTCGCCCCGCAGCGGCTGCAATGAGCGACCCGAGCGCGGCGGCAGAGCTGAAGCTGGCACTGGCGGATACCGATGTTAAGATCTATTCCGGCGTTGACGGTATATGCGAGATGATAACAAACTCAGATGCCGATACCGCTATAAATTCTATAATCGGTTATGCGGGGCTTGATCCCACGCTGGCCGTTATTGAGAGCGGTAAGTCCTTGGCGCTTGCAAACAAAGAATCTCTTGTTGTGGCGGGAGAGATAGTCATGAGCCGCGCAGCGGAGCGCGGTGTTGATATCGCGCCTATCGACAGCGAGCATTGCGCCATAGACCAGTGCTTGCGCGCCGGAACGCACGGTGAAGTAAAAAGTCTGATAATAACCGCATCCGGCGGGCCGTTCTTCGGAAAAAAACGATCGGAGCTTGGCAGCATCACCGCCGCGCAGGCCTTGGCACACCCCACTTGGAGCATGGGCGCCAAGATCACCATCGACAGCGCGACCCTTATGAATAAGGGCTTTGAGCTGATAGAGGCGGCGCATCTTTTCGGCATCGATGCCGATAATATACGTGTGGTGGTGCATCGTGAGAGCGTTATTCATTCCATGGTCGAATTTGCGGATAATTCTGTAATTGCGCAAATGTCTGTCCCGGATATGCGGCTTTGCGTGCAATATGCGCTCAATCGTCCCGAAAGGGACGCCGCCGTTATCGAAAGACTTGACCTTGTAAAGATAGGACGGCTCAGCTTTTTTGAGCCGGATGAGGAGACCTTTATTCCTTTGGCGCTTGCAAGGTGCGCAATAAAGGCGGGAGGTGCATCAACTGCCGTGCTGAATGCCGCAAACGAGGTCGCGGTCAGCGAATTTTTGGCAGGCAGGTGTGCGTTTTTGGACGTGATGGATACACTCCGATACGTGACGGATGAATTTGCCAAGGACGCGCCGCAGGTGCACACGCTTGAGGGGATCAAGACCGCCGATGCGGCGGCACGCGAGAGCGCACTTGCATATCTAAAGAAAAGATCACGCTGACATCCCGATGTCGGCGGGGGAGATGTGATGGTAATACTGTATTTTATTCTTACGATATTTATCTTCGGCATACTTGTTTTGGTGCATGAGGGCGGGCATTTTTTGGTCGCTCGCGCCGGCGGTATAGAGATCGAGGAATTTTCTATCGGCATGGGACCAAAGCTTGTAAGCCATGTGTCAAAAAAGAGCGGGATAAGATATTCTCTGCGCGTCCTGCCCCTCGGCGGTTTTGTAAGCATGGCGGGCGAGGATGGCGAATCCGAAAACCCAAACGCATTTTGCAATAAAAGCGTCGGGCGGCGCATGATGACGATACTTGCAGGCCCGCTTACAAATATCCTCATCGGTGTTATATGCATGATGATACTTGTTGGCGCATCGGGTCAGCTTGCATCCACTGTTGTTGCCGAGTTCAACGAGGGAGCAACAAGCTCCGCGTGGCTCAGGCCGGGAGATAAGATCACGGCTGTTGATGGCGTGCCTGTGTATACCGGTAATGAGCTTGTATATGAGATAATGAACAGCGGCTATGAGCCTATAGACGTTACCGTTCTGCGTGACGGACTTAAAATGACACTTGAGGGGGTTGAGTTTCCCACTTTTACCGAGTCGGGCGCGACCTTTGGCGATGTTGATTTTAAGCCGTATGCAGAGGAAAAGAATTTCGGGTCTGTAATGAAGCAAGGCTTTTTCAGATCTCTCTCTACCATCAAGATGATCTGGGATTCCATTATCGACATGCTGCGCGGCAGGTACGGAGTGGAGGCCATATCAGGTCCTATAGGTATCACCGAGACGGTAGGTACTGTCGTACAGCAGGGCGGGTTTATGAACCTGCTTTACCTGTTCGTTGTACTGGCCATGAATCTTGGTGTTGTCAACCTCCTGCCGATACCCGCGCTTGATGGCGGAAGATTTGTATTTATCCTCATTGAGGCAATAATAGGACGACCGGTCAACCGTAAGGTCGAAGCATATATCAATGGCATCAGTTTGCTGATCTTGATGGGACTTATGATCTTGGTTGCGTTCAAGGATATCTTTACGCTTGTGAAAAAATGATAGGTGATCAAGTCGAGGCAGTATAATGACAGTAAAGAACAAAAAAACAACGCGGACGGTAATGGTGGGGAATGTACCGGTTGGCGGTGGTCACCGCATACCGATCCAATCAATGACAAACAAGCCGGCGACCGATGCCGCGGCAACATACGAGCAGATAAGGCGGCTTGAGTCCGCGGGATGCGATATAATTCGCATAGCCGTGCCGAGCATCGAGGCGGCCGAGTCGGTGCGTTATATAAAGGAGAGGGGAATATCCATTCCGCTCGTGGCGGATATCCACTTTGATTGGCGCATTGCGCTGAGGTGCGCCGAGTACGGAGTTGATAAGATAAGGATCAACCCCGGTAATATCGGGGACGCGGAGCGCGTTCATGCCGTGGCAAAGGCCTGCGCCGACAAAAAGATCCCTATAAGGATCGGTGTCAACAGCGGCTCGCTTGAGCAGCCTCTCCTGCAAAAACACGGCGCACCTACTGCAGAAGCTCTCTACGAGAGTGCCATGGGACATGTTGCTCTGCTGAACAGATATGATTTTGACGACATCATAATATCCGTTAAGTCCTCCGATGTTCGCGCTACGGTGGATGCATACAGATTTATATCCGAGCGATGCGATTACCCGCTGCACCTCGGCGTTACCGAGGCAGGCAGCAGCCGCATGGGAATAATCAAGAGCGCAGCCGCATTCGGCGCGCTGATATGTGACGGAATAGGCGACACCGTGCGTGTCTCCCTTACCGATGACCCGGAGAGGGAGGTCGAGGCGGCGCGGGATATCCTGCGTGCGCTGGACTGTCCGGGGCACGGCGGGCTTAATATCGTCAGCTGTCCCACCTGCGGCAGAACAAGGATAGATCTTTGCCGCCTTGTTTCGGAATTCGAGGCACGCGCGGCGGCCGAGGGGCTTTTGGGGCTTGAGATCAAGGTAGCCTTGATGGGCTGTGCCGTTAATGGCCCGGGCGAGGCGCGCGAGGCCGATATCGGTATTGCCGGCGGAGTCGGCGAGGCTGTGATATTTGAGCATGGTGAGATAGTCGGTAAGGTCGCCGAGGGTGATGTTATCGACGCACTGGTAGCAAGGATAAAGGAAAAATTCGGCGGCCGAGAATTTCGATGCGGTATAAATAAAAAGAAAAAGTAAAAGACAATACCGATTAATGATTCGCAAGGCGCACAAAATAACGGCCATGCCGTAAAAGAGGAGGGATAAAAATGCGAACGCTTGGAGAGCTTTTTTCAAAATATACACCGGGTGAGATGGAGCGTCGCTTTTTTGATGCCGTAATCGAATATACGGTAAAGCGCCACCGTGAGCGCCCGATATTTGAAATATCGGTAAAGCTGCCGCGGATCATTGAAAAAAGCACTATATACAGCGCCGAGGCGGGCATTGCCGAGGCGTATGAGGGCTATATAGTTAAATTTATGCCGTCCTATCCCGCGGAGCTTTTAAGTGAGATCTATATTCCCGAGATACTGCTTGAGGCCGAGCATGTGGGATGTGTGGCGCGCGGATTTTTTTACGGCTGTGAGGCGCATATCACCGAGGGCAAGCTTGATATAGCCATTCCTTTTACCGCAAACGGTGTGGGATTTGTAAATGATGCAAATACCCCCGCTGTAATAGAAAATATAATCAGATCCGAGTTTGGCATCACTATGCCCGTTGTGGTACGCGAGCTGGAGGGTGCACGCCCCGTCTATGAGGCGGCGCGGGAGGCGATGTTTGAGGATATGGACAGGCGAGGAGCGGAAGCGGCGGTAAGGTACGCCGCCGAGGAACGCCGCCGTGCCTCCGACCCTGCCGGAGCATCCGGCGGACACGGTAGCGGTAACGGTAATGCTAACGGTAACGGCAACGTTGATGGGGAGGACGGCGAGGAGGCGCAGGTGTTCCGTCGTATATATTCGGCATATGATGAGGATGCAACTGCAGAGATCGATGGCGGCATCTGTCGGATCGGTACATCTGTATTTGACATATCCGAGCCGGATTACATAATAGGCGACCCATTTGAGATAGTGCCGCAGTCTATATCACTGCTTCGCACAATGCGCCGGCATGTTGTGATAGTGGGCGAGGTATCGTCCTTTAAGTGTGACGAGGCACGCGGCGGAGGAATGTATATAACCTTTGGCGTGTTTGACGGTAACGCGTCCATTGAGGTGCGCACCCGCAGGCTTGAGGCGGAGGATGCCGCTGAGATATCCGAGCTGATATCAAACGGCATGGTGATCGCCGCCATGGGAGACGTACGGGTGGATAAAAACTCCCCGGATATGCTTTTTTACTACCAAAGCATCGCAAAGGTGCGACGTGTATTGCGGCAGGACACGGCTGATGCAAAGCGCGTTGAGCTTCACCTGCACACAAATATGTCTGCCATGGATGCAATAATCTCCCCGGCCGATGCAATAAACACCGCCAAAAGGTGGGGGCATCACGCCGTGGCAGTGACGGATCATGCAAACGTTCAGGGGTTTCCCGAGGCGATGATCGCCGCAGAAAAGGCGGATATGAAAGTAATATATGGTCTTGAGGCTTATTTTGTAAACGATAGCGCAAGCCCTCTGTTTGGTGAATGGAGCCGTCCGTTTGCCGATGAGGTTGTGGTGTTTGACCTTGAGACCACAGGCCTTTCGGTGGTAACATGCAAGATAACCGAGATAGGTGCCGTCAAGATAAAGGGTGGCGAGGTAGTGGATCGCTTCTCGACCTTTGTAGATCCCGAATGCCACATCCCGGAGGAGATAACGCGCCTTACATCGATCGATGACGATATGGTGCGCGGCGCGCCGAAGATCGAAGAGGCACTGCCGCAATTCCTTAAATTTATAGGCGATGATCTTTTGGTGGCGCACAATGCCGATTTTGATACCGGCTTTATTCGCTATGCCGCAAAGGAGCAGGGTCTGGCGTTTTCAAACCCGTACCTTGACACTGTTGCCTTGTCAAGATACGTAAACACCGACCTAAAGTCGCATAAGCTCGATGCGGTCGCAAAGTATTTCGGTCTTGGCGATTTTAATCACCACCGCGCGGTGGATGATGCCGAAATGCTGGGGCTTATATATCTGCGCATGCTTGAAAAGCTTGAAAAGTTCGGCATCGAGGATTATGCAAGACTCATCTCCGAGATACACGCAAACACCGACCCGCTCACCCTTAAGACTTACCATATGATCATTTTGGTAAAGGATCTTGTGGGGCTTAAAAACCTTTACAAGCTGGTGTCGCTGAGCTATCTCAACTACTACCGCCGCGTTCCGCGCATCCCCAAAAGCGAGCTTGATCGCTACCGAGAGGGGCTTATCATCGGCTCAGCTTGCGAGGCGGGCGAGCTTTATACCGCCATCGCAGATAACCGCTCGGATGCCGATATTGAGGAGATAGCATCCTATTACGATTATCTTGAGATACAGCCGGTGGGCAATAACCATTTTATGATCGATGAGGGCAAAGTGCCGAACGAGGAGGCGCTGCGCGATTATAACCGTCGCATCGTAGCACTTGGCGAAAAGCTCGGCAAGCCGGTGGTGGCAACATCGGATGCTCACTTCTTGAACCCGGAGGATGAGATCTACCGCCATATCCTGCTTGCGGGCATGAAGTTTAAGGATGCAGACAAGTCCTGCCCGATATACTTCCACACCACCGATGATATGCTTGAGGAGTTCTCATATCTCGGGGCGGATAAGGCATTCGAGGTTGTGGTCACGAATCCCAATGCGATAAACGACGGTATCGAGCGTATACGCCCGATACCGGAGGGATCCTTCCCTCCGCACCTTGACGGAGCAGAGGAGGAGCTGACCGAAAAGTGCTGGACGCGCGCGCATAGCATGTACGGCGATGACCTGCCGGAGATAGTTTCCTCAAGGCTTGAGCGTGAGCTCAGCTCTATAATCAAAAACGGCTTTGCGGTGCTCTACGTTATTGCCGAAAAGCTGGTGCACTATTCGGAGAGCCAAGGATACCTTGTCGGCTCGCGCGGATCTGTGGGATCCTCCTTTGTTGCCACAATGGCAGGCATATCCGAGGTCAACCCTCTGCCGCCGCACTATTACTGTCCCAAGTGTCGTTACAGCGATTTTTCCAATCCCGATGGCGTCGGCTCGGGCTTTGATATGCCAACGCGCAATTGTCCCGTTTGCGGCGAAAAGCTTGCGCAGGACGGTCAGGATATCCCCTTTGAGACCTTTTTGGGCTTTTACGGTGAAAAATCTCCGGATATCGACCTAAACTTTTCAGGAGATGTGCAGGGCAGAGTGCATAAGTTTACAGAAGAGCTGTTCGGCGCGGAAAACGTTTTTCGTGCGGGTACGCTCGGCACACTGGCCGATAAGACAGCCTACGGCTTTATTGCAAAATATTTTGAATCCAAGGGCGAGTCTGTCTGCCGCGCCGAGATAGACAGGATGATCGCGCACTGCGTGGGCGTTAAGCGCACTACGGGACAGCACCCGGGAGGCATCATAGTCGTTCCGCGTGAAAAGGATGTATATGACTTTACGCCTGTACAGCACCCCGCGGATGACCCAAAGTCTGATATAGTTACAACGCACTTTGCGTTCTCCTATCTGCATGATACCATACTCAAGCTTGACGAGCTGGGCCATGATATTCCGACAAAATATAAGTATTTGGAAAAGTACAGCGGCATATCCGTTATGGATGTGGCCATGAATGACAGGACTGTCTACGAGCTTTTTGAATCCACCGAGCCGCTGGGCATACCGCAAGCCGATGTAGGCGATAAGGAGACCAAGATGTTGGGACTCATGGTGGGAACCCTGGGCCTGCCGGAGTTTGGTACAAGCTTTATTCAACAGGTGCTTGTTGATGCCAGGCCTAAAAACTTTGCCGACCTTATGCAGATATCAGGTCTTACGCACGGAACCGACGTGTGGCTGGGCAATGCGCAGGATCTTATTAAAAACGGCATATGCGATATATCCCACGTGGTTGGTACACGTGACGGTATAATGCTTGACCTTATCCGCTATGGAGTAGATAAAAACCTTTCCTTTAAGATAATGGAGCTTGTAAGAAAGAACAAAAAGGGCAAGCCGATACCTGAGGATATGGTTGCCGCCATGCGTGAAAAGGGCGTGCCTGAATGGTATATCGACTCACTGCGCAAGATAAAATACATGTTTCCCAAGGCGCACGCGGCGGCATACGTTATGTCGGCGATAAGACTTGGTTGGTACAAGGTCCATCGCCCGGTGGCGTTTTATTGCTCGATCCTTACCGTAGCGCCCGATGGCTTTGATGCCGCCGTTGTCTCTCGCGGACGGCGAGCGGTCGTGGAGACCATGCAGGATATAAACGCGCGCTGGAACGATGCCACACAAAAGGATAAGGATCTTTTTGGCGCATTGCAATTTGCCAACGAGTGCATGCTGCGCAATATCAAGTTCCTGCCAGTCAGCATAGAACGCTCGCATGCCAAGGAGTTTTTGCCGGAGGATGGTAATATCCGAATGCCGTTTATGGCGCTTCCCGGTGTTGGCGAGAACGCCGCACTTGCGATAATGAACGCGCGCGGGGACAGACCATACTTTTCGGTAGAGGATCTCCAACTGCGGGCAAAGCTAAATAAATCGGTCATCGAGATATTACGTACGAACGGCGTGCTTGACAGCTTGAGCGAGACCGCGCAGATCTCTATGTTTGATCTTTTGTGATGTGACGTAAGGTGAAAAGCAAAACGTCGGAACACGAAAATATTAAAACAAAAACGCAAAAACCAAAACGCACCACCTGACCCCATGCTGTAATGTTTTTTCGCGGTCACCGATAGGATGACTGTGTGATGCAAAACATAAAAAATTCTCGAATAAAACGAGGTACAAGACTATGAAAACAGCAACAGATCGAAGGATCGCTCAAGTCGCGCTGCTGCTTGCAGCGATACTTATGTTTACAATGCTATTGGCAGCCTGCAACGGCAACGGAACGGGCAACGATCAGCCCGATGAGAGCACCGAGCCGCCGCCAGAGCCGATAAAGCTCTCTGAGGGCGGAAAGTCATCCTACAAACTTATAAGACCATCGGATTGTTCCAACGAGGTACTTGAGATATTTAAGTCTCTCATTCGCTTTTTCAATAACGACCTTGAGTGCGGCATGGAGCCGTCCGATGACTGGCTGATGCCGGGTACCGATCCTGCAGCTATCCCGGAGATACTGTTTGGTGGTGTTGATCGTGATGAGAGCCGCGAGGCGTATGCCGAGACTCCGCGCGACGGATATCTAATAAAGCATATCGGCAACAAGATAGTTATTGCCGCGCACACAGAGGAGCAGCTTGCCCGGGCCGTGGAGCAGATCAAAAAGCTGGTAGAGCGCCGCGAGGACGGCAGTGTATTTATGTCAGCGGAGAGCGTGCTGACAGGCGGCGGGAACGATACAGAGTATCTTTTCAGCGGAGAGGGTGCAGCAAGCCTTGCCGATTATAAGATCGTTTACAGCAGCGCGGCAAAAAACACGCAGGCACAAAAGCTTGCAAATGCTATAAAGCGCGCGTATGGGATAGACCTGCCTGTTGTTGACGATAACGAGCCGGTCGGCGAATATGAGTTCGTTTTGGGCTTTACAAATCGCTCACAGAGCGGTGATCTAGACGGCTTTAGGGGGCTTTACGAAAATGCGGGCTACCGCGTATTCATCAGGGATAAGAGCATATATATCCTCTACGGTGACTCAAGCGATATGGCCACATATGCTGTTGGGTCGTTTATTGATGAATATATCACGCCGTCCCTGTCACCGACCTTTGACATCCCCAAGGATACTCGCAAGGATCAGCTTGCAGGCATGTCGCCCTCCCCGGCGCTCATCGACGGAGCAAATGCCAGGATAATGTCCTTTAATATCCTCTCGGAGGAATGGGATGCTGCGGCCGTCATGGAAGGACGCGACTATAAGGTCGCCGCCACGCTCACCTATTATTCACCCGATGTTGCCGGCGTACAGGAGGTATCCGAAAAATGGTATCAGAGGCTTGAAACGCTGATAGGGAGTGAATATGAATTTGTGGGCAAGACCATCCCATCCGGTCAGTATAACTACACAGGTCTTATCTACAACAAAAACAAAGCCAAATTGATCGAGAGCGGACTTACCGTTTACTCGGTGGGCAACAGCCCGCGCCTGCGTCTGCTCAATTGGGGGCTTTTTGAATCAAAGAGCAACGGTGAGCGGTATATCGTTTGCAATACGCATTACGATGCCAACCACACAGGTGACCATACACACATACGTGTACAGCAGGCCACCGAGATGGCGGAGATCGTCAATAAGCTTGCTGCGGACTACGGTGTGCCTATCTTTTGCTGCGGTGATTACAACTGCGACGAGGAGAGCTTGCCGTTTGGCACCTTTATGAAAGCCACAGGCTTTATCGACCCGAAATACAAGGCGCAAAAGATCGATAATCCCGTTAAGACGTATCATAAGCTCGGAACCGGTGCCGGCAAATCCGCGGCTGTCGGCATCGACCATATCGCGTGCTCACCGAGTGCCAATGTCCTTTATTACAACACGCTCCTCGGTGATTACTGGACGAACGCCTCCGACCACCTGCCGATATATATCGATATCTGCCTCGGCACGACCGTTGACGAATAAACAGCAAGTCGCCGAATAACAAATAAAGTATAACGCATAACTAAAAAATACCATCCCTCTGCCGCGTGTCGGCGAGAGGGATGGTATCTGCGTTTTTGGGGGCTTTTTTGCTTTATTGGGTCTTATTTGCGATTGGCGGATCGACATATACTTGAAATGTCAAACTCAAGGATAAAGCCAAACAGCTTATTTTGGCAGTTACGCTCGAGTAGGGCAAATATAGCACGCGCGATGAAGAATGCGATCACGGCGGATGCAGCTCCTACTATGATCCCCGCCAAGGTATCGGAGGGGTAATGCGCCATGAGATAGCATCTTGACAACGCCATCAAAACAACGTAGATATAGCCGAGCAGAATCGTTTTCTTTTTTACCGAGAGGCAGAGCGCTGTAACGCCCGCGGCGGCGGCGGTAACGTGACCGGAGGGGAAGGAAAAGCCATCCTCGGCGGGTGAGCCGACGGTATGCCACCAGTCTGTATACGGAGCGACAGTCAGCGGCCGCGGGCGTGCAATAAGATCCTTTAGGATCATGTTGCCGATGAGAGCGCCACAGCATATCGCCCCAAACAGGCAAACACCGGTGCGGCGTGTTTTTTTAAACAGCATCAGAACCACGGCCAGCGCAAAGAATATCAAGCCTTTCTCACCAACAAAGGTAACGGCACGCAAAAGCGGGGTGAGGATAGCGCCTCCCCATTCTGCGGCGGTGTGGCAAGCCTCAAGCAGTGGGGCATCTATCGGCGCGGCAATATTATTTATCAGCTCGGCGGCGGAGTTCATCATTTATTTATTTGTCCTTTCTTTTTTGGGGGTATCATATGTCGGGCAATGCGGCATGTTTTATCTTGAACCGTATTATACAAGATGGGTCGGAATCTCTACGCCGAGCGCCTCCCGCTTTTGTATATCATCCAAGCAGAGTTATCGGCATGTAGCCCGCGCTCATTCTGCCATCGGCCATTGCCTCCAGCACTATTCTGTTTACCGCATCGATGCTATCGGGGGCGTTTATTACAAAATCCACATCCGCCACACCGTTGCAGTGTGCATTCATTTCCGGCAATATTACACTGCGCGGACCGCTGACGGTAAAGCCATCGGGCAGCAGCCAGCGGAATTTCAAAAGATACGGCGGGTTTCCAAAAGTGCGATAAAGATTTATAAAGTGCGCGTGCACCGCAAAATGTCCGCCGGGGGAGATGCGCGGGTCGCCCTCAAGCGAAATTATCGCTGCGGCGTATTCAAAATCAACTCTAAACGAATACGGCGGGCGGGCGCTGAGCTCCTTTGAAAACTTATCATCGGCAATTATCCGCTCAGTGATGTCGGCGGGTATCTCATCCGCGCCGCTTGTAAATGCAACGTCGGCACGGTGATGTGCCAAAACACCCGGCGCTTGTTGCACAACTCTTTCGGTCAGCTCGCGGCAGGTCTTGGGCGGGCGTTTCATGTGCATTCGGCATTCGGCAAGCGTTGCGGTAACAATGCCGTCACCAATATGTCGGCGCCAATCCTCGGGTATTGCCTCCGTGCCGCCGAGTATACCGAGTATCGATCCAACGGTCGCGGCTGTGCAATCGGTATCATCGCCGCAGTTTATGGCGTATATCATCGACTTCTTGAAGTCGCCGCCGCCCCATAAAAGACCGAGCAGGGCATATGTAACATTAGACGGAGCTTCAAACCAGCCGTCGCCTATGTCGGCATTTTGCTTAAAAATAGCATCTCTGGCATCGTGGTAGTCCATGCCGGACTTAAAGCATTCAAGCAAAAGTCTGACGCTTGCCGCCAGTCTTGAATCTGCCGGTATCTTTGATAGTCCAATATCTATCAGCCGCATAATGTCCTGTTCCACAAAGGCCGCACTTTCAAGGGCGGATACAAGCATTGCCGCCACAGTGCCCTCGCCTGTGCCGTGATCGACACAGGCGTCCTCGTATGCGTATTTCATGGCAATATCCGGCGCGCCGGGAGCGAGGCATGCCCATATCTCGGTACGTATCCATGCACCGTTTGAGTGCTTCCAAGGGTTAAAGGCATCACCGGAGAGCGGCGGCTGTATGCCAAGCTGCATGTTCGCCTTGCCGATACCGTATTCGTTCCAGTGGGGTGTGATATAGCTGAGCCACATTTCACCCAATCGCTTGGCATCAAGCCCCGCAATACCACAGTTCTCCACGGCGGCAAGCCACATCAGCTGGAGATCAAGGTCGTCATTGGGGAGTATCACATTCGCCTCTGTGGCAAAGCCGTGGATGTCATGCATCGAGCGTATCCCCTCGTAGGGCGTTCCCATAGTGCCGCCTATGTTTTTGCCGAGCCAACAGGCATACACTTTATCGCGGTAGGAATCAAGGTTAAGCTTCATTTTGTTATCCTCCATCATGCATCTATCACCTATATGGTATTTATATAGGTCACGTATGTTTCTGTATCAGCATTTTATCACGATATTTCCCGCTTGTCAACAAAAAATGTATATTTGCAGAAAGAAAAAAGCAGCCACCGCCTCATTTGAAAGACGATGGCTGCTTTTGCTTGATAATGTGTGATAATATTACTTGGCGATTACTTGTCATACTCGGATGTGATACCAAAGTATTCTTCAAAGCAAAGACCGGAGGCTGTTATCTCCTCGGCAAGGTCAACGCCAAGGTAACGCACATGCCACGGCTCGTAGATATAGCCGGTCTGCTCCTCCTTGTCCTTGGGATATCTTATTATAAATCCGTATTTGGCGCAATTTTCCGCGATCCATTTGGCCTCTTTTGTGTTGGCGAAGCTGTCCTCAACCGAGTTGAGATCCATAGCCAGCCCACTTTGGTGCTCCGAGTGCCCTGGACGCGCGGAATATCTATCCGCCTCGTCCCGGCCATCCTTAGCTACGTAATTGTTATAAAGCTTCTCTTGACGTGCATAGGAACGATAGCCGGAAACTATGGTAAGTGTTATTCCGTCGCGGGCGGCAGCGTTCTTCATTTCCATAAATGCTATCTCCGCCGCATCAAGCAGACCGCCGGGGGCGTAATCGGCGGGCAGGGGATAGGATTTGTTTGCAACAAGTATGCCGTCAACATACCAAATGCCGTCAATGTTTTCAAGCTTGTGAGTGACGGGCGGCTCGGTGGTCACCTCAGGCTCGGATGTGCCGGGGGCATCCGTCGTCGGCACGCCGCTGTCCTGTGTATCGGATATGGCAGGTGACACCACACCACTGCTTGGAGTGTTGGGATCGTCTGGGGATGGGAGCTCTGAATTATCCCCGGGGCCTGTGCGCGAGCATCCCGACGTCATGGCGCATATAAGTATCAGTGATAGCGTACCTGATATGAATTTTTTCGGCAGAGCACTTGGCGCTGCTGTTTTTTTAAAGTCCTTTATTTTCATCTTATCTTACCCTGTGTGTTTTCTGTTTTTTATTTAAGAAAATTAAGCCCGCGCGCGGCGGGTCGCTTTCATTTGTTGTCGGTGTGCCGGAATACAAAATCTTACAGAACTGATCGATCCTGAATCGATCCTGCCTCTTTATTATATGCCCGTGTGGCTGATCTGTCAAGCCGCTTTTGTTAAGTTTTTTTTAATTGCAAAATAAATGCCTGTTTTTCTCAATATAGCGTTTGACAACTGCCCTCATGTGTTGTATAATATGTATGAAATCATTAGGAGGTCTTGTCTCGCATGAAAGATCAAAGATTTATAGGAACCGTGTCGCGCGGTGTGCGCGCACCAATAATAAGAAGCGGTGATGATATCGCCGCAATAGTTGCCGACAGTGTGCTGGCGGCTGCAAAGAGCGAGAATATTCCGTTTCATGACCGTGATGTAGTGGCGGTGACGGAGGCTGTCGTTGCGCGTGCGCAAGGCAACTACGCCACAACCGCACAGATAGCCGCGGACATTGCAAAAAAATTCCCGCGCGG
Source organism: uncultured Ruminococcus sp. (assembly GCA_964522215.1). Taxonomy (GTDB): domain Bacteria; phylum Bacillota; class Clostridia; order Oscillospirales; family CAG-272; genus CAG-390. The sequence continues at coordinate 2,598 of CAZFVR010000015.1, read as the reverse complement.
ACATATCGGCGTTATTCTGCCCATCCTCTCCCGTAACCGTTTTTCGGTCTGCCTCAGCGGTATTGCCGACGGTGTAAAAAAGATCACGCTGATGCTTGCTTACCCCGCTGATGAGGTCGGTAACCATTTGGTCGATCTTGATGCGCTTGATGCGGCAGGAGTCAATCCTTATACCGATGTACTGACCGAAGCCAAATTTGCCGAGCTGTTTGGTGAGTCACGCCATCCCTTTACCGGCGTAAACTATATCGATTTCTACAAAAAGCTCGTGGAGAGCCGCGGGTGCGAGTGCGAGGTCATACTTGCAAACGATCCCTGTGTTATACTTAATTATACAAAGGATGTCCTCTCCTGTGATATCCACAGCCGCGAGCGTACCCGTCGCAAGCTTAAGGCTGCGGGAGCGGAGACCGTTTACGGACTTGACGAGATCCTCACCGAATCTGTTGACGGCAGTGGATATAACGAGTACTATGGGCTTCTCGGCTCAAACAAAGCAACAGAGGAGAGTGTAAAGCTCTTCCCGCGTGCCTGCTTTGCGGTCGTAAATGACATAAAGAATCGTCTTGATGCCGCAACCGGCAAAAACATCGAGGTAATGATTTACGGTGACGGTGCATTTAAGGATCCCATCGGCAAGATCTGGGAGCTTGCAGACCCGGTGGTATCCCCGGCATTCACAGAGGGACTTGAGGGCACACCCAATGAGCTTAAGCTTAAATATCTTGCGGATAACGATTTTGCCGACCTCAGTGGCGAGGAGCTTCGAGCTGCAATATCCGAGCGTATTCGCGAAAAGGATGGCGACCTTGTAGGTCAAATGGCATCGCAGGGAACTACCCCGCGCAGACTTACCGATCTTATCGGCTCGCTTTGCGACCTCACATCCGGCAGCGGAGATAAGGGAACGCCCATCGTTTGGATACAGGGCTACTTTGATAACTACACCAACTGATACGACCGAAAGGAAAACGCACAGATCATGGAAAACAAAAAATGGGTCGCCGGTTGGGGCTGTTGCGAGGATATCACAACGCAGACCATCACCGATCATATCGAGGATATAACATTCAGATATGTGATATATTCCACTCTCGCCGCAGAGGCATTGAGGTTGCACTTTTCTAACCTACAGGGCACAGAGCCGATAAAGGTAGATAAGGTCTATATCGCTCGCCGCCAAAACTGGAAGTGTGCAGTCCCGGGTACTGCTGTCGAAGTGCTCTTTGACGGCAAGAGCGGCTTTGCGCTTGAACCCGGAGAGGCTATCGTCAGCGATCCCGTGACATTTGCCACAGAACCCGGGGCAGAGTACTTTGTAAGCATGTATATAAAGGAAAGATGCGAGTTGCGTAGCGGTCATTGGAACAGCGGCGCTTACATTACAAAGTACTATTCACGCGGCGACTATGCCGCAGCGGATGAGATCCCCACACTTACATATGGTGACGGCGGACCCTACGTATTTATAAATACCATTGATTATCTTACCGATGCCGAGACCTCGGCGATCATCGCGTTCGGCGATTCCATTACCGCACAGCCGTGGCCGGATTGCTTTTCTCGTCGCTTGGTCGAGATGGGCGTGCGCCGCGGTGTGGTCCGCAAGGCTATCGGTGGCAGCCGTGTGCTGCGCGACTATTCCTGCCGCATCAAACAGCATTGGGGTCCTGCGGGCATAAAGCGCTTTGAGCGCGATATCACTCAGGCGGGGGTCGATCGTGTGTTCCTGCTTCACGGCATCAACGATATAATCCACCCCGGCGAGAACAACCCTCTTTGCGGTATGGACGAGCTGCCTACCGCCGAGGAACTGATCGATGGATATAAGATCTATATCGAGACGGCACATCGCCACGGACTTAAGATATATCAGGGTACGATGCTTCCTTGCCCGCGTTGCATGAAGGATGGCGGCATCAAGGAGGAGATCCGTTGCGCGGCCAACGATTGGATACGCACCTCCGGAATGGCCGATGGCGTTATCGATTTTGAGGCCGCTATGTGGCAAGCAGAGGACCATAAGCAGATGATCCCCGAGTATGATAGCGGCGACCACCTGCACCCGTCCCTCGCCGGCGCAAAGCATATGGCTTATACCATTCCCGAGGAGTATTTTGTCTGATACTGCATCGGGATCATGCATTGCGGCGCACTACGTGCAGTGAAATTAGCTTCGCGAGAGATGTACGAGCTGTGCGGGAGTGAAGTCGGTGCTTCGCATGAGTAAAGTGCACTTGGGTGATCACCCGCGTGCGTTTAGTTTAGAAAAAAGACAGTGGCTCACCGCTGTCTTTTTTCGTTTTTGATCGTAGAGCCCACGGTGTCGTGTCGCCGATGGATATCGCAGTCGTTTGCGGCTATGCACAAACTCCGCAGGGCGGGGGCGGCTCCCGCCGCAACGATGGATGATGTGTTTCTATTCGTCTATAGGTAAAGAGGCGACTCTTACCAAGCCTTCTCATGTCTGAGCAGCGACTTGCCCCGCTCGGTAGGTCAAGTCGTCAAAAACAACTCGGCGAGTGAAATTCACCGTTTTGCAAGCAAAAACATCGTTTTGGCGAGTTATCGGGTGATCCGTGACGGATGAGGAGGGCT
>CAZFVR010000014.1:30329-43455 GCA_964522215.1 uncultured Ruminococcus sp. | reverse complement strand
ACAGGGAGACTCGAACTCTCGACCTCACGGATGTGAACCGTGCGCTCTAACCAACTGAGCTATGCCTCCTTGACCGTGCTTGATTATTATACCACAACTCTTTTGATTTTGCAATACCTTTTTGAAAAAAACTTTTATTTTTTTTGATTTTTTTACGCACCGCTCCCGCCCGATCCTGCAGGCTGCCATATTATGTCACGGTCGAGACGGCATTCCATAAAATTAATATTTTATTCCTCTATTTGATTTAAAAAAAGTATTGTTTTTGGACTCGTCATGTGGTATAATTATTTATAATTATAGTTATCCGAAAGGAGACCATCATGCCAACCACAGCAGATGCAGCAAAGCGAGTTACGGTCATTGTACCGTCCTACGACCCGGACGAGAAGCTCGGCTCGGTCATACGCGATCTTGAGGATTCCGGCTTTGATGATATCATACTTGTAAACGACGGCAGTCACGAGAACTGCTTAAAATACTTTCCCTCCCCCGCCGACCACCCGGCGCTGACACTGCTGACCCACGAGGTCAACCGCGGCAAGGGCGCGGCGCTTAAGACTGCCTTTGAGTGGTTCCTGAAAAACCGCCCGGAGCGCGAGGGCGTTGTTACCGCCGATGGCGATGCACAGCACAGGGTATGCGATATTCTCGGCTGTGCCGAGGACATGCTTGCCTCCGGCGAGCTGGTGCTTGGTGTGCGGGATTTTTCCCGCCCGGATGTTCCGCCGCGCAGTCGCATGGGCAACCGCATAACCTCCACTGTTTTTTTGGTGCTTTGCGGACTTCGCGTATCAGACACGCAAACAGGCCTGCGTGCCTTCCCCGCCGCGACACTGCCGGATCTTTGCCGCGTTAGCGGTGACCGCTACGAATATGAGACCAACATGCTTTTGGCACTAAAGGGCTTTGGCATCAAATACCGCGAGCGAAAGATAGAGACTGTTTACATAGAGGAAAATCAGACCTCCCACTTCCGCCCGGTGCGCGATTCACTTAGGATCTATGCGTTGATACTTAAGTTTTTGCTCTCCTCCGGCGCGGCGACCATCATTGACCTTTTGCTTTTTTATCTGCTGTACAAATTCCTGCCCCTCACCGGATTCAAGGTCGCATGGCTGACACTTGAGGCTACGGTGGCGGCACGCATATGCTCCTCGCTCGTTAATTTTGCAATCAATCGCGGCGTGGTGTTTAAAAGCGACGGAAACATATGGCTCTCACTTTTAAAATATTATGCGGTGGCGATACCCATCATGCTCTGCTCGGCGGGCGGCGTTACCCTGATAGGTTACCTGCTGGGGGCAAATGCGCCGATAGGCAGAACGATCTTTAAAATGATAGTTGACACTTTGCTGTACTTTGTTGGTTTTCGTTTGCAGCGCGAATGGGTGTTTGATCAGCGCTCTCAGGTGCGCCGCTGACCACCACCCACCCATGCCTACAGACCAAAGAAAGGTTTATTTATTATAATGAAGATAAAAGGGAAGTCCCGCGTGAGCGTAGGCGGAGTGATAGCCCGTGTGTTTATTTCAATATTACTCACACTGGCACTTCTGCTTGCTTTGGTGTACACGCTGGCGTACTCGATAGCGCACGGCCCCAGCAGCAGCTTTCGCGATATGCTGGTAAACATGGCCATGCAGGCCAGTGCCACAAAGTGGGCGCCCGGGCTGGTGCTCTCGCAGGATGTGATAGATGAGATACTCGGCGTTGCCGCGGCGGAAGATCCCGCCGTATCCGACCCCGAGCAGGAGATAGTTGAGCGCATATGGTTCAACGATGAGGGAGAACACAGGGATGTGGTGACACTCCCTGCCCCCGGTGACGATGAACAGGTACGCGTGGTGGATTGGTCACGCGCCGTGGACGGTATATTCTATGAGGAGGTAGTGCTTGCCCACTGCCGCGCCTATGTTGCGCTGATAAAGGATCCCTCTCGCGTTTACACCGCCACATCAAGCGATTTTAAGGGCAGTGCGCCGGGCATTCGCTTTTGGGATCTTGCCGAGCGCGACAATGCCGTTTTAATGATAAACGGCGGCGCGTATCCCGATACCGCCACGGGCGGCGGCAATGGCAGCAGGCCTATTGGCATTACATATTCAGGCGGTGTTTGCCTTTGGAATGACGGTGTTACCAGCACCTTTATGGGCTTTGATAAAAACGACCGCTTGGTGGTGACCGAAAAGCTTACCCGCGCACAAGCGGAGGAGCTTGGCATTCGCGATGGCTGCTGCTTCCAGACCGGCAACTCGCTGATAGTTGACGGCGCGGTGGTATCGCCAAAGCTTGGCGACGTTGCAAACTCACAGCGCACGGCAATAGGCCAGTGCGAGGACGGCACTGTGATTTTTGTTGTGACCGACGGCCGCACCGCGGCAAGCCCGGGTGCTACATTCTCTGACATTACACAGCTTATGCTCAGCTACGGTGCCGTAACTGCGGGAATGCTTGACGGTGGGTCATCATCCATGATGTACTACCGCGATTACTACAAAATATATAATTACAACATGGATGAGCTTGACGACTATCAAAAGATGGGTCTTGTAAACAAATACAAGGCATTTACCACACCGCGGCGCATTCCGACATACTTTGTTGTAGGAGGTGCATCATGATGCCAAACGGATCTGATAGCTCGGGCAACCGCACAGCCCCCCAAACAAGGGCCGCTCAAAGCACCCAAAACTCCGGCGCAAAAGCAGGTGCGGGTATAACCACCGTTCGCCGCCGCGTACCCGAGGATAAACGCCCGATAGGCATCACTACATCCGGTGCAAAAAAACCCAAGATCGGACGCGGTCTGATATTTTGGATGGTATGGCTTACCATAATACTTGTTGTTATGGTCGTGTGGGCGGTGTTGCTCTCAAAGCTCGGCGGCTATCTTGAGGAATATGAATCGATCCAGCCTCAGCATGAGGCGGAGCGGATATTCGGCGAGTATTTTACCGACTATAAGACTATAGCGGCAAATGCCTCAAATCTCGCGCTTTCCGACTTTGAGGACATGGCGGCGGTAGTTGCCTATATGAGTGAGCTGTACGGCGAGGCAGACCCCGCCGCGTGGTCGCTCAACAAGGCGATATCCGCCGAGATAGGAACACTGAAATACACGGTATCGGCAAAGGGCAAAAGCATTGCAGACTTCACCCTTGTGAAAACGGGTGAGGTGAACGAGGCGACAGGCGAGCCGCTTTACACCCTTGGCAGGATACGCATAAGCTTTGCGCCGGCAAAGGGCGCGAGCATCTACGCACCGATAAATGCCATCGTTAGCGTAAACGGCACCGAGCTTGGCGAGGAATATCACTTTGGCGATCCCGTTGTGCTTGCGGAGCAGGTGTATTATCCCACAGGGGACGAGTCAGCCCGCACGATGCAAAACTATTTTGTAGGCGGGCTTTACGCCGCACCGACCGTGACGGTCACATCCGCCGACGGCAGTGTTGAATACACCCTGCAGCAGGATGCAGAGAAAGCCTCATGGCGGGCCGACGGCGACTACATAGACCGCTTGGTGCAGAGCTACAACCAAAAGATAGAGGACGAACGCCGCGCCGAGGAGGAGCGCTTGCAGCGCGAGTGTGAGGAGATACGCACCATGCTTGCAGGCAAGGCGGTAGAGGGCCTTCAAATGTACGCCAGATGGATGCAATACGATGCCACCACGGCACAGCGCAACAAATATTTTGTTCCGAACTGCGAGTTTTTAAGATCGATTGCGGGCACCAACCCCTCCGCCTTTGTGTGGCAGCACAAGGGCTACCGCTTTGACGATGTTGTGGATGACGAGTATAAGTATCTTAACGAGGAAAAGACAGAGATAAGCTGCCACATCAAGATGATGCAGGTCCTGCTTGAGGTCAATGACCCGATGATGGGCTCTGACGAAAAGCCCGAGTGGAATAACGCGATCGATTCCACCGTGCTTATGCGACTGGTGGACGGTGTATGGCTGATCTACGACATTCAAAACAACTGACGGAGGTAATGGCATGGATGCGATATATCGCTTTGATTATTCAATACTCAACTATATAAACGAGCATTTTCATACGCCCATCCTTGACGGCATTTTTGAGTTTTTGACTCACCTTGCCGATGCCGGTTGGTTTTGGATCGCACTCGCCGCCGTTTTGCTGATATTTAAAAAGACCCGCAAAACAGGTCTTGTAATGGGCGGTGCGCTGATACTGGGGCTGATATTCGGCAATGGGATACTAAAACCGCTCATCGGCCGCATTCGTCCCTATGACAATGCGGCGTGGGAGCCTATCGTGACCCGCGCTACACTGCTGATCACCCCGCCGCATGATGCATCCTTCCCATCGGGCCACACGCTTGCATCCTTTGAGGGAGCGTTTGGAATATTCCTTTGCAACAAAAAATGGGGAGCGGGCGCGCTCGTGCTTGCCTGCCTTATTGCATTCTCAAGGCTTTATTTCTTCATACACTACCCCACCGACGTAATAGCGGGCGCTATACTCGGCACAGCCTTTGCTGTGGCATCCTACTATGCCGTCGGCGCACTGTGGCGTCGCCTGCCGAGCAAGGTCCGCGACCTCGGCATTTGATGCAATAGGCCGCAAACAAGTTAAAAGCACAATAAAAATACCGACATCACACCAAGGGATAAAATCCCACGGTGGGGTGTCGGTATTTTATTATTAAGGGTACCGATGTTATCTAAAACAGATCACCATACGTGCCGGTTCGGCATATGGCTGGCATCATGTCTCGTCAAGTGCCTCGCTCATCTCAAGTTAACGCTTGAATATCTTTTGTATCTTCGGGGATCCGACTTCATATCGTCGTATTCTCTCATAGCCGCCAAGACCTCGGCATTCGGCTTTTCTATTGACAACTCAAACGGTATCCTCTGCTCGCACCACTGTCTTTGCAAAGATGTTGAATGCCGCGCTGACCGACAGCCCGATCTCATTGCAAAACTTATCAAAGGCGACCTTTGTCTCCTCATCCATACGGATATTTGCATTTACCTGTACCATATTAGCTCCACCATTCATTAATAATATACGCATTTTACTATCGTATGTCGATAGGTATGCGTTAAAAATGATCTGTGACATTACGGGGCGACCGCGCTGCCTTAAGGCTCCGAGAATTCAAGGCGGGCGATTTTACAATTATCGTTGTAGTTTGTAGAGTCACAGCGCGCAAGACTGCAAAGATATTCGCCATAGTACCTGCCGCCGTCCGTGGTGTAGACCTCAAGCGTAAAGCCGCAGAGCTGGACTCCTTGTTCATCATACAGGTAATTAAGTATTGCCAGCCGCTCGCCGTCAAAGCTGCTTTTTGATGAGTGAGACATATCATAGTAATTATAACTCGGCAATGCGGAGCGGTCACCGTACATCACAAGGGACGGCCGCCCGGAATCATCCACAGAGACCAGCGCTATCCGACGGCCGACATCATAACTGCCGCCATAAAGGACCACGTGTCGTCCTGACGGATAAAAGCCGTAATATTCGGTCTCGCCCAGGCTTATACGCGCGATATCTGTCATGCTCTCGATATCGATAACGGTAAACACAGAAGTGCCGCCCTCCTCTGTGAGGAGCCACAGCTCCCCCTCGTCCGGGCTGACCGCCATGCCGCGCACCGCCACATCACGCGACAGTGGATAAACACACGCAAGCGAATCTGCATCTATCCCCGTGCCTTTTTCGGGATCATACACCGTTTGGATAATCCCCGATGAGCTTGCAGGCTCATCCCATATCCGCTCGTAATCGAATGCATATATGCCGTACCCGCCCGGGATGAGGTCTGTATCAAGAATATTTGTGCCGCCCCGGCCATCGCTGTATTTGATATCTATCGAAAAGAAGCACTGCGATGTGGTGTATGTTGAGATGGAATAAAGGGTCGGCTCAACGCCCCCTCCGCTTGATACACCAACAACTTGCCCGCGTTTGTCACGAGTGACACCTATAGTGCAGTGATCCGCCTCATTCATGGGGATCTTAAAAAAGCTGCTGAATTTATCCATCACCTCAGCCTCGGCAGGATAGTCGGCTCGGACCGTGGAACGCCAAATAGCACCCGCCGACCAATATGTGCCCGGCAAAGATATACCGACTCTTATTGGGTAATAGTCGTAATAATCGGCCATGCGCACCACACGCTCAAGCGAGCCGCCGACCGGCGTAGCCTCGTAAAGCTCGCGGTACGCCCGTGATATGCCCGAAAGCTCCTCGATCGGCGTATCCGTCACCACGCCGTAGGCATAATTCAGCCAGATCCCCGCACCATCGTAGGTGATTGGCGACGGAACTTGTTTGGGCGAGGCGGAAAATTCAAGCTTGGTATCCGCCACGGTACTGCCGACTGCATATGAGGTATTCCAAAACAGGTGATCGGCGTATTCCGAAAGCAAGGAGACACCCAATCCTGCGGCCAAGGAGCTATCTCCGATCATTGCCCGCTCATATATTTCCACTCGATCGCGCTCGGCATAGACCGTACCGCCGATGTAAGCCATACTCCCCGCTGCAAGCAGTAAAAGCACCGTCAAAAATGCAAGTGTACGCCTCATTTTGTTGCCTCCCCCGAGTCGTCATCGGGTGATATAGCGCCCAGCGCACGCGCAACTCTGTCCGAGCGATATCCCCAGACAGATTTGATGTGATCCACCAGCCCTTCGCCGCGCTCCTCAAGCTCACCGACCGTTATATCATCAACTATTCTGCCGCGGTGTATCATTACGGCGCGACCCACTACCTCCGAGACCTCCTCGATCAGGTGGGTGGAGAGCAACAGCGTTTCGTGCGGCTCGAGAATGCCAAGCAGTAAGCGGTAAAAATCCTCACGATTGAAGATATCGTTGCCCGCAAACGGCTCGTCCATTAAAATATAATCCGCGCCCTGAGATAGTGCCAAAATGACCTCAAACTGGTTTTGCTGACCGGTGGACATGCGCCCCACCGCCCTATGCATGGGAAGCCCGAAGAACTCCATAAGCCCCAGCATGCGTTTTTCGGAGAATGAAGCAAAATGCGCACGGTAAAAATCGCGGTGACCGGCGGCGCTCAGATCGGGAAAAAAGGAATGCTCGCAGGTGGCAAAGGAAAGCTTTTCAATATTTTTTCGCGTTATAGGCTCGCCATCCAGCGTGATCACTCCGCTGTACGGCACAAAGCCCAGTATCGACTTCATAAGCGTGCTCTTGCCCGCACCGTTTTCACCAAACAGACCCACTATCTCACCGCGCGGAAGCTCAAGCGATACCCCATCAAGCGCGCGTTTTGTTCCGTAATTTTTAGAAAGCTCATTTATCTTAAGCATTTTATTTTTTGACCTCCGTTTTTAGGATCTTTTATGCTCACCCAAGGCACGACGCAGGGGTTATCAGAAGATACGCGGCATAGCACAAAAGCATTGTAAGCGCAATTAATGCTGCGGTACAGATGCACCTTGCAAGCGGCAGGACCGCCACCCGCCGCAGCACCTCGCCGCGCTGCGGCAGGCGGCGCAGGGTATAGATGCTCATGCTCCCCTGCCTGAGATAAAGCAGACGGCGCAGGATATGCCCTGCCTCCAAGGACAGGACAAGCAAAATGATGATGCAGCATACTTCCCATGGGGGCATGAACGACCAAAAGCTTGCTATCTTCGCACCGCCCGAGTCGCCGCAATTATCTTCGATATACATGCGAAGCGCGTTATATGCATCGGCATAGCGCACTGTAAAGATGAGCACGAACGCCGCCAGCGCGCCGAGACAGTAAAAGACAAAGGATGCCCACTCGACGTCATCCGTCATCCCGGGCGGGGAGTAGCGACGCCGCCACACCTTAAGACGGGCGGTCTTTTTTTCGCTGAGCGATAGTTTATTATTATTTGAATTTGCGTTGACATTTGTATCCATCACACATCCCCCTCCCGTTCATCTTCCACACGCCTTTTATCAAGTGTTAAACCGCACGCCACAATGCCGCAGACAACAAGCAAGCCGGAAATCGCTGCCACAAGCTGACCGACAGAGCCTATCTCACTGCTAAAGAACACCCAAACACAGCCCAGCACCGCGATGGGGGTGGCCGACATCCGCCCACGCCGCCGCAGATACGGAAACTCCGCCGCTGACAGCGCAAGTATCAAAACAAGGGCGATATTGCGTATCCACAGCCGTACGTCCTCAAGCGGCAGGACAGAGTGCATAAATCGGTTGCGGTAAAAGGCGATGTAAGCGATATTCGGCGCTACGCTCTCGGCGGGGGCGAGGTTGCGATATATAAGCACCATGGCAAACAGCAGGACCGTCTGCGCCGCAAATAGCAAAAGATAAACAGCGGCGTTATACGCGGCTTGGCAAAAGAATATCCCGCGCTCGGAGACAGACAGCCGCCCCAGCGTGTACTCTGTATGACTGCGCCTGCTTGCCCCGGGCAGGCAGAGGATCACCGTTATCACCGTCAGCGTTAGCCTGAACATTGCATTAGCCGCGCCGCGATCTACAAGCTTTTCAACGGTTGGCATATCAAGCCGCGCCTCATTATATGCACGCATGGAGGATCTGAACTCCAACCCCCACATGAGCAGCTGAAGCACCGCGGAGATGAGCAAAACTATCAGCACGCGCCGAAGCGTGCTGCGAGCAAAAAGCCCTATGGATGAGATGTATTTTTTCATTTTATAATATATCCGCCCGCCGCCAAGCCATGCGGCGGCCGTCGCCTTTCGTTTGTCTTTTATCTTTTGTTCTTATTTATTATTATTCATTATTCGCGGCAGCTTTGCCGCAAGCTCTCATGACGGCCCCCCGCCGCTGCTCTCCCAAGCCTCGGCAATAAGTCGCAGGGCCGTTTCCTTTTCAAGCCCCAGTGCGCGAAGTCCCGCCACCGTCTCACCAACATGAGCGGCAACAAGCTCACGCCGCACCTCGGCGGCCGCATCGACATCAAAGGACATATAGCTTTTAGCCCCCGCACGGGATTCGATCAGCCCCGCATCCTCAAGCATACGGTAGGCCTTTTGTATCGTGTTGGGGTTGATGCCGAGCAAGGCCGACAGCACTCGCCGCGACGGCAACTCATCCCCACTTGCTATCTCGCCCGAAACGATACCGCTTTTTATATGCCCCACTATCTGCAAGTATATCGGCGCGCCGTCACGCGGCACAAAGCCCTCAAAGGATACCATATCCACACCCCCGTTTTTTACCGCACGCCGTGAACCGTGTCACTCGGTTAGTACAGTAACTGTATTATACCACCGATACAGTTGGCTGTCAACCCCCGGGGATAAATTTTTTATTTTTTTCTTTTCGCGCCATCCGACGGCATCAAAAGGACAGCCCTGCCAGCTTCTCCGCGGCGGCATCTATCACACGGCGCGGAGCAAAGGCGGATAGTCTGAAATGACCCTCACCCCTCTCACCAAACCCCGCACCCGGCGTAGACAGGATGCCATGCTCATCAAGCAGACAGTCAAAAAAACTGCGCGAGTCATATCCCGCCGGACACCGGCCCCAAATATACGGACTTGCAAATACCGGCGCATGAGATATCCCCGCGCCCTCAAGCGCACGGGCAAGCCGCGCGGCATTTTCAAGATAATACTCAACGCATACGTGCACTGCATTTCTGCCCGCTTCTGTAAGCGCCGCCTCCGCCGCGCGCTGGACCGGATACGCCACGCCGTTTGAGGATACCGAACGATATCTCTCATAAAGCCGAGCAAGGCTCACGCTCTCAGCGGCTTCGGCAATACCGTCGGCACAGCTGCCCCTGCCCACCCTTATCTCACGCGGAATGACGGTATATCCGCACCGCAGACCGGTAAAGCCTGCCGATTTTGAAAAGGATGCCACCTCCACCGCGCATTCGCGTGCTCCCTCTATTGCATACACGGTGCGCGGATGTGCCGGATCCCCCACCGGGATATAGTCGGTATACGCCGCATCGAATATGATAAGCCCGCACACCCGCCGCACATGCGCTACCCACGCGGCAAGGTCGGCTGTGTCATACACCGCCCCCGTCGGGTTTGAAGGCGAGCAGATATAGTAGATCCCGCACCCGTACTCGGCGCGAGGCATGGGCAGTGAGCCATCCTCACCGCAGGGCATAGTATGTATCTCGTTGCCGAGCGCGATATTAACATCTCGGTATGCGGGATAGGCGGGATCGGAAATATACGCGCATGTGCGCCCGAGCAGACGCGGCAGATCCGCAAGCTCTCGCTTGGCACCATCGGATATGTATACCTCCCGCGGGTCGATCTCCACTCCGCCCTCAAGATAATGCCGCGCCACTGCTCGGCGCAAAAAATCATACCCACCGCACGGCGGATATCCCCTAAAGCCGCGCACACTTCCCATCTCACGCGAGGCGGCGACCAGAGCTCTTTCGATCACACGCGGCAGTGGCAGTGTTACATCCCCCACGCCAAGATCCAATAGCTCGCTCGAGCGCTCTCGCGCACGACGAGAGACATACGAGAACAGATATTCCCCCTCAAGCCGCGGGTCACTAAGACCCACGGATGACATTATCCCATCTGCCATTAAAAACACCCTCCGTATTCTAATATCCCCCGTCTCTTCTGCCTGCCCGAATGGGCAATTCTTTCACCGTGGCGTAGATTATACATTCTGTACAATAAGCGCGGGGGTAAGACAGCCGACTTGTTGCCATTTCGACTGCCTATTGCGTAAAAAAGTTTTACCTAACATGATTTTGTTTATTAACCCAAGGTTAATTTTGCGCCAAAGCTTATAAAAGATCCTTATATCGACTTGAAAGTTACAGCATAAACTGGTATAATATTTATACCTAAAATCAAGGTCGCGGCTGGAACGCGGCCGCAACAACCACAGCCGCATATCATGCGGCAAATTATTCGCCGGGAGCGCAAAAGCACCGTTTTGCGCCCCAACCAACATCCCAACGGTGCAGAAAGGATATCCCAATGAAAAATAACAAAAGGCTGTGGCTTGCCGCCACACTGCTTGCAATGCTTTTGGCACTGTCAATGGTGTTCTGCTCCTGCAAGCCTCAGGATCCACAAGACCCTATTGACACAACCGAGGCGCCGTCAGACGAAACGACAGCCGAGCCGTTGCCCGAATCCTATGATCTGGTAAAGAACGGCGAGATAAAGATCGTGCGTGTGGTTCGCCCCACCAATGACTCGAGCACCGCGACGCCCGAGGTCACCGCCGCAAAGTTGATCCGCGATACGATAAACTCTGTCGTTACCGATCGCTTTGGCATCACCCTTGAATACTCCGACACGCTGATGCTTGAGGAGGACTTCCTCATGCCCGGTCAGAGCTATGACTCAAGCACACTTGAGATCCTTGTCGGCGCGACCGCCTACGAGGAGAGCAACGGTATATTTGAAGGTCTTGGCTACGGCGATTACCTTGTAAAGCCTGTTGGCAACAAAATAGTGGTTGCCGCTTACACCACCAGCGGTTACACCGCCGCCGCAAACAGACTCGTCGATCTTATCATCGACGGTACCGATACCGAAACCAAGAGCGTTACCCTCAAGGCAGAGGATCTCACCTTCAGCGCGACCTCAGCCAAGCGCATATCCGCTATCCCCACCTACGAGGGCGGAATCTTCAACTCTTACTACAAGGCCGGCAACTCGGTAGATGAGATAATCATCAAAAAGACAAGCATGGATGAGTTTGACAAGTACCTCACCAAGCTCACCGATGCGGGCTACACCTGCTCCACCACAAATTCAGTAAGCTCCAGCAAGTTTGCAACATACAGAAACGCAGATTACACACTGACCGTTGGCTACTATGACTATGAGTCCTCGGCGCGCTTGATCATCGAGCCGCTGACAGATCCCATCGCCACCGCTCCCCAGTCCTACCAAAAGGTGACCACATCGCAGATCACCATGCTTGGTCTTGAGTATCAAAAGAGCGACGGTTCTTACTCCTCCAATGGTCTCTCCCTCCTCATCCGTCTCGAGGACGGTAGCTTTATCGTTGTCGACGGCGGCTTTAACCGCGCGGAATGCGCCTCAAACCTCTACAAAGAGATCCGTGAGCAAGCCAAGGAATATGAGACAAATTCCAAGAACATCCGCATTGCCGCATGGATAATCACCCACGCGCACGGCGACCACTCCGGCATGATAGCCGGCAGAAGCGATACCTTTAAGACCATGAAGGTTGAAAACTTCCTTGTGAACTTTATCTCTGACACCGAGCGCGAAAAGGCTATGTCCACATACAAGGACAACTGGATCAGCGGTGAGGGCGGCGGATACTCCAACGTTTACACCGCAGCATCCGCACTTGGCGCCAAGGTCCGCACCGTGCACGTTGGTGAGGTCTACTACTTTGCTGATGCAAAGCTTGAGATAATGTACACCATCGAGAGCTTTGGCCCCCAGACATGTAACGCATTTAACACAACATCTCTTATCATCAAGGCCACCATTCAGGATACCGCGATAATGATCACGGGAGATGCCACCGGTAACGCCATGCAGGCCGCCACACAAACATTTGGCGATCATCTCAAGAGCGATATCGTTACGCTGGCTCACCACGGTTACACCACATGGGGCAACAACGGCGGCGTTGAGATGGCCTACCGCAAGATGCTTCCCTCCACAGTCCTTTGGCCGCAGGGCGGCATGGGCTACCCCAACTACAAAACAAAATCCTACAACTTGGTCGTTACCGACACTAAGTCCAACCCCAACTTCCAAGAGGTCTATGTAGCAGGAACAAGCGGAGATACGATCATTCTCCCCCTGCCCTACACTGTAGGTACCGCCGTGATCAACAGAACAGCCGTCTCCAAGATGACAGGCGCGGCTACCACAAAGGCTTCCTAAAGCACGGTAAAAGGTAGTTCAATTAAATAGCCATCCATGGGGCTGTCGCGTAAGCGACAGCCCCTTAAATATACCATAAGGCCGGCGGAGCAAACACCGATGGCTCCGGCACACCGCAGAGCATCCGCAACGCTCGGAAAGCTATCGGTGCTATCCGCCGCGGCAAGCATCGGCACATAGCGTGCGGTGGTGCAATATGAGCACCGCCGATCTATCTTCTGTGAGCATGCCCGATATTAAAAGGCGCGGAGTCTTCGCCGCTGTATGGGATCACCAA
>CAZFVR010000014.1:12632-30229 GCA_964522215.1 uncultured Ruminococcus sp. | reverse complement strand
CGAAAAACGCGCTTTTTCGCTCACAAAAGGCCGAAGTATTCAAGTATCCCGTTATACAACGCCTCGGCAAACAGCTCCCCATCATCGCGCATAAGGGCAGAATCGACCGGACTGGTGATGAATCCAAGCTCCACGATCAACGCGGGCATAGCAGTTTTGCGCAAAACATAAAGCCCGGATCTTGTCACTATCCCGCGGTCGCGGAGACCTGTGAGCTGCGAGAGCCACCCAAGTATCCCGCGCCCAAGTGTTGCGGCTGCGGAGGGTTGACTGAATACCAGCACCTCGCTGCCGCTTGCCTCGGGACTTGTTGCGGCATTGGTGTGCAGGCTCAAGAAGATATCCGCTCCCCACTCGTTGGCATCCCGCACGCGTGCGGCAAGGGAGGTAGTGTTGCTGTTACCAAGCTGTGTTGTTGGAGTGGGGCGAGAAAGTCTTACATCAAAATTATTATTTGTGCGTAAAAGACTTGCAAGTTCCTGCCCAATGTTGTATACTATATCTTGTTCCCGCAGACCGTTCCCCTCCGACCCTGCATTGGGATTTTGCGGGTTATGCCCCTGATCTATGTATATTTTGAACATATCATACTCCTCCCCGCGCCGACCGCGGCACGCGCTACCATAACTATCAGTTATATTATATGCCGGCATACAGCGCGGCGGCACAGCGGCACAGCGGCACAGCGGCACAGCGAGCAAGACACGAAAGGAATTTAAACTAAAATGGATAACCGAAGACCTACCACCGACGTATTTGATAGCGGCGAGCGCAACAAAGTTCTGCCGGGAGTGCTTTATCTTGTGGCGACACCCATCGGAAATATGTCGGATATCACATATCGCGCGGTAAAGGTGCTAAGCGAGGTCGATATAATTGCCGCAGAGGACACCAGAAACTCAGGCAAGCTGCTGTCCCTGCTTGGAATATCCCGCCCCATGATATCCTATCACGAACATAACAAAGCCACCCGCGGGCCCGAGATAGTGGCGCGGCTGTGCGGCGGAGAGAGCTGTGCGCTTATAACCGATGCCGGCACACCGGGCATATCAGACCCGGGCGAGGATCTTGTACGGCTTTGCTCGGAGGCGGGTTTGACCGTTACATCCCTGCCCGGCGCATGCGCGGGTATCACCGCACTGACCATCTCCGCACTGTCTACCTCCCGCTTTGCCTTTGAGGGCTTTTTGCCTGCCTCGGGGCGCGAGCGGCGGGAGAGGATCGCAGAGCTGTGCCGCGAGCGGCGCACACTGATCCTGCACGAAGCCCCACACCGTTTGCGCGCCACCCTCTCTGACCTTGCCGCGGCGTTTGGCGGCGGACGGCGGATATCACTTTGCCGCGAGCTTACAAAGCTCAACGAAGAGGTATTGCGCTTGACACTTGATGCGGCCGTGGAATATTATAATAGCAAGGAGCCGCGCGGCGAGTATGTTTTGGTTATCGAGGGCGCCACCGACACCGCAGAAAGCGAGGCATTTTGGCGCGATATGACTCCGGCCGAGCACGCCGCCCATTACATAGCATCGGGAATGAGTGAGCGAGATGCCATAAAAGCGGCGGCAGATGAGCGGCGTGTCTCCAAAAATGTAGTATACAACGACTATATGAAGCTTAAAAATGCAAAATAATGAATTTTTAAATATCAAATCCTGCATTTTTTGTGTTTTATGCTATTGATTTTTTGCTTGATTTGTGATATTATATCTATATATCTTTTTGCGACCATAACGCAAAGCTCGCACTCCCAAAGGTGCGAGCGAGATCATTTTATCATCCCCGAGAAAAAAGAAAGGGAGCTTTCGCCACGGCGAGAGCTGTGGTATATGTATTATGAAAAAATTATCCTGCTGTGTAGTCGGCGCGACCGGAATGGTAGGTCAACGTTTTTTAACACTGCTTGCAGATCATCCTTATTTTGAAGTCACAGCTCTTGCGGCCTCCGCACGCTCGGCGGGGCAAAGCTATCGCGAGGCAGTTGGCGGCCGTTGGAAGATGGCAACTCCGATGCCGGAGAAATTTGCCGACATGACGGTCATAGATGCCGCTAACGGTGACGAGATAGCCAAAAGAGCGGAATTTGTTTTTTGCGCCGTTAACATGCCCAAGGCAGACACACTGGCGCTTGAGGAGGATCTTGCACGTCATGAGTTGCCTGTAATATCAAACAACTCCGCCAACCGTTGGACACCCGATGTACCTATGATAATGCCAGAGATCAATGCATCCCACGCCGAGGTGATAGCCCACCAGCGTGCGCGCCTTGGCACGCGCCGCGGCTTTATTGCGGTAAAGCCCAACTGCTCGATACAGTCTTATGTCCCCATGCTCTCCCCCCTGCGCGAGTTTGGCATTAAAAATGTGGTGGCAACGACCTATCAAGCAATATCCGGCGCGGGCAAGACCTTTAACGAGTGGCCGGAGATGGTCGATAATGTTATACCCTACATCGGCGGCGAGGAGGAAAAGAGCGAGCGCGAGCCCCTGCGCATTTGGGGAGATGTTCGCGATGGTGTGATCGTTCCTGCTGAGTCACCGCTTATCACCACACAGTGCATAAGAGTCCCTGTAACAGACGGACACACCGCGGCAGTATTTGTAAGCTTTGAGCACACCCCCACCAAGGAGGAGATACTTGACCGTTGGGCGAACTTCCGCGGTCTGCCGCAGGAACTTGAACTGCCCAGCGCACCGAGCCGCTTTATTACCTATTTTGATGAAGACGACCGTCCTCAGGCCGCACGTGACCGTATGCTTTACGGCGGTATGGGTGTTTCGGCAGGTCGTTTGCGCCCCGACAGCTTGTTTGATTGGAAGTTTGTGGGGCTCTCCCACAACACACTCCGCGGCGCGGCCGGTGGCGCGGTGCTTAATGCCGAGCTTTTGTTCAGGCTTGGTTATCTTGATTGACCTAACAAAGAATAAGTCATAAAAAACGGATCATCCGAGACAGCAACAACTGTCGCGAATGATCCGTTTTTTGTTTTGGTTTTTATATTTTCACTCTCTCGGTGATTCGCCGAGCATTGAAAGCAGTGCCGCTTCATCTATCACGCTGACACCGAGGTCATGTGCCTTTTGAAGCTTTGAGCCTGCCTCCTCACCCGCCACGACATATGATGTCTTTTTTGAAACGGAGCCCGACACCTTTCCGCCGTGCGCCTTTATGAGAGCCGATGCCTCATCGCGGGTCATGGTGGGCAGGGTCCCAGTCAAAACGAAGGTACGCCCTGCCATAGAATCATCAGCCCGCTTGGCGGTAGCCGTACAAAGCACGCCCGCTGCCTCCAGCCTGCGGCAAAGCTCGATATTTTGCGGATGAGAAAAGAAGTTTATAACGCACTCCGCCGTTACCGCGCCAAAATCCTCGATGGCGCAAAGCTCATCAAAGTCGGCGGCAATGCAGGAATCAAGATCGCCAAAGCGTGCCGCCATGGCCGCCGCGGCGACCTCACCGATATTTCTTATGCCCAGCGCATATATCAGCCGCTCGAGCCCTGCGGAGCGAGATCTGTCTATCGCACGAACAAGATTCTGCGCCGAAAGCTCACCCATGCGTTCAAGCCGCGAGAGATCTTCCGCCCGCAGATCGTAAAGATCTGCCGCAGTTTTGACCAGTCCTGCGGATATAAGCATTTCAACTATCTGCGGCCCGAGCCCCTCAATATTCATGGCACTCTTTGATGCAAAATGCTCAAGACTGCGCGAGAGCTGTGCCGGGCAAGCCGCGTTTGTACATCGATACGCCGCGCCCTCAACACCGCCGCACTCGTCCCTCTCCACAGGCTCGCCGCAGGATGGGCAACAGCTTGGCATTTCAAAGGGTCGCTCACTGCCGTCGCGCCGTGTGAGACATGCCTCAACGATCTCGGGGATGATATCCCCCGCCTTGCGAACCGCCACGGTGTCGCCTATCATTATGCCGCGCTCACGGATAAAATCAATATTATGGAGGGTCGCGCGGCTGACGGTCGTTCCTGCCAAGCGCACAGGCTCAAGCACCGCCGCAGGAGTGAGCACTCCCGTCCGACCTACGGCTATCGTGATATCCAAAAGCTTTGTGGTCTTGGTCTCGGGCGGAAATTTATACGCCACCGCCCACCTCGGTGTTTTGGTGCCCTCGCCAAGGTAACGTCTGCCCTCAAAGCTGTCAAGCTTTATCACAACGCCGTCAATATCATATTTCAGGCTGTCGCGCAGCTCGCCGATCCGCTTTATATGCTCAACTATCGCCTCATGCCCCACAAGCATGGCTCGTTCGGCAATAACGGGAAAGCCAAGCTCGCAAAGCCTTTTAAGCGACTCATCGTGTGACGCAGCCTCATGACCGTCCGTCCACAGGCTGCCCTCTTGGAGGTTGAAGATAAAGATATCAAGTCGGCGCTCGGCGGCTATCTTTGGGTCAAGCTGACGCAAAGACCCTGCCGCCGCATTGCGTGGATTTGCCATAAGAGCTTGTCCGTTCGCCTCGCGGGCGGCGTTTATCGCCTCAAACACCCGCCGCGGCATATAGACCTCACCACGCACGGTAATATCCAATGCCTCAGGCAGGCGCATGGGGATAGAATATATCGTTTTGATATTTGCGGTAACATCCTCGCCGACATTGCCGTCACCACGCGTAGCCCCGCGTACGAGCACACCGCGCTCGTAGGTCAGCGCAACGGAAAGACCGTCTATCTTAGGCTCGACCGACCAAAGCGGGGTCATGCCGGCGGCCGCAAGCTGTCCCTCAGCCCCCTCAAGATATGCACCAAGCTCGTCATATGAAAAAACATCGGTCAGGGAGGTCAGTGGCACGCGGTGCGCCGCCTTCAGGAACTTTTCAAGCGGTGCGCCGCCCACACGCTGTGTGGGCGATGCGGGATCAAAATATTCTGGGTGCGCCGCCTCAAGCTCCTCAAGGCGGCGGTAGAGCATGTCATATTCGTAATCTGAGATCTCTGGCGCATCGTCAACATAGTATTTTTTTGAGTGATACGCCACCTCGCGGCGAAGCTCGGTAAGCTCGCGCAAAATATCCGTCGCACCGGCGGGCGCGCCTGTATTTTCGCTTTTATTCATATTGCTTATATCTCCTTTTTGGGGATCGATGGAAGGATGGTTGAATGGATCGACAGTCGTAAAAAAGCCAACGCCGACCAAGCGGATCGGCAGCGATGGCACTTGTACGACCACATATATAATTATATCACAAAGGAGAGAAAAAAGAAATTGTTTTTTTGCGTTTTTATGATATAATTAAGGTAACAAAGCGCAAAAAAAGTTGTCATATAGAGTGAGGGGGCGATCAAATGGATGAGATGCAGATGACAGAACTTATATACGAGCGCCGAGAGGCCGGGCTCAACGCGGCGGCGGAGAGCTTTGGCGCACTTTGCCGCCGCATAGCGCGCAATCTTTTGGGCTCTGATGAGGATGCCGAGGAGTGCCTGAACGATGCACTTTTGGCGGTCTGGAATTCCATCCCGCCGCAAAGGCCCCGCTCGCTCTCGGCATATATCTGCCGCATAACAAGGAACATCGCCATCAACCGCGCTCGCGCGGCGGGGTGTCAAAAACGCGGCGGCGGTGAGATGTATATATCCCTCTCCGAACTTGAGGAATGCCTGCCCGACCGACTTGCCGCCTTCCCGGATGATGAACATGACGGCACAACTATCACCCAAGTGATAGACACTTGGTTAGATGCCCAGCCCCGCCGCGTTAGGCTTTTGTTTGTTGGGAGATATTTTGAGGGGCGGGATATTGCATCCCTTGCCCGCGATATCGGCATTGGCGAGAGTGCGGCAAGGGTGGCACTGCACCGCGCGAGGCTTGACCTGCGCCGCGCACTGACGGATGCGGGGGTGGCACTGTGACGGAAGCTTGCTTTTACGATCGATCGAAGGAGAAAGAGAGGTGTAACGATGACAGGACAGGAAAAGCTTTTTGATGCCGTAGGCGGCATTGCCGACCGCCATATAAGCGAATACACAGCGGCAATGTCCCCGAGAGCCGTAAAGCGGCGGCGCACAGCACGCGCACTCAAGTATATCCTCCCGTCGTTGGCCGCCTGCCTGTGCCTTGTGCTTTTGGCATATCCCATACTTACGCTGATATTTGGTGGCGCAGATTCGGGAGACGCGGGCTGGGAGCGAACGCATGAGTATATATCAGTTGATGAATGCGCGGATCTGCTCTTTTTGCGCCTACCCGACCACAGCATAGGCGAAAGTGCTTACCTGTTTTTTGAGGAGGGCGGCAGAGGAGAGCGCCGGCTTTGGAACTCGGTGGAATACCGTACCGCTTACAAATGCGAGGTGACTACTGCGGACATCGGCGGTGCGGGGCTTGACTTTGTCCAAGTGGATGCCTTCTTTGCCAATTATTTTACAGATGGAGACGGCACGGCAAGCAACTATCGCACAGAGCTGGACTATATAAACGAATGCCGCACGCGCGGAGAGGTGATAGACATCGGCGGCACTGAGGTGCGGTATATAGCTCACGCTGACGATGGCTATTTTCTGCCCGACGGCGGCGCGGGAGCGATCCTTGCGGAATACGAGGAGCTTTATGCGACCTATATAAAGCGCGGCCTCAACTGCGGGCATGAGGCGATCTCCGCGGCGTATTTGGCACTTCTCGAGGCGCACCACTTCACCGCCATATTTGACCATGCCGGCGTGACATATCTTGCGGATATCTACACGCACGGAGACATGCGGGTGCTTGAATATTATCTTGGCTTTATGATACCGAGTGACATCGCACCCGAGATCGACACGGAGGCTTGAAAAAGACTATGAAAAAGATTGTAAGTTTTCCCCAAACCACAAAAAAGATAATTGTAATGCTGATGCTGACGGCGGTGCTGCTCTCCTCGCTCACCATCGGCGCATCGGCCGATTGCGGCCCCAAGGACTCGGTCACGGTATCCTTTCCAAGCATATCGGGCGAGTTTTACGTGACCCTGCTCTCCACCGAGCAGAACTACGGACCGTGGAGCGCGGAGAATGCCACCTACGAGCTTGGCTATCTTCAGGAGAGCGACCCCGAGCTCCATGCGGCATTTTTAAAGATGCTCGGCTACAGCGAGGCGGGATATTACTTTCTCGGCAATGTACAGCGTTGCAGCAGTCGGGAAAGCTACCACTGGGGATACTATCCGCCAAGCTGCTTTAAGGTGCTGATATACAACGCCGAGACAGATATCTTTTACACAAGCGAGCAGCACTCGCAGTACGCGTTTTCAAGCTACTATGAGGCGGAGATAGACGAGGCCGGCAGTCTTACATGCCGTCAAAGCTATGATTACGGGCGAGAGGCACTGCTGTTTTTGGGACGCGTTGTGCTGACACTTGCCGTAGAGCTGTTGATAGCCCTGCCGTTTGGATATCTCAAGGCGGGCAGGCTCGGCGTTATCATTTACACGAACCTGGTCACACAGCTACTCCTAAACCTTGCGCTTAACGCCATAAATTTCAGATCCGGCTGGCTTACCATGATGATAGCATACCTTTTGCTTGAGGCGGGAGTGTTTGTGATCGAGGGCGCTGTCTATACCGCGGCCGCGATCAAAAGACCGGAATTTGACGACCGCCGCGGTCGCAAGTTGCGCGCATGGCTATATGCGCTTGCGGCCAATTTTGCATCCTTTGCGATGGGGATCGCAATATTTTATATTCAAAAAGAGCTTGGGCTTTTATAAAAAGCCGCTCCCCCGCAGAGTTCACGGCTGCCTCTGCGGGGGAGATCTTTTAGTTTTTTGGGTTTTGGATCCTCGGCTCTTGATCAATGATGGTGACAAGACCCGGGCACATCATATCACGCGCACTCTGAATATCCCCTCAATGGTGGATATCTTCTCCGCCACCTTTTTGGCAAGATCAGCATCAAGCTTGCCGGTGGTCTCAACGAGCGTGTAAGCATTATCGCCCTTTGAGCGGTTGGTAAGGTTTTCGATATTTTGACCGTACTCGGATATAGCGCCGGAAATATTTGCGATAACAGCGGGAACATTGGCGTGCAGAACGCAAACGCGCGTGCCGCCGCCCATAGGCAGCTCAACCGTCGGGAAGTTAACGGAGTTGCGTATATTGCCGCTTTGCAGGTAATCATTCAGCTGGCGGGCAGCCATAACAGCGCAGTTATCCTCGGCCTCTGCGGTGGATGCGCCAAGGTGCGGAATATTAACTATACCGCGCACACCAACCGTCTCTGCAGTCGGAAAATCGGTAACATAGGATGCAAGCTTACCGGATGCCAATGCATCCTTGACATCCGCAGCCACAACAAGATCGGCACGTGCGAGGTTCACTATCCTCACGCCGTCCCGCATTTTTGCAATGCTGTCGCGGTTGATCATTCCCTTGTTTGCCGCAACGGCGGGAACGTGCAGTGTTATATAGTCGGCCGCGGCATACACCTCGTCAAGCGAGTGTGCATGACCTATGCCGCCGGAAAGCTTCCATGCCGCATCAACGGTAAGATAGGGATCATACCCCACCACCTTCATGCCAAGGGAGAGCGCGGCATTTGCCACCTGGCCGCCAATGGCACCAAGACCGATAACGCCAAGCGTTTTGCCGTAAAACTCAACACCCGCAAAGGCGGATTTGCCCTTTTCGACCTGCGCAGCCACGTCACCTGTCAGCGCATCCGCCCACATAACACCACCTGTGATATCGCGGGATGCAAGTGCCAGAGCGCATAGGGTAAGTTCTTTAACACCGCCGGCATTCGCGCCGGGGGTGTTGAAAACAACGATACCCGCCTCGGCACAGCGATCCACCGGGATATTGTTCACGCCCGCACCGCAACGAGCTATTGCCAAAAGACTGTCCGGCAGCTCCATTTCGTGCATCGAGGCAGAGCGCACCATCACGGCATCCGCCGCCTCGGTGGGGATATCAGCCGAGACGCTGTATAGGTCGCGGTCAAAAACATCAGTGCCGACCGCAGCGATCTTATTCATAAGCTTAATATTCATGCTCATATCTTTCCCTCACATAACTTTATTTGGGATCATTTGGGGTTTCGCTCGGCAAAATCACGCATAAAGGCCACCAGCGCCTCAACACCCGCATACGGCATGGCGTTATAGATAGAAGCTCTCATGCCGCCAACGGAACGGTGTCCCTTAAGATTTTTAAGCCCCGCCGCTGTCGCCTCGGCGGCGAATTTTTTATCAAGATCCGCATCTCCCGTCACAAAGGTCACGTTCATCAAAGAGCGGAACTCGGGGCGAACGGGGGCAAGGTAATAATCCTGCGAGTCAAGATAATCGTAAAGCAGTGCTGCCTTACGCTCGTTGCGGAGCTTCATTTCGGCAAGTCCGCCCTCGCCAAGCAGATAGTCAAACACCAGTCCTGCCATGTAGATATTATAGCACGGCGGCGTGTTGTACATAGAATCATTCTGCGCCATCACCGACCAATCAAGCATGGTGGGGCAGATAGAGCGGGCGTGACCCAAAAGATCCCGCCGTGCAATAACGATGGTAAGCCCCGCGGGAGCTACGTTCTTCTGCGCACCGGCATATATGACGCCGAATTTTTTAACGTCAACAGGCTCGGAGAGGATGCAGGAGGACATATCCGCCACCAGCGGAACATCCCCGGTATCCGGAATATAGTTGTACTTTGTACCGTATATCGTGTTGTTAAAGCAAATGTGGAGGTAGGAGGTGCCGGGACGAAGATCGGCACTGCTGACCTTTGGCACATAAACAAAGTTATCAGGCTTGGAGGTTGCAATTACTGCGGCATCGCCGTATTTTTGTGCCTCGACCTGTGCCTTGCCCGAGAACTGACCCGAGACCACATAGTCGGCACAGCCGCCCTCCGGCATAAGATTGAGCGGAACCGCGGCAAACTGCGTTGATGCCCCGCCCTGCAAAAACATAACGGCGTAATCATCGGGAATATCCATCAGCTTGCGCAGGGATGCCTCTGCCGCCTTTATAATGGGCTCGTAGTCCGGTGAACGATGCGACATCTCCATTACTGACATGCCGCTCTCTCCGTAATTTACAAGCTCTGCGGCCGCGCGCTCAAGTACCGGAAGCGGAAGCATGGAGGGTCCGGCCGAAAAATTATATACTCTTTCCATAGTTGTTATCCTGCCTTTCATCGGACATAAAAGAAATTAATAATATTATATTACGTTTGCAATTATAAGTCAAGCAAACTTGCAAAGTTTTTTAATATCAAAATAAAAATTTGGCATTTTGCACATTTGCAATTTCATATGTACCGCGTTATTTGTGCATTAATTGCAAAAACCACCCATGCACCGTCATCAGGTTCATGGGTGGTTGCATTATTGTACTTTTGATATTTCAAAAAAGATCTTTATTCCGATCCTGCCGAGATACCTCCGACTCGCGCGGCAAAGGACACACGTCCATCCGCCAGCGCCCCTCGTATGATGATATCCTCTCCCACCGTTGCGCGTTCGACCAAAAAGCTGTCGCCCTCTCGCAGCTCGGCGTAAAACCAGATATCAAAGGAACGAAGCCCGCTCATGCGCGAACGCTCGTCGGCGTTTAATGCATCATACACGAACTCGCCGTAGCGGGTGTTGTTGACATGCCCCATGCTGTCCGTCATGGACGGGCGAGCCACGCGCTCCTCTACCGGTGCGGCAGCATCCACACGCGGCGCACGTCGAGGTGCATCGGCTATCTTTTCGCCCACAGGGAGCGCCAAGCTCTCTATCAGCGCCCTATCGGTACAAAAGCGCCGCTCGGTTGCCGAAAAGAGGGTGGAATAGGTAGCACCGACTGCGGCGCACTCTCCGTCAGCACCGTAAAACACAAGGTCGCGCCGAAATATCGGCGGTGTTACGCCAGCGTTCCACGTGCGACCGGTAAGATGCTCGCCAAGCCGCACTGTGCGTGCAGGGCGGACGTGCGTTGAGAGCAATATCCAGGAAACGCCTGTCCGCTCAAGCAGCTCCCGCTCGCCAATGCCGATATTTTCAAGGTGCCGTTCTATCATCTCCACCACAAGCTTTTGCCAGCCCTGCGGTGTTACAGCACCATCGGGACCGCACATGGTCATATCGGCGTGTACCTCATAGGAAAAGCTGCGCTCGTATTCTGTTGTCAGCGGCGTGTCGTGATCGATATTCGAGGTAGTATCATTGATTTTTTGTTCGTTGTTCATGCTTCAGTCTTGGGTTGGGGTATTCTCTTTTATAAGCTTGCTGTACTTTTTAAATCCGCGGTCGATGGCCGGCGGAGCGGTGTAATATTTTTGTGCACCCTTCGCATATTCCATCTCCGCCTCATATTGGGCATCGGTGATCGCGCCCTCACTGAGCAGCTCTGAAAGTATTGCAAAGGCCAGATTGCGCCCTGCGGCACGTTCAACGGTAACATCGTCATTCGGCTCGTCATAAAACGGACCGCACTCCGCTACCATTTTAAGCACATCGGCATCCGATACCGCGCGGCGAGTCGAGGCGCGCAACCCCGGGCTCGCATACGTAAGCATTGATTCGCCGCTGAGTATCGGGGAGGTCGCATGGATATACACACCGCTCGGCAGAGCGTAGCTCCAATACGCATCCAAGAATTCAGTGTCCGTCAACTCGCCCTTTTTATACTGCATAACTGCCGTTTCGGCAAAAAACGCATCAGCCGAAGCATCCCGCCGCGCCAGCCGTATGCCGCAGGGAGTGATGGCATATGCACAGGCATATCCGCCCACCCAAAGCCCATGACGGGTAAAAAGATCGCCCCAAAGGTCGTCCTCCGCCCCCGGCTCCATATCATCCCAGTCATCGTAGTCATCATAGTAGGTATCCGACCATTCATCCCCAAAGGATGTGTTGCCGATATCGGGCACAAACTCAAAGTAAAGCTGCAGCCGACCAAAAGCAAAGTCCTTCTCCTCGTTGGTACGGACAAGCGACAGCTCTGCCACGTCCGGC
Organism: uncultured Ruminococcus sp.; assembly: GCA_964522215.1. Classification (GTDB taxonomy): domain Bacteria; phylum Bacillota; class Clostridia; order Oscillospirales; family CAG-272; genus CAG-390. Next base: position 18,307 of record CAZFVR010000014.1, on the reverse strand, counting down.
ATGGTCTTGCCGTCAATGGCGTGGATATCATATATGTAGTCGTCGATGCAAAGCTCCTCCGAAAGAGCGAGATCGTCGCTTACGATATGCAGGATGAGCCGCCCCGAGCCGTAGCTTTGATCCAAAAGCCCAAAGCTTAGCTTAAACGTTGGGTCCTCCCCCGCCCCCCAAGCGGTCTTGGGCATATCTATGCGGCAACGGAAGGCGCCCTCACTCATTCCCGCAAGAGCAGCAGTGGTCTCCGCGGTCTCGGCAGTCGTCTCCTCCGCATCGCCGCGCGGGCGAGCGGTGGTCTCGGTCTTTCTCTTTGTCTCCCTTGGAGTGTAAACAGTATCACGCACCGCAAATTCCGCGCTAAAGGGCCTTGCATCGTTATCAAAGGATGCAAGCATCACCGTTGCGGCGGTTATAAGTATGGCCACGACCACAAGGAGCGAAAAGACTCCAAAGACTGTTTTTTTGTTCATTTTACACTTCATACTACTCTGAGATCTTTTTTAATATCTTACTTTTTCTTGCACTGTACCTTTTGGGGACACGCCCGCCGACTGCGGTCTTATTCCGCAGTTATATAAGCGCAAACAGGGGAGTGGTCTGTGATATAGATGCCGTCTATCGGTTCATTGGGGACGATAAAGGACTCCGCAGGGTCACAGGTCATATCGGTAAATATGTAGTCGATCTTAACGGGCGGGTTGCGTTTTCCAAAGCCGTGGAATGTGCCGCCAAGCTGCTCGGTAGCATCGATAACAGGCGCTCCGCAGGGCACAGATGCGGTAAATGCGGCGATTTCCGGCGTATCCGGGTAGGCATTCATATCACCGGTGATGATAAAATGCTCACCGTGGTCGGCAAGGTACTGCATGACCTCTACAGCACCGAGCAAGCGCGCGGTGCTGCCCTTGTGATCCAAGTGGGTGTTGAGGAAGATAAACGGCTCATCGGCCTCGCGGTGCTTAAGGCACACGGCGGTAAGGATGCGCGGACAGCCGCTTTGGTCGCCGCCAAAGGTAGAGCCGGGCGCATCGGGTGTTGTTGAGAGCCAGCGGTTTTCAAGAGCTATCATTTCAAAATCATGTTTTTTAAACGCCACGACGGTGGACTCGCCGCGCCAGTCGGTACCTCTGCCGCAGCCCACAACAGTGTAGGCATCAAGCGAATCTATAAGCCAGCGGCGCATATTGTTGTTGGCCTCCTGGAAGCCGATGATATCCGGAGAATATTCTCTGATGGTATCAAGAATGCGGCCGCGACGGTTTTCAAAATGATTGATGCCGTCTGCACTTGATTCAACGCGAAGATTAAATGTGAAGATCTTAAGTTTTACTGACATTTTTCCAGTCCTCAGCTTTCTTTTGGACACATTGGCAGATGGCAATGCTTTACCACTCGCCTCCGCGCCCCAATTTTACAGGCAACGCCTGTTTTTGTTTTGTTATTTTATTTTTTGTGCTTTTTTACTCTGCCGTCGCTCCTACTACCTGCCGATAAGGCGCAACAGGACAGCATCCACCGCCTCCGCTGTTGTGGCGGTAACTATCTCGGTGCGCAGCTTCACCGCACCGGGGATGCCCTTTATATAACCCGCTATCTGCGGCTTCACCTCGGCAACTCCACGCCGCTCGCCCTTGTAATGGACGGTCAGCGCAAGATGCCGCCGTGCGGTCTCTATCCGTTCGCGTTCGCTCGGCTCGCAAAATTCGCGTCCATCCATGGCCGCAGCGATCCTTGCAAATATCCATGGGTCGCCGATAGCTCCGCGAGCGATCCCCAAGCCATCGCATCCCGTTTCGGCTAACATTTTCATGGCATCGGCGGCAGTGTTTATATCGCCGTTGCCGATGACCGGGATCCCCACCGCCTCGCGCACTGCGCGGATGACGGAAAGATCTATACCCGGGGTGTAGAGCTGCTCTCGCGTGCGGGCATGAACGCAGACTGCCGCCGCACCTGCTCGCTCGGCGGCGCGAGCAACGATCGGCGCATTGATGCTGTGCGAGTCCCACCCGGCACGTATTTTTACCGTTACCGGCATTCGTCCGCCCGCGCCCTCAACTGCCGCCGCGGTAACGGCCTCGGCAAGTCCCGGGTCGCGCATGAGCGCCGAGCCCTCGCCGTTTGAGGTCACTTTTTTGACCGGACAGCCCATATTGATATCAATGGCGGCGGGCAACGGTCCCTCAGCCCCGCGGTAGCCCCCTTCGGATATGAGCCGCGCTGCCTGCATGATATATTCCGGCTCGGAGCCGAAGATCTGCACGGCGGTGGGTATTCCATCGTCCACGCGGCAAAGCGGAGCCGTGCGTACAGGCGCGGTATCACGTGCGCGTTGCTCGTACACCAATGCTTTTGCCGAGACCATCTCGGTAACGGTAAACTCCGCGCCGCAAGCGGCGGATATCAGCCTAAACGCGCGGTCACTGACCCCCGCCATCGGGCAGAGCATAAGGCCGTGCGCAAGCATGATGTCTTTTATCTTCATTTAAATATATAAATATCTTTTTTATTATCCGAAAATGCCCGCAGGTCAGTTTTTCGGCTCAAAGGCCGCACGCGCGGCGGCAAGCTTTGCTTCAGCCTCGGCATGGTCGCGGGCGCGGATGCAATAATAAAACTTGCATTTAGGCTCTGTGCCGGAGGGTCTTACCGCCACGAAGCTACCGTCTTCAAACAAGAATCTAAGGACATCTGAGGGCGGGAAGCCGCTGGCCGCCGTCTCTGCGGAGAGATAATCCTCAAAGGCTTTGAGCCTCACCCCACCCACCTCGCGCGGGTAGTCACGGCGCAACCCCGCTGTAAGCTCGGCCATTTGCCGCTGACCATTGGGACCGCGGAAGAAAAAGCTTGACTGTGTATCAAGATAATAGCCAAAGCGCCGGTAAAGCTCGTTTTGCACATCGATCAGGGTCTTGCCCTGCTGTTTGTAATACGCTGCCGCCTCGCAAAGCATCAGGGATGCTTGCACGGCATCCTTATCGCGCACAAAGTCACCAATAAGACAGCCGTAGCTCTCCTCATATCCAAACACAACATGTGCATCCCTCGCCGCGAGATGGCGTGCAATGCGGTCGCCGATAAATTTAAATCCTGTAAGCGTTTTTTCAACGCCGACGCCGTATGAGGCGCAAACACGATCGCCAAGCTCGGAGGTGACAATGGTGTTTATCATCACCGGTCGCTCGGGCATTCTGCCCGCCGCGCGGAGAGTTGACAGGATATATTCTATCAGCACCGCACCGGACTGGTTGCCTGTCATAAGGCAGAGCCGCCCCGAACTGTCACGCGCCGCAACGCCAAGGCGGTCGCAATCGGGATCTGTCGTGATCACGATATCGGCACCGCGTGCCTCGGCAAGCTCTATTGCCGCTTCATATGCCGCAGGAACCTCGGGATTTGGACTTTTTGTAGCCGAAAAATCCGGGTCGGGCGTGCATTGTGACTCAACAGGGATAACGTTATAGCCAAAATGAGCCAAAACATGGCGCACGGGTATATTCCCCGTGCCGTGCTGAGGCGAATATACCACGCAAAGATCCGCCGCGTTTACCGGACGGAGGGTGATAGACTCCACTGCCGCGTAGTAGGCGCGGTCAACATCCTCGCCAAGCTCCTCGATAAGCTCTCCCGCCTGCTCTCTTGTAAGGCAGGGGACAGATAGGCAATCGCCAACGGCATCGATGCACGCTATGACCTTATCGGTCGCCGCCAGTCCCTGCTGACAGCCCTCGCTGTCATATATCTTATATCCGTTATATTCGGGCGGATTGTGGGATGCGGTTATCATAACGCCGCCCGCCGCGCCGAGATAGCGCACGGCAAAGGAGAGCATTGGCGTGGGGCGAAGCGAATCAAAAATAAACGCTCTGACACCTCGCGCGGCAAAAACTCCTGCCGCCGTCATTGCAAACTCGCGTGACATACGGCGGTTATCATGCGCTATCACCACACCGCGACGGCAAGCATCCTCACCCGCGGCGGCAATATAATCGGCATATCCAGCGCTGGCGCGGCTGACGGTGTAGATGTTCATACGCGCCGGCCCTGCACCAAGCACACCGCGAAGCCCTGCGGTGCCAAATGCAAGCTCACTGCCAAAGCACTCCTCTATTGCGGCAGGGTCGCTCGCGATCTCTTCAAGCTCCGCGCGCATCGCGGGGTCAAGGCCCTTGTGACCATACCAAATATCAAATATCTCTTTTGCTGTCATTAGTGAATCCTTTCATATTAAATATAAATATAAATCACTATCGCGCGACGATCCTATCGTCGCAAAAATAAAACACCTAAAAAAGTTTATGCTGCTGTGGGCAAATAATACGTGCATCAGGCTTTTTCGTAAAGACCGACCAGATATTCGCCTATCTTGTAGCCGAGTTTGCCGGCCGCGAGACGAAGCTCCTGCGGTATCGCGCCGTAAAAGCCGTGAACCTCGTAGGTGAAATCGCCGTCATAGTTCATCTCCTTGAGCAGGGGCATCAGCACCTCCCAAGCTGTGTTGCCGCGAATGAAGGGCAGGAAGTGGTCATCATCCGTCCCGCGGTTCTCCTGAACGTGGGTAGAGCAAAGGCGAGAACCAAGCTTGCGCAAAGCCTTTGCTTGCTCGGCATATACCAGCTCCGCGTGGCCAAAGTCCCAAGTTGCGCGGCAGGAGACGGGATCGCCCATTGCATCGATAATTGCTATCTGCTCTTCTACCGTTGCGGTAAAGCGATGCTTGGTCTTTATGGGGTGGAATTCTGCCATGTTTTCTATAGATATACCTGTGCCGTGCTTTTTGGCAAGCTCAAGCAGAGGGGTGTAGAAATGAATATTTGCGCGCATGTTCTCCTCAAAGCCCATCTCATCGTTCTCGGTCGCGGTCTGTGCGTGAGTAGTCACAAAGCGCACGCCAAGGCGGGCGCTGGCAATTATCGAGCGGCGAACGCTCTCTGCGTACCACTCGCGGTACTCATCGCTGAGCTTTTGCTCCGGGCGGTAGAGGTTGGAGTCATACGGCGCGTGCGACTGATTGTAGGTTATGCCCAGCTCTGCGGCCAACTCGCCGAGATGATCCACATTGCGCTCCCAGTCATCGCCGATCAGCTCGCTGTTGCTCTTGAGATTTGAGGCGGAGCAAAAGTTGAGGTCGATAACACGGAAGCCGCAAGCGTGGCACATGCGAATTGATTCCTCAAGCGGTGTTCTGCCGCCCTCTCGTTTGCCGGGGAATATGCAGGTTGATGTTGCAAGTCTCATTCTGATAGTTTTCCTTTCTGTCGGATCCAAGGATCACGAAGTAAGCATTTTTTTATTTTTAGGGGTTGACAAATTACAGTTTTTGCAGTAGAATATATGTATTGCAGGTATAGTCTAATGGCAAAACTCCGGCTTCCCAAGCCGGCTATGCGGGTTCGATTCCCGTTACCTGCTCCAAAAAACAAGGGTGTCCCACGGACACCCTTGTTTTTTGGTGTCCGGTAATGCGGATGAGAACCCATCAAAAACGTTGGGCGGGTGCCAACGTTTTTGTGCAACGGCGGTTTTGTTGCGCAGTTGCTTTGATTTTTGCGGCATGTTGGCGACAAAACATCGGCGCAAGCCGATGAGCCGCTGCGTGGGCTCGGCCTTGGCCGAGTGGGGATTCGATTCCCGTTACCTGCTCCAAAAAACAAGGGTGTCCCACGGACACCCTTGTT
>CAZFVR010000014.1:5187-12532 GCA_964522215.1 uncultured Ruminococcus sp. | reverse complement strand
TTCGATTCCCGTTACCTGCTCCAAAAAACAAGGGTGTCCCACGGACACCCTTGTTTTTTGGTGTCCGGCGTTTTTTAATATCTCATGCCTGTTGCGCTTTTATTTAAGTATCTCCTCGATAGCCACTCCGTCTGCCCAAGGCATTTCGGCGCCGAGGATCCTTGCATACGTGGGCGCTTCATCCACCGTCGGGCGGCGCTCAAGCTGCACGCCCTCTCTTATATCCGGTCCAAAGCCGAAAAACACCGGCTGCGGGCCTTTATCCGGGTAGTGACCGTGCGTGGCGCGGCCGAAGCGATAGTCCGAAAGATCCATGGGCTGTACCATGGGGCGCTTCCAATCCTCGGAGAAGGATGTATACCCATCCGACTCGATAACAAAGGAGAATTCACCACTGAGATGGTCGCGTGCTTCAGCCTCCTCTGCCGTCAGCACCTCGCTGATGCCGTATATGCCCTCATCACGCATGAATTTAAGCAGATCGTAGGTCTTTTGCCATGCCTCGCGATCGGTGGGATCCTTAAGCCTGATCTGCGCCGAAAGCCCTGTTGAATGGCAATAGGCAGTCCAGTCTGCCAGCTCGCCCGCCTCGTTGGTCTTTATAAGTCCGTGATCGGCAAACATAACATTGGGCTTTATGTTTCTTACTATATCTACCTGTCCGTGGTCGCTGACCAAGAAGAAGTTTGTATCCTCATAAACTCCCGCCTCCTTGGTGGCCTCGATGATCTCAAAAAACCACCGCTCGGTATCCTCAACGCCGCGCGTGACCTGCTCGGTAAACAGACCCGTTTTGTGGCGATAGCTGTCAACATCGCCCGTGTGGAGCATTAAAAGATCCGGCTGATGCTTTCTTATTATATCGCACACACAGCGCACCAAAAATTCATCAGTCGCCGGGTGGGTGCGGATCTTAACCCCCTCAAGATGCGGCGCACAGCACTCATCGTACAGTTCCTCGCTTGTACCCGCGCGCATAAATGCCGCCTTTTTACTGTCCTCGGCGGACTGCGGCCAGTACTCGTCTACCAGCCAATCTATATCCGGGTGATTGCCGGTAACAGGCCAAAACACCGCCGCGGTGGTGCGCCCGGCACGCTTTGCTGCGGTAAAGATATCCGGGCATTTGATGCTGTCCGCAAACCACTCCCAAGGGAGATTTTTAAGCTGCCCGGGGAGGAACAGGTTGTTGTTTGTTATGCCGTGCTTATCCGGATAGCAACCGGTAGACATGGTGGTGTGGCACGGATATGTGACCGACGGCCAAATGGTGCGGGTGCGCTTTACACCCGAGCCGCGGGCATAGAGCTCGCGAAATCGCGGGCTGGTCTTTAAAAGATACTCGATATCCTCATAGACCATCGCATCGCAGGAAAAAACTATGACCTTACTTTTTGACATTTTGATCTCCATTCCGCCGCCCGATCGGGCGGCACGTAAAAGCCTTAAAATAACTTTTACTCCCTTATAATTATACAGCCTTGGGGGCGGATAGTCAAGCAAAATCGCAAAAAACCATCAATTTTTCGGTACAGTTTTTTTGGCGTTGATTTTTGCCTATTGTGCGCTTGACACCGCGGCGGATAAGAGGTATAATATTAATAATGTAAGATAAACACGGCACGGCGCGACCGCCACGGTCGTTGCCGCCTCAAAAAGGAGAGACCCATGAAGCGTATTCTTTTGCCCCGCCGCGAGGATGGTGTGGAATACTACCGCGCCAACCTGCACTGCCACACAGATATTTCCGACGGTCATAAAACGCCCGCCGAGATAAAGGAGCTTTACCGCTCGCACGGCTACTCGATAGTTGCCTACACCGATCACAACGTCCTGCTTTCGCATGACGATTTAAACGACGAGGGCTTTCTTGCCCTGCACGGCTATGAGATAAACATAAACGATCCCTTTAATTTTAACTATCCGATAGTTAAAAAATGCCACCTCAACCTCATCGCGCTGGACCCCGATAACATGACCCAGATCTGCCACCACCGTACAAAATACTCAAACGGCAACTCAAAGCTATACCGCGACCAAGTAAAGTTTGATGAGTCTCAACCGGATTATGTGAGAGTTTACTCCCCTGACGGCGTGAACGACGTTATAGCCGCCGGCAGACGCGCAGGCTTTTTTGTGACCTACAACCACCCCACATGGTCGCTTGAATCCTACCCAGATTACTCAAAATACAACGGCATGAACGCCATGGAGATGGTAAACTACGGTTGTGAGGTAATGGGCTATGAGGATGACAACGGCAGAGTTTACGATGATCTTTTAAACTGCGGCAAGCACATTTTCTGCCTTGCCACCGATGATAACCACAACGCCCACCCGGATGACGATCCACTCAGCGATTCGCTGGGCGGCTACACCATGATCGCCGCCCCTGCGCTGGAATACCGCGCGGTAACATCGGCACTTGAGAGCGGACTGTTTTATTCCGTGCGCGGCACGAGCACACAGTGCGGCCCCGCCATCGACTACATGGAATACGAGGACGGCGTGCTGACACTAAAGGCGGAGGGCGCATGGCGGATACAGCTGGTGACCGCCGCACGCTGCAAGGGCAAGATGCACGCCGCACGCGACGGCGAGACACTGGGCGAGGTCAAGTTTAAGCTAAACCCGGACGAGACATGGTTTAGAGTAGTCGTTACCGATCACCGCGGCGGCAAGGCATATACCAACGCCTATTTCAAGGCAGAGCTGGATGCCGAATAAAAATTATAAATAAATTACAAGCAGCAAGCGCACGCTTGCTGCTTTTGCTTTGCACTTTGCTGCAACTATTCATGAACTTGTTACATTCTCAGCAGAAATGTTGCTATTTGCTTTACAGCGTGATATAATTAAGGCAGTGGATGTAATACGCATTCCAAACACCGTTCGGGAGGTAAGACCATGCCACTGTATAACTGCACAGCACTCAACAAAACGTCGCCGCGCCATGGATATTGCGCCGAGATATGGGGGGCGCATTAAGATCCCCTTATTTGGCGTGTAGGTCGGGCTTTTGTGGGTCGGCTTATGCGCCTTTTGTCAATTTCATGTCAAATCAAAAATCATCGATCACACGAAAGGTCAGGCGTTTTTATCCGCATGCGAAAATATTATCAACCGCCTTACGGCAACAGAGGCATGGACGTCACTGCCCGAGTGCGAAAAGCTCTGCGATTGAGGCAAAAAACGATCTTTTAGATAAGATCCGCACATAAACCTTACCCCGCACCGCGGCAAGGCCGCGGTGCGGGGATGTGTTCTTCATTATTATTATATAATTTATCCGCCGCTGTCAGATGATATCTATCTGCACGGTGCGCATGGCGGCAAGGGCGGTCTCGTGGCTCTCTCGGCTAACACCGGCACAGCAGGTGTGATCCACCACCAACCGCGCCTCCGGGTATGCCGCCTTAAGCAGCATGGCGTTTGATATCACGCAAATATCGGTGCACAGCCCGCACAGCTCTATCTCCTCAACATCTCCGCCGAGATGCTCTATCACCCGCGGCAGCTCGGTGCAGCCAAAGGTGGGCTTATCCACTATCGCGGCAGCATTTGCGGCATAATGGCGCAGCTCGGGGCAGACATCATGTCCCGGCGTGCCTTTGATGCAGTGCGCCACCGGCAGGCGTCTCCCCTCCTGCGTTTGCAGGTAGTCATCACCGTGCGTATCGCACGTAAATATAACGCGCCCCCTGCAATCCTCTATCTTTTTTGCCACACGGGGAACTATCTCTCGCGCCATCTCACTGCCGAGCGCGCCGTCGATAAAATCGTTTTGCATATCAACTACTATCAAATATTTCATTTTTTCTCTGTTCCTCTTTCCCGCCGATGCTCGGCGCGGCTTTTTATTTCTTTTTTGCCGAGAGCCGCCCCAACACCAAGGCAATGATGAGCATTCCCGCAGCCACCAACAGCCAGCCGTAGCCGGATGAGTAGAGCGGCAGATATTTTGCAAGCAGCTCGGGCACGCCCGCCGAATCCAGCGCGTGAATAACACTTATAACCGCCACGCCACCGATAACGCAGGGGTAGATATAACGGTTGCCCTGCCAAAGCTTATGGGTAAGCCCCAGCACTATCAGCACGATGGACATGGGGTAGATGGCATTAAGTATCGGCACCGAGATGCTGAGTATGGCATTAAGCCCAAGGTTGCAAACAAGGAATGAGAAAGCGGTTATCACATATACCCACGCGCGATAGGAAAGCCTTGTAAAAAGCGTTGAAAAATAAAGCGCGATGGAGTTGATAAGTCCCACGCAGGTGGTAAGGCAGGCAAGGGTAAAGATGGCCGCAAGCAGGATGGCTCCGGGTGCGCCGAACACCTGATAGGCAATGGCGCGCAGGATGAGTGCGCCGTTTTCCGGCAGCTCGTAAACTCCGGAGGAGCACATTCCCATATAAGCCAGCATTATATAAACCAGTGCCAATATCACGCCCGCATATATGCCGGTCCTTACCGTGTGCCGCATTACGTCCTTTTTTTCGCTCATGCCAAAGGAGGTAAAGGTGGTGGCGATAACAAGACCAAAATTCAGCGCGGCTATGGCATCCATTGTGTTGTAGCCCTCGGCAAAGCCCACCAAAAAGGGCGAATCGGCATAGGACTCGGTCGCCGCCGCGATGTTCGTCTCACCGCGGAAAAGAAAACCTACAAACAACACAACGATAAGTATCAAAAGCGCGGGGGTGAGGTATTTCCCCAGTCGATCAACAAGCTTGCTTGGGGTCAGGCAGAGCCACACCGACACCGCAAAAAACACAAGCGAGTACAAAAGCATCCAAAGCGTGGTGTTGCTGCCCTCCGGCAGATACGGCGCAAAGGCCATCTCAAACGGGACCGACGCGGCACGCGGAATGGCAAGGCACGGGCCTATTGAAAGATAAATAAGCACGGTATAGAACTGCCCAAAGCGCGGACCCACATTGCCGCTGAGCTTATCCAGTCCGTCAAAACGCGCCACAACTATAACGCCAAGGACGGGCAGTACCACCGCCGTAACCAAAAAGCCAAGCATGGCGATGGGTGTTTCTCGCCCTGCGCTTTGCCCCAAAAAGGGCGGGAATATCAAATTCCCCGCTCCGAAAAAGAGGGAAAAGAGCATTGAGCTCACAAGTATAGTGTTTTTTTTGCTGATCTTCATTTTAACTCTCCTTTTGCCGTAAACAGGCCGATCATAAACGAAGGATCCCCTCACCATGCCGCCGCGGATAAACAAAAAACCCGCCTCAAGTTATCAGCTTGAGACGAGCCAAGGACCCGCGGTACCACTCAAATTGCAGGGACGCGCCCTGCCACTTTCAGGCTCATGTAAGCCCTATGCACTAACGTAGCCCTCACGGAGCTCCCTACTTGCCGCGCTTTTAGGAGCCCAACTCGGAAGTGACCCGACCACCGCCGTTATCCATCGGGCTCTCAGCCACCCCGACTCTCTGTAAAACACATAGCGGTATCTATCTTCGTCATAGTTTTTGGTTATTTCGTTTGCGGATATTATAACACAGATCTGCACGCCTGTCAACAGGAAAAGCCCATTTTTGCGCGATTTTTTTGTTTTTTTGAATAATTCCCGCATCAAAAATGCAAAAACGGGGCTGCCCAAGCAAGGCAGCCCCCAGCGCGCGGATCAAGTGCCGCTGTAATCGTATTGATAGTCGCAGGTCTTGATAAGCTCAATGGTCTGCGTGACCGGGGTTGAATTGACGTAGGCCGTGACCACAAATATGGCCTTGTAGGTATCCCCCGTGTGGGCAACAAAGTTGCCGCTCACGCTGATCGAGCCTACGCCGCCCCTTACCGTCCACTCGTCTATGTACTCCCAGTCTTCTCCCATCTGCTCGTACATGTAAAGCTTGCCATCAATGCTTGAGGCACTAAAAGATTTGGTGGCCGTTCCGGTGCCGGTGCCTAAATGGTCGGCGGCAAAGGTGATATCCACTTTGATAAAGCTGATGCCCTCGGCGCAGGGCGCAACCTCGATGGGTACGGCGGCAAAGGTGTTAAGCGAAAAACAGAGAAGCAATGCGACTGAAAGTGCGATGGAAAAAGCGGATCTTGCGATGGTGAGGTGACTTACTTTTTTGTTCATTACGATTCTCCTTTGTGTTTTTTGCGACCGTTTATTGCTGTTTTGAAATATTGGGTACGATCGCTATATATATTATAGCACAAAAACCCGCAAAAAGTGTCGGCTTTTGCGGGTTTTTGATATTTTTTCAATTTACCTTGATCTTTTATCGCCATTTAGCGGTGCAATGCTCTCTGCCATGGCTATGATCTCATCAACGTCCATCCATCGGCAGTATATATCGTATCTGTACACACCGTCATGCCATACAAGCATATATTCGCCGTCGCCGTAGTCAAGCAGCACGGAGGATCTGCCATCCACCATAACGTTTGTAATGCCCGTAAGCTCTTGACTGTCGTACACGCTCTTACCGCCGATCAGCCGTGTTTGCACGTAACAGCAAAATAACTCGCCATTGCGGAAATAATCAACTGCAGTCACTGAGCCGTTCGCCACAACAATATTCCTCTCGGCATCCGCGGGAATATACTCCGGCAGCATTGCCGCCTCAACATTGGCCGGCGTGGTATCCTCGGCACTGTTTTGCAGCGGCAAAAAGTCTATGGTGATGTAATCGTCATACCAGCTGATCACCGCATCCCAAACAGCCTCACGCAGATCCGGCACTGCCATAACGGTGATAAAACCGATGGCCATGATCGCCACCAGCACCGCCGCCACACGCAGGGCGGCTTTTTTTATGATCGGCACGGGAGATGTCTCTCCGCCGCGCTTGATGATGCGCTTCATCTTGCGCCGAAAGGCATCGTCAAAGGTCACGCGGGAGGTATCCCGTGCCTCAAACGCCGCGGCCTCGGCATTGCCGCAGTTCTTTGCCGCCAGCATAAGCCAAACGTCAAGCTCGTCTCTTATTTCAACAGCCATGGATGTACCCTTTCGCCCGTTCATGCGCCGGCATGCGCCGCCGGCAAAAGATCGCCATTTTTTACCGCGACCTGTTATAAAAATTATATCATATTCCCGTACATTTGTCAACATAAAGAAGCATCCCACAATAGATCCATATTGGGGAGATCCGCCGCGGCGTTCCGCTTTTTTCTCAAAAAACCGGCAAAAAAATATTGACTTCCAAAAAAAAACTGGTATAATATAGATAAGGACAAAGCGCGGACGCAAATTAATATGCATCGTTGATTACAGATCATTTTTGGCTGGATCCGCATTCGGGATCTGCCGACTTAAATAACCAGATCATCACCCGGGAGGTGAGTCCGATGTTCTGAATCATTTTGGCATTCAAA
>CAZFVR010000014.1:0-5087 GCA_964522215.1 uncultured Ruminococcus sp. | reverse complement strand
CCCTGTATTGCGCTTCTTTGCTTATTCATTATTGAAAGGAGCGACCCATGAAAAATCGAATATATTTGGTCTGTATGCTTATTGCCTTCGTGCTTTTGCTTAATTCCTGCGCACCGGCCACCCCGGATCCGGAGCAATCAGTCGAAAGCACCAATGAAGCACAAAGATCCGCCGGCGCTGCCATAACCACAGACAGGATACAATACTGCGGTTGGCAAGATTTTGTTTCGGATGGGGCATATGTGGTAGCCTCCAGAAAGCTCCTTGGCGGGCCCATTAACAAATACAACCTGGCGACCGGCAGGGTCACGGTGGTATGTTTAAAAAACGAATGCCAGCATTTGTCAATGTGCCTTGAGGAATGGGGAGATTTTAATTGCCCCATTCCGCCGAGCAGCAATCTGTATTTTATACATGATCAAAAGGTGTTTTATAAGTATAATATAGCCTACAATGATTATGAAGAAATAAAGGAGCACGGAAGCACAACACCGGTCAGAACTGACTACCTTGCAAGCTACGATCTCACTACCGGAGAAAGACATAATATATTATCATTGGTGCGCAATGATTATGAACATTTATATTCTTTTAAATTAGTCGGAGACTATATTTACTACTTTAGAAATCTCGCCCAAGTGGACAAACCGACCTCGGCTGATGATTATACGTATTGCCTTTGCCGCATGAAGCTTGAAGAATACCGCGAAGAGGTTCTTTTTGACCTGGCAAAGGCTTTCCCCGATTACCCTAAAAAAACGTTGCCGATGATATTGGCTATAGATAACGATACCGCGTTTTTTGTTTGTGATAACACAGGATCTGCTTTTTGTTGCTCGCTGGGCGGCGAGAATGGCAAATACCTGATAAATGCACCGCAAGAGAATTTTAGTGGCATATACAGCGCATACGGCACCTTTTACCTTGACGGATACATATACTTTACGAAATATGTAGAGGAACCCAAGGAGGCGCTTAATATCTACAAAATGGATGCCACCACCGGCGAGCGCGTTTTGCTGACAGAGGACTATGTAAGATGGCTTTTTGTATCGGATAACAGCATTTATTACGAAATGGCGCAGATAATGCAACCGACCGAGGCCCAGCTTGCCGAAGCGGGAGCCGGAACGAGCAGCTTTACGATCAAAGAAATGCAGCATGACGGCTCCGACCTACACATTGTAGGGCGTATCACCTCAGCTAACACGAGCATAGCAAGACCATGGGGCGCGGGGAACAAATTATTTCTGCAAATGCGCTCGACCGATGCGGATTGGTACAATGCGATATTTGATGTGACCGACGGAACCGTGACCTCATTTGGTAAGTAACCACAAACACAATGAACACAGATCTTTTAAAATTTGAAGTAAAAAAGCTATCGGGGCAGAGATACTTAATTGTTTTTTTAGTTGCCTGTCTGATCATTAACGGGATAATTGCCTACCTCAGCGCCGATAAAATCCCCGAGGCGCCCTACCTCAAACAGATGCTGCGGGAGCACGAGATCGATGCCCTGCCTTTTATTGAAGCGCAGGAGGAGATGCAAAGCATTGAGAGCGATTACAACAGGATGTTATTTGCCTATATGAAGGGGGAGACAGCAGAAGAGCCGCAACTGAAATTCCCCTGCCATTATTCCGGACTTGAAGAGTTGGACGATAATACCCTGCTTCACCTCATGTTTAAATGCATTGACAGAGGGGAGGAATATAGGAGCAAGTTAGAGCAATTTATTGAGCAGGCACAGATCAACAAAGAAGAATTGCTGTACTCCTACAGCGGGATAGACACATCCTCCTTTGCTTACAAACAGCAGGATCTGATAGAGCGCAGATATACGCAGGTATTGGAGCAGGCCGAGATCTTTCCGGAGTTAGGGTTGGGCTGGGATCAGCTTTTTTCCTATAATGCAGTGAACCTTTGGATGATATTGGCGGTTATCGCCGGCGCAATATCGCTTGTTTTGTCAGAGTCGGGCAACGCATCCATGATACTGCGCTGTGCCAAAAAAGGACGGCTGTACACTGCCGCGGCCAAAATAGCGGCTCTGCTTTGCTGGAGCTTGTTCATTTTGCTGGCCTTTACAGGCACTACCATGCTTGCGATATCATTTAAATGCGGCAGCTTCTCCTCCCCGGCAAATTCCATCGCCATATTTGAAGAGTATACGGCGATCCCGTTCGCGCTTTCGATAGGAGAGTTTTTTGCGCTTCTTTTGGGTGTAAGATTCCTCGCTCTTTGCGTGGTCGGCCTCGTGTGCGCATGCTTGGCTCTATGTCTGCGCAGCGTATCACTCAGCATGGCCGCAGCAATAGCCGCAACCGCCGGTCAATATATGATGTTTTTGCTTGGAAAGACGGAGACAGTTAAACACCTGAACCTCATAGGCGCTATGAGCCTATCCACCCTGCTGTCAACATTCAGGTGTACCAGAGTCTTTGAAAACGCTGTCGATTTTTTATCACTGGTGCTCATCGTTGGTGCGGCAATTACCATCATCATCGCGGCTCTGTTTCTCTGCCTGTTCTGCCATATCCGACTTGGAGTAACTCGGCGCAGTCCACTCGCGCAGTTATGGCCGGCCTTGGCAATGCAAAAAACAAAGCTCAACGGCAAGCTGCACTCCAGCCGACGCACAGGGCGGAGGCATGTATACTCCACAGGTCTGTTTGCATATGAGTGGCGCAAGGTGTTTACCTCCCGCGGCATCCTGTTACTTTTGCTCTTAACGGCGATATGCAAGATATCGTTGGCATATGAACAATATAACGCTCTTAATTCACACGGCCTAACTCTGTACTCTCAATACATCGATGTGGTACAGGGCGAGCAGACCGACGAAAAACGGCAGTATATTGAGGACGAAATGAGTCGCATCAATACCGTTTTGAACGAGTTCACGCAAAAAAAACAGAGCTATCGCACAGGTAAGATAAGCTTTGAAGATTACAGCGTGCTGCTTGAAGAATACAGCGTAGCCGACAGCAGCCAAGATATTGCGGAGCGCGTGCTGCTTCACTCGCAATATCTTGATTCGCTTGCCGAGAGCTGCGGAGTTGAGGCCCACTACCTGTACGATATCGACTGGTTGCGGCTGTTTGAAGCGGGAGCGGATATTTTGCTTATCGCGCTGCTGGCATTTATATCAGCGGGTGTTTTTTCCGATGAGTACACAAAACTATCCGGCGAGGGCAATCGCATGCCGGTGATAAGCGCCACCAAAAAGGGGCGTACTGATCTATATCGGCAAAAGCTATCCTTTGCGCTGCTTTTGGCTTTGATAATTACATTATCGTTTAATGCGCTGGATGCTTACTTTATTGCCAGCAACTTCAAACTGCCGAGCGGAGACAGTCCCCTGCTCTCCCTTGAGATCTTCGGCAATACAGAATACAGCGGATCCATCGATGGGTTTATAGCTTTGGGCTGGCTGGTACAGCTGTTTGCCGCTTTGATCACGGCGGGCATAGTGACCCTGCTCGGCGCACTGATCAAAAACAAGCTGTACACACTGCTTGCATCATTTTCACTGCTGTTTGCGCCTTTGATCTTTAAAAAGATCGGACTTCCGCAATTTGCACATTTTGATATCAGCAACGGATTTGATGCCGGGCAGCTTTGGATCTTGGCAAGCAGGCAGGACGTTTTGGGAGAGCGGATGTACATTCTGGCACACCTCGCTGCCTTGGCTGTCATCTTTGCGGCATTGATGTTCATCACTTACCGCAAGTTCCGCACAAATAAGTCCTGAGGCAAGAGGAGATGAAAACATGGTCTTATCAATAAATAACATTTCCAAATCATACGGAAGCAACAAGGCGCTCTCAAATTTTACCGCCGAGCTGACCCCCGGCATATATGCGCTTCTCGGCCCTAACGGATCCGGCAAATCGACACTGATGAATATCATCACCGACAACCTTAAAGCCGACAGCGGCGAGATACTGTATTCGGATGACGGCAAAGATCCCGAAAATGTGCTTAAAATGGGCGCGCGCTTTCGCGAGCTGCTGGGATTTATGCCGCAGTACCCGGGCATGTACCCGAATTTTACCGTTGAGCAGTTCCTTTGGTACATGGCAGCATTAAAGGATGTTGGCTCTCACCTGAAGGGCAATGAAAAAAAGAAATATGTTGCCGATGAGATCGAGGGGCTATTAATCGCAGTTGATCTGCAGGACGTTTCAACAAGAAAGATCAGCGCTCTATCCGGCGGTATGAAGCAGCGGCTTGCACTATCGCAAGCGGTACTTGGTTCATCCAAGATCCTGATACTGGACGAACCCACCGCGGGGCTTGATCCCAAACAGCGCATATCTATCAGAAATTACATCTCACAGATCGCATTCAACAAGATAGTTATCATTGCCACGCATGTGGTATCGGATGTGGAATACATAGCCCGCGAGGTCATTATGCTGAAAAAGGGCTTGATCGTTGATCACGCGCCGCCCGCCAAGCTGATCGAGAAGATGGATGGCAAGGTGTGGAGCATTCCAACGGTCGAGGAGGATGTGCCAATGATGCAAAAGACCTATCAGGTCACAAACATCAGCCGCGATGAGCAAAGCGGCGAGATACACCTGCGCATACTGTCGGATGCAAGACCGACCGATAATGCAATTGCGGTCCCCCCAAGCTTGGAGGACTATTATCTCTACGTCTTCGGCGAGTCGAGATCGTCCTAAACGCCGTCCCGGCGCTAAACGAACCAAATAATACAGTTTGCCGCCAAGGCAAAAGCGGGCCGAGCCACAGCTTAAAACAAAGCATGTGTCCCGGCCCGCGCCTATCTATGTAATTCTTTATTTGGGCATCATCCGCAAAAGGTGTAAAACATGTTGCCCATTTGGTTCCACTTGCTTATTTAACAGCTTCCTTTGTGCAGATCATTTCGATGAGCTTGCAATCATTCACATTATTTGTGTCGACCGGAAGAAGTAGATCTGACGATTTACACTCTATAAACTGAATTGTTTTTTCAGTATCTCCTATTTCTATCCTGTCTTCTATCAACAAAATACTTTCGCGAGTTGTAAAATGAAGTTGCAATAGTCAGTTTTCAAAAAAGAATAACCATA
>CAZFVR010000013.1:0-43489 GCA_964522215.1 uncultured Ruminococcus sp. | reverse complement strand
GCCGGATTGGTTGCTGGTCTATCGGATTGAAAATGATCTGCTTGTGCTGACCCTTACCAGAACCGGCACACATAGCGATCTGTTCGGGAAATAAGAAAATGCACTCGGTCATCCGGGTGCATTTTCCATTTGCCGTAAAAATACAAAAAGCACCTGCTATTTTCCAAATGAAAACGGCAAGTGCCTGTTAAAGATCCATACTGACTTTCTCCATGTTTTCTTATTAGGAGGTAGGGAAGGCCGTCCCTTTTATTATTGCCGGAAATGAATCCGTTCGGACCCACTACAAGGCCGCAAGGCCTTGTATAGCTTTGCGCCAAGGTGAAGAAAAGAATTAGCAGTCCATACGCGCAAAGCGGGGTTCAGAACCCCACCATTAAATAACTTTGCATACCTTTAATAGAAGAGGACGGTCAACGACCGATGATCGCCTATGTTATGGGGCATGTTTCCCCGCTCGGCGATCATATTGATCTTTCAAATAATGCTTGTATTTTAATACAAATCGCATTATTCGTTGTAAAAAGTGTGGTCGCTCGCACAAAACTCGTTGCATTTTTGTGATCATGCGGTATAGCCCCGCCGTCAGCCCCTCCCCCGCAAAAAACAGTTGCTTTTTGTCGCACATAATGGTATAATGTAGACAAATGGCAAGGATCGTCGATACCGGTCGGAAAATGTCGCGCATTGCCGCCGGTGCAGATCCGCGAGGAAGGAAGCCTTTACCGATACAAAGGCCAAAAACAGCAATGACAGTAAAACTAAAAAAGAGCTTGACCGCATCCCTGTCCCTATTTATGACACTTTGGCTCGCCGCAGCACTTATGGCCGTACCCGCCGCCGCGCTGCCGGATGGCTACACCGCAAGCGAGGGGTATCTCTCCGGCCCCTATTACGCCGCACTTGAAGCCTACAAGCCGAGCGGTGACGAGCGACGCGACACGGTGGCTCTGGCCTTGACACAGCTGGGCTATCACGAGGGTGACAGCGACCTTGACTTTGACGGACTGAACACCTCCGGCAGCAAGAATTTTGTTGAATACAACCGCCTTTACGGCAAGCTTGACAACGGCGAGGGCAACGGCACGAGCTACGGCTACGCATGGTGCGCCGCGTTCGTTTCTTTTTGTCTGCGCAGTGCGCATGTTCCCACCACCGCAGCGATATCCGAGGTGAGCTGCCCCCGCATGGTTAACTGGTACCGGTCGATAAAGGATCGCACCGCGTGGCAGGGCAGTGACTACATACCCATGACGGGTGACGTGATCTTCTTTAAAACAGGCACATCAAACGCCGTATCCACCCACGTGGGACTGGTAGTGGGAACGACCGATGACGCTATCTACACGGTCGAGGGCAACAGCGGCGGCGTTGTCGGCATGCACCGCTATGAGCGCGGCGACAAAACGATAGTAGGCTACGGCATCCCCGCCTATTCCGGCACGCCCGAGGGCGCGGTGTATGATTTTGAATTACGCGCCGACAACGAGCGCACCGGCGTTTTCTTTACCACGGCATCGGACGGCCTTAACTTCCGCGCCGAGCCGAATGCCTCCTCCGCAAAGCTTACGGATGCCCTGCCCATGGGCACTCGTGTTGAGGTCACCGAGACCAAAAACGGCTGGGGCAGGATAGAATACAGCGGCAAGAGCGGCTGGGTATCCATGTCCTACCTCATGCATGAGGATGATGTTATCTACTCCGTCTATTATAAATCCTCCAAGGCGCAAGTCCCCAACCCCGTGCGCAAAAAGCCGGGCGAGAGCGTGACGATCGCCGAGGGGGTGAACGGTGACGAGGGCTACCGCTTTGTGGGCTGGGAGGACAGAACGACCAAGACCATATATCAGCCCGGCGACACCTACACCGCCGATGCCACCATCACACTCAACGCAAAATATGAGCTTTTGCAGTACACTGTAAGATTCATGTCCGGCGACACGGTGGTACAGGAGGAGACATATTTTTGGGGCGATAAGCTCACACCGCCCGCCGATCCCGAAATGCCCGCCGACGATGCCTACACATATAAATTCACCGGTTGGGATGCGACAGTTCCCGGCTTTGTGACGGAGGATCTGACGATCAATGCCGTTTACGAAAGGACCGCCGTGGAGACTACCGCCGCAGGCGGCAACGGCGGCTGCGGCTCGCTCATCTCCCTCCCCGCCGCAGGATGCGCCGTGGTGTTTGCGCTCGGTGCCTGCCTGCTCCCCCGCCGACGCAAGTAAGGCAGTACCGCAAAGCGCCGGCTTCCGTGCGCTTTGCGAAGTGATATTTTGCGGCTTCCGCCGCAAGTGATAAGTGATATATTCCGCGCCGCGGCGCAGATCCCGTCTTTTTCGGGTCTTTTTGCAAAAAAATCAGGATAGTCCGCATTTTTTGTGCGGATCTCTATTGATTTTTTTGCTAAAATAGAGTAAAATATATTATGTATGAATATCTGTCGCGGGGGCGGGAGCCGATCGGCATACGATAGCGCTTCAAATACAAACCACCGCAAAAGAAAGGCATTTAAAATGGCACTTGTTACCACAAAAGAAATGTTTAAAAAGGCATACGAGGGCGGTTACGCCGTTGGCGCCTTTAACATCAACAACATGGAGATAATCCAGGCTATCACCGAGGCAGCCGCCGAGGAAAAGTCCCCCGTTATCCTCCAGGTCTCCGCAGGCGCACGCAAGTACGCAAAGCCCGCTTATCTGCTTGGTCTTGCCGAGGCAGCATCCAAGGACAGCGGCGTTGATTTTGCCCTTCACCTTGACCACGGCGCAGATTTTGAGATCTGCAAGTCCTGCATCGACGGCGGCTTTACCTCCGTTATGATAGACGGCTCCAAGCACTCCTTTGAGGACAACATTGCTCTCACCAAAAAGGTAGTGGAATATGCTCACGCTCACGGCGTTGTTGTTGAGGGCGAGCTTGGCAAGCTTGCCGGCATTGAGGACGATGTAAACGTAAGCGCCGAGGATTCCACCTACACCCGCCCCGAGGAGGTCGAGGAGTTCGTTACCCGCACAGGTGTTGACTCTCTTGCCATCGCGATCGGTACCTCCCACGGCGCATACAAGTTCACACCCGAGCAGTGCACCCGCAATGCCGAGGGCGTGCTCGTTCCCCCGCCGCTCCGTTTTGATATCCTCAAGGAGATCGAGGAACGTCTCCCCGGCTTCCCGATCGTTCTGCACGGTGCTTCCTCCGTGCCCCAGGAATTCGTCCGCACCATCAATGAGCTGGGCGGCAAGCTCCCCGATGCCATAGGCATTCCCGAGAGCGAGCTGCGCCAGGCCGCACAGATGGCAGTTTGCAAGATCAATATCGACTCTGATATCCGCCTTGCCATGACCGCCGCCATCCGCCGCGTATTCGCGGAGAATCCCGCCGCTTTCGACCCGCGCGAGTACCTCGGTGCAGGCCGCACCGCCGTCAAGGAGATGGTCATCCACAAGATCCGCGACGTGCTGGGTTCTTTCGGCAGAGCCTGATAGAATAATACCCCATCGGGCTGTCCGCACATAGTCGGCAGCCCGATGCTTTTTTACATCACAGTGCATGATCCCGCACATAAAACCATTATAACGGATAACGGAGGTCACAAATGACACGCTACGGAATTCACCTTGGTGTTATAAACACCTCGCCGCACCGCGCGCTGGCGGCTGTAAAGGCGGCAGGCTTTTCTTCGGTGCTTTTGCACCTTGACGGCAAATACCCCAACACACAGCTGGCCGCCGACATAGCCGCGGCAGGACTTGAGATAGAAAACGTCCACGCTCCGTGGGACGGCATAAACGAGATGTGGCTCCCGGGAGATGCGGGGGACGCAAGGTGCGCGGCATATCTTGCGCACATGGAGAGATGCGCCGAGATAGGTGTGCACCGCATAGTTTATCATGTATCACACTCGGTAAACTATCCGCCGATAACCGAGGTAGGGGTTGGCCGCTTCTCTCGCCTGACGGAAGCCGCCGAGCGGCTTGGGATAGACCTGTGCCTTGAAAATCAGCGCTATTTTCATTTTATAGACTATCTTTTCTACGCCATCGACTCTGACCGCTTGAGATTTTGCTTTGACAGCGGGCATGAGGCGTGTTTTTCGCAGACCAAGGTGGCACTGGCCAAGTACCGCCCAAGGCTCTCCGCCCTGCACCTGCATGATAACGACGGCGCATATCAGCATGACGAGCATCTGCTGCCGGGTCAGTCGCATGGCGTTGATTGGGACCATGTAAGGCATTATCTTGCCGACTATGACGGCACGATATCGCTTGAAACAAAATACATACAAGGCATGCCGCCGGAGGAATACTACGCCCTGGCCATAAAAGCCGCTCATTTTGTAAAAGAATAGACCGCAACTACGCCCCCGCGAGCGACCAAGGGTCGCTCGCGGGGGCGTAATAACTATTTATTGCTTTAATGCTCAAAGGCTGTATCCCGCTCAAGCGTTGCAATTGCGTTTTTCGAGAGATATTCAAGCGGGTCTACCCCAACATCGTTTATCTTTATCTCAAAATGCAGGTGCGGCTCCTCCGCCAGCTCGATCATCGCGCCGTCACCGACAGCGCCTATAACATCCCCCGCACTCACACTGCTGCCAACCTCAAGTCCGGCGGTCGGCTCGTCCGCAAGATTTTTGTAGATACTGACCGCACCGCCCGTATGCCCGATGCTCATCGAATGCCCGTAAAGCGGATCATCCCATATCTTTGTCACCCTGCCGTCGGCGGATGCGTAGACCGCATCCCCAAGGCTTGCCATTATATCGATCCCGAGGTGGACGCGCCAATCCTTCATGGTGTCCGAGAACACCTGCGTGGTGGGGTCATGCGATGCGCCGAGCATGCCCTCCACCGGCAAAATAAAGGTCGGTATCACGTCCGCCACCTCACGATCCGGCTCTTTTGTGGTCTCGGGCGGCGGCAATGTGGTTATCGGCGCTATCGTGTGCGGCGGGATCGGCGCGGCAAGGCCGGAGGTCTCGCCGGGAACGGATGTTCCCTCCCCTGCCGATGTGGTATCCTCCCCGCCGCGCCTTGCACGGTTTGCGGCGGAGGTCAGTGCCACTGCCACCGCAAGTATCATAAGAAGCGTCGCTACCGTAAGATACACGGTGCGATCGACCCTGTCCCCCGCGGCCGCGCGGGTCTTACCTCGGCCGTCTCCTGTTCCGTCCGAACGCTTTTCGGGATCGGATTGCTTTTTGATCTTCATTTGTTGCTCCTTTTTTTAAATGTACTAACAAAGCCATGTGGCTCTTCACCTATATTTTTGCCATGGGAGAAAAAAATATTCAACTATGTAGTGCAAAATTTGCCCGAATATGCTATAATAAATACAGAAAGATCAGCACTATACTCGCACCCGCGACGCGGCGCGGCGGAAAGGAGGCAGGAGACCCCATACCAAAATGACCGAAATGAATGTAAGCAGCAATGATATAAGGCTCGTACTGCCCGGAGCGGTAGAGAGGATACTATCCGTCCTTGAGGATGCGGCGATACCCGCATACGTGGTTGGCGGCGCGGTGCGGGACAGCATAATGGGGAGGACGGTACACGACTGGGACGTTGCCGCTGCCTCACGACCCGAAGTAAATGCCGAGCTTTTTGCCGCCCGCGGCTTCCGCGTGATACCAACGGGCATTCGCCATGGCACTATAACGGTGCTTTCGGACGGCGATCCGATAGAGATAACCGCCTTTCGCGTTGACGGCAGCTACAGCGACGGCCGCCACCCCGACAGCGTAAGCTTTACATCAAATATTGAAGAGGATCTGGCACGGCGGGATCTTACCGTTAACGCCATGGCCTACTCGCCGAGCCGCGGTCTTTGCGATCCCTTTGACGGGCGCGGGGATATAGCGCGGCGGCGGATACGCTGTGTTGGCGACCCGTGGCGGCGTTTTACCGAGGATGCACTGAGGATAATGCGCAGCTTTAGATTTGCCGCGGTGCTTGATTATGAGATAGACCCCGCCACCCTCTCCGCCGCAGCGGAGCTTGCGGGCAGGCTTTGCGCGGTCTCCGCCGAGCGTATAGCAGCGGAGGGGGGGCGTCTGCTCTCTGCCGCGCATCCGTCAAAGCAGCTGCACATGGCGGCAGAAGCGGGGCTTCCCCCGGTGGTGCTGTGCGGAATATCCCCACCGCCTGCGGAGCTTGACACCGCCGACCGCCTGCCCGCCGACCCCGCCCTGCGGCTTGGTGCCATACTGCGGCATGCGGGACTGCGCGACCCCGAGCGTGCCCGCGCGGCAACAGCATATCTGCGCCTATCAAACAAAGGCGCCGCCCGCGCACTTGCCGCGGCAACGGTAAAGCTGCCTACGCCTGACATCACCTCGGTACGCCGCTTTATGCGGGAGGTGAGCAATGCCGATGCCGCCATCCTTGCCGCCGCCGCACGCGGAGAAGATGACAGCGGTGAGATATTACGTCTTTCACGGCAGATAGACCGCGAGGGCGGCCCCGTGACCATGCGCACGTTGGCCGTTGGCGGGAGGGATCTGCATGATGCGGGCATTCCCTACGGCCGCGCAATGGGGCAGGTGCTTGACCTTTTGCTTGAGGCCGCCACCGCAGATCCGGCCCTCAATCAGCGCGATGCACTGCTCTTACTGGCCGCGTCACACTACCGCGAGATGAGCGCCTCGCCACCGAGCGGATGCTCCGAAATTAAAATAACGACAGATAACGATCCGTAACGATCACAGCGAAAGGAATAATGACCGATGAACACCAAAAAGGATGAACCGACCGCCGCCGAGGCAACGATGCCCTACCGATCTACCTTTATATCCTCAGACGGCTCGACCGCCATTGCCTACGAGATATACTCGCCCGCCGAGGGAGCAGTGCGCGCGGTATTGCAGGTATCGCACGGCATGTGCGAATATATAGGCCGCTATGCCGACTTTGCGGGCTATCTTTGCAATCACGGCATAGCCCTTGCCGGCAACTGCCACCGCGGACACGGCGAGAGCGCGGCGGATGACGATGAGCTTGGCTACTTTGGCGGCGCGGAGGGCGACCGCCGCACGCTGGTTGACGACCTGCACATAATGAACGGCGTTATAAAAACGCGCTTTCCCGGCGTGCCGGTAATACTGATGGGTCACAGCATGGGCTCGTTTGTAGCGCGGCTGTTTTTGACGCGCTATGCTGAGGATGTTGATGGCGCGATCATTATGGGAACAGCCGGGCGCGGCGCTCCGACAGGTATTGCCATCGCACTGGCGAACATAATATGCAGCCTGCGCGGACCGCACCACCGCAGCCGCATGCTGGCGCGGATGGCGTTTTCGGGCTATCTTTCCCACTGTGAGCGCGGATGCGACAAAAGCGCTTGGCTGACGCACGATGAGGAGATAGTTAAAAAGTACAACGCCGATAAATATTGCACCTTTATATTCACCGTCTCTGCCTACCGCGAGCTGTTTTTGATGCTTGACGAGGTGAACGCCGACGACTGGGCACCCCAGCTCCCGACGGACATGCCGCTTTTGCTGATAAGCGGTGACGAGGACCCCGTTGGCGGCTTTGGCAAGGGTGTGCGCGAGGTTGCGGCAAGACTGACAGCGGCAGGTCTCTCCCGCCTGACAACAAAGCTCATCCCCGGCGGGCGTCATGAGATACTAAACGAGGTAGACCGCGCCGAGACCTACCTTTATATATTAAACTGGATAAATAACGTGCTGAGCAGCGGCGCAGGGGAGAGCGATGAGGCAGTCACTGCCGCCATGACCGATGCCGTCCACAGCACAGAAAGCCAAAAATGACGGGCAGGTATGAGATATCCGTCTCCTTTGACGGTTTTTATTCCTTCGCACTTTGCGTAGGCACACGCGTGCTGCTTGAGGGCGGTGACCATTCCACCCTGCCGCTATGCCGCAAGGGGATAGCATCGGTGCGGATAAATGCCGATGCGCCTCTTGCCGCCACGGGCGAGGAGGCGGCGCAAAAATGCCCCAAATTTTGTGTGCGTGCCGATGGAGAGGGCAGATTCAGGCTTTATCTTTACGCCAAAAACGGCCGCGCGGTAGCCTCCTCCCCGCCGCACTCCACCCCCGCCTCCGCCGCTGCGCTTTGGGAGGACATTCGCCGCGTGGCCGCCACAGCACCCTGCCGCGTAAAAAACCGATAAGGCTTGCCGCGGCGGCGCGTATTCTCCGCCAAAAATGCAAATTTTGCTTGTTTTGCGGCTGTTTTTTTTAATTTACCCCTTGTAAAGCGACGAAAAATGTGGTATATTATATAATGTATAAAATTGTGAAAGGCAGGTTCATTTAAATGACCTACAATAAAAAAACCATTGAGGATATCAACGTATCCGGCAAAAAGGTTCTTGTTCGTTGCGACTTTAACGTACCGCTCAAGGACGGCGTTATCACATCCGATAAGAGAATAGTTGAGGCTATTCCCACCATCAAGTATCTTCTCAGCCACGGCGCGGCCGTGATCCTTTGCTCTCACATGGGCAAGCCCAAGGGACAGGTCAACCCCAAGTTTACACTGGCTCCCGTTGCCGCAAGACTTACCGAGCTGCTTGGCCAGAACGTTCCCCTGGCTCCCGACACCATCGGTCCCGAGACTCGCAAGATGGCCGCAGAGCTTAAGGGCGGCGAGGCTATGCTGCTTGAGAACACCCGCTTTGATCCCCGCGAGGAGAAGAACGATCCCGAGTTTGCCAAAGAGCTTGCCTCTATGGCCGAGATCTTTGTAAATGATGCGTTCGGTGCAGCTCACCGCGCACACGCCTCTACAGCCGGCGTTGCAATGTACGGCGGTCTGCCCGCAGTTTGCGGCTACCTGATCCAGAAAGAGATCTCAGTCATGGGTAAGGCTCTTGAGGATCCCGCCCGTCCCTTCGTTGCCATTCTCGGCGGCGCAAAGGTATCCGATAAGATCGGCGTTATCAACAACCTCATCGATAAGGTAGATACCCTCATCATCGGCGGCGGCATGGCCTACACCTTCTTTAAGGCAGAGGGCAAGTCTGTCGGTACTTCCATCTGCGAGTATGACAAGCTCGATCTTGCACGCCAGATGATGGATAAGGCTCGTGAGCGCAAGGTAAACTTCCTGCTGCCCGTTGACAACATCATCGGTCGCGAGTATGACGAGAACACCACCTTTATGCGCATATACTCCGATTCCATCCCCGATGGCTGGATGGGACTTGACATCGGCGACAAGACCCAGGAGCTTTTTGCAAAGTCTCTGGTGGGTGCCGGAACCGTTGTTTGGAACGGCCCCATGGGCGTTTCCGAGTGGCCTAACTTTGCCTCCGGTACAAACTCTGTTGCCCAGGCAGTTGCTGAGAGCGGTGCTATCTCCATCATCGGCGGCGGCGACTCCGCTGCGGCTGTTGAAAAGCTCGGCTTTGCCGATAAGATGACCCACGTTTCCACCGGCGGCGGCGCATCCCTTGAATTCCTTGAGGGACTTGAGCTTCCCGGCATCGCCTGCCTGCAGGATAAGGAATAATTGCATATAAATAAAGAGGTACAACGATATGAATCCCGAAAAGAGAAGGACCGTTATCGCCGGCAACTGGAAGATGAACTTCACACCTGCCGAGGCGACAGCGTTTATAAACGAGATAAAGCCCATGGTAGCGGGCAAGGATAACTGCGACATCGTATTTTGCGCTCCCTATGTTACCATCACCGCCGCTATGGAGGCAGCCGCAGGCTCCAACATCAAGATAGGCGCCGAGAACGTTCACTTTGCCCCCAAGGGCGCATACACAGGTGAGGTCTCCGCCGAGATGCTTCGCGCTATCGGCGTTGAATATGTCATCATCGGTCACAGCGAAAGACGTCAGTATTTTGCCGAGACAGACGAGACAGTAAACCTCCGCACCAAGGCTGCTCTTGCCGCCGGCATGAAGGTCATCCTCTGCCTTGGCGAGGTCAAGGAGCAGAGACTTTCCGGCATCACCAACGAGGTCGTCGGCATGCAGACAAAGCTTGATCTTGCAGGCATCAGCGCCGAGGATATGAAGAACATCATCATCGCCTACGAGCCTGTATGGGCTATCGGCACCGGCCTTACCGCAACTCCCGACCAGGCCGAGGAGACCTGCGCAGCTATTCGCCGCGTGCTGGTTGAGCTTTACGGCGAGGAGGTTGCTGAGGCGACCACCATCCAGTACGGCGGATCTATGAACGATGCCAACGCGGCCGAGCTCCTTGCAAAGCCGAATGTGGACGGCGGCCTTATCGGCGGCGCATCCCTGGTTGCAAAGAAGTTCACCGCTATCGTTGACGCGGCTCAATAACCTAACACAGATACAATATAAATATCCCCACGGGACTGTATACAGCCCCATGGGGATATTTCTTATGCCGCCAGATCACGGCACACGCTTTCATTTTATATTTTTAGATTCAATACAGCCAGCTTGACGGCACCAAAAAGGTATACGGTGCCGTAACGATGGCAAATATGAGCGAGAGCCGCAGTTTCTCTGCCCGCACCGACTTTTTAAACGTTGCAAAGTAACCGAAAATAAAGATACACACGGCAGATATAACGAGCGCGGGGATCGTGAGATACAGCTCATCTCCCCATGTGATGATCTGCGGTGCCCAGATCCACAAAAGCAGGATATAGGCGGCGCCCACAAGGTCAGAGATCAAGCCAAAGGCAAAGATCTTTAGTATATGCCGCTTGTAAAAACTCCTTTTATCGGCTATCTTTAGGGCGAACATGGCAGCGACCAGCACCAAGCTATCGATAATAAAGTTACCCGGCAAGACTATTGCCCACATTTGCGGGAAGAGCATCAGCATCCAAAGCGGAAACAACACATTGTATAGCCTTGAGCCGTTATGTTTACCATCGCTGTTTTTTAATTTCATCAAGCGCCACTTTCTTTATGATCATTGTCTAAGGCTTTCGATGATCGCACGGGCGGCGTGCTTGCCCGCGCCCATGGCGGAGATAACGGTAGCCGCGCCCGTCACGGCATCGCCGCCGGCGTAAACACCGTCGCGCGATGTCCTGCCGCTTGCCTCATCGATCACGATGCAGCCGCGCTGGTTGACCTCAAGCCCCTCGGTGGTAGAACGTATCAGCGGATTGGGCGTTGTGCCGAGAGCCATTATAACGGTGTCGGCCTCAAGCTCAAACTCGCTCCCCTCCACCGTACGCGGACGGCGACGGCCGCGCTCGTCAGGCTCGCCAAGCTCCATTTTAACGCAGCGGAGAGAGCGCACAAAGCCGTATTTTGGATCGCGCCTATCCTCTGTTACATGACCCAGCACCTCGGTGGGGTTGCAAAGGAAGTGGAACTCCACACCCTCCTCCATTGCATGCTCTACCTCCTCACGGCGGGCGGGCAGCTCGGCCTCCGAGCGGCGATAGACTATCATAACGCGCTCCGCGCCAAGACGGAGAGCAGTGCGAGCCGCATCCATGGCGACATTGCCGCCGCCTACTACCGCCACGCGGCCGCCGCGCATGATGGGCGTTTTGGAATCCGCCCTGTACGCGCCCATAAGATTGGCGCGTGTAAGGTATTCGTTTGCCGAATAAACACCGCAAAGCCCCTCGCCGGGTATGCCCATAAACATGGGAAGCCCCGCACCCGAGCCGATATAAACGGCGCGATAGCCATCGGCGAAAAGATCATCCACCGTCAGCGTTTTGCCGATGATGGTATTTGTCATAAATTCAACACCAAGTGCGCGGAGCTGATCCACCTCCCGCTGAACTATCGATTTTGGCAAACGGAACTCCGGGATACCGTACATCAAAACGCCGCCCGGCGTGTGCAGTGCCTCAAACACGGTGACCGCAAAGCCCGCGCGTGCGAGATCACCCGCGCAGGTAAGCCCGGAGGGACCCGAGCCGACTACCGCCACGCGCATTCCGTTTGAGGCAGGACGTTCGACCTTGCCGCCCGCGGCGGCATGGCGATCCGCCACGTATCGCTCAAGCCTGCCTATGCCTACCGGCTCGCCCTTGATGCCGCGCACACAACGCGCCTCGCATTGCGATTCCTGCGGGCAAACGCGACCGCAAACAGCGGGCAGGCTTGAATCCTTACTGATAACGGCAAACGCACCGTCAATATCTCCATCGCGAAGCTTTGCGATAAAGTTTGGTATCTTAACACCTACCGGACATCCCCCGACACATGCGGGGTTTTTACAATTGAGGCAACGCGCTGCCTCGTTTTGCGCCTCCGCATCGGAATATCCGAGTGCGACCTCCTCAAAGCAGTGCGCACGTACATCGGGCGCGAGCTGCGGCATGGGAGTTTTTTTGAGCTCCATATTGGGCTTTGCCATCTCAAACACCCGCCTTTCCCAAAAGATTGCAACGGCTCTCATACGCATGCCGCTCTGCTGTGCGATAGATGCCGCCGCGGCACATCGCTTCATCAAAATCCACGGCATAGCCGTCAAAATCAGGTCCGTCAACACAGGCAAAGCGTACCACACGCCGCCCGTCCTCGATAAGCGTAAGTCGGCAACCGCCGCACATGCCGGTGCCGTCTATCATTATGGGGTTCATTGAGACGGTGACAGGCACGCTGTAGGGACGAGCCGAGGCCACCGCAAATTTCATCATGATCAGCGGACCGATGGCAAATATCATGTCAAAACGCTCGCCGGATGCCAAAAGCTCATCAAGCGGCATGCAAACATTGCCGCGCCGCCCCACACTGCCGTCATCACTGACCAGCTCGAAGCGGTCGGAGGCCGCGCGAAATTCATCCTCAAGTATCACCAGATCCTTTGAGCGGAATCCGACGATGGAGGTCACGTGGCACCCCGCGGCATGCAGCTTTTCGGCTATCGGCAGTGCGATGGCACACCCAACGCCGCCACCGATAACGCAGACCCGCCGCAGACCGTCCGTCTCTGTCGCGCGACCGAGAGGACCTGCAAGATCGGCGATATAGTCGCCCGCGCCAAGCTCTGCAAGTGCCGCAGTGGTTGCACCGACCGTTTGAAAGATTATCCGCACCCAACCCGCCGTGCGGTCAAAGCCCGCAATGGTCAGGGGAATGCGCTCGCCATCCTCGTCCACACGCAATATTATAAACTGCCCGGCCTCTGCACGGCGGGCAACAAGCGGTGCTTCTACCTCCATTAGCGTGACGGTGGGGTTCAGCACCTCTTTTTTTAGTATCTTGTACACTGTTTTTTTCTCCGTTTTGGGTTTATTTTGGTTTTATCGATTTTTCTCGATCCGCAGGGATCGTTTATTTAAATATGTTTTATTATTTGTTGGGGGTATCGCCTGCCTGGGATCCGCCGACATCAGTACTCGCTGCGTTTTGCGCTCCCCGATCCCCTTTGCGCTCGCCGAGGCAGGAAGCATGCATGCAAGCGGAGCAATCGCCCATACAGCCGCCGCAACCATAGTCGCCGCGCCGCCGCTTTTTTATAGTGTGACCGATAGCCGCACCAAGCGCCGCCGCCACCGCACCGATCAAAATATAATCGCCAATGCCCATAGGCTTACCTCCCTCAAATCAATATGCGGGCGCAGAATCAACAGATCTGCATCCCGCACATTATTATAGCACATTTTTGCGCATATTTCAATCAGAAAATGCAATTTAAAAGGTTGTAAATTGCAAAACTTACTACCCAAGCCACGCCGCACTGCATTATGACCACTCCGATAGTTGCCAGCCGCGACCCAAGCTCGCGTTTTATGGCCGCCACTGCGGCAATGCAGGGGGTATATAGCAGTGTGAACGACAAAAAGCTGATGGCGGATATGGGAGTGAACAGTCCGCCAAGCACACCGCCGAGGTTTGCTGTGTTCGTGCCGAGCAGGACGGTCATGGTGCTGACCACCGCCTCCTTTGCCGAGAAGCCGGAGATGAGCGAGGTCACCACGCGCCAATCGCCAAAGCCGAGCGGGCGGAAAGCGGGCGCAATAAACCTGCCGATGAGCGCCAAAAGACTACCCGAGCTGTCGGCGGCAACATTCAGGCGGGTATCAAAGGTGGTAAGGAACCATATGATCACCGTTGCCGCAAAGATCACGGTAAAGGCACGCTCAAGAAAATCCTTTGCCTTTTCCCACAGCAGCATGAATACACTGCGCGGCGATGGGAAACGATAATTTGGCAGCTCCATAACGAACGGCACGGGCTGACCGCGGAAAACTGTATGCTTTAGTATCACCGCCACCAGGATAGACAGTACGATGCCGCCAAGGTAAAGCCCCACCATTACCAGTGCGCGATAGTTCTTGAAAAACGCGTTTACAAAGACGGAATATATCGCTATCTTTGCCGAGCAGCTCATATAAGGGGTCAAAAGGATGGTCATTTTGCGGTCGCGATCCGATGACAGCGTGCGCGTTGCCATAATGGCGGGCACGGTACATCCAAAGCCGATGAGCATAGGCACAAAGCTGCGCCCGGAAAGCCCCAGCTTACGAAGCGGCTTATCCATAACAAAGGCAATACGCGCCATGTAGCCCGTGTCCTCCAGGATCGAAAGGAAGAAGAACAGGGTAACGATTATCGGCAGGAAGCTGAGCACACTGCCAACTCCCGCAAACACACCGTCGATCACCAAGCTGTACACCACATCATTGATGCCGTACGCGGTGAGCGCACGCCCGACCAGCAGGGTCAGCGCATCGATGCCCAACGAGAGCAGATCGGATAGATTTTGCCCGATAACATCAAATGTCAGCCAAAACACCAACAGCATTATGCCGATAAACACCGGTATCGCCGTATATTTACCGGTAAGGACGCGGTCAAGTGTCTCACTGCGCCGCCGCTCGCGACTTTCGTGCGGCTTAACTACCGATGTCTCCACCACGCGCTCGATAAACGCGTAGCGCATATCGGCCAGCGCCGCATTGCGGTCAAAGCCGGTCTCGGTCTCCATCTCCACCACCGAATGCTCTATCATCTCAAGCTCGTTTTGGTGAAGCTCAAGCCGCCGCTCCATGTCATGGTCGCCCTCAATGAGCTTG
Source organism: uncultured Ruminococcus sp. (assembly GCA_964522215.1). GTDB lineage: Bacteria > Bacillota > Clostridia > Oscillospirales > CAG-272 > CAG-390. The sequence goes on along the minus strand of CAZFVR010000013.1, from coordinate 28,526 downwards.
GTGGCGCAAAAGCGCGGTGATATCCCTGCGGCCTTGGCGTGATCCTCCACCACGTGCGCGGTGGCATGTATACAGCGATGCACCGGGCCGTCCCCGCAAAAATCATACACTGCGGGCAGGTGACGCGCCTTGGCTGTTTCCACTATTCGGTTGGCAAGCTCGGAGACGCCCTCTCCCTTTGCCGCGCTGATCGGAACTACCGGCACGCCCAGCATCTCACTCATCCTTTTAATATCCACCGAGCCGCCGCCGGAGCGCACCTCATCCATCATATTAAGCGCTATGACGGTTGGAATGCGCAGCTCGAGCAGCTGCAGGGTAAGATAAAGATTGCGCTCTATATTTGTTGCATCAACTATGTTTATTATACCGTCAGGCTTGCCGTCGATTATAAAATCGCGGGAGACTATCTCCTCCTGCGTGTATGGACGGATGGAATAGATACCGGGCAGATCGACCACGCTCGTGCCGCGGTGGCCGCGTATCTCGCCGGATTTTTGATCCACCGTAACGCCGGGAAAGTTGCCCACATGCTGATTTGAGCCTGTAAGCGCATTAAAAAGAGTGGTCTTACCGCAGTTTTGGTTGCCCGCCAAAGCAAAGGTCATTGCAGTGTACCCCCATCAAGCTCTATCTTTGCCGCATCCTCGCGGCGGAGGGTCAAAACATAGCCGCGTACCGAGATCTCCTTGGGATCTCCAAGCGGCGCTACCTTTATAAGGCCAACGCGGGTGCGCGGTATAAGCCCCATATCAAGCAGGCGCAGGCGCAAAGCCCCCTCGCCGCCAACGCTCTTTATTACCGCGCTTTGCCCAACGGACAGATCATCCAGTGTCATATTACAACTCCCGACCGCCGCCGGAGACAGCCCGCGACAGTCTATTGCATCCCGCCCGCACAGAGAGTGGGGCTTTGATGCATCGATTTTAATTGTTGCGAGGCACCTGCAAGCACAAATACCTACAGAATAATTATAGCATACAAGGCCGTTGGTGTCAATCGGATATGAGAAAAAAAGAAAAAATGCGAAAAAAAGCGTAAAAAATGCCCCGATAACGAAAAAAATCGCCGCGAAGTTCAAAAAAGGTATTGCAAAATTCCAAAAAATATTATACAATATAGTGTAACTATCGGCCGCCCCGGCGGCGAATCACAACGGAGGTATATATTATGGTAATTGCCGGTGATTTTAAAAACGGCATCACCTTTGAAATGGACGGCAGCGTCTACCAGGTGATCGAGTTTCAGCACGTAAAACCCGGAAAGGGCGCGGCATTCGTCCGCACCAAACTTAAAAACGTTATCACAGGCGGCGTGGTTGAAAAGACCTTTAGCCCCACAGATAAGTTTGACAGTGCATATATCGAAAGAAAGGATATGCAGTACTCCTACAACGACGGAGACCTTTACTACTTTATGGACATGGAGTCCTTTGATATGACTCCCCTTAACAAAGAGTCCCTGCCCGATTCCTTTAAGTTCGTTAAGGAAGAGATGATGTGCAAGCTCGTCTCCTACAAGGGCAAGGTCTTCAACGTTGAGCCCCCCACATTCGTTGAGCTTGAGGTCGTTGATACCGATCCCGGCTTTGCAGGCAACACCGCCACCAACACCCTCAAGCCCGCAACCCTTGAGACAGGTGCCGAGATCAAGGTCCCGCTCTTTATCGACCGCGGCGACGTGATCAAGATCGACACTCGCACAGGCGAGTATCTCTCCCGCGCTTGATGGCTTAGCCATACACGGGATCAACAATAAAAAGGTCAGGTATATAAAAATGAAACTTAGCGAAAAGGCCGCATACCTTTCGGGTCTTGCCGAGGGTCTTAATATCGATAAGACCACAGCCGAGGGCAAACTGCTCTCCGCTATCATCGACCTGCTCGGCGATGTTACCAAGGCAGTTGGCGAGATCGATGAGGATCTTGAATACCTCAACGACTATATCGAGGAGCTGGACGAGGACCTTGGCTCCGTTGAGAGCGACATCTACGGCGACGAGTGCGATTGCTGTGATGACGACTGCTGCGATTGCGAGGACTACGAGGACTGCGAGGACTGCGATTTTAATTGCTGTGACTGCGCGCATCCCTGCTTTGACGAGGATGAGGAAGACGAGGAGGACGGCGAGGAGGAATGATCCCCCCGCCCCCTGCAGCTGAAATACCACCGAGGGCACATTATCCCTCGGTGGTATTTTTTTATTTTATGGTCCTCTCAAGGAATCGGAGCGATGCATCCTGCCCGTCAAGTCTTACGCGACAGCCCACAGGCAGTATGCCGTGGCGACTGCCGTGCCCTATATCCACGGTATACACCACGGGAATGCCGTGCCGCTCACCGATAAGCCTCAGCAGTGCCGCAAGCGGCTCTGGCGGGACGAGATCGCTGTTATAACAGCCAAACACAAAGCCGCGCACGCGCTCCATGATGGGATTTTCCCATATTGCCGAAAGATACTCGCTGACGGCATCAAGGCGGGAGAACTTTTCGTGATCCTCGATAAACAGAATGTAGTCCTCCGTGGGATCCCAACTGAAATTGGGGCTGCCCAGCATCATGGCAAAGTTGCGGGTGTAGCCGCCGATAAGACGTCCCTCTCCCACACCGCCGTGAAGCGGTATCCACTCGGTATCTCGATCAAAAAGCTCATGCTTACCGCTGACAAAGTTTTCTGTAAACTGCATGTAGTTATAATATCGCAGGTCGCTGAATACAGAGGCGGTCTGACCGTAATAGGTCACCAGCCCCACCTTTGAGGTAATGGCACCAAGGATAGTTGTACCGTCGCTGTAGCTTGAGTATATCTTGGGGTCACTGCGTATGGCATCATAGTCAAGCAGCCGCGGGATGGCAGGCGAGCCCTCGCCGCCGCCTATCATTATCATCCTCACCTCCGGGTCGCGAATAAGCGAGTTTATATCCTCGGCACGCTCGGTATCAGAGGCCAAAAAGCCCCAGCTGTCCGAGTAGATATTGGCCGCAGGACGCGCACGATAACCAAGCTTTTCAATGACCGCTGTCACACGTGCGATATGCTCCGGCTTTTGGATGCTGCTGGGCGATGCTATGCCGATCACATCACCTTTCTGCAAACGCGGCGGAAGTATAAGACCACCTTTTTTTGTCGTCATGTCGATGTCCTCCGTAAATTTAATTTATTATTGATATTTTGATGATCGCCCTGCTATAAGCGAGATACATCCCCTTGCGCGCTCGGCGATCATTTGAGCTTTTAAATAATGCTTGCATTTTATTGTGGAATTTTTGCTTGCTCAAAGATCGGGTCTTACCTCCTCATCCGTCGTGTTCGCGACAAAATGCGGTGCAGGTCTCCAAAACACGTTCGCGAGAAGCACTCAAAGCATGGCGGATGATGAGGCAAAATCGCTCTCCGCCGTGCGGCGATCTCTCTTATAATCCATCATTTTTTCGAGTCCAAATTATATCCGCCGATCACTCTTCTATAATAATACACCGAATCGGTCACAAAATCAAGTATTTAAGCCGAAATAAGCAGAAAATTAACAATGCGGTCTTGAAAAAACCACTCAGGCGTGATATAATAAAGCGTTATTGCTCGGGATAACAAAATATTATCGTTGTAACGGCCATGGCCGATGAGATAGCGCCGCCCCGCGCACAGAAGTGGGCAAATAGCTTCCGCCGAACGGCGGAGAAGGAGTAGATATAATGGAATGGTTCAATTCCGCGCTTGAAACACTGCGCGGGGCAAATCTTGCCGCCACTGCCTTTCGCCTGTTTTTGGCGATGCTGTTTGGCGGTATCATTGGCATAGAACGCGGCAGACGTCACCGTCCCGCGGGCTTTCGCACACACATACTCGTTTGCATGGGTGCGGCGCTTGCCATGTGCATAAGCCAATATCTTTACGTAACGCTTGGTCAATCTACCGATATATCAAGGCTTGGTGCGCAATGCATCAACGGCATCGGCTTTCTGGGCGCGGGCACGATAGTAGTCACAGGTCACCAGCAGGTAAAAGGACTTACCACTGCGGCGGGCCTTTGGGCTTCCGCCTGTATGGGACTTGCCATCGGCGCGGGCTACTACGAGTGCGCAATACTTGCGTGCGTGACCATATTTTTCACCATCACGGTGCTGAACAATCTTGAAAAGATGCTGACCTCCCGCACCAAAAACATGAACATCGAGCTGAGCCTCAGCGCCGTCTCGCACCTGCCCGGCGTGCTTGATGCGCTCCGTGACATGGACATAAAAATATTTGACTTTGAGATAACCAACGTGCGCGACCTCAAGGTATCGCCGCCGAACGTTATAATAGAAATGAAGCTTCCGCGCTCGCGCCCGCACGCGGAGATAATCACCGCAGTGGCTGCGCTTGACGGCGTACTGTCGGTAGAAGAACCTTAAGGGAGGGTAAAATGGAACATCTTGAATACATATCAGAGCTTGTTCGCGGCGTTGGCGTGGTCGGCGTTGCGGTAAGAATGCTCCTTGCCGTCCTTTGCGGCGGTCTTATAGGACTTGAACGTGAAAGCAAGCGCCGCTCGGCGGGCTTTCGCACGCACACGCTGATCTGCATCGGCGCATCGCTCACCACACTCACCAGCCAATATCTCATTGCCGCGGGACTTTCCACCGACCCCGCACGTCTCGGTGCGCAGGTCATCGCCGGCATGGGCTTTATCGGCGCCGGCGCGATAATAGTCACCTCCCGCCGCCAGGTAAAGGGACTGACGACCGCCGCGGGTCTTTGGACCTCCGCCATCATCGGCCTTGCCATCGGAACAGGCTATTACGAGGCGGCCATCTTTACGGTGCTGCTGGTGCTCTTCTCCGAGCTTGTGCTCTCAAAGCTTGAATATTTTATCATCTCCACCGCTCGCTCTATGAACGTATACATAGAATTTGCAAGCTCGGAAACGCTTGACGAGATAGTTGAGGAGCTTAAAACGCACAATCTGACCATCACCGATATGGAGATAACCAAATCCCGCCCATCCGAGGGCACGCACATGAGCGCCATCCTCTCGCTTAGATTTAAAAAGAAGATAGCGCATGAGAACATAATGGCAACAGTCTCCGAGATCCCCGGTGTGACCACCGTAGAGGAGCTTTGACCCACGCACCCGCGAACGGCCCTTGGTCGTTCGCGGGTCTTTGTTTTTGCAGTCTGCTTTTGGAACTTGCGTGGCATCGTTTTGCCGCTTTTTGGGTGCTGATAAAAAAATAATTCCGTTTTCGGAACAAAATAATTTAAAAAAATACTTGACAACGCGGCAGTTATGATATATAATAGAGGCAAATAAGAAAGATCGTGAGGCCACAGCATGAAGCAGACAAAAAAGACGCCTACCGTCACTCCGGTGGGCAACGACAAGGAAGAAAAGCAAAAGGCTATAAAGACCGCAATAACACAGATAGAGCGCAATTTCGGCTCGGGTGCTATCATGCGCCTTGGCGAGAACACGCGCATGGAGGTCCAGGCCGTGCATACAGGCTCGTTGGGGCTTGATATGGCTCTCGGTATCGGCGGACTTCCCCGCGGCAGAATAATTGAGATATACGGTCCGGAATCCTCCGGTAAGACGACGGTCGCACTGCATGTGGTGGCCGAGATACAAAAAAACGGCGGCGAGGCGGCATTTATCGATGCCGAGCACGCCCTTGACCCGGTCTACGCACGCGCCCTTGGCGTTAACGTAGATAATCTGCTCGTATCCCAGCCGGATTGCGGCGAGGATGCGCTTGATATCACCGAGGCGCTGGTGCGCTCCGGTGCTATCGATATAGTGGTCATCGACTCGGTGGCCGCGCTCGTACCGAGGCAGGAGATAGAGGGCGACATGGGCGCATCATCCGTCGGCGTGCAGGCTCGCCTTATGTCACAGGCAATGAGAAAGCTCTCGGCGGTCATAGCAAAGAGCAACTGCGTGGTGATATTTATAAACCAGCTGCGCGAAAAGGTCGGCGTGATATACGGCAACCCGGAGGTCACCACCGGCGGCCGTGCGCTTAAGTTCTATGCATCGGTAAGAATCGATGTTCGCCGTTCCGAGCAGCTTAAAAACGGCAACGATATATACGGCAACCGTGTAAAGTGCAAGGTCGTAAAAAACAAAGTGGCACCGCCCTTCCGCACCTGCGAGTTTGACATCCTCTACGGCAAGGGCATATCCCGCTCCGGCGAGATACTTGACATGGGCATAAACCTTGGTGTGGTGCAAAAAAGCGGCTCGTGGCTCTCCTACGGCGGTGAAAGGCTTGGTCAGGGGCGGGATAATGCCCGCGCAACGCTTGAATCCAACCCCGAGCTGTTTGAGGAGATAGAACAGAAGATACGCTCGATGGGCGATGAGCTGGCGGACAACGCAGCGGAGTTTGAGCTTGAAGAGGACGATGACGAGCTTGACATCGACCTTGCCGACAACGAATAAGATCCGAAAATAAACGCATAATAAAACTTGGGGCCGATGATACGGCCATACGACGATAAAACGGCCTCCCACCGATCAGGGTGCGGAGGCCGTTTTTAAAAACCAATAAGAATAATATAAATTAAATGCGATAAACAAAAAGGGGGCGAGGGAATGATCATAAAAGCAACAGCCTTGCGCGAGGCCGACGGCGGCGGTGGCGTGCTTATAACATTTGAGATAAGCGCAACGCCGGGGGAGGCCAACACACAAAGGGAGCTGATCCCCGGTCGCGCAGCAAGTTCATACACTATCACACGCTGTGATAGGCGCACCGTTTTGCTCTCGCTCACCGACTACAGGATACACCACATATCGCGCGGCGACACGGTGAGCGAGGAGGAATTTGACGAGCTTTTGCGGCTTTCCGACATCGCGCAGGCAACAAAGCACGGCGCGGGAATACTGGCATACGGTGCAAACTCACGGCAAAAGCTGCGGCAAAAGCTGGTAGAGCGCGGGCACTCAAAGGACGCGGCACGCGCGGCGGTGGATGCCCTGGCCGCCGAGGGGCTGATAAACGAAAACGCATCGGCGCGGCGTGTGGCCGAACGGTGCGTAGGGGAGCTTCGCGGAAAGACATATATACGCGCAAAGCTGCGCTCGCTCGGCTACAGAGATGACGCGATAGCGGCAGTGGGCGAGTATCTTGACAGCGTTGATTTTACCGCCCTTTGCGCCGAGGTTATATATAAAAAATACGGCGGCACACTGCCCGCCGACCGCGATGAGCGCAGTCGCGCCATTGCATCGCTTGTGCGCCGCGGCTTTACCACCGGTGAGGTCTACACGGCAATGAAAAAGCACAGGGGGGAGCCGTAACTCACCCCCATAAGGCCGATATTGATATTAAGGCACCACCGCACAAATCTTTTCGTTCAATTGCGCCGTCAAAAAATTCGTCAGATGAAACAATTTTTTGCGCGTGCAGCTTATCCTACGCCAAGGAAGATTGTGAAATATGACGGATCTTATGCAAGCAAGTGGAGGAAAAAGACTACGGCCGTAAACAGCGCGGTGTTGCCTTAAAGCTCAATTCCGATCAAAAATGAAATTCCTTTACCCACTTCACGGCGTGGTCGATCCAGCCCGCGGCGTAGGGCATAATATTGCCGCTGTTTTGCGACGAGGTAAACTCGTTGCAAAGCGACAGCCCGTGCTTGCCCTCCGGGTAGATATGCAGCTCAAAGGGTATCTTTTGCGCCGCAAGTGCCGCAGCGTACATAAGCGAGTTTTGCACCGGAACGGTACCATCCGATGCCGTGTGCCAGATAAACGCAGGGGATGTGCTGCCATCCACATGCCTCTCAAGCGAGAAGCGCTCGATATCCTCATCCGTCAGCTCATCATGGCCGGAAAAGTTTTTGACCGAGCCGCGGTGTGCGCGGTCGCCGCCTGTGATGACAGGGTAGCAAAGGATAGTGCCGTCAGGGCGATTGATGCCCTCGGGGCATTCGCCGGCGCTGATGCCGATAGCATCACGCACCTCGGGGATATTCCAAAGCGTGCCTGCGGATGCGGCAACATGTCCGCCGGCGGAAAAGCCGAGAATAAAGACCTTTTGCGGGTCGGTAGAGTACTCCTCGGCATGGTCACGAACAAATTTTATCGCCAGACCCGCCTCGATCAGCGGCGCGTAGCCCGAAGCGCCTGCATTTTCCGCAGTGCGCGCCATGCCAACGGTGTAGCGAAGCAGAAAAACATTGATATTTGCCGCCAAAAACTGCGCCACTACCGGCTCGGCCTCGCGGTCCGAAAGAAAATGATATCCGCCGCCCGGGCAAACTATCACGGCACGGCGGGGCGCAAGCTTAAGCTCCGCGGTGTTTTCAACGACATATGTCGTTATGGTGGCTCCGGGATAGGCTGGGGACAGCTCAAAGGTCTTATGTATCATGCAAAACTCCGTTCCGCCGCCGAACGGCGGCAAATTAATTTATTTTTTTATCATACGTCCGCCCGCATGCATCACGCAGCGGCGCGAGAAATATATTTTATCGATACGATCCATCAAAACAACTCAAGACTGCGGTCGGTGGCAAAGCCGAAAACACCGCAAGCATGGAGGCAAAATGATATACGATTACAAAAAAGTATCACCGTATGAGCTTGATATGTCACCCGTCTGCCGCGCTGTTGGGCGCGAGTGGATGCTGATATGCGCAGAGTGGGAGGGCCAAACAAATGCCATGACCGCCAGCTGGGGCTTTTTGGGCGAGCTTTGGGGCGCACCGTCAGCGGTCTGCTTTATTCGCCCGCAAAGGTTTACATACCATCTTGTAGACGAGGCGGAGTACTACTCCCTTGCCTTTTTCGGGGATGAGCGGCGGCAGGAGCTGGCATATTTCGGCTCTCACAGCGGCAGGGACGGCGACAAGGCCGCGGCCTGCGGCATGAGCTACCGCCATATTGAGATAAACGGTACGCCGGTCCCCTTCCCCGACGGAGCACGGGTGGTGCTTATCTGCCGCCGAGTGTACAGCGACGATATTCGCGCCGAGCGCTTCACCGATCCTGCGGTGTTGGAGGCCCACTACCCCGAGCGGGATCTACACCGCGCCTTTGTGGGGGAGATCGTCACCGCTCTTGAGCGTTGCGGAGGATGATCCCCCGCGCGAGCTATCCATAGATCGACGGCGGTGCCCGCCCCCCAAGGCTTCAAGGCCTCAAAGCCTTAAAGCGAAGCGGTAAAGCGTTTTATTGCATCAAGGGTCTCGTCGCTGATGTCATGCTCCATTTTGCAGGCATCGGCGGCGGCGGTATCCGGGTCCACACCTATCTTTACCAAAAAGGCGGATATCACCTTATGCCGCTCATATATGCGCGCGGCGGCGGCCTCGCCATCCGGTGTGAGGGTCAGGTGCCCATCGGCACTCATTTCAAGATAGCCGTCGCGGCGCAGGATCCCTACCGCGCGGCTGACACTGGGCTTTGAATATCCCATATATTCCGCAACGTCAAGCGAGCGGACACTACCGTTTTTTTGCGAGAGTATGAGTATCGTTTCAAGATACATCTCGCCGGATTCCTGGATCTTTATCTTTTCGTTTTCTTGCATCTGACTGTACTCCCCCATCTCGGTCACGCCCGCGTGGCCTTTTTTATTTTACCATTTATCATCTGCGCCTGCGCCGAAAGCTGACACCGGCAACTATATTCGGTCATATTATATCATACATGGAATAAAAAATCAACTGTTTTGTGGCACGGTACTTGACATGCCGTGGAGTTGATGGTACAATTATAATGTCAGATACTATACGGTCCTGTCGGTCAGGGGCGGATCCTGCTTTTGATCCGCCCTCCCCGACGGGTGACCCGACCTTGAGAGAACTACAAAGCTGTTTCCGGAAAGGCCAAGCTCCCCCATGAATCATATAAAAAACAAAGATACAAAAAAAAGATCCACCCTCCCGCGCGGCGGAGTATGGCGGTCGATAATATCACTGCTGCTCGTTATGGTGACCCTCGCCTGCGGCATTGGCGCATCCTGCCTCCCCGCCGCGGCGGTGGACGTATACAAAATGCCCGCTACCGATGCCTCCGACTCGGTCTTTATGGACGCCATAGTCGAGCTGCGCGCCCGCGCGCTGGCAAGCTGCGGCCGCCGTTCCTTTAAGGGCTACTGCGCATGGTATGTAAACCTCCAGCTCTACCTGCTTGACATCAACAAAAAATATGTTACCGGCGACGGCAAGGACGAATTTAACAACTACCGCAACCTAAAATACACCACCGGCGGCTACCGCGTGCACGCCTACCCGGAGGATGAATACACCCTCAAGAGCGCACTGAACGCCATAGTCCACTCCGCCGGCGGCATGCCCGTGCGCAATGTGCTGGCGGGCTTTAGCAAGGCGGGCGGCGATGGCGAAAAGTACGGCCACACCTTTTTTATCCACCTCATACGCGACGGATATGTTTATTTTTCGGACAGCATAGGCGTGACGGTCGGCGGTACATATTACCCCGAGGGGCGTGCCATCAAATGCACGATAAACGAGCTTTTTAAATTCTATGCGCCAAGCTCCTTTATACTTGACGGCGTTATATGGTTTGAGGACGAGAGCGAAACGCCGCTCGTGCCCCCAACGACAGAGGTGACGGTAAAAGAACCGTCGGTCTGCCGCGTTACCGCGGATGTGGGACTGCGCGTGCGCTCCGGCCCCGGCACGGGGTATGATAGGCTGGCGCTTATTCCCTACGGCACCGAGCTTTATGTTACCGAAATAAGCGCGGACGGGCTTTGGGGACGCGTGTTTTACGACGGGTGCGACGGTTGGTCATCTCTTGAATACATGGAGGCCGCCTCATCCCCCGAGCTGCCCGCAGTGATATACGATCATTACAGCGGCGGCGAGCATGTATCCCGCATTGGTTACGCCTCACTCACCGATGCCGCTGCAGATGCCGCAGAGCTGCTCTCAAAGCAGGGCGGCGAGGTGCGCCTTATCCCTACCCGCGCGCTGACCGGCGACATAAGCCTTACCCTTACCGCCGGCATGGTGCTTGACTGCGGCACACTTGGCATCGGCGCGGCCAATATAAAGCTTGGCGGCGGCGAGCTGTGGGCGGCCTCCGAGATCGCCGAATATGAGGCAGATCCATTTATCTCGGCCGAGACGCGCGGCGAGCGGCGCCGTTACTCCTCGGCGCTGAACCTTGAGATGCGCTCGGCCAGTCTTTCGATAAACGACAATGTATCCATACGCTTTGGCGTGTATATCTCGGATACGACAGGCCTCAAGCGCGGGGACATAGACCTTACCCTTATCTGGCGCACCTCGAGCGGCGAGAGCGGCATGGGTCAGCTTTCGGATATAGGCGAGAACGGTCTGCTTTATTTTTACACCGACGGCATACAGCCGAAAAAGCTGACAGACACCGTGTACGGCTATGTGATAGCCACCGCCACCGATGACCGTGGCGTGAGCTACGCCCGCGCCTCACAGGAGGTTAGCTATTCGGTCACCCGCTATGCGGCAAACATGTACGGCGGCGGAAGCGAGCAGGATACCTCGCGCCGCAAGCTTGACCGCCTGCTTTCTGCCATGATGAGCTACGGCGCGGCGGCACAGCTGTATTTTGACTACGAGACCGACAGCCTTGCCACCTCCTATCTGCCGGAGGCGGGCAGAACTCCGCCGGAGTATAGCGAGCAGGAGCTTTTTAGGACCGCCGAGCCCGCACCGATCCTCAGCTATGAGGGGGATGCGCACATAATGTCGGCAAGCCTTGAGCTTGGCGGGTGCGTGGGCATTCGCATGCGCGCCGATGGAATGAAAGAGGGCTACACCTACCGTTTGCTTGTTTGGAGCCATTCGGAATACAAGGCGATAGCCGCCGCAACACAGGATCTTGACTCGGCACTGAAGCTGGCAAGCTGCAAAAAGCTGCTCTCCCCGACAGATGACGGCGTGTTCCTGCTTGATGACATCCCCGCCAAAATGCTGGCTGATACCTTCTATTTCAGGATGGTCGAGATCGCACCCGACGGCAGTGAGCGTTACGACAGGATGATCTCCTACAGCGTGACCACCTACTGTGCCAACAAGGCGAGCGGCAGCGGCGCACTTGCCGAGCTTTGCCGCGCCATAGCCGTGTATTCGGCGGCGGCGAGAGAATATTTTGACTACACGCCCAACGGCTGATACCGGTCGCGGCGCAAAAAACACGGCGATTGGAGCACAAATAAGTGCGCCGATCGTCGTGTTTGCACTTTGTTCACACATTGTTATTGATATAAGCAAAAAAAGCTGATAAAATATCCGTAGTAATTTTTTCACGCGGGATGGTGCAACGGCACTCCGATACCCCGCTGAACATTTTGTTTATTTTGATCTAATCATTTGCATCATAAGAAAGGTAACCTCCAGATAATGAAGAAAAAGAACTATCCGCTTTATGAGACTACAAAATTTCGCGATCTTCGCATAATGAGCGAGCAGGCCGCCGAGCTTCACGGCGATGCGACCGCCTTTGGCTACAAAAAAAGCCCCAACGACAGCGAGGTCATAACAGTCTCCTTTAACCAGACCCGCGATGCATCTCGCGACCTTGGCACCGAGTGCATCTCACTTGGTCTGCGCGACAAAAAGTGTGCCATCATCGGCAGCGCAAGCATTGGTTGGGTGTACTCCTATTTTGCACTTATGTCGATAGGCGCCGTGACCGTGCCGATTGACAAGGAGCTGCCCGCCTCCGAGATGCTGACCACCATCGAGCGTGCCCACTGCACCGCCGTTTTTTACGGTGCGGAGATAGGCGGCAAGCTTGATCACATAAAGGCGAATTCCGGCGCTACGATATACGTTTGCATAAACGGCGAGGGCGCGGACGACAGCATTGACACCCTCATCGCCCGCGGCGGCGAAAAGTATGCCGCAGGGGATAATTCCTACTATGATTACGAGATAGACCCGGACCGCCTTGCCTCCATCGTTTTCACCTCCGGCACTACCGGTAAGGGCAAGGGCGTTATGCTCTCCCAGACCAACATAGTATCGGATATGACCCAGGGCATGTACAACTTTGCCATTACCAAAAAGACCATGTTCCTTTTGCCCCCGCACCACACCTTTGGCACGGTGGTGAATCTGATCGGTCACTATGCGCAGGGCTGCGAGATATACATCTCCTCCGGCATCCGCTATATGCTTAAGGAATTCCAGGAGCAAAAGCCCACGCACCTGGTACTTGTTCCCCTCTTTGTGGAGACCATATACCGCCGTATTTGGGCGACAGCCGAAAGATCCGGTCAGGCGGAAAAGCTTAAAAAAGGCATTAAGATCAGCAACGCACTGCGCAAGATCGGCATTGACAAGCGCAAAACGCTTTTTGCGGATGTGCTTAAGACCTTTGGCGGCGAGCTTGAAATGATCATCTGCGGCGGTGCGGCACTGAACCAGGATATTATCGATTTCTTTGATGCCATCGGCATTACCATCCTCAACGGCTACGGCATTACCGAGTGCTCTCCCCTTATCTCCTGCAACCGCAACAAGCTGCAGTACAAGGGCAGTGTTGGTCTGCCCATCATCGGCGAGGAGGTAAAGATAAAGGATCCCGACGAAAACGGCGAGGGCGAGATCTGCGTTAAGGGTCCCAACGTTATGCTTGGCTACTTTGAGGATCCCGAGGCGACCGCTGCGGTGTTTGATGATGAGGGCTTCTTCCGCACCGGAGACTATGGCAAGGTAGAGATTCATGACGGTCAGCAGTGGATATACATCACCGGCAGACTTAAAAACCTGATAATCTTCTCCAACGGCAAGAACGTTTACCCCGAAGAGATAGAGACAGAGATCTCCCGCATTCGCGGCGTGCTTGAGGTAGTGGTCTACGCGGGCGAAAGCCGCAAGGACCCCGGCAAGGAAGTGATAGTTGCCGAGATATACCCCGACTACGAGCAGCTTGAAGCTGACGGCGTTGACGATGTACAGGCCTACTTTAACGAGCATGTGCGCGATGCCAACACCAGAATGGCTCCCTACAAGAAGGTGGGACTGGTCAAGCTCCGCAAGACCGAGTTTGCAAAAAACACCTCCAAAAAGATCACAAGATTTAATATCGATAAATCGATCGACTAAATCATATAAATACCCGGCCGTCCCATGGGACAGCCGGGTATTGTATTTGGGGCAGATCCCCGTCCTCAAGGACGGCGGATCATTTAAGTCCTGTCTTATATGCGTTGAGGGTCTTTACAAGCTCATCAAAGGATGCGCGGCGATCGAGCAGCGTGTAGATATCGCTGATCATGGCAACATCGCGCGGGTCGGTGATGCCGCTGTATTTTTCAAGCGCGGCGGCAAGCCCCGCCTCGCGTGCATAGGCGGACACCTCAACGGCGATGGGATCCTCGGGGCAGTCAAAAAGATAGCCCGCAGCAATGCCAACGGCGATATGCGCCGGCACTCCGCCCTGCTCGCGCACCATCAGATACGCGCCGCCAAGCCTGTCGCCCGCCGCCAGCTTACGTTTTGTATCGCGGCCGACTCTAAAGAGGGTATCCTCAAGCAGGGGATTATCAAGGCGCGGGATGAGCGTTTCAACAAAGTTCATAACATCCTCAAGCGGTGCGCCGTGGCGCTTTGCCAGCGCGCGCGCCGACTCGACCAAAGCGCGGGTCAGGATGTATTTTATCTCGCCGTCCGCCGCGACCTCGTATATGTAATTGTATTTTTTAAGATAGCCGAGATATGCCATAAGTGCGTGGCCCATATTGTGGATCAGCAGCTTGCGTTCGATAAAATAGCCAAAGGGGCTAAACACCACCATACCGTCTATCTCGGGTGTGGGTGCGCCGACGGGGCGGAAGCCGAGTGCATCGGCAGGCAGCTCACGGTAAAGGTCGGTGCAAACGGCAAGCGGATCCTCCGCCAAAAACTTTTCGGGTGTGGGGGGAACGGTTATGCCGACTGACACGCTGACAAAACCGACCTCATCCAGAAAATAGCTCTGCGCCTCCGCGGGGATGTGCGGGGCGACCAGATCGCGCAGAAATTTATCCGAGCCGATAAGGTTCTCGCAGATAAGTATATTGAGGGGACGACCGTCCCGCTCGCGGCGTGCAAGTATGCCGCGTGCGATAAGTGAGGCAACATGCGGCAGAACGTTAACGCCCAGTGCCGTTGCCATGATATCGCAGGTGGCTATCTCCTCAATGACTGCCGCCTCGTCACGACCGTTGACCGCGGTGCAGTTTTCCACCCACTCGGGCAGATATTTATCGCCGCTGGTAACGTAGATGGGGTATCTTCCGGCGGCCTGAAGTTTTTCGACCATATCGGCATTAACATCCACAAATACCGTGTGGTAGCCGGAGAGGAAGAAGCGCTTGCCGATAAATCCGCGACCGATGTTACCGGCACCGTACATAAGTGCTTTTTTCATGATCCTTTTTCCTTTTTTATTTTTCTTTTTTATTTTATGTTTTTATTTTGCGACCGGCGGCACTCCGCCGTGTCTGTATTCCATCATATTATCTTGGATCTTATCGATAATTCGGACGTGGATAAAAGTGGTCATTGCGATGATATCCCTCCGCATACGCATACATGATCAGGTACGGGGAGCGATGGGTGTATCAAAAAGATTTATAAGCTCCACACCATGATTTTGAGCGTAATCAACGGTATATGCCGTGCCGCCCTCCGAGCCGCTGCGGCAGTACGCCACGCAGATCAACGAGCCGTTCACCAAGCGGCGGTTGCGCAAGTGCATGCAGCCGCCATAATAATGGTCGCTCGTATAAATGACCTTATTTGCGTGATCCTTTATGTATTCATACGACTTGCGATCCTCCTCCGACCAATAGCGGGTCTGATCCGGGCAGGGCAGGTATAATTCAAGCCTTATCTTGGGATAGATGTGACGGTAACCAATCACGGTATACGCTGCCATGGTATCAAAGCCCAAGGCGCCGCCCGTCCTGAAGGCACGAATATCGCGCTCCTCTATAAGATACCGCACAGCACTATCCAGCCGCTCGAGCACCTCACGCTCCTCATCCCTTGAAAACTTTCTGTGTCCGGTAAAGCAAGCTGCGCGAAAATTAAAAATGTCTAACATCACTGACCTCCTTTGCCGAAAGCTCGCGGCTGACGGCCATCACATATATTATACCACATATCAGCCATAATTGCACGCAATTTTGCAAGAAATAAAAAATTTTTTCTAAAACTATTGACCGCCGCCGCAAACTGTGCTATAATATATGAGGATACAGGGAGTAGTCTGCGCCCCATCGGGCGTGATCGCGTCAACATCACCCTGAGGCTTCGCCTCATGGCGCGATATATGAGTTACCTCACAAGACAAGACTTATCTGCCGCGGCAGAGAAGTCTCTTTTTTTACCTCTGCCGTCGGACGCAGCAAGTTCGGGGCGGGGGCTTTTTCTTTGTATCCTAATCAATTCTGCCGCGCGGGTGTACCCGCGGCATAAAAAAGAGGATCAGGTATGAACTTTTTGGAGATCTTTGTGCTCGCCGTAGGACTATCTATGGATGCCTTTGCAGTCTCGATCTGCAAGGGGCTGTCTGTAAGCAAGCTGCGCCCGCGCCACGCACTTATAGCAGGTGCTTATTTTGGCGGCTTTCAGGCGCTGATGCCGCTTATCGGCTACTTTATAGGCTCGCAGTTTGCCGAGCTGATAACCCGCTTTAGTCACTGGATAGCGTTTGTGATACTTGCCGTGATAGGCATAAACATGATACGCGAGTCCTTTTCAAAGGAAGAGGAGGAGCAAAGCGATTCCTTTTCGGTACGTGCAATGCTCCCCATGGCCATTGCCACGAGCATTGATGCACTGGCGGTCGGCGTTGCACTCTCCCTGTCGCTGGGTGACGGCGAGAGCATCCTCCCCCCGGTGATCATCATCGGCATCACCACATTTATCTTCTCTGCCGTGGGAGTTAAGATCGGCAATGTGTTTGGCGACAAATTTAAATCCAAAGCAGAGCTTGCCGGCGGCATTATGCTGATATTGGTAGGGCTTAAGCTCTTGCTTGACGGCCTTGGTGTGTTTGGCTGATATCTGCCGCACTGCCGCATAGATATTATTTGTCAGTAAAAAATATTTACATAATAAAACAAGGAGAAAAAAGAAAAATGAAAGAGTATTTGCAGAGTGCCGAAGAGGTGCTGAAAGCAAAATCCTCCTCCCCCGCAGGGCTCAGCTCGGCAGAAGCCGAACAAAGGCTTGCAAAGTACGGCAAAAACAAGCTTGCCGAGGCAAAAAAAGAAACTCTCCTCCACAAGCTGCTTGGCCAGTTTACCGACCCCATGATCCTGATCCTCATCGCCGCGGCGGTGATATCCGGCGTGACGGCGGTACTGCAAAATGAATCCTTTGCCGACGTTATCATCATCATGGCCGTTGTTATCATCAACGCGGTGCTGGGTGTTGTGCAGGAGAGCAAGGCCGAAAAGGCGATAGAAGCACTCCAGCAGATAGCCGCCGCGACCTCAAAGGTGATACGTGACGGCCGCCAGATCACCATCCGCAGTGATGAGCTTGTCCCCGGCGACATAGTAGTGCTTGAAGCGGGAGACTCGATCCCCGCCGACTGCCGCCTGATAGAGTGCGCCAGCCTTAAGTGCGAGGAGGCGGCACTGACAGGTGAATCTGTCCCCGTACTCAAGACCGCAAACACCATCTCCCCCGCCGACAACGGTGAAGTACCGCTCGGCGACCGCAAAAACATGGTCTATATGGGCTCTACCGCCGTTTACGGACGCGGCAAGGCCGTGGTGGTTGACACCGGCATGGAGACCGAAATGGGCAAGATAGCAAACGCGCTGACCCTTGCCAAGGAGGAGGAGACTCCCCTTCAGCTCAAGCTGAATCAGCTGAGCAAGGTGCTGAGCTTTTTGGTGCTCGGCATCTGCTTTGTTATATTCGGTATAGACCTTATACGCATGTACCCGAACTTTAGCGGCGAGAGCATTCTCAATACCTTTATGGTGGCCGTAAGCCTTGCAGTTGCCGCAATTCCCGAGGGACTTGCCGCCGTTGTTACCATAGTTCTTTCAATAGGCGTTACAAACATGTCCCGCCGCAATGCCGTTATCCGCAAGCTGACGGCAGTTGAAACTCTTGGCTGCACCCAGATAATCTGCTCGGATAAGACCGGCACACTGACCCAAAACAAGATGACCGTTGTTGACCACTACGGCGACAACGAGCAGCTGCTGGCCGAATCCTTTGCGCTCTGCACAGATGCTGTTCTGCCCCGCGGCAAGACGGTATCTGAGGGCGACCCCACACAGACCGCCGTTGTTGACTACGCCGCAAAGCTTGGCCTACCCAAGTACGAGCTTGAGGAGCGCGCTCCTCGCGTGGGCGAGATCCCCTTTGACTCGGGCAGAAAGATGATGACCACCGTTCACCAAAAGGACGGCGGCTACATTCAGCACACCACCGGTGCGCCCGACGTTGTTATAGGCCGCTGCACCAAGATACTGGTAAACGGTACCGTCATTCCCATGACAGACGACCTTCGCGTTCAGCTGGCCGAGGCCAACAAGCGCTTTGCCGACCGCGCACTGCGCGTTCTGGCCGCCGCCTACCGCACCTACGATGCCGCGCCTGCCGATTACACCCCCGAGGTGATGGAATCTGACCTGATATTCCTCGGTCTTGCGGGCATGATCGACCCCGTTCGCCCGGAGGTCATCGATGCAGTTAAGGAATGCCGTGCGGCAGGCATTCGCCCGATAATGATCACAGGTGACCACCGCGACACCGCCGCGGCGATAGCCAGACAGCTTGGCATACTGCGCGAGGGTGACCTTGCAATAACCGGTGCGGAGCTTAACGCTATCTCCGACGAGGAGCTTGAGGCTACCATTGAAAAATATTCGGTTTACGCCCGCGTTCAGCCCGAGCACAAGGTGAGAATTGTCAATGCATGGCGCGCGCACGGCATGATAACCGCCATGACAGGTGACGGCGTTAACGATGCGCCCTCCATCAAATCCTCTGACATCGGCGTTGGCATGGGTATTACCGGCACCGATGTTACCAAAAACGTGGCCGACATGGTGCTTGCCGACGATAACTTTGCCACCATCGTGGCGGCAGTTGAGGAGGGACGCCGCATTTACGATAACATTCGTAAATCCATACAGTTCCTGCTTTCCTCCAACCTTGCCGAGGTGCTCTCCATCTTTGTGGCCACCCTGCTCGGATTTACCATCCTTGAGCCCGTCCACCTGCTTTGGATCAACCTTATCACCGACTGCCTGCCCGCCATCGCGCTGGGTATGGAAAAGAGCGAGCCTGACATTATGCAGCGTCCGCCCCGCAACTCAAAGGACGGCATATTTGCCGGCGGCATGGGCATACACATTGCCCTGCAGGGTCTTGTAATTGCAGGACTTACAGTGCTCTCCTACTTTGTCGGCCACCGCATAGAGGCCGGCAGCTGGGCGCTCTCCACCATTGAGAACGGCTTTAGCGCGGACGGCACCACCATGGCCTTCCTTACCCTCTCGCTGATAGAGATCTTCCACTCCTTTAACATGCGCTCGCTCCACGGCTCTATATTTAAGCTTAAAACACAAAATGTATGGCTTTGGGCATCCATTATCGGCGCATTTGTGCTGACCACCGCGGTAATTTACCTTCCCGGACTCAGCGATGCATTCGGCTTTGCTCACATAAGCCTTGTTGAATACCTTATCGCCGCCGCCATGGCATTTGCCATCATACCGATAGTTGAGATCACAAAGCTTGTGACCTCACACGTATTCAAGCATAAACAAAACTAAAATATCAACGCCCCCGAGGCTTACCTCGGGGGCGTTTTCCGTCAATATCCGGGATGTGGGTTATTGCATCTGTAACAATTATATCCAAGCGTGGCAAAGTAACAGATCTCGGGTTCTATAAAATACGGCACTTCGCACATCGGGCATCGGTAGTACATCTCGTGCATACCATCCGATTCGGCATCCCAAAACAGATCATCAAATGTACAATTTTCGCGGAAAGGTATATAATCACATACATATTGACAATCATTATCATCCCTTATGCATCTGTATATATGATAGTAATTATCCGCATTGTCATAGCCGTTGTTAGCATCAAGATAGTCCCAGTCTATAACATACGCCATAATATGACCCGATGCGCTTTCCCACGAGCTGTCACGTCCACCGCAGACAGAACAATGTTCAAAGGTTGTACAATCAGCCCGAACGATCGAATGCGCCTCATATACGGTCTTCATGCACTTTGTGCATATTTTTGTGTGATTTGCGGAATCGTAATAATTCCAATCGGTGTATTCGTGTACGCATATATCGCGGTTGATTGCATTGGTAACCATGGCACACGCGGGTGCTTGGGCGAGAATAATGGTCGCTCCGCACAGCATACAATATGCGGATGATATGCCGGTATCGGTATCAATGTAGGCAATGCTGTCCTCATGTGTGCATTCAAGGCGCGCGACCTCGGCTAAATGATATTCTTCCATCTGCGCATCGATCGCGCGCATCCAGGCAAGACCGCCCAAAGCTTGATAGTGCTCATGCACAGGTTCGGAACGCGAAATATCCGGCAGCGCCGCCTTTTCTTCGGAGGCGGTAATAGCAGGCAAGATAACATTCTCGGGCGTGGTGGTATCGATGGTGGGCGTAACATCGGTGTGCGTGCTCTGGAGCGACACAGCCAAAGCTGCGGCACTGAGCACCGTTGCCACGGCAATAAATGCCGCAATGGTTGCGAGGATCTTTCTTGTCTTCATTTTCCGTCTCCTTGACATTTAGTAACGCATATCGACCAATTACTGTCTCCTGCGTCCGTTTTTATTATACATAACGCACAGTGGTTTGTCAATATACTCCGGCAATTCTTAATAAAATCTTAAGAATTACCCGCGCTGTAACAAAGCCCCCGAGGTCAAGCCTCGGGGGCTGTTTATATCCATATACTATGCTTTTTCGTGCAACCGGTGATTTTTGATCACCAATGATATTTGTTTGGATTATTGCACATATTGCAGGATGTTCCCCAAACCGCAGCAGGGCATTCGGCATCCTCAAGAAAATACATCATTTCGCAAAACGGGCAAACTTGATATCTTTCATGCACACCGTCCTTCTCCGGACTCCAATAAATATGCGTAAAAGTGCAAAGCTCACGTTTGACCACATAGTCGCATATATACTCCAAATCGTTGTCACAACGAGTGCACCGATATTCGTGCATATATGCCTCCGGAGATACTTCATCAGGTGCTGCCATAAAATTTGACCAATCAAACACATATTCCATCTGATGCCCCCAAGCAACCTCCCAACTGTTATCCCTTCCATCACATATAATGCAATGCTTGGAGGTTACACAGTCGGCTTCAACTATCCGATGGTACGCGGTAATGGTTTTGGAGCATATCCTGCACATGACTTGATGAACGGAGGTATTGATATATGTCCACGGTGTGTAAGAGTGAGAACACTCAGACATGATCTCGGCGTTTGTCGTCAATGACGTAACGGTACTTTCCACTCCAACCTCTATAACACCGCAATCGGGACAATAAGCAGATGTTATATCGGTATCGGTGTTGCAAAATAACAGACTGTTTTCATGCATGCATTCAAGGCGTGCAAGCTCGGCTTGACGGTATGCACGTAGCTGTTCATCGATGGCGCGCATCCAGGCAAGACCGCCCAAAGCTTGATAGTGCTCATGCACAGGTTCGGAACGCGAAATATCCGGCAGCGCCGCCTTTTCTTCGGAGGCGGTAATAGCAGGCAAGATAACATTCTCGGGCGTGGTGGTATCGATGGTGGGCGTAACATCGGTGTGCGTGCTCTGGAGCGACACAGCCAAAGCTGCGGCACTGAGCACCGTTGCCACGGCAATAAATGCCGCAATGGTTGCGAGGATCTTTCTTGTCTTCATTTTCCGTCTCCTTGACATTTAGTAACGCATATCGACCAATTACTGTCTCCTGCGTCCGTTTTTATTATACATAACGCACAGTGGTTTGTCAATATACTCCGGCAATTCTTAATAAAATCTTAAGAATTAAACATGTGCACGATATGCCGCCACGCGGCATATAATGATAACGACCGAGCATTGAGCGGCAAAGGAGGTGTGGAGAATGCCGAGGTCCTGCGAGATGAAAAAGCTGATAGGCCTGCTTGTTTTGTGCTTTGGTGCGGGGATATTTATGTCCTACATCCTGCCGTGGCGCTTGCTGGCCTTTATTGAGGCGGCCGCCCTGCTTTGCGCCGGCATAATGCTGATAAAATAGAATGCAAGGAGGCGCATTTGCCCATGAAGATAATAGTTTGGCGCCCACCCGCCTTTTTAGCTCCGCTGATAAAACTGCTTGTGCCCAAGGGATCGCCTGCCGCTCGCCGCAACAGATGATCTTGATATACCGAATGGTTTATCCACAGCCGTAAAAAAACTTTCATTCTTTGTCGCGGCGGGAGCCGTCCACCGCCCTACGGAGTTTAGGTGTAGCCCTAAACAAGCGCAATACCCATCGCCGCGGGCGACTTGCTAATATCAAAAACAGCAGGAGCTCTCCTGCTGTTTTTGATATATTCGGCAGTCATGCTCGCGGCGGCTCACCCGCGCGACATCTCACTGCCGTATTTTACATACAATCCATTTATCTCGCGTTTGATCTCGGCAATACGCGCCTCGATCGCAGCCTCGCGCGCCGCAGATGCCTCGGCGATGGCGGCAAGCTCACGCATTGCCTCCTCACGGTAGCTCAACCTGCCGCCGAGCGTGTTGACCTTGATGTTCGACTCGTACATTTTAAGCATATCAAGCATAGACTTAAACAGCGCCAGATTGATCCCTTCGGCGGATGCCGTAAAGACCACATCCTCATGCAGCGCGATACCGCTGAGTATCACCACGTTGCCGCCGTCACGATCCCACTCCGCACTGCGGATTACCCCGGAATCGCTCGCCTTTTTCAGCTCGTCCGCTATCTCGGCGGTCTCCGGCAGAATGATCTGCTTTGCGCCCGCGCCGAGCATTGCGGCGGCATGAGAGGATTCAAGCCGCTTGCCGGTAAAAAGCACGGCCGGGTAAAATTCCGCGCCGCAATTTTGCACGGCCGCCATGATGGCAATATAGTGCTCGGCGGCATCTCCGGTACCGTCCCACGCGGCGATGACCGACCAGCCCTCGGCACTCAGCGAGCGTATCTCGCCCGCGCTGAGTCTGCCCTCGGCGCCTATCTGTGCGGGATCCGCCACGGCAACATTCCCCACATAGCCAAAGCGTTGCATCTCGGGGAGTATGACCTTGTAGATATCCACCGACATATCCGCCATTATAAGGCAAAAGGATGAAACACCGTTGGCATCGGCAGAGTAGCTTTTTTCTATATTCGCAAGCTCGGCCTCAAGCTCCACCCGCTCGTATTTAAGCGGCTCTATCTCCGCCTGAAGCGCACGCGCCAGCTCATCCCGCGCGTTGATATCATTGCGGCTTGCGCGGTTGTCCCTTATGCTGTACGCGGCACCTGCCACCGCCGCCAGTATCAGCAGCGCGGCCAGCACCGTTATCAGTATCTTTATTATCAGCTTTTTCATTTGGAGTCTCCCTGTACTGCCGCAGGGACCCGTCACAGGTCCACCGGCTCGTCCAGCTTCTCTTTTATCTTTTTCATATCGGCCAGCATATCATCCTTTTTGCGCGGATCGCGAAGCAGCGCCGCCGGGTGATAGACCGCCGTCATTAAAAAGTCGCCGCGCTCATACCAGCGGCCGTGATCCCGCGTGATCTTAAGATCCGCGCTGATCAGCCGCATGGCCGCTATCCTGCCAAGACACACGATGATGCGCGGGCGGATGATGCGCACCTGCTCGCGCAGGTATTCGATGCAGGCATCCTCCTCCAGCGGCAACGGATCGCGATTGTGCGGCGGGCGACATTTGAGTATATTTGCTATGTAAACATCCTCGCGCTTGATATCCACAGCGTAAAGATAGCGGTCAAGCAGCTGCCCCGCACGCCCCACAAAGGGAATGCCCTGCAGGTCCTCCTGCTCACCGGGTGCTTCACCTACAAACATAAGGGATGCCTCGGCACTGCCAACACCAAAAACACAGTTGGTGCGCGTCTCGCCAAGCGTGCAGCCGTGGCATTCGGCACAGCGGGCGCGAAGCTCCGCCAGCCGCGCTGCCTTATCGGTCCCGCCCGCCATCACTCTTTATCCTTGGACTTTGGCGTGTGGCCGTAGCTGTAGTTGTAGCTGTAGCCATACTTTGCGTAGCCGTATTTATCGTATTTTCCGTAACGGCGGTAGCCGCTGTAGTATCCCGTGCCGTTTTGGCGAACATCCGACATCACCACGCCCAAAACATGCGTACCTGCAAGCTCGATGCTGTCAAAGCTGCGGCGCAGGTCTATCTGGCGGCAAATATCGGGACGGACCACCATCAAGAGCCCCGCAGTGCTGCCCGCAAAGGTGAGGGCATCCGAGACGAGCGTAAGCGGCGGTGTATCGACTATAACGACATCATAAACGCGGCAAACGATATCAAGCAGCTTGACCATTGCCGGGGAGCTTAAGAGCTCGGAGGGGTTGGGCGGTGTAGGGCCGGCCGTAAGGACATCAAGCCCCGGGCGCACCGAGTGATGGATGGCATCTGCCAGCTGTTCGAGATGCACAAGACAGTTTGAAAGGCCGCGGTCGTTATCCACCTTAAAATGGCGGTGCTGTACCGCCTTACGCATATCGGCATCGATAAGCAATACCTTTGAATTTGTTTGCGCAAACACCACACCGAGGTTGGCGGCGGTGGTGGATTTACCCTCACTCGGCAGCGGGCTGGAGACGACCAGCGCATTTTTGTGCGGAGTTTCGGGCGGCAGTGCCGCAGTGGTGAACAAAATATTGGTGCGAAGCGTTTTATACGCCTCGGTCACGACAAACGGAGTGTCGGCATCTATTATCATCGCCGAGTTGCGGCGGGACTTTTTCTTTTTATTTTTCAGTATGCTCATATCTCGCGTAGTACCTTTCGTTTGATTTGCCTGCAAAATCGGGGATCTCACCTATAATGGGAACATTATAAACAGCAATTATATCATCCTTTGTATGTATGCGGGTATCAAAGGTGCTGATGAGTATTATAATAACGCAGACCACAATGGCTGCCACAAAACCGACAAGGGCGGGCTTTGTTAGCCCGGGAACATTGCCCTGACCCGAAAAATATGCCGAGTCGACCTTTTTGGCATAGCCACTGTTGATTATCTCCTCCACAACGGTGGGAACAACGTCAACGATCGCATCGGCTATCGTCATGGCATCGGTAGCGTCGCCGCAGGTCACGCGCACGGCCATGACCTCGGTGCTGTTGACAGAGCTGAGGTTTATCATTCCCTTGATGGCAGAGGCCGAGTAGCTGATGCCGGAGACTGCACTGGTGAACACCATATCCTCAACACCGTCAAGCGTATCAAGCTCGGCCATTACCTTGTTCATGGCGTTGTTTGACTTAACTATTACGTTGCAGGTGTTGATGAGCGCCTGCGCGCTTATCTGGTTACCGGAGGAATAGTAGGACGAGGAGGTGGATGTGTTGTCACGGGATAGGTTTGAGACATACATCGTGGCCGTTGCCGAGTAGACAGGCGTTTTTGGCCGCTCCACGGCAAAGTAGGTCAGGATAAAGCACAAAAGAAAAGCAAGGATGATAATCCACGCGTGTCTTAACAGCAATAGTGCCGTTGCTTTGATATCAATGGTATCGTTCATTTTTCGGATCGCTCCCTTTCATTTTTTGATCGCGCCGCCGACCGATACAAGACTGCCGCGCAAACGCTGTCGGACCGTTTTTAAGACCCTGCGAAAAGAATAAAATGCCCAAGTCGGTGAGTGGCGGGTAACAGCCCTGCCGCGGCGCATGACACAACTAACAAACGCAAAAAGCCGCTCGCGAGGGATAGGGCCCTCAATAAAGCTTTGCGCATCGCCGATAAACCATACCCCGCGCGAGCTGACACGGTGAACACGGTGCAGCACAAAGCTGCCGTCCCCGCGCCCAAAAAGCAGAATATCCCCCCGCCGTACACGGCGCTCACCCACGGCAGAAAGCATTACACTGTCCCGCCCCGGATGCAAAAAAGGCTCCATACTGCTGCCGCTGACGACCAAAGGAAAGCTAACACCCTCGGCAATGATGGCAAGTGCCGCCGGGATGAGCTGTGCGGCATCGACCACGCGAATGCCGACCTCCCCCGGCTCACCTTGCCCGCCGCCCGTATGGGGAACGGATGCTTGCATCCTCTCCTCCCCGCAGACTGCGCTCTCATGGCTCGCCGCCCCGCGATTTGTCTCTCCGCAGCCCGACATATCACTGCCCGCCGCATCATCACCACCGCGCGGATATACTCTATCCTTTGACATAACGCCCTCCGTCACGACTCCGACAAAAATACAAGATTATTATATCACATACATCATCCGCTGTCAAGAATTTTCAAAATAAAAGCGATAAAGATCGATTGGGGTTTGAGGCATACCGCAAAACGATACTTCCGGGGTGCAAAACGGTGCATATTTGACTTGCATTGCACGCCGGTGTGCATCATGATGAAAAAAACTGTTGACCTTTTGGGGATAATGTTGTATAATTAATTTGGAATATTATAAATTATATCATTATAAATATTGCGCGGGGTACCGCGGCCTATCCCCTTCGGCTTTAAATATTTTTACCGCCGCGATGCGGTGGGATGGAGGTATTAAATGTCCCAAGATATCAATAAAAACGGCATATATGCGGATTTTATTCGTCGCGCCGATGAGTTTGCCGCATCGCAGATGCTGGGCTACGCGCCGGGGCATTTTAGCCGCAGTAAGGTCATTCACGACTGCGTTTGGGGAACGGTCATGCTCTGCCCATGGGAGCTGCAGCTTATCGACTCTCCGCTGTTTCAACGCATGCGACAAATAAACCAGCTCGGTCTTGCAATGACCACCTATCCATCGGCGCATCATTCGCGCTTTGAGCACACCCTTGGTGTGCTGTCGGTCACCACAAAAATGATATCGCGCATCAACCGCGATGAGAGCGCCGACGCCATGTCCCCCGCCTCCGACGACCCGGGGCTGCGCATACCCCCGCGCGACGTGCGTCTGTTACGGCTTGCCGCACTGCTGCACGACATAGGGCACTGTTTTTTCTCTCACCTTTCGGAGGCCTATTACGGCTCGACCGACGAAATGAAGCAGCTGCGCCGCGAGAATTCGGTCTTTGCCGGTGCGCAGCCGCACGAAATATTTGGATTTTTGATAATCAACACCCCCACCTTCCGCCGCTTTTTTGCCGAGGGGACGGACTTTCCCTTTGAGGGCGAGGATGCGGGCGAGTTGCTTGAGACGGTCGGGCGGATGATAGTCGGTGCGCCGGTACCTACCCGCCGTGATGACGACATCGGAGAGCTGCGCCCGGCGTATCTCACCGACATGATAAACGGCCGCTTTGATGCCGACTCGCTGGACTATCTGCGCCGCGACACCTATGCCACCGGCCTTGCGCTGACCTATCACATAGACCGCGTGCTGTACAAGCTCTGCCTTGCCGACAGTCGCGTTGAGCTTGAAGGGGGGCGCGTGATAACCGAGCGCCACCTCACCGTGCCGATCTCCGGCATATCAACGGTTGAGGAGATGGTTTTTTCAAAGCTGATGCTTACCCGCTACATCTATCAGCACCAAAAGGTGATAGCCGTTGAGTCACTGGTAGGCGATGTGGTTGAGGGCATGAGATATAACGGGCGTCTGCTGCACCCCTGCGACTTTTTATATTTTTGCGATGCGGATATACTCTCCCTCGGCCGCACATCTGCCGACGCGGCCTTTGCCATACCCGCCTCCGAGTTTAGGCTCAGCCCCGCGACAGAGCTGACCACCGGCCGCGTGATACGGCGGATACTTGAGCGCGACCTTCCCAAAAAGGCTCTGCTTATAAATCGCGGAGTGCTTTGCGGCGTGGAGGGCGCACAGGCCAGCAAGGTGGAGCTGGCGCAGACGGTGGCGGAGCTTCAAGCAATGGAGGATCTGCGGTGTGCCATTGCCGCCGAGGCTGCGGATATTTCCGAACGTTTGGGGCTTCCCGCACCGGAGATCTATGACATACACATATCCGTACCCAAGCTTAAGATGTCCAAAAATTTTGACGGCGCAACCGTTGTTACCTACGGCGGCGGATCTGCCAGCATGACCGACATTGTGGATCTTAACGACTGGGCGGGCGATTTTTCGGCCGACTCATATAATGCTTATGTTTTTGCCGGCACTCAACACCTGATACCGGTGGGACTTGCAGCCTACCGCGTGCTGACAGCCCGAGGCATTCCGCTTGACCGATCAAAGATCTTTGCGGGACTTAAAGCCGCCGCGGATATCGAGGCCGCGGCAGAGAAGTGCGGGATATAGTGCGCTGTGCGCAGTGATGTTCGCACTTGGCACGCGTTTGGAGAGGATTTTGGCGCAAGCAAAAAATTCACAACGGACGTGTAGAAAGCAAGGGCTTACGATCCTCAGGCGCTGCGCGCC
>CAZFVR010000012.1:0-43891 GCA_964522215.1 uncultured Ruminococcus sp. | reverse complement strand
TCATTTTCCGTCTTCTCCCGCCTTTGGTGGCTCGGTATTCCCGCCGTGGCGGCGGTGGTGTTCCATTTTGTGCGCTACCGCATGCCGATAAAGATAGGCGCGACCCTGCCGGGCATCATCGCCGCGGGTGCGTCTGTCCTGCTTGGCGGGATTGGGTCGATCCCCGCCGCGGAATATTTTGCGCCAGGCACGCTTTACTACACCCTTGCACTCAGCTTTGGCATGGTGGCGGTGTATCTTCTCCTGCGCCCGCAGGCGGAACGCACTGCAGAGTTTGACCGCAGCCGCAAGTTTGCCGAGATCATGTACATGATGGGCATTTTTGTGTGCGCGGAGATAGTTTGGAATATTTTGATCCGTCTTGGACCGATAATAGAGACAGGCCGCCTGCCGGAGATACAACAGCACAATAATTTTGCAACCTTTTTGCTGTTTGCGCTCCCCTATCCCTTCTATTTTGCGCGGCGCGACCGCAGGCATCTGACGGCCGGAGCGGCATTTTTGGTATGCCTTTTTATCTCGGATTCGCGCGGCGGAGTGCTTACCGCGGCAGTACTGGTGCCGTTTTTGATCATTTATATGGTCTTCACCTCCGGGCGGAAGCGCGATCGCCGTCAAGCCCTTGCACTTATCCTGACCTTTGCCGCGCTCGCCGCGGCGGGGCTTTGCGCCCTGCTGTGGCACAGCATAAGCTCGGGCGCGGGGCTTATCTCCCCAAACGAGCCGCGCTATCGTTTGATGATACGCGCCATCGATGCATTTAAAAAGAACCCCATCTTTGGTGCGGGACTGGGCGCGCGCGGGAATAGGGATATCTATCAGCCAAAGATCGGCGCATTTTATTGGTATCATTCACTGCCGTTGCAGTTGATCGGCAGTCTCGGCAGCGTAGGCATACTCGCCTACGCGTATCAGGCACTGGCACGTGCGGGGCTGGTGCTGCGGCATCTCACGCCCGCTACCGCGGCAATGGGATTATCCTATCTCGGCGTGTTTATAATGTCCTGCTTTAACCCCGGCGAGTTCGTACCCGTACCGTATGAGCTTATGGTGGTGGCGACCTTTGTCGTCATCGAGCGGGAGGTGGAGCGCACCGCCCGCGTGTGCAGGCTCAGCAAAAGGACACCTGCCGACGGCGGGCGCTGACAGCCTATCCATGACAAACAAAATACCCCCTGCGGCGGCGTGTATGCGGCCACGGTGGGGGCACCACGCGCACAGCGCACAAAAAGAAAGCAAAAGCAACCGAAATGGAAGAAAATTATATCAGAAATATCCCATTTTCGCCCCCGACATCACAGAGCTTGAGATAGCGGAGGTGGCGGCGGCTCTGCACTCCGGCTGGATAACCACCGGCGAGCGCACCAAAAGATTTGAAGCGCGGCTGGCCGAATATATGGGCCGCTCACGCGTTGCCTGCCTAAACTCGCAAACAGCGGCGGCGGAGCAGACCCTGCGCCTGCTCGGCATCGGTGAGGGGGGACGAGGTGATAGTTCCCGCCTACACCTACACCTACACCGCAACAGCCGAGGTGGTGGCGCACGTCGGCGCAAAGATCGTAATGCTTGATTGCGCCCCCGACAGCTTTGAATTTGACTATGATGCCCTCCCTGCGGCGATAAATGAGCGCACAAAGGCGATAATTCCCGTTGATCTTGGCGGCAAGCTTTGCGACTATCGCAGGATCTATGCCGCGCTTGAATGCAAAAAATCGCTCTACCGTCCCCGCGGAGAGCTGCAAGCGCTTTGGGATCGCCCAATAGTCATAGCCGACTCGGAGCATGGGCTTGGCGCATGGCGCGATGGCAGGATGAGCGGCGGCTTTGCCGATTTTACCACATTCTCCTTTCATGCCGTTAAGTGCCTGACCACCGGAGAGGGCGGAGCGGTAACTTGGCTCGACCGCGATGGGCTGGATAACGATGAGATATATCGCCGATATATGCTGCTCTCCCTGCACGGCCAAAGCAAGGATGCCCAGCACAAGACCGGGCTTGGAAATTGGGAATATGACGTCATCTATACCGGCTACAAGTGCAACATGACGGATATACAGGCGGCAATAGGGCTTGCCCGGCTGGAAAGATATGAAGCTCTGCTTGCTCGCCGCGGCGAGATAGTTCGCCGATATGACGAGGTATTGCACCCGATGGGTATAAAAACACTTGAGCATTTTGAGCCGAGCGAACGGACGAGCCGTCATTTATACCTTGCACGTGTGCCGGGGATGAGCGACGGCGAGCGCCGCCGTGTGATAGATAAAATGGCGGAGCGCGGCGTGGCCTGCAATGTGCATTACAAGCCCCTGCCGATGCTTACGGCGTACAAAAGGCTCGGGTTTGATATAGCCGACTACCCACGCGCTCCGGCACAATACGAAAACGAGATAACTCTACCGCTGCACACCCGCCTGTCCGTCGATGATGTGGAGTACATCCTCGGCGTGTTTACCGATGCCCTGAGGTGACGCGGGCAGCGATGCTCCGGAGAACCGAAAAATGACTGAAAAAGCAATGATGAAATGGGATCCCTGCCTTGATGAGTATATAGCCATCCTCAAAAAAAGGCGCACCTCACTTATAATCAAGAGAATATTCGACATTACAGCGGCGTTGGCACTTATAGTCATTTTGGCATTGCCGATGCTGCTCATCGCCGCCGCTGTTGCGATAGATTCGCCCGGCGGCGTGTTCTATCGTCAGGCAAGAGTGACCAAAAACGGCAGGATATTTAAAATAATAAAGTTCCGCACCATGCGTGCCGATGCCGACCGCCGTGGCCCTGCCGTAACATCCGGTGACGATGCCCGCATAACACGGGTAGGACGGCTGCTGCGCGGATGCCGTCTTGACGAGCTGCCGCAGCTGTTTAACGTTGTGGTGGGGGATATGTCCTTTGTGGGCACGCGCCCGGAGGTGCCGAAATTTGTGGAAAAATACACCCCCGAGATGTACGCCACACTGCTGATGCCCGCAGGGATAACCTCGGAGGCGAGCATTAGATTTAAGGATGAGGCGGATATGTTTGATAACTCCGCCGACCCTGAGGCGGATTACCTTAATATCCTCCTCCCGCGCAAGATGGAATATAACCTCGCATCCATCAAAAGCTTCAGCCTTATCGGTGACCTGCGCACCATGGTGCGCACCGTCCTTGCGGTACTGGGTAAGGATCACAGCAAAAAGTAAGAACGCGGGCAATACGCCGCGGGAGTTTTAAATTTATATGATTTGAACCGCGTGGGCGACCTGCAAAACGGCAAATGAAATTCGCCGAGCCGCTTCTCACACATGAGACGGCTTGGCAAGAGTCGCGTCTTTCACCTGCAGCCGCAAGCAAAAGCGATATCCATCGTTGCAGGCGACCGCAGGTCGCCTGTGCGGTAAAGGGTAAAAACGCATTCAAAGCAAGATCCGCCCCGCGGAGCTCTTCCTCTATCATCGCCGCTGGCGATGATAGTGATCGGCGCGTAGCGCCCTTAAACTCACAAATCGGAGCTTAAAATGTCAAACACAGCCTTTATTTCTGTCATCGTTCCCACCTACAATGAGGAGCGTTCGATCGACGAATGCATCGCCTCAATGCTCGCGCAGGACTACCCGCGAGAGCGGATGGAGTGGTTTTTTGTGGACGGTGAGTCCACCGATGCCACGCCGAGCCTGCTGCAAGGCTACCAAAACAGCTATCCCGAGCTGATAACCATAATAAACAATCCCAACCGCACGGTTCCCTATGCCATGAACCTTGGCATACGCGCCGCCCGCGGTGAGTATATAATTCGACTCGATGCGCACGCCGCATACGCCGCGGATTATTTCACCTCCTGCGTGCGGGTGCTTGAGCGCACCGGAGCGGACAACGTCGGCGGCGTGATAGAGACCCGCGCGCGCACCGATATGGGGCGCACCATCGCAAAAATGCTATCCTCCCCCTTTGGGGTGGGCAATTCGGCCTTTCGCACCGGCGGCAGTGACGGATATGTGGATACCGTACCCTTTGGCGCGTTCCGCCGCGAGGTATTTGAGCGCGTTGGGCTTTATGACGAGCGGCTGACCCGCAATCAGGACAGCGAGCTGAATTACAGAATAATCAAAAACGGCGGCAGGATATACCTCAGCCACGAGATCCGGCCGGCATATTACTGCCGTGACACCCTGCGCGGCATTACCAAAATGGCCTACCAAAACGGCAAATGGAATATAATCACCTCACGTCTCTGCCCCGGCTCTATGCGACTGCGGCATTTTGTGCCCTGCGTGTTTCTTTTATCCCTCCTCTGCCTGCCTGCGGCAGCGGGACTGTTTGCGGCACTTTCTCCGTTTATCGGCCGCGCGCTCTCGGGCTGGCTTACATCTCTTGCGAGCGCTGCGCTCGCCCTTGAGCTTTTGGCTTATCTGGCACTCGATTGCTTGTTCTCCGCCCGCGCGGCGAAGGACGTGCGGGAATTTTTAAGGCTTTTGTATCTCCACCCCGTCTTTCACCTATGCTACGGCGCGGGCAGCCTTGTTGGGATAATTAAGGGAAGATAATCGCGGCGCTCCGCGCAGATCGCAAAAGAGCTGCGCCGCGCGGTCCTCGATCGTCAAGCTATGTTTTACGATCGGCTGAGCTAATGCAAAACAAAAAGGAGGCTATCATGCAAAAAAGGATAAACCAAGCACGGCTTATTTCGGTGGGCTGTGTGCTCTTTCCGCTGGGGCTTGTTTTTTCGGATATCTACAAGCTCTGCCTTTACTGCATCGGGCTGGCCGTAACAGAGTGCGGCGCGTATGATATCATCTACCCCGCCGGGTGTGCGCTTTATGCACTCGCGTGCGGCATTTGTTCCTATTAATTATCAAAGAGGTGCGCCCCGCGTGGCACCGCGCGTGCCTCCCGGCGGTAGCCATCCTCTGCTTTTTGATGCTTTTTGCCGCAGGATATCTCAGCGGCGGCGCGGGAGAGCACCGCGCGTATAACATAGCTCTGTTTATCCTGCGCTGTGCGCCCGCTTTTATGGGCGGCGCGGGCGGCGCGCTGATATACCGCTATTCCGCCGAGAGCTTTACCGCCATCGGCGAGCGGCTGGCTATACTTGCACTCCCCGCGGGGATCATATATTTTACAATGGCGATATTCGGGTGCAATCCGTACACCGACGGCACATATCTCGGCACCATCAACTATATGACCTTTGCCTACACCCTCATGCCCCTGCTTTGCTGTATCCTTTTGCGGCTGTATGAGAATGCCCCTCTCACCGTCAGGACGATCGCCGGCGAGTACACGGTTCACCACCCGCAGATCCTTCGCGCCGTGGTGATACTGATCTTTTGGGTGGATATCATCGCCTCCGGCACGCGCGGCTGTTACCTTGCCGTGATAGTTTTTTGCATTGCCGCATTTTTGTGGCGGCTGTTCTCCCGCCGTCGCGCCCTGATCGGCTTTGCCGTGTCAGCCATCATGGCCGCAGTATTTATATTTAATGTTTTTGTGTGGGCACCGCCCGGAATGCAGGCCGCGCACAGGCTTAATATCTTTCTTGACCATATGGCTGACGGTGAGTTTTCAACGACCGACAGCGAGGACCCCGAGCTTTCCGACATGATAGACGATGCATTTTATGATGCCCTGCGCGGCGAGGTCTCGGATGAGATCGAAATAGAGCTTGACGCGGGCGACAGGATCAGTGACCGCGGCTCGATATATAAGCTTGCGATAGCCGAGTTTTTGCACTCGCCGCTCACAGGTATGGGTCAGGGCGAGTTTCAGGAAAAATACGGCATATACCCACACAATATCTTCCTTGAGATGCTGTGCGAGACCGGCATATGCGGCACACTGCCCATGCTTTTGTTGCTTTTGCTGGCTGCAGTTGGCATTCTGCGCGCGGCGCGAGCCTCACGCGGCGGGGCGGAGATAGCCTTGGTATTTGCCGCATATCTCGTGCGCGAGAATATAAGCAACAGCATGTGGCAGTCCGTCCCCCTGCTGGCGGCACTGGGCTGGGGACTTACCCTGCTTACCGCGCAAAAGTGCGACATGGCGGCATCCGTACCCGAAAAAACCGAGCCGCCCCGCAGCGAGGCGATGGCAGGATGAGCGGCAAGCAAAGGCGCGGCGTGACCGCGGCGGTGTTTTCTGTCACCGGAGTGATAATAATAGCAAAGCTATTGGGCTTTGTTAAGCAGATGGTCGCCTCCGCCGCGTTTGGAGCCAACACCGCCACCGATATGATAAACATAGCGCAAACGGTGATTGGCGACCTTGAATATGTGCTGGCGAATGTTTTGATGACCTCCTTTATATCCGTTTACATCAACGCCGCGGGCGAGGGCGAGGTGCGGCGGGCGCGTTTTGCCAAAAATGCAGCGACCGCGCTTTTGATCATCGCCTTGGCGGCGGCGGTGCTGATAGGCGCCACCTCCTACCCGCTGGCGGGTCTGCTTACCCCGGGCTATAACAGCGCGGAGCGGCGGACACTGGCGCGATATATAGCGATATACTCTCCGCTTTTGATCCTTTTTGCGCTGACGGCGGTAAACCAAGGGCTTTTGAATGCCGACCGCCGCTTTACCGCAGTAGAGGCGCGAAGCATTCCGCAAAGCATTATCATAATTGCCGCCACCGCGCTTTTGGGCGGCATTTGGGGGGCGGACTCACTGGTAGCGGGCTTTCTCGCCTACACCGCATTCAACACAGTTTGGTTTTATCTGCTTGCGCGGCGCTACTATCATGCGCCGATGACACTTGCCCTGCATGATGAAGCGGCAGCTTACCGCTCTCCGTTTGCCGACCCCTTGGTGCGGCGGCTCCTGCGCCTTTCAATGCCGCTGCTTGTGGGATATTCGGCATATTACGTCAATCAGCAGATAAACAAGAGCCTTGCCTCCCGCCTTGGCGAGGGCGCGGTGACAGAGCTTAGCTACGGCGCAGTGCTTTATAATCTTGTTACCGCATTTATTGCATCCTTTGCATCCATTATGTTCTCCTATGTGACGGATGCCATTGCAAAGGGGCGCGGCGACCGCGCCGCGCGCATCGCAAACGGGACGGCGGCGGGGCTTTGCGCTTTGTTTTTGCCCGTCAGCATCATTTGCATGATGCTATCCCCCGAGATAAGCTCGATAGCTTTCGGACGCGGCGAATTTACCGATAAAAACGTTGCCTCGACCGCCGCCGCGCTGGCGGGGTATTCGATCTCCTTTTTGCCGCTGATCATTCGCGAGGTATATGGGCGGGTCAGCTACGGCTACGGCGACACCCGCCGCCCGATGATAAACAGCATAATATCCATCGCTTGCAATATCGTCCTCAGCTTCTGTCTTGCCCCGCGGTTTGGCATTGGCGGGATCACGCTTGCCTACAGCGCGGCAACGCTTGTGTACGGCGTGCTGGATCTTATCACCGCGCGGCAGCATGATAGACGCCTCTCTCTTATGCCCACCCTGCGACTGCTGCCGCAAATGGCGGCGGGCGGGATACTTTGCGGCGCGGCGGTGTATTTTATATCGTCATCCCTTGACGGCAGCTCCGCCGTTTGGCGCTTTGCGCTCTCTGCGGCGGCGGGCATGGGGGTGTATGCGCTCCCGCTCCTGCCGAATATCATAGCCCTTTTGCGCCGCGCCCGCCGAGGCAAGCTGTTATCGGATGCCGACGAGAAATAAAAAATAAAAGAATGACAAATATTTTTTCGCATACATGCCCAAGTACATTAAAATGTTCACATTTTGCTGTTATAATATACGCAATGGGAGACTATTTCTCTCTAAAGCGATCAAAAAAACAGGTGAAAGCCGGATATTTAAAATGAAAAAAGCAAAGCTACGTATTTTGTCCCTGATACTTGCATCACTGATTCTTATGTCCGCCATATCCCTCATGGCATGCGAGGGCGGCAACACCCCCGGCAACACGGATGACAGCACCGAGCCGCCGGAAACGACAGCCGAGCCTGCCCAACCGCTTGAGATAATCAAGGACGGACAGCTAAACTACAAGATAATCGTTCCCGCCCGCGCCGATGACAGCGTGCTGGCTTTGGCCGCACTGCTGACGAACAACATAAAAAAGTGGTACGGCATTGAGTGCAGCTATGGATTTGATGCTATGACCCCGACCTCCGATGATGCGTGCGAGATACTTATAGGCGACACCGACCGCCCGGAATCCGCCGAGGCGATAGAGGGCTTGCGCTCCCGCGACTACGCCATGATGATATACGGCAAAAAGCTGGTGCTGAACGGTCCCAACAGCACTATGGTAGAGCGCGCGGTCAACGCCTTTGTGGACTTTATCCTGCTGGCGCAATACGCCGCGGGCAGTCATGACGTTATAATGCAGCCCACCGAGGCACAGCGCGGGCTTTCCAATTATAAAATAAAGGAATGCAACATCCTTGGCGTGTCGATAAAGGATTACACCATCGTTTACCAGTCGGACCTTTTCTCTGCCAAGCGGCTGGCCATACGCCTTGCCGCGCATATCTCTGATTGCACAGGCTACGAGCTGCCTGTTGTGAGCGACAAAACAGATGCCGCCGCACATGAGATACTTATAGGCAACACCTCACGCGGCGGGGTCAAGCTCAGAGGCGCAGCGCTGGGTGCTTACTCGGCGACCGTAAGCGGCTCATCCCTCTGCTTTGGTGCCGAAAACCTGTTTGGATATATGAATCTTTATAATTATCTTAAGGATGAGCTGTTTGTCGGCGAAAGGCTTGATATCTCCGCCGACTATACCGCCGCAGGCGAGGGCTCACCCGAGGAGGAGGCCACGCTTTCCGTCGAGCGGCAGGGCGAGTACCGAGTGATGTTCTTTAACATTCTCGGCAACTGCGATACCGCGCTCTACCCCACCGCACAGCGTAATCAGACCGCCGCCGAGGCGCTTATTGCCATGGCGCCGGATGCATTCGGTCTTCAGGAATGCTCCCCCAACAGTCGCGGCAGTGACAGCATAGTGCGCACGCTCTATCTGGCGGGGTATGTTGAGGTCCCCGTTACCGCCAACAACTCAAACAGCACAAACTACACACCTCTCTTTTATAAAAAGAATAGATTTAACGTGGTCGAGTGCGGCTATCACCTCTACGATGACGGACAAAATGATAAATCCAAATCCATAACCTGGGGCGTGCTTGAGGACAAAGCCACAGGCCACCGCTTTGCAGTTTGCTCTACGCATTACTCCTACAAATCAGAGGCATCCGCCGCAAGGATGAAGGATTCGGAGCAGCTGATAGCCGTAAATGATCAGATAAAGCAAAAATACAACTGCCCGATAATCTCCGGCGGTGACCTTAACTGCAAAACACCCACCTCCGAATACAAGGCACTGCTCACGGCGGGGCTTTTGGATATGCAAAAGCTTGCCACCGTTACCGAGGACAGCAACACAACGCATACCTACCCCGAGTATGATACAAAGGCAGGGCTCTACCTTAAGCTCTACCGCCCCTCAAAGAGCTATGTTGATGCCATCGACCATGCACTGCTCTATAACGGCGATGGCGTGCGCGTTAACCGCTTTGAGATACTCACACTTGAATATACCCTCCTCTCCGCCGACCATTGCCCACTGCTGGTGGACTTTGATATAAATTAAGAGGAAATACAGCGTGCGGTTGAGGAAGATCTTTGCGCAAGCAAAAATCTTTCTATTAAAACGCGATCATTATTAAAAAATAAAACGATCGGGGAACGCGCAGATCCCCCCAAGACCGCAGAGGCTCTCTTTTATCCAAAACAAAAAATGAAGATACTGATAGTTGCAATGGCAATGAATGCAGGCGGCGCGGAAACGCACGTACTGACGTTGGCGCGTGCGCTGATCCGCCGTGGCGACAGCGTTACCATCGCATCCGCCGGCGGCAAGCTTGCCGCTGCAGTGGAGCAGGACGGCGCACGCACCGCCACCCTGCCGCTTGACAAAAACTCGCCGCTCTCGCTTTTGCGGTCGGTCATAGGGCTCGCCCGGCTTTGCCGTGGCGAGCATTTTGACGTTTTACATGCGCACGGCAGGATACCGGCCCTTGCCGCTCACATCGCCCGCCGGCTATGTCGCCGCGTGCCGCCGGCAGTGGTGACGGTGCACGGGATCTACAGCCGCCGCTCGCGCGGTGCGGGGCTATCCCGCTGGGGCGTGCGCACGATAGCGGTCAGCGAGGATATTGCCGCGCACACCTCCGGCACCTACGGCGTACCGCGTGAGCGGATAGACGTAATAGAAAACGGCGTGGAGATACCAAGGATGGGCGCATGCTATCGCGCCGATGGGCTTCGCATCCTTTCCACCTGCCGACAAGACCGCGATTCCTGCGCCGCCGCCGAGGCACTTTGTCGCGTCCTCCCCGAGCTTTGCAGGCGTTATCCGCAGCTTTCCCCGCACCTTACCATAGTCGGCGGCGGTGAGCGGATAGACAGCATCCGCGCCATGGCGCGGGATGCCTGCCGCGCTATCGGCCGTGAGGCGATAGACTGCCCGGGGGATGTGGCGAATGCCGCCTCCCTTTGCCGCAATGCCGACCTGTTTGTGGGCACGGCGCGCTCGGCTCTTGAGGCACTGGCTGCGGGTGTACCGACCCTGCTTTTTGGCGATGACGGCGCGCGCGGACTGACAACACTCGCCACCCTTGCCGCCGCCGCGGAGGATAACCTCACCTGCCGTTGTGCGCCGCCGGTGGACGATCCCGATGGTTTTTTGCTTGGCGAGCTTTTGAGCTTTGCCGCACTTGATGCCGCAGGGCGTGAGCAGCTGGGGCTTGACGGGCGCGAATGGGCGGCAAAAAAATATGATATAACCAATATTGCAGAGCGTACTGCCGCAGTGCTCCGTGATGCGGCCCTCTCGGCGCGGCGCGGACTTACGGTATGCGGCTACTACGGTGCGGGCAACCTTGGTGATGATGCATCACTTTTGGCGATAGCGGAGGCTGCACGTGCG
Source organism: uncultured Ruminococcus sp. (assembly GCA_964522215.1). Classification (GTDB taxonomy): domain Bacteria; phylum Bacillota; class Clostridia; order Oscillospirales; family CAG-272; genus CAG-390. Next base: position 32,967 of record CAZFVR010000012.1, on the reverse strand, counting down.
GCCGACCCCGACCTGCCGCTGACGGTACTGACACGCGGCGAGCGCACCGAGCTTTTGCCGCCGTGGGCGGAGCACCTGCCTGCGGCAGATATTTGGCGCGTTATCCCAAAAATGCGCCGCTCGCGTGACTTTTTGCTTGGCGGCGGCAGTCTGTTGCAGGATTCCACCAGTCTGCGCTCGCTGATCTTTTACACCTGCATGACCCGCGCGGCGCACCGCTCCGGCTGTCGTGTAACGATCCTTGGCGGCATCGGGCCGCTTCGCGGTCGCCTCTCACGGCGCGTTGCCGCGGCGGCAGTCCGCTCGGCTGATGCCATATACGCGCGGGATGCCCTCTCTGCCCGCCTTTTTGCCCGGCTTGGCGCGGCGGAGGCTCGGATATCCATCGTCCGCGACCCCGCATACACCACGCGCGCGGCGGAGGATGCGGGGGCAATGATCAAGCATCTCCCCGAGGGGCGATATATCGTGGCATGCCCACGCAGTGTGCGTGCCCTCGGGCGCGGCGGGCGGGAGCTTGAGTGCCGCCTTTTTACCGAGCTTTTGCAAGCGGTTGCCGACTCCCCTGCCGACACGAGCGTGCTGTTTGCCGCGTTTGCGCCGCAGGATGAAGATGTTTGCGCCAAGCTTGAAGAGCAGCTTGCGGAGCAAACTCCCCGTCCCACGCGGCTTATCCGCGCAGGCGCACTCACCCCCGGCGAGATGATACGGCTGATGGCGGGCGCAGACAGGGTCATTGCCATGCGCCTGCACGCGGCGATATTTGCCGCAGTGGCGGGCACGCCCTGCACAGCACTTGCATATGACCCAAAATTTCGCGCATTGGACACGCCGGATAATGCAAAAAAGTATTGACATCTCCCTGCCGCGGCAGTATAATTATCTTGATGACCTAAGGTCTGAAAACAACTAACAGAACGGAGACAGAGATGACAGCACAAGAGATCGCCGCACTGCCGAGGCTTGTGACGGTAGACGAGTTCCCGGAGGGGCATGTTCAGGGCATTGCCATTGACAGCGAGCATAAATATATCTATTATTCCTTCACCACCGCGCTGGTCAAGGCGGATATGGAGGGCAATATAATCGGTACGGTAACCGGTCTTACAGGTCACCTGGGTTGCATTGCCTATAACGAGGCCGACCGCCGTGTTTGGGGCTCGATAGAATACAAGCATGACTCGATCGGCCGCGGCATTATGAATCGGACAGGCGTGGCTTTGGCCGATGAGGATGCCTTTTATGTGGCTATTTTTGATGTTGACAGCATAGACCGCGTGGGCATGGATGCCGAGCGCGACGGCATAATGCGCGCCGCCTATCTGCCGGAGGTAGCGGAGGACTACGCCGCAAAAAACGCAGACGGCAGTGACCACCGCTATGCCTGCTCGGGCATTGACGGCACCGGCTTTGGCCCTGTGCCCGGCGCACCCGTCGGCTCTCCCCGCATGCTTTTTGTGGCCTACGGCATTTACGGCAATGTGGACCGCACCGATAACGATAATCAGATCATCATGATGTTCGACCCCGCAGAGGTCGCGGCGGCGGCACGCCCGCTCTCTCAGTCAGCCCCGCATCACAGCGGAACGAGAAGCCGCGAGCGGTTCTTCCTTTACACCGGCAACACCACCTGGGGCGTGCAAAATCTTGAGTATGACAGCTACCTTGATGCGTGGCTGGTATCTGTTTATGTCGGCAAAAAGCCGCAATATAAAAACCCGCCGCTGTTTTTGATAGACGGCGCAAAAGCACCGATCGAGCGCGAGGTGCCGGGGCTTGGCATCAACGCAAAAATGCTCTCCCTCAAGGCGGTGGGCGGCCATGACGAGGCAAACGACCTTTGGTACTCCACCTTCCCCAAGGGACAGACCGGCATTTATTCGGTAGGTGACGGCTATTATTATATCTCCTTTGAGAAAAAGACCGTGCGCGACGGCGTGAGATATTTCTCGACCGATGTTAAGCTCTGCCGCTACACCGGCGAGGGCGAGCGGCTGTTTGATATTGCAGAGTGAGCCGATGGGCTTAAAAAATAAAACCGAAAGGCGCTTTCGCGGTGCGAGAGCGTGGGTAAGAAAATGAAACTGTCAACGCAAAACTCAAATGCAGTAGCAAGACTTGGCTTTGAGGAGGGCAACCTTCTTTTAAAGCGTGCGGGGTATGATGCCATTGATATGTCATTGTTTTCAATGGTCAATGCCGCCTCTCACTATCTTGCCGAGGATTGGCGCGAGTACACTGAGGCACAGCGCCGCTTTGCCGATGAGCACGGCATAGTCTTTAATCAAGCACACGCACCGTTTTCCTTCCATTGGGAAGATCCGCATGTGCGCGACGAGATAGCTCAGCCGAGCGTTTTGCGCTCGATAGAGGTGGCGGCGATACTCGGCGCGGAGACTATAGTGGTTCACCCGCTCCACTACCGCGATTTTGCCGTGTACGCCGAGGATATGCACAGCGAAAACCTTGATTATTACCGCTCAATGATCCCGCTTTGCCGCGACCTTGGCATAAAGGTGGCGGTTGAGAATATGTGGCAGATGAATCCTCTCCGCCGTTTTATCGATTACGATGTTGCGGCGCGGCCGGAGGAGCTTGCACAGTTTATCGATGAGCTTGACAGCGAGTGGGTGACCGCCTGCCTCGATCTTGGCCATTGCGGACTGGTGGGCGAGGATACCGCCGAGTCAATAAGGATACTCGGGCATGACCGCCTGGGTGCGCTCCATGTGCATGATAATAACTTCCGCGAGGATACGCACACTCTGCCCGGCATGGGCAGGATGGATTGGCAGTCCATCTGCCGCGCCCTGCATGACATAAACTATAAGGGCGAGTTTACATACGAGGCGGATTCCTTCCTTAAGAACTTCCGCCCCGAGCAGCTGCCGGATGCCGCCGCCTTTATGGTGACCATCGGCCGCGGGCTTATCGCAATGATAGAGCAGGACTGACGAGTGGATATTACCCAAAGATCGCGCCAATACGATCTTTGGGTATATTTATACGCCAGGCGGTCATTTATCTGTTAGATATCGCTTGCATTTTAATATGAATTTTTTGCTTACGCAAAAATCGGCGAGCATATCAAGCGCCGCTAAGCGGAACATATCACTCCGCGCACCGCGCGGCGCACGCAAAAAAGACAGCGGCACAGCCGCTGTCTTTTCATATCTTTTATCGCTGCGCGATACCTTACTGCTTGGGCAGGTACACGCGGAGGTGGCAGGCCGCCTGAGCGTAGATCTTTGAGATATCGCGCTTGGGATTGGACGAAATATTCCACGCCAAAAGTGTGGCATTGCCCATAAGGGCGGCATCCAGCTGATAGAAGCGCTGTGTTATCATGCCCGGACGCTTGCCGTCGTACTTTTGATTGGCATCGGTATAGATATCTATACGGTACTGCCAGCCCTCGTCCGCAATAAACAGCGTGCCGAGAGGCAGCTCGTCAAGCGAATACTTGCGATCGGAACACACATTTTGGTGATAGGTGGAGCTTGAAGTCCCCGGGGTCTGCGTGCCCGCCTGTGACGTGCAGTACCAGTAGGCGTTTTCAAGATATCCCCACTCAAGGAGGGTGTATTTTGTAAGATCCACACCGTTTGCGGCGGCAAGGGTCTTATCCGCCTCAAAGAAATCGGCGGGGATAAGCTCGACCGTTGGGTCATCTGCCGATGTTCCGTTCCCGCGTTTGCCGGTCTTGATCGCCGAGTCTGTCACCGCAAGCGGGGATGCCATGGCGTTTTTGACCGCCTCGCGCGCCACTGCCAGCATATCATCGCTGATGGCGGCGGGGGAGGGATTATACTTTATCGCATCCACATCTCCGCCCGTCAGCACGGCGTACCAGGTAAGGCCCGCAATATAGCGGCCTATGTTGTAATCAAGGTGGTAGCCGTCACGCGTGAGGGTATCGCCAAGAAAGGACGTGCGGGCGTTCTGTATCGATGTCATGCAGGGTATGACCGTCTCAAAGCTGCCGCTCTTTTCAACGCACTCGCGGGTGCAATCGATGATCATATCATACATCCTTTGCTGGCTCTTATCATAGTTCGGGAAGGAATCGTGAGTGCTGTCCTGCTGATAGGCCCATGTCATGTGGAACATGAAGCGTGACGATGGCAGCTTGCCGCGCACATGCGAGACGAGCGCGGGGAGGGAGGAATAGCTTGAGCGCAGGCCGCAGGTCTTGGAGGTCTGCTGGAATGTAACTATATCCCATTCTTCATCGGCGAGTGCCTGTGACATTTTATATTTTTCTGTTTTTTTCCACTCGCCTGTTGTATTTTTGTAGTATGTGTAGGCATCATCATCCGACTTTGCAAACGCCAGGTGCTGGCTTATGCTGCAGCCGCCGTAATAAAGGTTGCCAAGCACTACCTCCTCAACGCCGCCATCGCGGCAGATCTGCCACAGATATTGCATTGCATCGGTAGAAAAGCTGTTGCCTATTGCCAAGATCTTCAACGATCTCACCTCTTTTTTCTCTTCTTTTGTAGTCTCGGGGGCGGCTGTTGTGGTATCGCCGTCGGTCGCGGGCACGATGGTTTCTTCCTGCGGCGCGTTTGAGCTTTCCGGCGCCACGGTGGTATCCTCGCCGCCGCCCGGCGTGCATGCGATAGCAGATGGTATCAGCATTATAAGGATAAGAAATACCGCCGTGAGTCTTAAAAGATGCATTTTGGTGTGTGTTCCTGTTTTTTTCATGTTGATCACCTCTTTTTAAAAACAAGGGACAGCGCCAAGACTTGATCTATGCCTTGGTGTTGTCCCTTTATTCTTTATAACAGCTCGCAAACTGCTGCCCATATGGCCTCGGAGACCTCTGCGGCAGGCAGATCGGCATTAATGCGCGCAATGCGCCGCCCGCGCTCGCCAAGATACGCCAGCGCAGCATTATATCCCGCAAGCACGCGCCGCTGTGTTTCATCGGCATCGTAGGTCTCGCGTGAGGATCTGTCCGCGGCACGGCGTGCAGCCGATACCTCGGGTGTGACATCAAGATATATGATCAGATCCGGGTCAAGGGCCTCAAAGCAGGGGCGATTGAGCTCGTATATCTGCTCCATTGAAAGGCGATCTGTGCGGTTGTAGGCCATGTTGGAGATGTAATATCTGTCGCAAACGATATCCTGACCCTCCAAAAGCTTGGGAAGCATAAAATCTATATGCTCAAGCCTGTCCGCCACATGCATGTAGGCGACAGATTCCGGCAGGAGCTTTACACTGCCGAAATAGGATGCGCGTATCACCGCGCCAACTATATCACGCTGATCCGGCTCGCGCTCGGAAAGGCAGCGCCGCCCGCGCGCCTCGGTAAGGCGGCGGCAAAGCTCTGCCGCTTGGGTGGTCTTGCCGCAGCCGTCACCGCCCTCAAGAACTATAAACAGACCGCGCTTATTTTCTGCGGCGGAGGTTGAGTTTTTCATATCTTTGTTGCAGCTCGCCTGCGGCGCGCCCTCCATTTATATTGGTGTCATAAAGCCCTGCGTTTGGGGATGGCTTACCTGTATTTTCTGTTTTTGCGGTCAGCGGGTGCCCGGCGGTCACCCGCTGACTTTTTGAGAATAATTATTTATCTTCTTTTTTCGCTATAAGTGCGCTGCCGAGGATGGCAACTGCCATGGCGATGGCGGCAGTGCCGGCAATGGCCGAGCCGCAACCGCTCTTCGCAGCATCAGGGGCAGCAGTGGTCGCGGCATCGTCAGCAGCAGCTGCTGTGGTTGTAGGGGCGGCAGTGGTTTCGGCAGGTGCCTGTGCGGTGGTATCATCGGCGGGAGCTGCAGTGGTCTCTGCCGCGGGAGCTGCAGTGGTCTCGGGCGGTGTGGTCTCCACATCGGCTACTGCGGTGGGTGCGGGAACTACTGTATCGTTACCCGAGAGGTAGAGCTGTGTGATCTCGTCTGCGCTGAGCACGCGGTCGTAGATGCGAAGATCATCTATGTAGCCCTTGTAGAAGTTTTTGTACTCGTAGTGACCGCCCACGCTGATACCGTCAATATTGATCGGAACTGCGGCGGAGTATGTGGCAGTCTCCAAAAGCTCGCCGTTGGCATAGTAGTTAGCTGTGGCGGTGTTTACATCGTATGTCCATGTCATAAGCACCCATTTGCCGGTCTCTGTCGGGGGAGTGCGGTAGTAGGTGCTGGTGGAGTACGCACCGCCGGTGGGAGAGGTTGCACCCTTAACTGTCATCTGGCAGGAGCCGGGATAATTGCCCCATACGAAGATAAGGTGATAAGAGCCTACATCCCAGCTGAATGTGGTAAAGGGATACTGGTTACCGTCTGCATTTTCAACGGGGAAGACGTCGGCATATACCCACATAGAGTATGTGAGGGCGGTAAGGGAGTTGTAGTTGGTGCCGAAAACGGTGGAATCAGCCTGGAAGACGGTCTCACCGTCAAAGTATACGGCCTTGCCGACAGGACCGTCGCTGACGTTGGCAGTACCCATCATCTTTTCAATGGCGAGGGGGGCGTTGGCAACTGTGCCGGCATAGGTCTGGCTTACGGGATCATACTCGTCAAAGGTGTAGTGAACGATAAGACCGTCGGTAACAAGACCGTCGGAGGGGTTGGCGGCGGATGCGGTGAGCGCCAGTGCCGCTATCATCATAATGGTTATGATAAGGGATATTAGCTTTTTCATTTTTTCTCCTTTTGCAGTCACGCGGCTCAGTCTATTCCAAGGCCTACTCTTGCCTTGTTGATCGCATTGTTAATTACCTTTTTAATGCCTGCAAGGCTGGAGCTGATATCCGCCTTGTTGGCCTTAAAGGCGTTCTCTATCGTAGTTCTGACAGAGCCGAAGCCGTAAACGTATGCCAGCTCAAACTGACCGTTTTGGTATACGGTATCAAGAATGGCGATAGACTGGGGGTCCTTGCTGTACTTGTAGCAAAGGGTAACGGTGTAGTAGGCGGGCTTTATCTCCTTGTGAGAGGTCGCAGCCAGATTCTCGGCAATGATGGCGGCGCGCTCAACATCGGGAGAGCCTACGGGGATGCAGAATGCACCGACCGTTACGGCGATGGGGGAGATGAAGTTTTTTTGCGCCTCGTCATACTTGGGAGAGGGAACTATACCGTATGTAAAGGGATCGTCACGGTGCTGCTTGAGCGTACCTGTGACCTCGTAGATAAAGAGCGCACGACCCTCGGAGAAGACCTTGTTCTGGTTGCCGCCGAGGCTGGAGTAACCGTCACTGATCGAGCTGCCGCAAAGGGTGGTATCGTAGATGGTCTGCAGTACCTTGGTGTAGGCATCAACTATCTTTTCGTTAGCACCCGTAAAGTTTGCCATGGGGATGTTGTGACCCTCGTAGTTGAGCAGAGAGGTATCAAAGCCAAGCATCATAGAAACGCCGGAATTGTAGTTTGCGGTAAGACCGTAGATGCTGGAGGCATCGGTGATATCCTTTTTGCCGTTGGCATCAAGGTCGGTCGCCACGATCTTGGACATGGCATTGAGCTTTTCGATCGTCCATGTGCCGTCCTCAACGAGCTTGTAGGGGTCCTCAAGTCCCTCATAGTTGCCCATCAGGTCCTTGTTGAATACCGTAACATAAAAGCCCTCGTGATAGTGGAGGTGAGCATCCGAAAATGCCATATAAACGGCATCGCCGATAGCTACGCTGTTGGTGGATGCGGGATACCACCATTCTTTTTCAAGCTGAATGGCATCCTGCGACTTGAGGTCTTCAAGCCTCCCCTCTATTGCAAGCTTTGTATTGCTGGAGGCGGAGTCAAAGAAGAAATCGTAGTAGTTGGTCTGGGTCTCTTGGTCGGCTATAACAGCCTTTTGTACGTTGGTGTTGGTCTCGTAAACGATCGTAATATTAAGCTTGGATTCAACAATGCCGTTACGTCTTGTAATTGCATCGGCAATGGTGTCACCCAGCTGCTCGCTGGACTCCATTGTGGTGAGCGCCCATGTGCTTGTGTTGTTGAGCACGTGGATCTCTGCACTGTCAAAGTTGCCTTCGGGTACGTCTGCATAGATATCGGTAGTCGTTTCCGGAATGTCAACTGAGACTGTGGTCTCGGGCACTGTGGTGTCGCCACCCTGTGAGGGCTGAGCGCACGCACAAAGAGCACTCATGAGCATCAAAAGGGACATCGATGCGGCAATGAGCTTTAATACCGGTCTTGTGTGTTTCATAATACCTTCCTTTTTGTTTGTTTTTTAGCCCAACGAGTATACACGCCGAACAAAAGCTTCCATGCTATTATACCACGAAGCATATCTCATGTCAACCCTAATAGCGTTTTTTTCAACTATCTGTTACGTCGACTTGACAACCCGCCCCAAGTTGATTATAATTATAATGTATTGATGATATGCCGGCGCAGATCACATGAGGGCACTCCGTGCGGAATTTCTTGGCGCGGGATGCCCCGCGCCAACGTCCGACCCTTGGAGGTATATATGAAAGTTCAAAACGGCGATACCGCCGATAAAAAGATCAGATCCCGCTTTATTTTGGCCGTCACGGCTGCCCTTTTGACGGCTGTTTTGCTCACCGCGTGCGCAGGTGGGGAGACACTTTATGTGTCATCCTCGGTATTTAAGCTCGCCGAGACCCTAAAAGACGATGATTTTGACTTTAAATATGCCGAAAAAATGAGCATCCCCGCAAATGCTGCGACCCTCTGTGACTATTACATAAGCGTAAAGGACGACCGCCTGCTGATAACCGATGCCGACCCGCTCGGCGGCGAGGTGATGAGCGTTGACTGCGGCACGGGGCTGTTTGTTGGCACGCGGGAGGGGATATCCTACCTCCCCGCCGAGGGTGCGCCACTTCCCGTGACCGCCGAGCCCTGCATAGCTCTTGTGCGGCGAGACGGCGGTTGCATGGCGATAGTTACCGCCGGCGGCATGACAAAGCTTTTGCTGATAGACCGCCCGGATGACGGCGGAGCCCCGCGTGCCATTACCGCCGCCACCCGCTACGGCACGGCCGTGGCCGCCGCGCCGACCGCCGACGGCTCCGGTATGCTTGCGGCAATTCGCGGAGAGAGCACGGCACTGTTGCAGCTGGCGCAGGACGGCAGGATGACCACCCTCTCCGAGGATGCTATCCTACAGGCGATAGATGTCCGTTCCATAACGACCCTGCGCGGCAGGATCTATTGTGCTTCCCCCATCGGAATACTTGAATTTATCCCCGACACCGAGGGCGTGCGGTGGTATCCGCTTGAAATAGATTGAAAATTCACAAAACAAAGTGCTTCCCGCCGCCGCGGGAAGCACTTTTTGATATTTTATGCTCTGTCTATCGTAATTACCGTAAGATATGATTTATCTATCTCCGCCACGGCGGCAGAGACGGCGGCGCGAATTGCGGCATCATCGCGGCGATCCTCAAACGGTACGACAAGATCGAATATAAGATTTGTATGTGTGCGGCCGCGCACCATCCTGAAATCATGTATGCCGCAGCCTATGCCCCGCTCATCCAGCACCGCGCTGACGGCGCGGCGGGTGGCGGTAAGCTCGTTGTCATCCGTCACTATCGGATCAAGATGAATGGTCGCCGCAACGCCCAGCGTATCACCAAGCTCCTTTTCGATATTATCTATCATGTCGTGCGAGGCGTATATATCCGCCTCGCCGTCCACCTCAACATGCAATGAGGCAATGCAACGCCCCGGGCCGTAGTCATGCACCATAAGATCATGCACGCCAAGCACGCCCGCGTGCGATCCAACGAGCTGACGGATGCGCTCTACCGTCTCCTCGCTCGGCGCCTCGCCGATAATGCGGTCCTTTTGCTCGCCAAGCAGCTGCACACCTGCCCACATGATAAGGATGGAAACGATGCAGCCGATATAGGCATCGATGTTAATATTCCACACAAGCAAAATGATCTGCCCCACCAGTACCCCGCAGGTAGCCATGGCATCAGACAGGCTGTCGGTGGCGGTGGCGCGCATGACGGAGGAATCTATCCGCCGTCCCACACCGCGGTTTAGTGCCGCCAGTGCCAGCTTTACGAGCATGGATGCGGCAAGCACGGCCAGCGAGAGCCACGAGGCCTCCGCCTCCTCGCCGGAGCGCATCCTGCCTATCGACTCGCGAAAAAGATCAAAGCCGATGATGACGACGATAAACGCCACTACCATTGAGGCCAGATATTCTATCCTTGCATGACCATAGGGGTGCTTGCGGTCGGCGGGCTTGGCGGAAAGACGAAAGCTTACAAGGGAAACGAGCTGCGAGCCGGCATCTGAGAGATTGTTCACAGCATCCGCCGTCAGCGACACCGCGCCCAGCAGTGCGCCGAGCGTGAATTTGCCTGCAAAAAGCAGGATGTTGCAGATAATGCCGATGACGGACACGAGCGTTCCCCACGCCCGCCGAACCGTCGGCGCGGCAACATTTTTGTGATCGCGGATAAATAGCCTACCTAAAAGCTCTGTCATTTCTGTGCTGTCCTTTCATAATGCGCCGGCGTAGCTCCTATCGGGGGGAAGGAGGCCGCCTCACTGCCGTCTCCGCTGGCGCGGCGGTATTCTACAGGCGAGACCCCGCGAAATCTTGCAAACGCGCGGTTAAAGGTGCGCTGTGTGTTAAAGCCCACAATGTCGGATATCTCGGTGACCGGCAGTGCTGTATCCCGCAGCAGTCTGCACGCGTGCGACACGCGCAGGGAATTTACATAATCGTTAAATCTGATCCCAAGCTTGCTTGAAAACAGGTGGGAGATGTAATATTTGTTGAGGTGCAGCTCCCGCTCAAGTGCCTCAAGAGAGAGGTCGCTGGTGTAGTTTTGCGAGCAAAAGCTTACCACCTCGCGCACGGCGCGAGAATCACCCAGTCTCACCTCGTCAAGCTGCATTTGCGGCAAAAGCATGCCGAAAAATGCGGTTATATACCCCTTTTGCACCTCGGCGGTGTATTTTGCAGGGTCGGATTCCGACACCTCGGCCAAACCGTCTATCAGTGCCACGAGCCGCTCGGTCTTGCCGACGCCGCGCAATACTGGTGAGTGCGGCAGTGTGGAATTAAACACCGCGGCAAACTCCGGCACAAGATCCGGGCTGACTATAAAAAGCCTATACCTCTCGCGCCCGCCCACCTCACTGCGGAACTGGTGTATCTGGTTTGGAAATACCATTACAAGATCCCCCGCCTTGGCGGTAAAGGGCTGTGAATCCACCCAAACGGTGACCCGCCCCTCGCAAAGATAAAAGCATTCTATATGATAGTGCAGGTGTGCGCGGCAGGTCAGCGGAGTGCGCTGCTCCGCCTCCGAGCGGTAATAAAAATCGGTGCTTCTTGCCTCATATTTGGCCGCCGGACGAACGCCCGCCGTACCCTTTGCGGGTAATTTTGTGCCACTCATCATCGTCACCCCCAGTATTTTCTGTCAAGCGAGCGGAGCTGTATCGCCTCGGCGATATGCTCGGCCTCGATATCCGCCGATCCGGCAAGGTCGGCCGCGGTGCGTGCCATGCGTATTACCCTGTCATATCCGCGCGCGGAAAGACCCATCCGCTCATACGCGGCGCGCAAAAGCTCGTTTGCCTCGCGCCCCAGGTGCGCGGTGCGGCGCAGATCTCCCGCATCAAGCTGGGAGTTGCAATGCACGCCCACGATCCCGTCACGCGCCATCCGCTCCCTTGCAAACTCGCGGGCGCGACTCACACGGCGGCGAATGACTGCCGACGGCTCGGCGGGTGAGGCATCCGCCGACAGCTCATCATAGCTGAGGGAGGGCAGCTCCACCTCTATATCTATGCGGTCAAGCAGAGGACCGCTGATCTTTGATATGTAACGCTTTACCTCCCCGGGCGAACAGGTGCAGGGGTGGGTGGGGTGACCGTAGTAGCCGCAACGACAGGGATTCATTGCCGCAACGAGCATGAAAAAGCAGGGATAGGTCACTCGCCCACTGGCACGGGTGATGGTGACCCGCCTATCCTCAAGCGGCTGACGGAGCGAATCGGTAACGAGCTTTGGAAACTCCGGCAGCTCATCCAAAAACAGTACGCCGTTGTGCGCCAGCGAGATCTCGCCCGGCATGGGATTGGTGCCGCCGCCGACCAGTGCCACCGCCGACATGGTGTGGTGCGGCGCACGGAACGGGCGTGAGGTGAGCAGGGAGACTCCCTCCGGCAGGACACCCGAGACAGAATGTATTTTGGTTGAAACTATAGCCTCATCAAAGGTCATTGGCGGCAAAATGCCGGGCAGGCGCTTGGCAAGCATTGATTTGCCTGTCCCGGGAGGGCCGATAAGCAGAATGTTATGCCCGCCCGCCGCGGCTATCTCCATGGCGCGCTTGGCCATGTGCTGACCCTTTACATCGGCAAAATCAAGCCCCGCCGATATACCTGTATCGTCAAGCACCGTGGCATCTCCCTCGGTGGGGGTGAGCGGCGCGGCGCCGTTTAGATGATCCACCAGCTCACGCATGGATCCCACGGCAAAAACGCGGATGCCGGATACCGCCGCGGCCTCACGCGCGTTGGCGGCGGGGACAAAAAAGTCGGTCATTCCCGCGCTTTTTGCGGCGGCACACATGCAAAGCGCACCACGGACCGGGCGCACCTCACCCGAAAGGGAAAGCTCACCCGCAAATACACAGCCGGAAAGATCGACCGATCTTTTTATCACCCCGGCACAGCGCAAAATACCGACTAAGATCGCCACATCAAAGCCCGAGCCCTCCTTGCGGCGGTCGGCGGGGGCAAGATTTACCGTAAGCCCCAGCTCCGGGAACAAAAAGCCGCTGTTGTAGCAGGCGGTGCGCACACGCTCCTTGGCCTCCTTTACTGCCGCATCCGGCAGGCCGACCAACTCAAAGTAGGGCATGACCGGCGCACCATCTACCTCAACGGTCACAATAAAGCTGTCAATGCCGGAAAGTCCCGCGCTGTATATCTCTGATAGCATGATGAACTCCTCTCCCCCGGTGGGCAAATGCCCTCCGTGATCCATGCCCGCCGCCGTGGGCGATCTTACATTATTATATATAGTATATCACATCCGCCGAGCAAAATAAAGACCGAAAGCAAAAAAATCGCCCACGCGAATAAAAAATTCCCGCCGCGCCACCCGGGATACAGCTAATTTACAAGCCAAGACTTGATTCGACATATCTTATATGTTATAATACTATTTATCGGAACAGACAACGGATGAAAACAGAGGGAATGAATATCGTGTCTGTTTACGGCTGCGTATGATCTCCGCAGGGCGGTGCGGACGCTGCGAGCAGTAAGATCCCGCACTGTGTACGGAGTGATATTTTGCGGCCTTTGCCGCAAAGTGATATGTTCCGCTCCGCGTAACGTGATATGCACGAAATGCAACTAACTCTCGGAGGTATCCACATGTCAGATCATGAAAACGGCTCCGGCCGTATATATGTGACCGGCGAGTCACAGGATCATCGCTCGGCGCACTCGCCGTCCCGCACGTCCGACCGCACATCCGACCGCACACCGTCCGACCGTCCGACCGCCCCAGCGCGTCCCACAGGCGGCACTGCCGCGCTTTTTGGGGAGCGCTGGCAAAATCTTTTGCTTTTGTTTGCCGTGATACTTTTCGGCATTCTGCTTATAACCTTTATATCCGTATTTGTAATGTCGGCCGGCGGGCGGCGAGCCGCGCCGCCGGAGGAGGACACCACCGCACCCGCCCTTGGCGCAGTGCCGCAGACCGACCCGCCCGCGGCGGCAACGACCGCCGCCCCCGTGACCACCGCCGCACCAACACTGCCGGCTGTTACCGCACCGATAGCGGAGACAGTCACGATCGGCGGTATCAACTCCAAATACGCCGCGCTGATGGATGCCGAGGACGGTCACCTCATCGCCGCCCTGCGCGCCGATGAGCGGCTGTACCCCGCATCTCTTACAAAGCTCATGACGCTTATCGTGGCGCGGGAGCGGATAGCCGATCTTGCCTCTACCGTGACCTTTACCCGCGGTATGCTTTATTCGCTTGAGGCGGATGCCATGAAGGTGGGGTACGCGGTCGGCGAGCGTGCCTCGGCGCTTGATCTCATGTACGGCGCGATGCTTCATTCGGGCTGTGATGCCACGGTGGGCCTTGCCTATCTTTGCGCCGAGGATGAAGCGGCATTTGCCGAGCTTATGACCGCCCGCGCGGTCGCCATGGGGCTTACCAAAACGCATTTTGCAAATTCCTCCGGCCTTTTTGACCCATCAAACTATTCTACGGCGCGTGAGCTTGCCGAGATAATGCGCACAGCCCTCTCCGACGACCTGATGCGCGAGATGATTTTTGCCGAGAGCTACAAAACAGCGGGGGACGGCACGGATCCCGCCACCTCCCGCCGCCTGCGCGACCGTCTTGCCCTCAATATGGAGGACTACGCCGCCTCGTGGGGAGCGGTGAGCCTTGAGGGCTTTAGCATGCTTGGCGGCAAGACCGGCTATATTGACGAGTCGGGCAGCTGTCTTGCGGCGTATGCCGAGGATAAAAACGGGCATGGATACATAATAGTCACCTGCGGTGCGCATAATATGCATGAGGTACTTGAGGATCACTACAACATCCTCATGCGATATGCAAACTGAAAGGTGATAAAATGGCAAACAGATATTCCGGAACAGAAACAGAAAAAAACCTGCGCACGGCGTTTTCGGGTGAATCGGAGGCGCGCAACAAGTACACGATATTTGCAAGCGAGGCACGCAATGCGGGCTACGAGCAGATAGCGGGAATATTCCTGAAGACCGCCGAAAATGAGCGTGAGCATGCCGCGCTGTGGTTCTCTGAGCTTGGCGGGATCGGCAACACCGCAGAGGATCTGCTCTCCGCCGCCCGCGGCGAGCACTTCGAATGGTCGGATATGTACGCGGGCTTTGCCGAAACGGCGGAGCGCGAGGGCTTTGGCGAGCTGGCGGCAAGGTTTAGACTGGTGGCGGCGATAGAAAAAACGCATGAGGAGCGTTTTCGCACCCTGCTTGACAACATCGAGCGCGGCGAGGTGTTTGAGCGGCGCGATACCGTCACTTGGGAATGCCGCAGCTGCGGGCATATCGTTGTTGCCGCACATGCGCCCATGGTCTGCCCCGTATGCATGCATAAGCAGGCGTACTTTGAGCTTAGAGCAAAGAATTATTGAGCCGGGTAAGTTCGGGAAAATAAGGATGATGGCGGGTCAGGGCGACCCGCCAAAAATATTTCTTGAAAAATGCGCTTGCATGTGATAAAATAAAATAGGAAGAAAACAATTCATCGGCGGATGCGTCGGGAGGGGAAAATGTTTCATATACTGGTCGTTGATGATGATAAAAACACGCGTCTTTACTTTCGCGCATTGCTTGAGGGCGCGGGCTATACCGTGACCACTGCGGAGGACGGAGAGGCGGCACTTGATGCAATGGCGGGGGAGCATGTGGATCTTGTTTTGCTGGATCTTATGATGCCGCGCATGGACGGCTACGAGTTTACCCGCCGCCTGCGCGAATCGTATGCCGAGCTGCCGGTGCTGATGGTCTCCGCCAAGCAGCTGCCGGCGGATAAGCACCGCGGCTTTGCCGTGGGAACGGATGATTACATAACAAAGCCGGTGGATGACGAGGAGATGCTCCTTCGCATCAAGGCACTGCTTCGCCGTGCGCGCATAGCCAGCGAGCGCCGCATAGTTGTGGGGGATGCCGTGCTTGATTATGATTCAATGACGGTCAGCCGCCCGGGCGAATCGGTAACACTGCCGCAAAAGGAGTTTATGCTGATATACATGCTCCTCTCCTACCCCGGTAAGATATTTACCCGCATACAGCTGATGGACGAGATCTGGGGGGCGGACAGCGAAACAGGCTGGGAGACGGTGACCGTTCACATAGGCCGCCTGCGCCACCGCTTTGCGGATTGGGAGGAATTTGAGATAGTATCGGTACGCGGGCTGGGCTACAAGGCGATAAAAAAGCCGCAGGGAGGCAACAATGAGCAGCAAGGGTAAGGGCAAAGTAAAGGAAAAGGTCAAGGATCAACTGGTACCGGGGCTTAAAAAAATAAAGGAGAGTGCCACGCGCACCTCGCTGACACTGGTGCTGTCCGTTTTTGTTTTTGCAATACTCGTCTGCGCCATCAGCCTTGCCGCGCTGGGGATTTGGACGCTGGCACGCTTTGGCGTACTGGTGGCGGGGGATGGTGAGCTCAGCCTTGGCACAGCGCTGATGCTTATGACGGCAATAAGCCTGCTCATCGGCGCGGTGTTGGTGTTTTTCAGCAGCAGGATACCCCTGCGCCCGATAAACGAGCTTATAAACAAAATGAACCGTTTGGCGGCAGGGGATTTTGCCGCAAGGCTTGAGTTTGGTCCCTCCCTTGCCTCGCACCCCGCGTTTGGCGAGATAGTGCAAAGCTTTAACACTATGGCAGAGGAGCTGCAAAACACCGAGCTTTTGCGCTCCGACTTTATCAATAACTTTTCGCACGAGTTTAAAACACCCATCGTTTCGATAATGGGGCTTGCAGGTCTGCTCTCCCGCGGCAAGCTGGGGGAAGATGAGCGCGAGCAGTACGCGCGAGCGATAGAGGAGGAGTCACGGCGGCTTTCGGTAATGGCATCAAACGTGCTTGAGCTGTCCCGCGTGGAGAATCAGCGGATACTGACAGATATCACCCGCTACAATCTTGCCGAACAGCTGCGCGGAGCTATACTATTGCTTGAGGATAAATGGAGCGCAAAGGAGATAGATCTGGAGCTTGAGCTGCGGGAATACACGATTGAGGCCAACGAGGAGCTGATGCGGCAGGTATGGATAAACATACTTGACAATGCAATAAAGTTTGCGCCGCAGGGGGCAGTGATCTCGGTCATCACCGATCGCCGCGAGAGCCGCACCCGCGTGCGGATAAAAAACACCGGCAGCCGCATACCCGCCGATAAGCTGGACAAGATATTTGGTAAGTTCTATCAGGCGGACGAATCACACGCCGCACAGGGCAACGGCATAGGCCTTGCGATCGTTCGCAGGATAGTGGAGCTTCACGGCGGGAAGATCACCGCCGCAAGCGATGACGAGGGAACGACCTTTGAGGTCTTGCTGTAGGATGCCCCGTTACATGCCGCACTCCGTGCAGGATCACATGCATAGCTTGCGGCGATGGTCGCAGTATTAATTTGCGCGGTGGATCTGAAATTAAATACAATGTTGCAGGGCACGGCGCAAGCGGTATGTGCCATACAAAAAACGAATTTGAGATTCACTCACGTATTTCTTGCGCATTTCGCAAAAAATCGCACTGCGGGTATTGATTTATCCGCATTTGTGTGTTATAATGAAAATAGGATATTATCATTGTATTAGTATCTCATTATCAATACCCGCGCGGTATTTTTTGATCTGCCGCCGCATAGTATTGAAAAAAATATGAAAGGTATTCAAGCCATGAAAAATTGCCCTAACTGCAATACTCAGATCGACGACGGCGCAGCCTTCTGCCCCAATTGCGGAACAAACTTTGCCACCAACCAGCGTCCCGCCGCCGCACCTGCAGTGGATCCCTATGACCACACTGCCGAATTTGACTCTCGCGACATCTCCGAAAACAAGGTGTTTGCAATGCTCCCCTACCTGCTTGGTACGATCGGCATCATCATCAGCCTGCTTGCCAGCAGCACCTCCGCCTACGTCCGCTTCCATATCAGACAGGCACTTAAGTTCACCGTTGCAACCATCCTCGGCGGCATTTGCGCCGCTGTGCTTTGCTGGACATTCATCGTGCCCATTGCATACGGCATCCTTTGTATCGCTTTCTTTGTAATAAAGATCATCTGCTTCTTCCAGATCTGCTCCGGAAAGGCCAAAGAGCCGGCTATCATTCGCAGCCTCAGCTTTTTGAAATAATTATCACCCATACATAAAAAAGCGGCGCCCGCGGGCGCCGCTTTTATTATTAAGTTCAGATCACCTCTCCGCGCGCGTTGAAGAGCGGGAGCTTTTCAAGATAGATAAGATCCGGACGGTCCTGTGCATCGCCCTCGGCAAGAATGGCCATGCGTCCGCAAATGTTGCCGCCTGCGGCCTCCACCAGCTTTTCCAGCGCATGGAGCGAGCCGCCGGTCGATATAACATCATCAACGACAAGTATACGCTTGCCGCGCATCAGCTCGGCATCCGCCGTATCAAGGCAGAGCTTTTGCGAGTGCGCCGTGGTGATGGAGACGTCCTCGACCTCCAGCACGCCCGTCATGTAGAGCTTGCGGCCCTTGCGCGCCACAAAGTATTTTTGATTGCCCGCCAGACGCGCCATCTCATGCGCAAGCGGAATGCCCTTTGCCTCGGCGGTGATGATATAATCATACTCCGGTGCGCGTTCGAGCAGCTGCGCGGCGCAGGCCGTGGTAAGCTCGGGATCACCGAAAATGATAAACGCGCCGATATAGAGCTCGTCATTCAACGGGCAGAGCGGCAGTGAGCGCTCAAGTCCCGCTATCGTCATTTTGTGATAAAGCTGCATTTTCAGCACCCAGCTCTCAAGTATTCCGAGAGCTTCCTTTCGATCTTGGTTTATTTCATTTTAATTATATTAGCTTCATTCCGAATATCATAGCGATCGGCTATAATAATTATACTGCAAAAGAGACCGCGAGTCAAGAAAAATACAAAGATTTAGCCGTCGGGGGGCAGTTTTTTTATTAAAAAAACGAAAATTGACGGATTTTTTTTAATTAGCTCTTGACAAAACCACCCACCATAGATTATAATATAAGATGTTATTGTGTGTCGGAGTCTCATCCGACGAGATCCCAATGCTTCCGGATAACAAAACCGAGGGAGGTGCATGAAATGCTCAGAACTTATCAGCCCAAAAAGCGTCAGCGTCAGAAAGAGCACGGCTTCAGAAAAAGAATGAAAACTCTGAACGGCAGAAACGTACTGAAGAGAAGACGCGCCAAAGGCAGAAAACGTCTTTCTTATTAATTAAGATTAATTAAGAAATCACAAAATAGCCGGGGTGACCGCCCCGGGGACCCGGCGACCGAACCTTGCCCTATGCTGTCGGTCGCCGTTTTTTTGGGGCAAAGCCAGGATATGATCAAAGGGGAACCACACCGGAGCGGGATCCAAGTGTTTTCGATATTTTCGGCAGATCACTAAAACTAAAACGGAGGGCCTGCAATGAAATTTACAGCTGTGCGTGAGAATCATCTCTACGCCAAGGCGTACCGCCGCGGGCGGCGTGCCACCGGCAAGTATACGGCCGTTTATATTTTGCGCGACTACGCGGCCGAGCGCATTGCAAAGGCCGATCCGCGCCGCGGTTTGCGTAACCGTATAGGTCTTACCGTTGGCAAAAAGATAGGCGGGGCGGTCAGCCGCAACCGCGCAAAACGGCTGATGCGGGAGGCTTACCGCACCGTGGAGCGCGCAGGCGACCTATCTGTCGGCTATCTTGTGATAATCGCCGCGCGGGGGGCGATACTTGGCGCATCCTCGGGCAATGTGGCTGCGGACCTGCGCCGTCAGCTTACCGCCCTGGGGCTTATCCGCAAAAAGACCGCAAAGAGCGATGATGTGACCGCTATCGAAACACAAAATAACAATACCGGCGATTCCCAATGAAATATATCGCCATTTGGCTGATAAAGTTTTATCAGCGCTGCCTTTCTCCGCTGAAACGCAGACCGTGCTGTAGGTTTATGCCTACATGCTCAGCCTACGCCCTTGAGGCGTTTCAAAAACGCGGCTTTTTTGTAGGGCTTGCGCTCACCGTATGGCGGGTGCTTCGGTGCAATCCGTTTTGCGCCGGAGGGTACGATCCCGTCCCCGAGCACGGCTTTACAAACAAAAAACGGAATCATAAATCAGCGGTGGGACTGTCACAGCAGGATATATACGAGTGCGAGTGCGATGACACATGCATGCACCTGCACGGCTGTGACGAATGTGATATCCCCACGGGGGATACCGACAAAAAAGAAAATAAGTGAGGTTTTGGCGTTAAGCCTCCGCGCTCGGCGCGGTAAACAAAAAAATGATCGACAAATTACTTTGCTGGATAGGCGACTTTCTCGGCTGGCTTGACAGGCTTACGGGCAGCTACACCATTGCGCTGTTCATTTTTGCCTTTGTAGTCGAGCTTCTGCTGCTGCCCATAGCCATAAAACAGCAAAAAACATCAATACAGCAGGCACGTCTCCGTCCCAAGGAAATGGCCATCCGCAAAAAATACGCGGGTCGCAACGACCAGGTAACACAGCAAAAGGTCGCACAGGAGATCCAGGAGATGTACCAAAAGGAGAACTACAGCCCCTTTGCGGGTTGCTTGCCCCTGCTTTTGCAAATGCCTGTTATCCTTGCACTCTACCAGGTAGTTATGAACCCGCTCCACTATGTTATGGGAGTGGGCACCGGCACCATCACGGCGCTGCAAAAATTCATCACCACCGCCACCGATGCCACGGTCCCCGGGCTTGGCATTGAAATGGCCAAATCAAACAGCACCATCGGCGTTATCGATATCATACGCGATAACTGGGCAGAGATCAGCAGCCGCATATCCATCTTTGTGGATTCGGATACCTACGGCGTGACGGGTGCCGAGGCACTGGCACAGCTCTCAAACGCATACGAGCGCGGCCTGCCCGACTTTAGCCTGTTTGGCATCAACCTTGGTGACATTCCGGATATCGCCAAGCCCAGCTGGCTGTGGCTCGTGCCGGTGCTGACCTTTGTGGTCTACTTCCTCAGCATGAAGCTGACCCGCAAGTTCTCCTATCAGCCCTCCAACGGACAGACCGACAAGCAGGCCGGCTGCTCCAACACGGTAATGGATATCACCATGCCGCTGATGTCCGTTTACTTTACCTTTGTAGTGCCGGCCGCTATCGGCGTTTACTGGATCTTTAAGAGCATCCTCGGCACGCTCAAGCAGTTCATCCTCAGCCGCGCCATGCCTCTGCCGGTGTTTACCGAGGAGGAGTACAAGGCCGCCGAGCGTGAGTACGCCGGCAAGCCCGCAACCAAGGAAAAGCGCAAGCTGGATCTTGAGGCACATCGCGGCGACCCGCGCTCGCTCTTCCATATAGACGATGCCGACTACACGCCGCCCGCCGAGGACGAAAGCTTTGATACAGAGCATCGCGTTGCCGCCGAAAAGACAGGCGTTGTGGAGACCGCTCCCCTCAAGGAGGAGCGCCACCATGAGGAAAAGACCGCCAACCGCAAAGGCTCCGACAAAAAATTGGATGACCAAGCAAAAGATCAAGAGATCAAATGAGGTATCTATTATGAAAAAGGAAATAAAAGTTAGCGCAAAGACAGTTGAAGAGGCGATAGCCGAGGCAGCAAAAGAGCTGAATGTTCCTGCCTCCGAGCTTGAATACACGGTAGTGACCGAGGCTAAAAAGGGCTTTTTGGGCATTGGCGCAACGGATGCCGAGATAGTTGCCACTTACACCCCTGCAGGCGAGACCCGCGCGATAGAGTTTATTAAGACCGTTATTGCGGATATGGGGCTGAATGTTGAGGTGGGCACTCGCTACGGCGAGAACGGCGCACTGATCATTGAGGTGAACGGTGCGGATTCGGGTGTGCTTATCGGCCACCACGGCGATACACTGGATGCCCTCCAGTATCTTGCCGGTCTTGCCGCCAACCGTCGCGAGGTTGGTGAAAACGGCGAGCGCGCCGAGCGCGGTGAGTATATAAAGATAGCACTTGATATCGCCGGCTACCGCGAAAAGCGGGAGGAGACCCTGCGCGCACTTGCACGCCGTCAGGCTGAGCGGGTGCTTAAATACAAGCGCAGTGTAATGCTTGAGCCGATGAACCCCTACGAGCGCCGCATAATCCACTCCGAGATACAGGGCATTGCCGGTGTTTCCACCAACTCCATCGGCAGCGATAATAACAGAAAGATAGTCATCTTTTTGGATTCAAGCGAAAACTGATCATTTTCCCGGCGCACAGATCCGGATCTGCAGGGTGACGCGGTGCGTCACCCTGCGTTTTAGTTGAGTTCGTTGCGTAGGTGATCCGCCATGTGGAGTTTATACATAGCCATAAGCAAACGCGATATCCAACGTTCCGCAGAGCGGAGCATATCACTTTGCGGCGACAGCCGCAAAATATCACTCCGCGCATCATGCGGAATATAACTGTGCGAAGCACCGCATATCATCCGCACGCCGGGCAGACAGCTTACCTATTCCGTTCTCCTTCAATCAATAAAAAAGGTACGCCGCAAGGCTTTGCGGCGATGGTCACAACGATGGTCACAAAAACAAACAAAAAGATCGGCATTGCCGTTATCGGCGGCGGTCATGCGGGTATTGAGGCGGCATTGGCCGCGGCGCGGCTCGGCATTGAAACCATGCTGTTTACCATATCGATGGACGGTGTGGCAAACATGCCCTGCAATCCGTCCATCGGCGGCACCGCAAAGGGGCATTTGGTATTTGAAATAGATGCGCTGGGCGGCGAGATGGGTCGCGCGGCGGATCTTGTGACCCTGCAATCCCGCACGCTGAACACCGGCAAGGGCGCTGCCGTGCGCTCCAAACGGATACAAGCCGACCGCCGCCTTTACCAGCGGATAATGAAGCACACCATAGAGACGACCGAAAACCTCCACCCAATGCAGGCGGAGATAGTGGCCGTGCTGACCCGTGATCACCCGGAGGGGCGGCGCGTGTGCGGCGTACAGACCTCGCTTGGCGAGATATTTGACTGCGATGCCGTGATAGTTGCCACCGGCACATATCTTGACAGCCGCATTTTTGTGGGGGACCGAAACTACGCAGCGGGCCCCGACGGCTTTTTGGCCGCCTCCGCCCTCAGCGCATCGCTTGCCGAGATAGGCGTAAGCCTGCGCCGCTTTAAGACAGGCACGCCCGCGCGAGTTTTGCGCCGCTCGATAGACTTCTCCCGCCTTGAGCTTCAGCCGGGCGAGGAGCATATCACACCCTTCTCCGCACTCACCGATGAGGACGAGCTGCAGCTGATCGACCAGCTCCCCTGCCACATCGTTTACACAAATGCCGAAACGCACCGCGTGATACGCGAAAATCTTGACCGCTCAGCCATGTATTCGGGTCAGATACACGGCACGGGACCGCGCTACTGCCCCTCGATAGAGGATAAGATAGTCCGCTTTGCCGACAAGGAGCGCCACCAGCTTTTTGTTGAGCCGCTGGGCCCGGATACCGAGGAGATGTACATTCAGGGCTTTTCCACCTCAATGCCGCCTGATGTACAGGATGCCATGCTGCGCACCCTGCCCGGCTTTGAGGATGCCGTGATCTCCCGCTACGCCTACGCGATCGAGTATGACTGCGCCGACCCCACGCAGCTTTGCGCCACGCTTGAGTTCCGTGATATTGCGGGGCTTTACGGCGCGGGGCAGTTCAACGGCACATCCGGCTATGAGGAGGCAGCCGCGCAGGGGCTTGTGGCGGGCATAAACGCCGCGCTGAAGCTGCGCGGTGAGCCGCCGCTGATCCTGCGCCGCTCGGATGGCTACATCGGCACGCTGATAGACGATCTTATCACCAAAGGCACGAACGAGCCTTACAGAATGATGACCTCGCGGAGCGAGTTCCGCCTGCTTTTGCGGCAGGACAATGCCGATGCACGCCTCACTCCCATGGCGGAGCGCATAGGACTTATTGGCGGCGCGCGTGCGGAGTCATATAAGAAAAAACAGGCGGCCATTGCCGCCGAGTGCGAAAGGCTTGAGACCTCCTACCCCCGCGGCGAGGTGCTTGCCGCCTTTCTTGCGGCGCATGATATGCCGCCGTCGGCCGGCGGGCTTTCGATGGCCGACCTTTTGCGCCGCCCCGGGATAGAATACACGGAGGTGGCCGCACTGTGCGACACACAGGTCACCGAGGAAGGGCAGACTGCTCCCCCGCCTGCCGTGGTGCGCACGGTGGAGGCGAACATCAAATACGCGGGCTACATCAAGCGGCAGCTTGCCGAGGTCAAACGGCAGGAGCGGCTTGAGGGCTTTATCCTGCCCGCGGACCTTGATTATTCGGAGATCCGCGGTCTGCGCATTGAGGCACGGCAAAAGCTTGCCGCCGCCCGCCCGATGACGCTGGGACAGGCCTCACGTATCAGCGGAGTCAGCCCCGCAGATATCTCGGTGCTGATGATACGGCTGGGGCTGAAATGATAAGAGGTAGATAACGATATGACCGACAAGATACTATACCCCGACCCGACAGACGATGAGCTTTTATTGGCGATAGATGCCGCATTTGAGGCCAACGGCGTGCCGCAAAACGTCCGCCGGCGACTGGAGAGCTACAAAAAGCTCACGCGTATGCTTTTGGAATTTAACCGACACACCAACATCACCGCCATCACCGACCCCGCGCGGCTGGCCGTGCTGCACTACTGCGATTCGCTTACCGTCTCGGCGGAGCTGCCGGAGGGTGCGCGGGTAGCGGATATCGGCTGTGGCGGGGGCTTTCCCACCCTGCCGCTGGCAATAGCAAGGCCTGATATTGTGATCACCGCCATCGACAGCACCGCAAAAAAGCTTAAGTTCGTCACTGCGGCGGCGGAGGCCTTGGAGCTTTCGGGCGTCAGTGCGCTCCCCATCCGTGCCGAGGACGGAGCACACGATGCGGCACTGCGCGAGAGCTTTGACTGCGTGACCGCGCGCGCCGTGGCGGCACTGCCGATGCTGTGCGAGCTGTGCCTGCCCTATTTGCGGGTGGGCGGCAGCTTTTGCGCCATGAAAGGGCCGCGCGGCGAGGAGGAGGCCGCCGAGGCTCGCCGTGCCATTGAAACACTGGGCGGCAAGCTTGAGACCGTCCGCCGCTTGACCCTGCACGGCATAGCCGATGAAACACCGGAGCGCACGATAGTCGTCATCCGCAAGATCACACCCACCCCACACGGCTACCCCCGCGCATATGGCAGGATCAAGCAAAGACCGATCGTGTGAGGCAGCACTATTAATAAATAAAAGGCCGGCAGGGTAGCATCCTGCCGGCCTTTGCGAAATTAAATATATTTTTAGCAGGGCACGCACCGTGGTGCGTGCCCTGCTAATTTTATTCATATTGAAAGCCGCCCCGCTGATTTCTTCCGCAAGCATCGCCGCCGGCGATGTATAGGATCCGCAAAAAGTGCGGCATACGGCTCACTCACCCCTCGACCGTTATCTTTATCCCGCCGGTGGTGGTCCTGATGCGGCAGGGGGCGGCGGAGGAGGTATTCTCCGGCAGGTCGATCGCGCCTGTGGACGTGTCGGCGGTAAAGGTCTTGCCGGAAAGCAAGCTGCCGCGCACACTGCCCGTCGTAGTTTCAACATCTATCTCCGCGGCATCCGCGCCGTCAAAGGTCACCCCGCCGGTCCTGCGCGTGATGCGCATCTTCCCCTCGGCCGTCACCTGCCGCAGGGTTATGCCGCCGGTGGTACCGGTTGAAACAAAACTGCCGCAGCTGACATCCTCTATCTCAACACTGCCTGTCGTGGCGGTAACGCAAAGCTCGCCACCGCACTCCAAGTCGCTGACCGTCACGCGTCCGGTGCTGACGGCAAGCTCTGCCTCCCCCACCTCGGTGCGGCAAAGCTCTACCCCGCCGGTGGTGGTGCTCACATCCACCCGATCCGCCCGCACACCGTCGAGCTTTACCGCACCGGTGGTGGATGTGATCGAGAGTGTATCAAACTTAAAAGGATCATCTATCGTTATCCTGCCGGTGTGATCGTCTATCACCAGCGAACGATAGTAATCCCCGGGCAGATAGACATATATGTGCGGCGGTTCAAGGGATACCACCGCCTGATCCAAGAGGGTGCGCCTGTCATCGATCTGCACCACGAGCTCACCGCCTGTGACCCCAACCTCATGCCGCGCCTTAGGGAATTCAAGGCACTCAACGCGGCAAACGCCGTCCTCTGCAAGCATCAGCCTGATATCCGCCGTGTCGGTATCGATGCGGATGCCGTCAAAGCTCTCCCTCACCTCGCGGCGGTTGCATTCAAGCATTATGCCGCCCGCCGCATCGCCATCCCCTGACTGCATAGCGCAGGACGTGAGCGCCGCGCACACTGCCATGAGCAGGCATGCCGTAATAAGTATTATCTTAACTGTTTTTTTCATTTTGCTTTCCTTTTTTCGTCGCTTGCCGCAAGATCCCTCGCTGCGCTATAATAATAACACTAAGCCCCCGAATTGTCAATACCCCGTGCATTTTTTGCATCCGGCAAATAAAAAACAGCCGTGCTTTGCGGCACTTTCAGGCTTGAAACGTCGGTGATCGCGCGGGCGGTGGTGCCAAAAATAAGCTTACCCCTCCTGCCGCCACGGCAGAAGGGGTATAAAAGCTCTTGCGGTCTATGCAAGCTTTAGGAAGGAGCGGAGCTTATCCGATGCAGGGGAGGTGAAGATCTCCTCTGGCGTGCCGGATTCCTCTATCACGCCGTCGGCCATAAACAGCACGCGATCAGAGACGCTTTTTGCAAAATCCATCTCATGCGTGACCACTATCATCGTGCGGCCGGCCTCGCGCAGGTCGCGTATCACGCGCAACACCTCGCCGGTCAGCTCCGGGTCAAGGGCGGAGGTCGGCTCGTCAAAGCAGAGTATCTCCGGGTCCATGGCCAGCGCGCGCGCTATTGCCACCCTTTGCTGCTGTCCGCCGGACAGCTCACAGGGGTAATTTTGCATTTTTGCCGAAAGACCCACCTGCCCCAGCAGCTGCTCGGCCACCGCGCGGCTGCCTGCGGCATCCCGCCTGCCGGTAAGTCTTGGCGCCAGCGCAACGTTTTCAAGCGCGGTATATTGCGGAAAAAGGTTGAACGACTGAAAGACCAGCCCAAAGTGCAAGCGCCGCCGCTGCAGCTCGGCCTCGCTGACCCTGCCCGCATTTGCGGCATCAAACATCACCTCGCCGCCCACGGTTATACTGCCCGCATCCGCAAATTCAAGCGAATTGAGACAGCGCAAAAGGGTGGTCTTTCCACTGCCGGACGAGCCGATGATCGACATCACCTCGCCCGCCTCCAGCTCAAAGGAGACACCGCGCAGGACCTCGGTCCTGCCGAAATTCTTTTTAAGATCCTTTACCTCAAGTATCGGCATGGCTGACCTCACATAAATCAATTAAAATAGGAAAGCTTTTTCTCAAGCCGCGCAAAGAGCACCGTCAAAAGGCCGGAGAAAAGCAGATAAAACAGTCCCGTCATCAACAGCGGCCAAAGGATGCCGCGGGATTTTATAAACGCCTCGCCCGCCCAGATCAGCTCGTAAACGGATATCACGCGCGCAAGGGATGTATCCTTAACAAGGGTTATCACCTCGTTGCTCATTGGCGGGAGGATGCGCTTTATTACCTGCAGGAGTATGATCTTAAAAAATATCTGACTTTTTGAAAGCCCCAGCACCTGCCCGGCCTCGTACTGCCCGACGGATATCGACTCAATGCCGCCGCGGTAGATCTCTGAAAAATAGCAGGCGTAGTTAAAAACAAACGCCGCCGCGACCGCAATAAAGCGGCCGCTGTTGCCTGTCCCCCAAATATTATTATGCAAAAACAGACCGGGACCGTAGTAGATAACTATCAATTGGAGCATCAGCGGCGTGCCGCGGACTATCCAAACTATAAATTTGACCACTGCGCGCAGGGGGCGAAAGCGGCTCATTGACCCAAGAGCGATCAAAAGGCCCAGCGGAATGGCTCCCGCCAGGGTCAAAAAGAATATTTGGAGGGTCTTTACAAACCCATCGCAAAGGGAAATAAGTATTTGCAGCATGTCCGATAATGATCCTTTTTTTCATTGTTCATCCTCCCGCCGCGGCGGGAGGATGAGTAAGATATTTAAATTATTTTACGATGGCTTCCTGCACGCCGTACTTTTTGGCTGTGGAATCAAGTGAACCATCCGCGGCAGCGGCGCTCCAGAACTCACCGAACTTGGCGGCAAGATCCGAATCCTTTCTAAAGCCGACTACAAAGAACTCTTCGTCATTGAGCTTCGGGCCGATAACAAGGGAGGAGTAGGAGGTTCCCTCGCCGACCAGATTACCTGCCAGCAAAAGATCTACCACTGCAGCATCGGCAGTTCCGGCGGCAACCTCCATGACTGCCTTGGTCTGGTCGCCGACCTCGGTAAATTTGTAGCCGAGCGCTTCAACCTGATCCTTACCCGCAGAGCCGACCTCGACCGCAAAGTTGAGATCCTTGAGGCTCTCCACAGATGTGTAGTTGGCGGCGACTGCGGACGGCAGGATGACTACCTGTGCGTTTTTGCAGTACTTTTGCGAGACGGCCATTGCGGCTTCGACTTCATCGTTAAGGGTCATGCCGTTCCATACGCAGTCGATGGTCTTGGCATTCAGCGCGGCGATCTTGGTGCCCCAGTCGATAACAACGAACTCGGCATCAACGCCAAGGCTCTTGGCAAAGGCCTTTGCCATGTCGGCATCAAAGCCTATCCATTCCTCCGAGCCGTCCTCGCGGTAGTCCATGGGAGGATAATCGGTAATACCGACGATCAGCTTGCCGTTTTTCTTAACGTAGTCAACGTCACCGTCGCCATTGGAGCAGCTAACGAGGGATGCGCAGGATATGAGCGCGAGGAGTGCCAGCAGAGCGGCAAGTACTTTTGTTTTTGTGAGTTTTTTCATTTTTCTTCACCCGACCCCTTTGGGGTCTTTTTCCTTTTTTTATCTATGCTCGCCTGCGGCGGCGTTTTCATCGTCTCTTGCGGCCAAGCACTTTAGTATGCTAATATGATATCACAGTAAGAGGAGTTTGTCAAGAGGAAAATTGAAATTTTTTTAATTTTTTTTTTGAGATGTGCGGGAGCGATTCGCCCGCGAATTTCAATTAAAATTATTTCTGCAGCGGATAACAATGTCCTTCCGTCTGCAGGTGAGGCTCCAACGCGCCTGTAGCCGCAAATAAAAGCATCATCCTTTGTCGCGGCAGGGGCCGCCCCCCCGTCCTACGAAGTTTGTTCGCAGCCATAAACGACTGCGATATCCATTGTTCGTTCCGCGACCGCCGCCCGGCGGTCGCGCGCGTGCATATCACGTTACGCGGAGCGGAACATATCACTTTGCCGCGAAAGCCGCAAAATATCACTCCGCACACCGTGCGGAATATGACCGCGCGAAGCGCGTATCCCGTCCTCCTGCTCTCGCTTTCAAAGATCTCCTCAAAAACAAGTAGCATTCTTACAAATTCACAAGATTCGTATATACCCACGTGTGGTTTGATGATAAAATAAAGAAAAAAGGGCGGCCGACGGATCATCACCGCGGCGGCGGAAAGGAAGACAGGATGGACAGACTTTTAAAAATTGGAGATGTTAAGGCAAAAAGTGCAAGTGAGGTAGGCGTATCCCGCCTTGGTATTGGCTTTGAGAAGCTTGACCGCGCGGTGTTTGATCCCCGCCGTGCGTACGACAAGCTTGCCGCTATCGGAGTTAAATACGTAAGGATACAATCCGGCTGGCAGCGCACCGAGCGCGAGCGCGGCGTTTATGATTTTGGGTGGATAGACGAGATAGTTGACCGCCTGATAGCCGACGGCATGATACCTTGGATCAACATAGTTTACGGCAACGGACTTTACGACGAGCGCGCCGCAGAGTCATACGGTGCGGTAGGCTGTCCGCCCATCTTTTCGGATGAGGCACTGGAGGCTTGGGTGAACTACACCCGTGCGCTGGTCACTCATTTTCGCGGCCGCGTGAGGGACTACGAGATCTGGAACGAGCCTGACGGTCGCGGCACTTGGCGCTGTGGTGCAAACGCCGCCGATTACGCACGGCTGGTCATTCCGACCGCAAATGCGATACACGAGAGCGACCCGAATGCGCGTGCCGTGCTTGGCTCGATGTGCCGCGCCAACATGACCTTTTTTGCCGCACTCGCCGAGGCAGGCGCGTTTGAGGTCTGCGATGCTGTGACCTACCACTGCTACACGCCGCGCGACAAGGTGATGGCAGACAGCATTCGCTCGATGCGTGCGCTTTGCAACTATTACAAGCCCGGCATGCCTGTGATACAGGGCGAATCCGGCACGCAATCCCGCAGTGGCGGCAACGGTGCCCTGCGGCAGGGCGTTTGGAGCGAACGCCGCCAAGCCAAATATATGGCGCGTCACCTGATGATAGATCTGCTGGGCGGCGCGGAGTTTGCCTCTTATTTTTCCTGCATGGACATGATAGAGGCACTGCACGGCATGGTAGGGGACAGCTCCAGCTGGATAGACTACGGCTATTTTGGCGTTTTGGGCGCGGAATTTGACGAGAACGGCTTTTCTGTTGGCGAGTACCGACCCAAAATGTCCTACCGCACGCTCCAGGTGCTGGCATCCGTTTTTGCGGAGGAGTGGGAGGTCACCGACCTGCCGCTGATGCCTATGCCGGAGCAATCGCCACGCCTGTTTGGTGCTGATATAAATGATTTTGAAACGCTTGGCGGCGGATTTAGGCGCAAAAACGGCAGCGCGGCCTATGTTTATTGGCATGCAAGTGACCTTATGACCTCGGAATATGAAGCTACGGTGACCTTCCATATTGCGGGCGTACAGGGTGATGTGCGGCTGATAGACCTGCTTGACGGCGCGATATACGAGCTGCCGGAGAGCATTGTTGAATCCCGCGGGGCGGACAGAATGGTGCTTCACCACCTGCCGATAAAGGATCACCCCATGCTTTTGACCTTTGGCGATTTTATTTAACGCCGATAATCATAAAAGACCAAAGCTCCTCACCCGCGCGGGTGAGGAGCTTTGGTCTTTGCTTCCTATTAGATTATATATATTTATCTTATATATTTATCCGACGATCTCGCGGCATTCCGCAGTGTCGCCGCTAAAGCTGCGGTTACCGACAACGGTTATATCCTGCGACTGCTCGAGCTGCACCGTGGCGGCAACATCGGCAAACAGGTTACCGCTGACGGTCGAATCCCCGGCGCCCAGCATATGCACGGCGCAGGATGCCGAGCCGTAAAAGAAATTGTTTAGAATATTTATACCGCGGATCGTGCCGGGAGCTGTTCCGGAGGGTCCCCATGTAAACACATTAACATCCGTCACGGTATTTTGCAGGAATTTATTATTCTTTACCGTTACGTCTCGCGGCATTATCCCCTCGGCAAATATATCCGCCACGCTGAGTATCTGTATAGCGCCGTGCAGGACATTGCGGAAGGTGCAATTGCTGACAACAGCGCCGCGGCACTGTATCAGCATTCCGCGGTTGCGCTTATCGCCGATAAAGCAATTATCCACTGTAAGCGCAGGGGAGGTGGATGCGTTGCATATCAGTGCGCCCTTAAGCTCTACCCCGACAGGCTCTGCCACCGTGTACCGTCCATCCTCGGTGTCGATGCCTGTGATGGTCCAGCTGCCGAGATATTTAAAGGTCGCCACCTCGTAGGCATCCAGCACATCTCCCACCTTAGCCTCAAGTGTACCGTAGCTCTTGTCGTAAACTATGCTTTGCGGCAGGCCGTACAGCACCTTGGCATACGCGCCCTTGATATTCATTGCGTCGTCATGCGAATGCGAAAAATAGCTGTTTTTCACCACTATCTCACCGGTACAGCTGCCAAAATGCAGGCAATCGGCGGTGGCGGTCATCAGACGCTCCGAACCCTCGGGCGGAGCTATGCGCAGGCGGTTTATATATATGCCCTCCACGCGGCTCGCGCCCATGGCCATGCCGGCGGTATGGTAGAGGCACACATCCTCTATATACAGCCCGCGGCTATCCGAGGCATGAAAGCCGAAATGCTCATACATTGTAAAGGCAACGTTTACACGCACGCCTGCCGCCACGTCCTTTATCTGGCAGCCAAAGGTGATGGTCAGCTCACGCGTGGCCGGGTCATAGCTGCCGTCCTTTATGTTGCGGATGCCGTCCCCGGTGCTGTTATAAAGCAGGTTGCCGTTATAATTGGGAACATACACCCCGGCCACGGCATCATATTCATACTCCATATACGAGCCGTACTGCACGCGCCCGCCGTTATACTCGGGGCGCGAAAGGTCATACGGCTCATCTATTTTTAGAGTAACGGTACGGCTACGGCTATCCGACGACACCACCCGCCCCGTGACGGCGCTTGGGTGCTCATAATCAAACCTATACCCATTAAAATGGATGTTTTGGCAATCGGTGACCTTAATGCCCGGCTGCCATGAGGTCATAAGTATGGTAAACGGGCGGCCGTCCTCACCGCAGACGTACAGGTCCGATATGCCGGAAAACACCGTCGTTCTGGCAAAGCGGTACACGCCCTCCGGAAAGACGATCTTTTTTATGCCCTCGACCTTCGCGACCTTTGAGATCAGCCCGGCCATAACGGCGGAATTATCCGATCTTTTGGTAGTGATGCCGTGATCCGTCACATAAAACACCGCTGCGCACTCGCCGTCGGGCGGCACCGTATCAGCTGTTGCCGTGAAGCTCGCCTCATCTATCCCGACATTTTGCGGGTCGGCAAGCCCCACCTCGGCGGTGGTCTGCGTGCTTGTTTTGTATATGCCGGAGGAGAGCTCCCACACAAGCGCCTCAGCATCATTCCTCGGCGGGTCGCGGTGGAGCGGCTCGGCTGTGGTCTCCGGCGGCTCTGTTTTATCGGACCCGCCGGTGGCATTGCCGGCATTTTCGGTATCATGTGTGACTGCCGCGCTGTCCTGCGGGCCGTTGGTCGTATCATGGGGATCTCCCACGCCCGCGCCGCTGCAGGCGGCAAGCGGCAAAAGGAGCGACAGCCCCAGTGTCATCGATATCAGTCGTTTCGCATTTTTCATTTTTTTATACCTCGGGTGACGTTTCTGCGATATCTGAGTTTCACACCCCGATGGTGGAGGGCCTCAGAGTCATATCTTTCCAAGACGGATAGAACATCGGAACATTTAGTTTTTTTGATCCTTGGTGACGTTTCTGCGACATCTGAGCTTCACACCCCGATGGTGGAGAAGCTCGGAGTCATATCTTTCCAAGACGGATAGAACATCGGAACATTTAGTTTTTTTGATCC
>CAZFVR010000011.1:32390-49087 GCA_964522215.1 uncultured Ruminococcus sp. | reverse complement strand
TACATGCAGGGCAAGCCGTCGCCTGCCGCAGCGCGCACCACTCCGTCCCGCGGAGGGCTCGTCACCGCTCGGGGATATGCCCGCGAGTATGCCGTTGTAGATCTCCCGCTCGTAGCTGTCGGCATAATATGTTGTGTCTTGCTGCATTTATTTATACTCTGTTTCGGCTTGGGTTGCAACAGGCAGGGGGAATGATCGGGCTTGCGGCCGAATGTCTTGCGTGGGTAGCCGCGCGACGATCCGCGTTTTTTTCGATCATTTCCGCAAAAAAACGGAATCTTTCACAGAGGTGTTGATGTTGTCCTTGATCTGTGGTATAATTTCAGTGGATACCGGGGAGGGCGGGGGAGACCGCTGTGAACCGGAGCTTTACGGAGGACAAGAATATGACTTTACTTGAAAAAATGAAAAGCGGCGAGCTTTATGATTGCTCGCTTGATGTTATTCCCGAGGAGCTTGACCGAAAGCTCTATGAATGCAAGGAGCTGATATATGATTTCAACATGTCCCGCCCCTCCGAGGTCAAATATCGCGAGGAGATCCTTCGCCGCGTGTTTGCAGAGGTGGGGGAGAATTGCTATATCGAGCCGCCGTTCCATGCAAACTGGGGCTGTAATATGCATGTGGGCAGGAATTTTTACTCCAATTTCAATCTTACGGTCGTGGATGATGCCGATATTTATATTGGAGACAGTGTAATGATAGCTCCGAATGTTGTGATAGCTACAGGTGCGCATCCTATATGTCCGGAGCTTCGTGAGCGGGTCTATCAGTACAATCTCCCGGTGCATATCGGGAATAGGGTTTGGATAGGCGCGGGAGCGATCATACTCCCCGGCGTGACCATAGGTGATGATTCGGTCATAGGTGCGGGCAGTGTTGTTACAAAGGATATCCCATCCGGTGTGGTGGCGGTGGGTAACCCCTGCCGCGTGCTTCGCAATATCGGCGAACGGGATAAAAAATATTATTATAAGGACCGTGAGATAGACTGGGAAGCTATCGGTTGATATGATCCGAGAAAGCATAAACTTAATGATCACAAAAAAAGCACCTGCCGCGGCAGGTGCTTTTTGTTTTTGCGTGATACATCTCGGCAGATCATTTAAAAAATACCATCAGCAGTGTGCCCGCAAGCATCAAAACAAGTCCGAGTGTTGCGCGGCGGCTGAGCTTTTCGCCAAACACGACGCGGGAGAACGCAACGGTCACAAGAATGCTCATTTTGTCTATCGGCACAACAATGCTCACGTCACCGTTTTGAATGGCGTAGTAGTAGCAGAGCCAGGATGCGCCGGTCGCCACGCCGGAGAGCAGGATGAATATAAGCTCACGGCGGTCGATGGTGCGCAGTCCGTCCTGCTCGCCGCGCGAAAAGACGATGCCCCATGCCAGCACCAGCACCACACAGGTGCGAATGGCAGTGCCGAGGTTGGATTCCACACCGGACATTCCGATCTTGGCCAGTATCGATGTCAGCGCGGCAAACACTGCGGAAAGCACGGCGCAGATAAGCCACACCCGCCCGCCGGACTTTTTGTCGCTTGGCTTTTTTTCAACCATCAAAAGTATCCCCGCGGCAAGAATGGCAGTGCCTGCCAGCTTTGCGGCAAGGTTTGAGGTCTCGCCAAAGCAGATGATGGCCAAAAGCACGGATATGACGGTGCTTGATTTGTCTATCGGCACTACGCGGTTGACATCCCCGAGCGATAGTGCCTTAAAATAGCAGGTCCACGAGCCGCCGGTGGCCAGCCCCGAGAGGATCAAAAATATCCATGATCGCGGTGGTATGTCGGGCAGGGTGGAGTATGAGCCGACGATCGCAACCATCAGCCAGGAAAAGATCAGCACCACCGCCGTTCGCATGGCGGTTGCAAGATCCGAGCTTGTTTTTTTAATGCCGCATTTTGCGAGTATTGAGGTCACTCCGGCAAAAAATGCGGAAAGAACAGCTGCTGCTATCCACATAAAGGTCTCCTTTTGCCGTCCCGAGGGCGGCGAGCGCGGCGCTCCGCGTGGGTGAAATGCATGCGGGCGAATGCCGTACATGCGTTGAGGAAGAGATCCGCGGGGCGGCTCTCGATTTTAATGTATTTTTTGTGTTCTTCACCGGCGGGCGACCACAGGTCGCCCGCCGATCATTTTATCTATTCATTTTATCTATTGAATAATGCTTGCATTTTAATAATGAAGACCCTTGCTTGCGCGGAGGTCTTCATTATATTTTTGCCATCATATCTCAATGGCGGCGGTGCCGCAAAAGGCTTTTATCACCGTTGCGGCGCGGCGCTCGGCGTAAAGATTATGGTGCGCCGCATTCTCCTCCGGCAGGTTCATGGCGCGGTCGCCGGACCGTGATATCGGCACCAACACCGTGTCGGCATCCACCAGCTTATAAAACAGCGTGTGCCCGCCGTTAAGACCGTGGTGCGCCGCTTGCAGGATATCGCACTTCAGCTCCTCCGGGCGTTCGCGATAGGCGCGATACACCACCTCAAGCCCCGCGGGGTAGGCGTCCCCGGTGAACATTATCTTTTTTGTGTCGCCGCTGACGGTAAAAACTATCGAAAGCTCGTTGGGGTCGGCCACCGTTGCGGCATTTTCGTAGGTATGCAG
The DNA here is from genome assembly GCA_964522215.1 of uncultured Ruminococcus sp. Lineage (GTDB taxonomy): Bacteria > Bacillota > Clostridia > Oscillospirales > CAG-272 > CAG-390. The sequence continues at coordinate 46,471 of CAZFVR010000011.1, read as the reverse complement.
GATCTCTACCACCGTGCCGTCAATGTCGATCTGATCCCCCACGGCGGCACGCCGATGGCTGCAGCCCAGCCGGTCCGCGAGTGATGAAACGCGGTTGATGTCCTTTTGCGCATTGCAAAGCTCGCCGCGGCGCATCCAGGTAAAGCTTTCGGGAATGCAGCTCATCACCGTATCTATCTCCAGCCGCTCGCGCAGGGTGGGATCCTCCGCTATCTTTAAAAGTGCCGTATAGTGGTCGTTGTGGAGGTGAGTAAGGATCCAAAGATCCACCCTCGGCCGCTTGCCCACGGCGCGCTCCATGAGAGCTATCATCCCCTCGGCATCCTCGCGGCATCCGCCGCCGTCAATGGCTATTATGTGACCGTGGCGTGTGAGGATGATATACCCCATCCCTGCCGCCTGCCATGCAAATTGGCCGTCAAATTTTGATGCCTCTGTGCAATATTGAATAAGTGTGCCCATTTTTGTTTGCTCCTTTACTTTTGGAAATATAGTTGATCGTAAAAGTCATCATATAAAAGATCAAATTTGTTTTTTTGGCAGCTCTGCTGCCAAAAAACAACTTTGAGTCGAGCCGAAGTGAGCCTGCGCGCCAAAGGGAGCTGCCGGGATCTTCGATTTTGGCATGCGGCGATAAGCGCACATCCCCGCCGTGAGGTTCCTCGATCGTAAAACGGAGCTTTACGATCGGCTGCTTTGGAATTTTATCGGTCGGTGTCGGCACCGCCGTATATCTCGTTATAATGCTCGCGCGTGAGACGGGAGACATGTCCCACACGCACCGTGTTAAGCTGCGGGACGGGCGCGTCCGGCGTGGTGTGGTGATAGATAAAGCCCGGCTTTTCCTGTACGCGGTGACTGCGTTCGTTGCCGTCGTAGTAGCCGCACCAAACGGCGCGCAGCTTTAGCTCGCGCTCGGCGCGAAGCTGGGCATCCGGGTTTCCGCCATTCATTTTTTGTTTTTCTCCTTTTTCTCCTTGGCGCGTTTGTCGTTGATGATCTTCATATGCTCGGCATCCACCAGCTCTACGCCGTTCTCCTTTGCCCATGCCACACAGCCGCGCAAAACGGTGGGCAGGAACACCCGCGGCACGCCAAGTATCGTGCGCAGGGCATCATCGGTGAACTTTACCTTGTCGTCTATCCTGTCGGCGGCATACCTGACGGATTCAAGAGAAGCCTCTCTTACCTGCAAAAGCTCGGCACGCATGCGCGTTTTTTTATGGAACCAAAAGTTTTTGCTGTCACGGTAGCCGTAATCCACCGGCAGGGGCGGAAAGTCGCGTGCGGTGACACCGTTGATTATCGCATCGCTGTATTTCTTTTTCAGAAGTATGCGGTCCACGCGCAGGATAAAGTGTGCGCCAAACTTGCTGGTAATGCCGTTAAAATCATGGTACGGACCCTCGTACCCCGTCAGCTCGCCCGCGCGGTCTCGGTCGGCGCCGTCAAGCTCGCGCATCCAGGTGCATTCTATCACCTGTATCGCATCCGTCATCACGCGGGGGCGCGCCTCGCCGGTCTTTTCTTCTGTCATACTGCATTCAAGCTTAAAGCGGCATTTAGGCATTTTCTCGGACGGGCGGTCACCCGGCCAGGAGAGCTTTACCGCCTCCTTAAAGGTACGGGGGTCATCATCGATAAAGTTGATGGCGCACTTGCCGTTGCGCAGGATGTTTTGTGCGGTGTTGGAGGAGTTGCGGCAGGAAAGAAGCATGGCGTAGTAGTCACGGCCCGCCACATAATAGGGCTGAACGAGCGAGTACGGACCGAGGTTTGTGGTGCCGTCCTCGCACAGTGTGCTGATAACTACCGTCGGCATGGGGAAGAAAAGCGATGTCTGATAAAAATTGTCTACTATTCTGAGGTCTTCAAAGCTGCTCATTTTAAGTTCCGCCTTTTTAATTTGTTTTTATTTTGTTTATTATCGCAGTGTCGTCCGGAATGTCAGCTGTCAAGTGCCGAAAATATCATCTCCCACACGCCGCTGTCCTGCTCCGTCATACGCGCCCAATCAAAGCGGGAGCAAAATTCCGCACGCTCGGCATCGCTCATATCGTTGCCGCGCTTTTTTTGCAGGCGGGCAAGCTCTGCCGAATACTCACCGAGATATGCCACAGCATTGGGGGTATAGTTGGGATTATGTCCGCGGCCGCTCACCAGCTCCACGCGCGTACCCGGGCGATCGCCTATCGCCGCACGCAGTGTGTCATAATGCAGGCGCGGGCACATGCGGTCGTTGTCCGAATATATTGCCAGTATCTTGGCATCCGCATCCGCCAAGGTCGCGGCGGCGTTAGCTGCGGAATATTTGGGGTTTCTTTGCCGCTCAAGCTCAATTATCGGCCGCCTGTAGCCGCAAAGCAGCCCCGGAAATGTTGTTTTTGCCATCAGCTCTACCGATAAAAAGCCGCAAAGCGCCACAATGTGACTTACGCGCGGCTGCCACGCGTAGATGTTGAGTGCCGAAAAACCGCCGTGGCTGTGACCCATGACAGAGATGTCGCAGCCTGCAAAGCGCCGGTCGTGCGAGACGGCCTCAATGCAATCGTTAAGGTCGCATAACGAGTGGCAAAGCCCGCCGGTATCACTGCCGCCGGAACGCCAGCACCCTGTGTGATCGTAAGCCAACACACGATACCCATGGCGGCAAAGCAGCTCGATCTCCCGCAGGTAGGAGCGGTGACCGCCGCCAATGCCGTGCTCAAATATCACCAGCCGTCCCGCGACCGGGGAGGGGTAGCTGTAAAGCATGCCGGCTAAGCTATGCCCCTCGGAGGATGGAAAATTATATTCCTCTGCGCCAAGCCCCGGAAAGTCTGCGGCGGAGTAATAATAGGCCAGCCCGCGGTCGTCGTAGCGGGTAAACATCATCCCGCGATATATGCTTTTTATCTTTTCCTCAAATATCATTTTTGCCTCTGCCTTGCCTACGCGCGTGATGTTTTGCCCGGAAGCATTTTGATTCGGGGCATTCTGACTCGGGTCATCCCGATCCGGGTCATCCTGATTCATATTATAGCATATATCCGCGCGCAAAGCAATAGCTTTTTTGTTACAGGCCACGCGCACTTTGAGCGTGTTTATTATATATGTATTAAATAGGAAGAAAACACCCCCCTGCCGCGGGCATGCCGCGGCAGGGGGGGTGAGGCGATATTTTGTATTTTTTAGGCTTTGGGTAGGTCCGTATCCGTTCCCGCGTCAGACGTTGACGGAGACAGCCTCGCCGACCGTCTCGCCCGCATCTTTGCTTGCGGCGGGCGGGGCATCCTGACCGTGGCGCTTCATAAACGCCACAAAGAGGATAATGGCGCAGATACTGCAAACGATATCGGCGGAGGGGGTAGCCCAAACGATCCCGTAGGTGGGGTAGATCGAGTTGAGTATAAACATAAGCGGAATATCCAGCACGCCCTTGCGCAGGAGCGCAAGCACCAGCGATCTTATGCCGTGCCCCGTTGCTTGGAAGAAGGAGATAACGGCGTACGCGCAGGCGGAGAAGGGTGCGCCTATGCAAAGGATGCGCAAAAAGCTGTTGCCCCACTCGTGAGACTCGGATGCCTCGGGTATAAAGAGCCCTATCAGCTCGCGTGCAAAGAGCAGGCATACCACCATGCAAACGGCGGAGATGGCTATCGAGATGCCGGCGGAGATATAGACCGTCCGGCGCATGCGCTTTTTGTTACCGGAGGCATAGTTGTAGCCTATCAGCGGCAAAACGCCCTGTGACATTCCGCGCACTATCGAGTGTGCAAGCATGTTGACCTTTTTGGCAACGCCTATGCCGGCCTGCTGTGCTGTGCCGGCAACTCCCATAAGATTATCAAGTATTGCGTAGGAGATATTTTCGCACAGCGTCATAAGGCAGGCGGGTATGCCTATGCTGATGACGGAGGAGGGGATCTTATTTTTAAACATTGCCGCCTCCGGCTTTACGGACAGCACAAGCTCGCGGCGATCTTTTGCAATGATGATGATAAAATAAATGAGGGCTGCAACGTTTGAGAGCATAGTGGCCAGTGCCGCACCGACTACCTCGTTGCCACGGGGGAGGATGACGAACATAAACAGCGGGTCAAGGACCATATTCAGTACGCCGCCAAGGACTATGCCTATGCTGGCTTGGAGGGAACGTCCCTCGGCCCTTACCAGATGCGAGAAGAGGGTGTTGAGGGCGGTCACCACGCCGCCCGAAACAACGGCTATCAGCATGTAACGGCAGGCCTCGGTGTGGACTGTTGCATTGTTGCCGCCGCCCAGGAGATCCACAAAGGTATCCATAAACAGCCACGCGCCAAAGGCGTACAGTGCTGATACTGCGGTACAGCCCCAAATTGCAAAGGAGGAGGCGCGTGAGGCATCCTTTTTGTTATGTAGACCGAGGAAGCGGGATATCACGCTGGCACCGCCCACTCCAAACAGGTTGGAGATGGCGGATAAAAACATAAACGCGGGCATGCAAACCGTCACTGCGGTGATCATTTCGTCACTGCGGGTCAGTCCCACAAAAAAGGTGTCTGCCATATTGTATATGACCAGTATTATCTGGCCCATTATCGAGGGGAAGGCCAGCTCTGCTATCGCCCTCATAATGGGTGTTGATTCAAAAAGTTCTTTTTCTTTTACTTTGGATCTCATTGGATGTTTCTCTCTCTTTCGGGTGTCGTAAATTTTGGCTGTATGCCGCTATCGCGGCAGTTTGCGGCGGCATATGAGGATCTTATCTTGCCGATAAGCTCACTGCAGTCGCGGTTTTTCCGGTATACCAGGCGTATACTGCGGGTCATGTTTATGCCGCCAAGGGGAACGGCGGCTATCCTGCCGTTCTCGGCTGCCGCGGCACAGGCCTTGCTGGACAGTACGGATAGGCCGTAGTGTCCAGCCACCAGTCTGATTATCGTATCCACCGAGCTGACCTCCATGATGACCGAAAATTTTTCGGGGGAGAGGCCCGCGCCCGCAAGGCTTGCATTAAACAGGCGGCGTGTGCCGGAATCCGGCGGCTTCATTATAAGCGGCTCGTTTTGCAGCTCGCCCGGCGTTATCATGCCACGCGCGGCGTACTCGCTGTCCGGCGGCAGTATAACGGATAGATAATCGGTGTCAAGCATCACCTCGGCAAGCGTGTCGCTTTGGCAGCTGCCGCCCTCGATTATCGCCAAATCTATGGCGTAGCTCTCAAGCATGTCGCAAAGCCGCGCGGCGGAATCTGTCGTTACCGTGATGCGGGTCGGCAGTACGCGGGCGGATAGCTCCTCTATCACGCCGGAGAGGGCACCGCTGACAGCACTCGGCGTGATGCCGACGTTCAGCCGCTCGAGATTGTGCTTTGAAAGCTCTACATCGTCCGACATGCGTCGGCACATGGTGTGGATCTTTTCAATATATTTAACTATCACGCGGCACTCGCGGGTGGGGATCAGCCGTCGCTCGCCACGCTCAAACAGAGGTGTGTCAAGCTCCTGCTCCACCGATCTTACCTGTTGGCCGATGGCGGAGGGTGTCAGCCCCAGCTTGTTGCCTGCGGCGGTAAAGGAGCCGAGGCGGTAGACCTCAAGCAGTGAATCATATCTTTGGTCGTAGTGTATGCGGTCGAGCATCGTCGCCCTCCTTTCGGTCATCTTCACGGATGTGGGCAGGTGGATTCGGGGCGCGGTCTTTTGCACTCATCTCGCCGTCCCCGGCAGAAGCTTCGGGGTCGGCTTCCTTGCGGTCTTCTTCATCGTATTTATATTCGTCTTCGTCTTCATATTCATATTCATCATAAGCATCCGCCGTTGCCGAGCGTGCGCGCCAGATCCCCAGCGCCGCCTGCATGGCGGGGGATGTTGAGCTTAAAAAAGAACGTGTGCAGCCGGACATGCCTGCCTCCTTTCCATCGCCTGCGCGGGCGATCATCCTGTGCCGAGGGGGATAAAAGCTTAAATATTTTCGGGGTGAAAAAATAAAAAGCTCTCCGCGATCTTTTTTCGCAAAGCCACTTGATTTTCTCGGCCGGTCGTATTATAATTATAATCGCGATTTCGATAATGTCAAATTATGATTTGATCTATCCCGATAAATAAAACTTATGAGAGGCAATAAAGATGATCGATCCCAAGGTGTATTCACTGCTTAAAGTAAACGAGTGCGGCGGCTTTGCCGCGGCGGCCAAGCAGCTATCCATCACGCAGCCGGCGGTGAGCCAGCATATCAAGGCGCTTGAAGAGGAGCTGGGCGTGCGCATATTCGAGCGCTCCAATGGTAAGACGGTTTTGACCAAACAGGGCGCGGAGGTGGTGAAATATGCCCTTAAGATGGTCGGTATATATAATGGCCTGCGGCAAAATCTAAGTGACGGGCAAAGCCTTACCACTCATCTTACGGTTGGCGTTACCCACACGGCGGAGAGCAATCCCATAGCCGAATCGCTTGCAAAATATTGCTCGCAAAATGATAGGGTAAACATTAAAATGATTACGGATACCATAAGTAATCTTTATACCATGCTCAAAACATACGATATAGATATAGCGATAGTTGAGGGGCGGATCAACGACCCGGGCATTAAATACCTGTTGATGGATACAGACTATCTCATCCTGGCCGTCTCCCCCGACCATCCGTTTGCCAAAAAGAGCATGGTAACGCTTGCTGAGTTAAAAAAGGAAAGAATGATACTGCGCCTGCCGAACTCCGGCACGCGAAACCTGTTTGCGGCGCATCTTGAAAGCAATAATATGAGCATTACCGATTTTAACGTTATCCTGGAGGTTGACAATATCGCCACCATAAAGGATCTTATACGGCGCGATTTTGGGGTATCCATACTTGCAAAAAGCGTATGCCTTGATGAGCTTAAAAAGGGGAAGATCGTTGCCCTGCCGGTGGAGAACCTCAGCATGATGCGGGAGATAAATATAGCGTACCCCGCAGATTTTTCGCAATTCGATATCCTGCGCGATATCGTGCGCAGCTACAACGAAACGCTCCGATTTTACAAGTGATGCGGAAATCTTCATTATAATATATATAGTGTGTTCACATATTCCTTGGGGATAATATGTTGCGGCGGCAGTAATTGTCACAAAAATAGTGCAAAAAAAATCGAAACATCTATTGACTTTTGGGGTTGAGTGTTGTATAATGATACTGGAAGTTATAAAGCCCTAACTGTTTGGCAGCGCCGGTGGACTTTTGATGTTTTTTTGCACGCTTTTTATAAAAAATATTCAAAAAACTATTGACAATACCGCAAAAGGGTGATATAATTACTCCATCCTTATAGTATTTGGCTGACGAATTTGCATTTTGGCACCTGCGAGCGAGCTAAGCCGACGTTCGTGGGTAGGTGACAGATGCCGGTTTGCTCGGATCAAAGCTTCAAAATCAAAATTAAAGAGAGGATTATGAAGAAATGAAAAAAGTAGTATCAGTAGTCTTGGTGGCTCTGATGGTTCTCGGACTGAGCGTTACCGCATTTGCTGCCGACGGAAAAGTAACCGTTGTTGCCGACAAGACCGAAGCCAAAGCAGGTGAGACCGTTGTCCTTACCGTTAAGGGTGAGGGTTTCGCCGACAAGGCACAGGCCTTGGGTGTAAAGGTAGAACTTGGTGACAAGCTTGAGCTTGCTGACAAGGGCGTTTGGACCATCAATCCCAGTAATGGCGATGAGCTCGATGATAACAGCCGCTCCGCATGGCTTTCTTTGACCGCACAAGATGTCAATGCAGATCTTTACACCGTTTCCGTAAAGGTCAAAGCCGATGCAACTCCCGGTGCATCCGATGTTAAGCTTACCTTCAAGGTTGGCGATGCATCCTATGACCTTGTTGCTACCGTAACCGTTCCCGAAGAGGTTGTTGCTCCCTGCGAGCACACTTGGGACGATGGTAAGGTAACCAAAGAGGCTACCACCACCGAAGAGGGCGAAATGACCTACACCTGCTCTATTTGCCAGGCTACTAAGACTGAAGTTCTCCCCAAGAAGGCTAACCCCTCCACCGGTGACAACGCAGTTGCAGTTGTTTTCCTCAGCACTCTTGCTCTCGTAGCAGCTTGCGGTGTTGTTGTTGCTTCCAAGAAGCGCGTCAACGACTAATTGTAATTTACAATTAACATAATGACCTGCCTATGGCGGTCAATAAGGACTGTCGCACATGCGACAGTCCTTATTTTTCTTTTTGGCGAATATACCTCACCTTTTGTTCTTTTATATGTACTCCCGCTCGCAGGCATATGTAGGCGGGAGAGTACATACTATTTAGTAAGGATCAGCAATTGATCAGTCGAACTTGGAGGGATGGTAATAATGGATCTGTATGGATTTGATCGCGGGCCGAGCGAGGCGGGGCGGGTAGAATCTCCCCTGATGGTGCGCGCCGCAACGGCGGACGTGGCCTGCGAGCTTTTGGTGCCGGAATACAAGCCGGAGATACGGCGGGTGCTGTCGGTCAGCGCAACGCTGACCCCGCCTGCGCACTACATAAGCGGCGGACATGCCGAATTTGCGGGAAACATGGAGTTTTTGCTATGCTATGAGGGGTCGGACGGCAGTATAGTTGGCATTTCGATGCCGCAGGATTACGAATTTGACCTTGTAATGGACAACGATCCCGCATTTGCGGCGGAGGATCTGACAGCCTATGCCGATGTGGTGTGCGAATCTGCCACGGCGCGTGTAACTGCCCCGCGGCGGGTGGCTCTGCGCGCGCGATTGAATGCCAATGCGGTAGTGCTGGCCTCGCGTGCAACGGATGTGGAGATGACCTCGGATAGTGGGGGTGGAATCGGCGGAGGGGCGGCTGACATTCGTCGGCGGGAGAGCAGCGTTCGCTGTGCACAGATCCTGCGCCTGACTACCGACGCGATAGAATACAGCGACCTGATCACTCCGGAGGATGGCGGTGAGGGGGAGGTGCGCATCATCACCTGCCGTGCGCGTCCCTTTGTAAGCGAATCGGCGGTAATGCCGGAGGGTGTTGCGGTGCGTGGGAATATCTGCATATCCCTGCTTTATTGCCGCATGGCCGAGGGAGCGCGGCCGATCCTTACCACGGCACGGATACCGTTTAGTGAGACCGTGAGCTTTGATTCGGTTCCGCCACGCGGCGCGTTTTGCCGCGCGTGGGGCAGTGTTGGCACTACCACAGCGGAGGTGACGGACAACGGCGGCGTGGATATCGGCGTGCGGCTGATCCTGACTGCGGAGCTGCTCCTGCCATGCGGCTGCCGATACACTGCGGATGTCTATTCGCTTGCTAATGAGACGTCACTCACCCGCCGCGATATCTATCCCGCCCGGCCTTGGCGCAGCTTGAATTCAAATGTAACGATATCCGGCACGGCGGAGCTTGCGGTGCTCGGACTTGACGGCGGCATTCGCATCATTTGGACGGATGCCGAGCCACTGCCCGGCGGCACGCGCGAGGGGCGAGTGCTTTCGGGTGATATTCGCGTGCGCATGCTGGCGGATAACGGCGCCGAGGTGCGGGCGGTTGAGACACTTATTCCGTATAAATATACCGCCGAGCTGCCCGCGGCGGATGGTGCGGCGGTGGATATCACATACGGCGGCGGATATTCCGAGTGCGATATCTCCTGCCCGACCTGCCGCGCACGTGTGGACGGCGAGCGGATAGCCATTGACTGCGAGCTTGCGCTGGCGGCACGCTATTGCGGGCGCGGCGAGATCGATCCCGTGTGCGAGGTTCGGATAGGTGACCCGCGGCCTGCCCGCGAGGGGGATCTCGTTGTGTGCTACCCTGCGGCGGAGGATACCCTTTGGAGCATCGGCCGCCGCTACGGTAGGGATGCGGCAAGCATTGCCGAGGACAATAGCATTCCCATGCCCGCCGACCCCGCTGTGGGGCCGATAGGGGTCAAATTCTTGCTGGTCTGAATAAAAATTGCCCGAGACGGCGCAAGCCGTCTCGGGCAATTTTATATGTTTTGCGTTGTTTATCAGTCTTCCCAAGGGAACTTGTACTGGGTGAGACCCAGCTCGTCGCGAACTGCGCTCATTTCCGCCTGAACAGACTCGTTGATCGGCACACCGTCCTTGCGGGCAAGACCGATCTCGTACTCTTTTTCGCCGGCGGTGTAGATGCGCTCTGCACCGGGAGCTCTCTTTGTGGAGCGAACTTCGCGAATGATATCGCCAGCTTTCTTGCGGCAGACATCCTCACCGAGGAAGTGGTCGGTGTCGATGGCGATAAAGAAGTGACCGAGGTGGAAGGGAACCTTCTCGCCGTTTTCGCCCTTGCCGGTAAGAGCCTTGCCGTAGCTGCCGTCCTGGAGCACAGCGGAGAGGAACTCAACGAACATAGCAAAGCCGTAGCCCTTGTAGCCGCCCAGCTCTTCGCCGATACCGCCGTTGGTGCAGAGAGCAGCCTCACCGCGTGCCATAGCCTTAAGAGCATCTGCGGCAGAGCCTACAAAGGGAGTACCGTCGGTGGTGACAAGAGTACCTGTGGGGGCATCGTGACCGATCCTCTGGTAGTACTCAAGCTTACCGTTCTGTGTGATGGAGGTAGCGCAGTCAAAGTTAAAATCAAATGCCTCGTCGGTAGGGACGCCAAGGGTAAAGGGGTTGGTGCCGAAAGCGCCCTCAACACCAAAGGTGGGAGCAACTGTGGGGCGGGCGTTTGTACCGGTCATACCGATGCAGCCTGCCTCGGCAGCCATGGTGGTGTAGTAGCCGGCAATACCGTAGTGGCAGGAGTTGCGCACAACTACCATACCCATGCCGTACTTTTTAGCCTTTTCGATGGCCATCTTCATCGACTTGTAGCCAATGACCTGACCCATACCGTCGTGGCCATCGACCACAGCAGTGGTCTCTGTCTCCTTGACGATCTCAAAGTTTGTTACGGGGTTCTGAATGCCTGCCTTGATCCTGTCAAGGTAAACGGGTTTAAAGCGGTTAACACCGTGAGATTCAATGCCGCGTCTGTCGGATGCCAGCAGCACGTCAGCGCAGATCTCTGCATCCTCGCGGGGGATGCCGTAGCCTACAAAGCTGTCGATCACAAAATTTGTGATAGTTTCCCAATCGACAATTTTTCTTGCCATTGTTTTATTCCTTCCGGTATAAAAAAGATTTTCCTGCGAGCGGGGAGTTCCACCGCTCATCATACACAGTTATTATACCACAAAGGGTGAACTTTTGCAATACGAAAATCAAAAATAAACGGATAGTGTTAAATAAAAAACGATCGTTTTGGGCCTGCAGATATGTACGTTATTACCATACGGGCGGTCAAAAGCGCGATTATTTTTGAAAAAACACTTGAAAAAAGGGGTGGGATATGGTACTATATATATGGGATGATACAGAGTATCCCCAAAAGGCTTTTTTGAAAGGAAAAAACAAAAATGAGTGATATTCTTCGCGTAGGCATTATAGGTTGCGGCGGCATCGCCAACGGCAAGCACATGCCCGCCCTGGCTAAGCTTAAAAATGTAAAAATGGTCGCATTTTGCGATATCATTGAATCCAAGGCGCTTCAGGCGCGTGAGAAATTCGGCACACCCGACTGCGCCGTGTATACAGATTACAAGCAGCTGCTTGAGGATAAGTCTATCGACGTTGTACACGTCCTTACCCCCAACCGCAGCCACAGCTTTATCACAGTGGATGCCCTTGAGGCCGGCAAGCACGTAATGTGCGAAAAGCCCATGGCAATCAACTCGGTGGAGGCTCAAAAGATGCTGGATGCTGCCAAGCGCACCGGCAAAAAGCTGACCATCGGATACCAGAGCCGCCATCGCGCCGATGCAAGATACATCAAAAACGAGGCGGATGCCGGCACGTTTGGCGATATCTACTATGCCAAGGCTACGGCGCTTCGCCGCCGCGCAGTGCCCACATGGGGCGTGTTCCTTAACGAATACGAGCAGGGCGGCGGTCCGCTGATCGATATCGGCACACACGCGCTCGATCTTACCCTGTGGACGATGAACAATTATAAACCCAAATATTGCGTAGGTACTACCTATCATGCCCTCAACGATACAAAGGAGCAGGGCAATGCGTGGGGCAACTGGGACCCTGCCAAGTTCACGGTAGAGGATGCGGCCTTCGGCTTTGTCGTTATGGAGAACGGTGCTACCATCAACCTTGAATCCTCCTGGGCTATCAATATGCTTGATACACGCGAGGCCATAACCACCGTTTGCGGCACCAAGGCGGGCGCGGATATGCTGGACGGTGTGCGCATAAACGGCGTTCACCAAAACATCCAGTATGTAACAAAGCCCAATATGGATGCCAAGGGCGCGGCATTCTTTGACGGAGTTAAGGGCGAGAGCCCAGCCGACCGCGAGGCAAGACTGTGGATCGATTCTATCATAAACGATCACGATCCGCTCGTTCTGCCGGAGCAGGCAATAGTCGTTACCCGCATACTTGAGGGCATTTATACCTCCGCAAAGACCGGGGATATCTTTAGGTTTGACAATAAATAATAAAAAGACGCTGGCAATATCTAAAAAACCGTCGAAAGGAAAAATACCATGTGCGAAAACGATATGCTTGAAGAACTGAAGGAGCTTATAGACGGTCTCTCCGAGCGGCTGGACGATCTCTGCGATTCGATAGAGGATACAGTGGAGCGCGCCGTGCAGGAAACTGTTGAGGATGCTGTTTCGGATGCGTTGGATTATGGGGTCAATGACTTGACCCACGCGGTGGAGGGTGCCATGAGCAATATGTCCGCCGAGGGGGCGGGAGCTGTTATGTACATTATCTCTCAGGACGGCAAGTGCCTTATGCCCTTTGGCAGTGCACAGGCGTTCCGTAAAAAAGGTGAGGAGACCTACTGCATTTCGGTTCGTTACGGCAATAACGGCCAAACCGTGGGCACATACGAGAACAAGGCGGCAGCCCTTGCCGAGATAAAAAACATCGCCGCTGCTCTCCGTGCCCGAGAGGATATTTATGAAATAAAATAAAAAAGGAGATCTGAGATCACCATGAAACTGAGTGTACTTGAAAATCTTTATGCCGGCAAAACGCTTGAGGAGTCGCTGTCTATAATCACGGGTCTTGGTGTGCACACCGTTGAGATGGGTGCGGGCGGATACCCGGGCAAGGCTCACTGCAACCCCGAGGAGCTGCTGGCCGACAGTGCAAAATTCAACGCTTTTGTTGACACGTTTAAAAAATTTGATGTTGAGATCTGCGCACTTGCGGCGCACGGCAACCCTCTGCATCCCGACGAGGCAACTGCCGCGGCCTATGACCGTGACTTTAAAAACGCCGTTCTGCTTGCCGAAAAGCTGGGCATTGATACCATCGTGGGCTTTTCCGGCTGTCCCGGTGACAGTGACGGCTCAAAATACCCCAACTGGGTCACCTGCCCGTGGCCGGAGGACTTTTTGCATATACTTGAATGGCAGTGGAGCGAAAAGCTTATCCCTTATTGGAAAAAGACTGCCGCGTTTGCCGAGGCACACGGCGTCAGCCACATAGCCTTTGAGATGCACCCCGGCTTTTGCGTTTATAATCCCGAGACCTGCCTTAAGCTCCGCTCCGAGGTCAGCCCGGTGCTTGGTGCAAATCTTGACCCCTCCCACCTTATCTGGCAGGGTATCGATCCCGTTGCGGCAGCACGCGAGCTTCGCGGCGCGATCTACCACGTTCACGCAAAGGATACCAAGATCGATAAATACAACACCGCCAAAAACGGAGTGCTGGATACCAAGCACTACAGCGATGAGCTGGGTCGTGCATGGGTCTTCCGCACCGTCGGCTTTGGCAACGGTGAAAGCTACTGGCGCGATCTGGTCTCCAACCTGCGACTGTGCGGCTATGACCGTGTCCTCTCCATCGAGCATGAGGACAGCGTAATGACCATCGATGAGGGTCTGCGCAAGGCGGTAGAGTTCCTCCGTCCCATCGTTATGACCGAGGATAAGCCCCGCACAATGAGCTGGGCCTGATAGAATATCGGGCAGAGGGTGACCGAACCCTATCGATCTATTGGCAGCACGCCGGCGAAAGTCGGCGTGCTGCTGTATCGGCCGGTGGTCGCAAAAACGGTCAAAAGATGAAAATGGCAGTAACACAGTGACACAGCAACACAGCAACACAGCAA
>CAZFVR010000011.1:16189-32290 GCA_964522215.1 uncultured Ruminococcus sp. | reverse complement strand
ACACAGCAACACAGCAACACAGCAAAGGTAATACAAAAAATGAATAACACAAGCAAATACATCACCTGCCGTTTGGCGGCAATCATTTTGCTCCTTGCAATGCTCGCTGCGGCGATGCTTGCCTCCTGCAGTGGGCAGACCGGTCCACCGGAGGGCGGGGAGGAGACGACCGCCGATCCCGCACTGACAACGGGCGGCGAGAGCGGCACGGCAGATGAGGAGTTTGTTATCCTGCGCGGCGGCGCGGCCGTGGCAAGCGTAGTACGCCCCTCCTCTGCCGGCAGTGCGCTGACAGAGGCGGCTGTCGCCATTCGCCGCGGTATCGAGCAGGTGGGCGGCATCCTGCCGGATATAAAGGAGGACTTTCTCCTGCCCGGGGACAGCATCGACCCCGAGGCATATGAGATACTTATCGGCAGCACCAACCGCCCGGAGAGCAGCGTGGGCGAGCTGACCGGCGCGCATTTCACCGACTTTTCGATAGATATCATCGGCCGCAAGCTGGTCATTCACGCGGCGGAGGATAGCGGCTACACGGCGGCGGCCACATGGCTCTCAAATCAGCTGTACAGCTACGCCGACCGCACTTCGGGCGAGATAGTACTGCCCGCCGATTTTTCTCACCACGGCAGCGGTACGGCAATGCTTGCCACACTGCCTGTCTACAAGACCGCGGCGGGGCGTGAGGAAACGCTTTGGGATTGCGGCGATAGCTGCCGCATGTACATCCTGCGCGGTACGAATGCCGATGAATTTAAGGCCTACGATGCGGATCTTGCAACTGCTGGCTATCAAAAGTATACTGAAAATCAAATTGGGGATAACCTTTACGCCACCTATACGAGTGCCGACGGCAAGTACGTCCTCAATACCGTTTACACTGCCTACGAGAAAAAGGTGCGGCTTATCGTTGAGCCTATGTCACAAACGGAGCTGCCGCCCATCAGCGATGAATATAAGGATATCTGCGGCCCTGTTACCGTTACGCAGGTGGGGCTTGAATATCTTTATGATGCGGGTAAGGAGATATCCGAATTCCAAATAGGTATGCTCTATATCATCCGCCTGCGGGACGGTCGATTTATCGTTATTGACGGCGGCTATGACAGAGACCTGGGAGTTGAGCTGTTCCTTACAAATATACGCTCGCTGGCCCCCGATCCGCAAAACATAACCATAGCGGCGTGGATATTTACCCACTCGCACGGCGACCATGTGGGCATGTTCCGCCGCCTCTCAAAGCATGAGGGCGCAAAGCGGACGCTGTCGATCGAGCGGTTCGTATTTAATTTCCCGGCCGAGTCGCAGTACACTGCCATGAAAGAGGGCTACCCCTCCTCCCTTTACACGACGCTAAACGCTTTCCCCGACGCTAAACGAATAAAGGTACACCCGGGTCAGGTGTTCCGTATGGGCGGCGCGGAGATCGAGTTTTATTCCACCATCGAGCTGATAGCACCGGAGGATTGCGATACCGGCAACACCGTCAGCGCGGTATTTTCGGTCACTGCCGAGGGGCAAAAGATAATGTTCCTTGGTGATTCAAGCGCAAAAATGACCTCAACTATCGTCAGCTGCTACGGCGATGCGCTGAAGTCGGATATCGTCCAGGTGGCGCACCACGGCGCGCCCGGCGGATCGGTAGAGCTTTATCAGCACATCGATATGAAGGTCGCGCTCTGGCCTCTCGGCGTTTGGGATTATTACAATTTCGGCGGCCACGGACGTAAGAGCGAAAGCTGGAACAGGTATTTCTATACATCTCTTAATATGAAGGAGATAATACTTGCCGGTCACTCGGTGCGCACCATCACACTGCCCTACGAGCCGCAGGAGAAGAACTTCCCCGCAGATCGCGAGGCGGATCATACCCCATAATACAACAAGCCCACCACCTGCCGCACGCGGCAGGTGGTGGGCTTTTGGCTATGGAAGCATATGAGATAAGGCTTTTCGCCCTATGGCGGTGTTATTCTATCTCGGTCCTTTGATCTCCGTCTATCAGATCGATCCTGATATCCTCCGCGTAACGGTCAAAGCAGCTGTGTTTTAGGTCATGCAAAAGCTCAAGCAGCGTTTCGCGGGTGTCCTCGCCCAGTTTTTCCATGGCTGCCTCAAAGCCTATCAGCTCTATGTGTATCCTGTCGCCGTAAAGATCGGTCAAGCAGTCCCAAAGCGCATCAAGATTAAAGCCGTACCAGTCGGGAAAGTTAATTGCCTTGCAAAACGCCGTGTGCAGCTCATGCAGGGTGCAAGTGTGCGAGAGATCAACTATATAGTGCGTGTATCTTTTGTCCATTTCAGGGTCTCCGTTTTCCTTGGTCTGCTACTATTATACACGCATCAGGCCGGCTTGTCAAATTTTTTTAAATCATCCCCCGCTCCCCGAGGCCAAGCCTCGGGGAGCGGGGGCGTTAATGATCAACCGTATACATCCTCGGTCTTGCCGAGCGTTGCGGGGAGGGAGGCGCGTATCGCTGCCATGCCGTCGGAAAAACGGTCAAAAAGCGTATCTGACAGCTCCGGGTACTCGTCCGCCGCCAGCATCGCGGCAAGATAATATGCTGCGGGATGCGCAAAGCGAGCGGAGAGGGGAAAATCATCATCCGCATCAACGGATATCGCCTCCGCGGCCGCCCGTGCGGGCAGACCCATCGAGCGGCGGTATTCGTTATCGGTATCCGCCATTTCGGAGATAGCGGCGGCCAAAATATACCCCGCGCGCTCCTCATCCTCCGCCTCGGCGGAGGAGAGGGTGCAGACATGCGGTCCGCCCTGCGGGTCGCGAAGCAATCTTCGCGCACAGTTCATGATCTTGCGGCAGGTCATGATCACGCACCTGCGGATACGCTGATGTCAAGCAGTACCATCTCGGAGGGGTATACCACCTTTGCGCCGTAAAGGTGAAGTCCCTTAACGGCATCGGCAAAGCGCTTTTCGGGGCGGTAAGCATCCACCTCGCTCAGCTGCTCGGCAAAGGCCACGGCACGCTTGGAGCGAGCCAGACATTTGCAGTAATATTTATTATCCGAGCTGTTTTTGACCACTGCAATGTTGTTGGAGACATACACGCGGCAGCCGGCAACATTGCCTATGCATCCGCTCTCAAGTATCTCATCGCCGGAGTATGCAAGCTTGCCCTTAAAGATAAGTGAGGCAACGGCGGGGGAGACCTCGATAACGATGTCGCCGGGATCGGTCACATTGTTCTCAAGGAGCTTGGTGCGGGCATCGATGATGCTGTCAAGAATGTTCTGAGGGGTAGCGGCATCGTTTTTAACTGTCGCGCCCGCATCGGTGTAGAGCGAGTAGACGTGCTTATCTGCGGCGGAGGCAAGAGCCGCAGCCGCGGTACGCATTGCCTCGTTCATAAGGCGGGGCGTGGACTGTGCCAGATCTATATCATCGATCTGGAAGTTAAAGGCCTTGGCCTGATCGATGATAAGTGTCTTCTCGGTATCCGAGAGGGTCTCGGCGGCGGAGGTGAAATCTGTGTTTTTGGTGTAGTTAAAGAGGCTCACAGGGCCAACACCGCATATCTTTACGCGGTCGCCGCGGTTTTTGATCTCGCCCTCGTACTCGCGGTTGCAGTGCGATACGCCGATGTATTTGCCGTCAAGTGCGGAAAGGAGACTCTCGCTCCAAACTGTAGAGATAAAATTACTGATTGCCATTTTGTTTTTTCCTTTCTGAATTTGAATTAGAATTAAGATCTGAAATTGAATTTGAATTTTAAATTAGCGGTCGAGCGGTCGAGCGGATGGGCACGCGTTCAGGACCAGTGGCGCATCGATTCGCGTATGCGCTCAAGGTTTGCCCGCACCTCGCCGCGGCTCATGGCGCGTACCTCGCCCGGGGAGAGCAGACCTGCCGGCGCACCGTCAAGCGCACCCGGCGTGGGGCGGGCGGGCACGCTGTCCGACGTGTGCCGCACCGCCATAAGCTCATCCTGCATCAAGGTCAGCTCTGTTCGGAGAGCGCCAAGCTCCCGCGCAAGCTCAGCTGCATCGTCAGCTCGCTTGTCGTCATTTTCGGTTTCGGTGCTGTTGTCGGTCTCGGCGGTCGGCGTGTCATTGGCGGTATCTGCTGCAGTCGCAGTCGCAGTCTTGCTTTCTTCGTCTGTCATGGTTTTTTATCCTTTCTTTTCTGTGGTTTCGGGTGGAGCCTTGTCGGCACTCGGTGTGACCGTTGCGGCCTTGGCGATCGCTCCGCTGTTGCCGCGGCGCGCTGCAATAAGCTTTTCTTTGTCGGGCAGAATGCCGTCAGGCAGGCGTTCAAGATACTCGCAAAAGCTGATATGCCCTGCGGCAAGCAGAGAATCAAGCACCGTTTGGGTGGCAGAGAGCGAATATCGGGCGGTCTCGGATATCTCAACGTGTGCCGTGAGCACGGCGCGGCGGATGATCGACGTGTCTATCTGTTCGCATCCCGCCTCGGTGCGCAGGGTGAGCGCGTCACCCGCATACCCAAGCGTAATATCCGCCCAGATATCGGCGGTCTCCTCTATGCAACGGTAAAGGGAGGCGCGCACCTGCTCCAGCGCGGCGGAGGCACCCTCGCGCAGGGCAAGGATGGCGCTTGCGTTGTTTGGCGCGATATTGCCAAGCGCGGTCTCGGTGGCGCCTGCAAGCTCCTTTGTGGTGGATATGGCACTCGATATGAGGTCGAGATACCCGCTCTCAAGCTTACCGCAGCCCACCACCGCCACGGCATCGGCAATATTTCCGCCGCCAACGGCTCCTATTGCCTCGCCGACCTCGTTGGTCCACTCGGGAATGCGAGTGCGGTCGTATATGACCTTTGAAAAGGCCGAGTCGGTCATATGCTTCATCACCATCGCATACGCGCGGTTGATATAGCGTTGGTTGGGTATCATTGAGGTGATGGGGGATGTGCCGTGAAAGCTGTTCTTTTGCGGATACCAGTTGAAATAGGCTACGGGGTAGAGCCTGCAGGGCAGTTCGGCGCAGCAGATGACACAGCTCTTTGTAGACTTTTCAAAGTGGACCCTGCCGCCCTCGCGGTAGAACTTTAAAAGATAGGTCGCCTTTTCGCTCCCCGCGTTCTCAAGCTCGGGCGTGTCGCCCTCTCCGTCCGCCACGATCTTTGCCGTCTCGCTCTCCGAAAGGCCGCGGCGGCGAGCCTCGGCACGGAGAGAGCTGACGGTAGAGCGCCCGGCAAGGATCAGGTATTCCTGCCCTTGAATGTCACGGCTGTTGACGTCGGAGACGAAGATATTCGTGTTGTCCACGGTAGAGGAGGCAATTCCGCCGCGGCCGCCGTCGGCATCGGGGTCCCAATACGAGTAGATTATACCGTCACCGCTCACGGCGGCATCGGATATCAGCCTGTATATCAGCTCGCCCATATGCTCACGCCGCCAGCGATAGGCCGTGCTGCGGTTGAGTGCATCTATCGCCGCCGCCATGGCCGCCGCCTCGCGGGTGTCAGGGCCTGCAGTCGGATCGTCATTTGAGTAGGTGATCTTAAGGTCGCTTTCAGCTACATTGCTGATAAGATAATCGGCAATTCGCCTTATTATGTTAAATACCGGGCGCGGAAGCTCCCGCCCCTCGCCGGATCGCCACTGCTCGCCGCGGTAAAAACGGTCGTTCTGCCGTACCGTTTCATAAAGACCTATGCGCCGCTTATGCTCGCGCCCGGCCTCATATTGCCGCCACGCGGAGGTGGTAACAGTATTTTTCATGGTGGATGTTCCTTTCTAATTAAATATATAAATACATATGGCGCATGACGGAGGATAAAGCCGAGCTGTAAGCTGCCTCACCTGCGCACCGAGACTGTCATACCGACTATCCGCGGGCGGGAGATGTCACTTATGCATATTCTGTAGCGCATGGCATCAAACACCCCAATGCTTGGGCACACGGCGGGCGGCGGCAGAGGTCGCGCGGGGGAGAGATCATGGCAGATGTCGGCCATGACTCTGGCGCTGTCGATGTATCCGCTGTCCGATTCAAGGATGATATCCGCCGCGCCGTCATGTATATCCGGCAGGCAATAGTTAAGTCGCTTTGCCGTGCGCGGCTTGCCAAGGTCAAAAAACGGAGATGTAAGAAGCCCCGCGATAGGGGAGAGGGTGGTAGAGGCGCTCAATGTGCTCGTGCCGCCGGATGAAGCACCGCCGGATGAATCGGCGTTGGATGCGGCGCTTACGGAGGCTGCACTTCCGGATGTCGTGCCGGTAGATGTTGTATCTGCGGCGGCGTGTGTTTGGTCGTAGCTCAGCTCCGAGTCGAATGTGTAAAGATCCCGCCCGCGCAAAAAGCCAACGGTGTCCCCAAGCGGGAAGAGCCTGTCCGCATACACACCGGTAAATGTGGATACGCATTTGTGCGTCAGATTAAATACCAGCACTCGCCCCGCGGGGTCTGCCGGTGCGCTGAGCCATATCTCACCAAAGCGGCGGCAGGGCGCGGCGGATCTGACCTCGCTTGCCAGTGTGCGGGATGCAAGGTCGCCAAGCTCTGTTGCGCGGCCGTTCGGAGATACAAAAAGTATTCGCCCGCCGAACTCGGCAAGTGCGCCTGCAGCGGAGGATGCCGCATGTGAGGAGACGGAAAGTCCCACGCCGCCGTCGGTCGGGGTAAGCGCCGGTGCGCCGTCCCGCCCGGGCTTCATGGCGTAGATGTTCCCCTCGCTCATCAGCAGGGCATCGTCTCCTACCGGAAGTATGGCACGCACGGCCGCGCCGCCGTCCCCAACGGTTATCCTGCCGTCTACCGGAAAGTACAGCTCCCCGGATGCGGGATCGGCGCGGCGCGCCTCGTCAATATCCGATGCCGGCACCGGGCGGGAGATAAAAAACCGCTCCCCGTTCGTTCCGTCATAACAGCATATCCTCGCCGCGCCGCCATCCCCCACTACCGTTGCCGCAGTGCAGGCGGTAAGGCTTGAGCGGTCAATAACATCCTCCGCAACTGTGGCGCATATCACTACCGAATCCTCCGCTCCCACACCCGTCGTCATTATGCTGAGTCCTGAGGATTCAAGATACCAACGCGGCGTGGCCTCTCCGGTTATCTTTACGCCGTTGACCTCAAAATAATCAACGGACGAGAGCTTAAAGCCCGGCTCAAAGCTGTGTGTCAGCTCGTTTATTTTGTAGTGGATGCGTATCTTGCGTGTCAGCAGGTTAAGCTCTTCGTTCACATTGCCGCGGCTGTGCGGATGCCAGTTGCGACCGTAAAGGGGAATATACCCGGCGGCGGCGGTAAGCGTGTTGTCGTCAAGCTGCAAAAGCTCGCCGCCATCCAAAAGATGCAGCTTGCCTCCGTAGCGAAACATCGCGCATTTGCCGCCCGAGCTTGGAATATCCGAAAGCTTTTCAACACTGCCGTCGGCGGTATCGGCAATATAAAGCGAGGAGCCGGCCACTATGTATACACAGCCGCTCGTCTCGCCGCTCCCCTCCAGCACGGCACGAACGTCGGCTGGCAGGGTGCAGCGGTAGGCAAAGCCATCGCGCAGGATGGCCGAGCCGTCATCCAGCAGACGGATGTTTTCAAGTTCAAAGCTGCCCTCCGCAGTCGGTGCAAATCCGCGGTCGCACCTGCGTGCCGTTTCGGCGCAGGTCGCGGGATCAAATCTTCTCATGATAATCTCTCCTGTTTATTCTTCTTTGGTGTGTTTGCTTTGATTTTATGCGTTGCCTTGCTGTTCGACCGTCCGGATCTCGGTGCCGGGTCATTCATCCCACATCAGCGGATCGGTGGTGGGCGGTGCGCCTCTTTTGTTGAACCTAAAGTTTGCAAGGGGCGGCTCGGCACGCTCGGCGGGCGGCGGTTGACGGCTCATCACGGCGTAGCGCAAGGCCTCCGGCGCGTGGGTGATCTCATGCGGCTCGCCCGCGGCATCCTCCGTCCGCGTTTTGTCAAAAAGCAGGGCAGGGAGCGACCGCACAAGCTCGCGGCAATCATCGGATATCAACAGCCGCCCCTCCGTCAGTGCCTCGCGCAAAACGCGCCAGCCGGGAATGCGCCTGTTGTCCGCCGCACGCATCGGCGGCACGCCGCCGATGCTCTGCATTATCTCAAAGCCGGAAAGCCCGCTGTCCTGCCTGCGGTTCCAAAGGTCGGGGGAGGCCGTCAGGTAGCTGACGGGCACGCCGCCGCTGCTTTGGAGGTGTGGTGCATCGGCACTTGAATATTCCCCAACTGTCGCCGCTATACGCCGCGCGGCCTCCGAGAGGGTCAGCCCCGCCTCACAGTGCTCGCGCTCAACGAGCATCCGCCCGTCCTCGGCAATGCCAACTATCAGCAGGGCAAGCATATCCAGCCCGTAATCGGCGGCTGCAAACCTAAATACCGCCCGCGGCATAGCCGCCCGCGAAATGACGTGCCTTGCGGGGTCAAATTCGGGAAAGAACTGCCCTTCAAATACATCCCAGCGACCGTACAGCCATGCATCGCGCAATCGCGGGGGGAGTCCCTCCAGCTGTTGCAGATAATCGGGAGCCGAACGAAGCAGTATATCGTTGTCGTAAACGGTAGCCGGAATAAAGGTGTAGTCCTCCGGGTGCTCTCCCGCGCGATACTCGCGATCTATAAACAGTCGCTTTACCCAGGCGTGACCAATGCCGCCGGGGTTGCAGGTCAGGTAGATACGGCGGGGATGATCCCCCGTGCCTCGCAGACAGGCCTTAAAAACAGAAAACTGATATTCGCTCAGTTGCGTTGCCTCGTCGATGGCAATAATGTCGTATTCCTGACCTTGGTATTGAAGTACATCCCGCTCGCTTGAGCAGTAGCCGAGGTAGATGGCCGAGCCGCCGGGAAAGCTCAGGCGCCGCTCCGCATCGTTGTAACGCACCAGCCCCGCGTACTCGGCAAGCATCGGGCGCAGGTGGTTTGCGCGCAGCTCGCCAAGGGAACGGCGAATAAGCAGACAGCGCACACCGGGGTAGCGCAGGCAGATGGCGCACAGCTTGCGGCGAAGCGCCCAGGATTTTCCCCCACCGCGCGCCCCGCCGTAGGCAATGTACTTGCCGCGCGCCGCAAAAAATTCGGCTTGCCGAGCGGTGGGACGACCGCCTATGCGCAGGATGCCGTCATTCGCCGTCCCGCATAACATCATGCTCAAACATCACCGCGGTCGGGGCATCCGCCTCCTCGCGTCCGCGATCGTTGTAGTCAAGCCGCCCGCGCAGATAGAGGGAAAGTATCGAGGCGGGTACATCGGCGTTCAACGCCACATCCTCAAACGCGGCAAGCAAAATGCCGTGAATGTCCGGGTGTGACCGCCGCAGTCCGTCAAACTCGCTCACCCCAACACCCAGCGAGCGGCAAAAGCCCGCAATGTTCGGCAGCGTGTCCCGCCCGCTCGCCTCAATGTAGTCGGCGGCAAGGCGCAGGGCGGTGCCGTCGGCAGCGGCGCGGATAAGACTGCCGGGGCGCGGCCGGCAGAGCCTGCGTGTTTTCTTTTCGTTGTTTTTTATTCCATCTTGGCCTCCTTTCGTCACCGGGGAGGTGCGGCTCCGCCCTCGGTGCAGGGATATTCTAACCCTCGGTGCGGGCGGTGACAGTCGCGCCGAGTCTCAAAGAGTCTCAAAAAACAAAAATAAAAATCGCCGCGGTACTTGACAGCACACGCGCCGTGTGATAAAATTAATATAGGTAAATATCTTTTTTGGAGGATAAAATAATGATCACAAAAAACATTCGTCTTGTCACAATATCCGACATACGCGATTTTGTAAATCTTGCAGCAAGGTACGATTTTGATATCGACCTCCGCTCCGGCAGGTACGTGGTCGATGCAAAGTCGATCATGGGAATATTCAGCCTTGACCTCATGAACCCCATCGAGCTTACAGCAAACGTGACCGATGAGGCCGAGCGCGCGGCGTTCGAAGCCGATATCAAGCGCTTTGAGGTCTGATGCCGAAAAAAGACTGCCGCCACGCGGCAGTCTTTTTGGTAGGATGGCACCACGGAGAAAAAACGCCCCGCCGGTATGGGCGACCCGCGCCGCCCGCAACAAAGAATGTCGCGATCGTTTACGGCTATAGGGAAAAATCGCCCCTCGCCCGGCCTTACCCGCTGTGGAAAGGCGCCGGCCGTGGGCTGACGTATGGTTGGGCTGCGCACTATTAACGCAGTGTCCGTATTAGTGGCATCCCCCACTCGGCACAAAACAAAAATTCGATAAATTTTTCAAGAAATAATTGCGCAAAGGTGTTGACAAATCGCCGTCTTGGTGATAGAATATATGGGAAGATAGATAACAGGCATACTGTATCTGTCTCTAACAATGACAATTGATGATTTATGCTAACGGAAAACAACAAAGGCCCAAAGGGCATACCGTTTGCACTCCGCAAAGCACTGCAGGGCGTGTGGGTCCTCGTCGGCTAAAGCTCCTTAGGGAGATTTGAGGTAACCTGCAAGCTCCAAAACGCAGACCGGCTCGTCGGCTAAGCACCACGTGTGTTTGAGCATGGCCTGTAGCAAACGCCGCGCGGGGGGTTATCATTGTACATAAGAATTTCAGGAGGAAAGACAAGAAATGAAGAAAATTTCTACTCTCTCTCATGCTAAGGCCGTGCATGCGGTCAAAAGCATAGGGAAGGTATTGCTCCCTGTAGCTCTGCTGCTCGCGGCAATACTTTGTATCGGTGTCTGTGCAAGCGCAGCGGCACCGACTTATACACCGTCGAATGACTTCCCCGGTTATCACTACGTGAATAATGATCCGACACTGCGCGAAGCTTGCACGATCGTAGGCCCTGAGTGCTCCACTGCCGGTGTTTGCCAGTTCTGCGGACAGGTCGGCACCAAGGCAAAAAGCGGTGATCACACATGGGCTAACGTTGTAGCTGCCAAATATCTCAAAAAAGCTGGAAAATGCGATGCAGAAAACGAGTACTACAAGAGCTGCACTGAGTGCGGCGCTGTAGACCCCGAGACCTTTAAGGGCGCCGAAGGCGTTGTCCCTGCAAAGCACAATTACAACCAACAAGGCACACTCGTTCCCAAGGGAGATGGTGATTGCAACGTGCTTAAGCAGTACAAGGGCAAATGCGCCTGTGGTGCAGAGAGCGATAGCGAGAACGATTATATAGTTGATACCGTTACATACGGTCACAACGCAGAAAATGTTCAGAACTTCAACGGTACACTCACCCCTGAGATGACCGCTGCCAAACTCTCTGTTGCAGACCTCGCCGTTAACGGCTCTCTCTGCGGTCTTGCTTCCGAGTACTATGATTTCTGCACCGAGTGCGGTGACGTTCTTACTTCTAAGACCACCTACAATGCAGATTCTCCCGAGGCTCTTGCAGCTCTCATCGCTGCTATCCACAATACGAGCGGTACCTACATCGTTCGTTCCTACAATGATGATGCACACTGGACAGTTTGCACCGCTTGCAACACCATCGTTGTCTCCGCTAAGCACAGCTTCAGCGTAGCCGATAAGGATGTTACCTGCGCAAATCCCCAGGCTTGCGCCTGCGGCTTCGTAGCTAAGACTGTTGATCACAAGTATCAGTATCATGCAGCCGTTGACGCAACCTGCGATACCAACGGTAACAAGGCATACTACACCTGCTCCGAGTGCGGCGGCGTTTTCGATTCCGAGAGAAAAGCTACCACACTTGACAATGTAACTGTTAAGGCTACCGGCCACAAGCAGGCTGATGAGAATGCTCCTCTCTGCAACCCCGGCCTCTGCTCGGTTTGCGGAAAGCAGATCAAGGCTTCTGCAGATCACGTTTATGACTCCACGAAGGATGCTAACTATCCTCTCGGCAAAGACGGCAAGCCCGTCAAGACCGGCGAATACTCCTGCACTGCTGCTTGCAAAGAGTGCGGTGCTGTGACCGGTAAGCACTTCTATGTTGCTAAGCAGACCGAAGATAAGAGCGCATGCGAGAAGGGTTATGCAACCTGGAGCCAGTGCAGCTACTGCGGCGATATTCGTAACTATGTTGAGAACAAAGAGACCTCTCACGTTTACCCCGCTCTCGGCACATATCCTTGCCTGGCCTGGGTAGAATGCTCTGCTTGCAAGGGATCGTTCTTGACAATGCACAAGCTCCCCGATAACTTTGAGTATGACTGCACACAGCCTCTCAAGGTTGTTTGCGTAAACTGCAAGAACGTATTCACCGAAGCTAAAAACACTTACAACACCGGTCACGACAATGTGTGGGTTGCTGCTGTTGCTGCTACCTGCACCACCGATGGCCATACCGCTGGTTACAAGTGCCGGCACACCATCACCATCAACTCCGGCTCGGAATGGGAACAGACCCTCGAGTGCAAGGCCGGTGGCGATATTAAGACTGTTAAAAAGACCGGTCACGATTGGGGTGACTACGTAGTGACCCGCGAGGCTACTTGCGTTATCTCCGGTCAGAAGAACCGTCAGTGCAAGACCTGCGGGGCTTGGGATAAGGTTACGGATACCGGTGTCGATGCTACCGCTCACAAGTGGAGCGCTGACTATCGTACAACTCCCGATAATAACTCTCACTACCACTACTGCATCAACATCGACCTTAGTGGCAAGCAGTGCGGCGAGGCAGGTGCTGCAGAGAAACATGCTTACTATGTAACCGTTGATGGCAAGAAAGTTGCCGTTACCGAGGCAGATTGCCGCGGTGAGGCTGTCTGCGTTTGCGGCAAAAAGCTTGCAGCCGGCAATTGCTCCACTGAGACGAAGTTCGATTCCGCTAACCACTGGAAACAGTGCAAGGTCTGCGGTAAGATCACAGATAAGGTTGCTCACACTGTAGTAACTGTTGATGCTAAGCAAGCCACCTGCGGTGCTGAAGGTTATGATAGCCACCTCGCTTGCAGCTGCGGCTATGCTCCTCAGGAATACACCAAGTATCCTGCAACCGGTGCTCACGACTGGACAGTATGGGTCTATGCTTCCAAGGCAAACAGCACAGAAAATAAGGACGGCAACGATAAGAACTCCTACCACGTAAGAGTTTGCGTAAATTGCCAGAAGAAAGAGTCTCACAAGTCTGCATCCGACAAAGCTGCAAACTGCGTATATCCTAACAGATGCACCGAGTGCAAGCTCCCTGTTTTGGATAAGAATGGTAAGCTTGAACAGGCTGCTCTCGGTCACGACCTCAAGGGCGTTAAGACCGTTGTTACCGAGTCCACTCACAGCGTAACCTGCAAGCGCTGCAACGAGACCATCGTTGAGGCTCACAAGCTTCCCCAGGGCGCTCCTGCTTGCGTTGATAACAAGTGCGCTGTTTGTGACTATGTGATCAAGGCTACCGGTAAGCACACTGCTCCTGCGGTTGACAAGGTCGTTACCGCTTCCGGTCACGGCTTCGAGTGTGTAGACTGCGGTAAGACCGTTACCGAGGCTCACATCTATAACATCCAGGTTGTTGACT
This sequence comes from uncultured Ruminococcus sp., assembly GCA_964522215.1. Lineage (GTDB taxonomy): Bacteria > Bacillota > Clostridia > Oscillospirales > CAG-272 > CAG-390. Next base: position 18,906 of record CAZFVR010000011.1, on the reverse strand, counting down.
GCACAGCTGACATTAAGTGCACAGTTTGCGGATTCGTCGTTGCTGAGGGCTACAAAACTCACGACGTTGACTTCTCCGACCTCGTTGATGCTGTTGCTCCCACCTGCACCACCGCCGGACATTCTGCCGGCTTCAAGTGCACTCGTTGCCAGTACGTATACGGCGGCGCAATTCTCCCCGCAACCGGTCACAGCTTCCAGCTCGTAGCTGGTAAGGCTGCAACCGAGACCGAGGATGGTTACACCCAGCACTTCGCTTGCACCGAATGCGGCGCAACCGAAGGTAAGGAAGTTCTTCCTAAGACCGGTGCTTCCGTTCTTAAGGGCGACTTCAACGCTGATGGTAAAGTCTCTTCTGACGATGCTATCGCTCTCCTTAAGCTGATCATGTTCGGCGGCGAGGCTGACCAGTCTCTCGACTACGATGGTGATGGCAAGGCTGATTCTGCCGATGCAATAGCACTGCTTAAGGCTGCTATGTTTGGTTGATCTTATAAGATCATAAAACAGAGATCCTCTCACGCAAGGTGAGATAAAATACCGGCCGTCATGCAGTGGCGGTCGGTAGGATAAATAACTGCATTCCTGAAATCCCGTAGGCGGCGCTAACGCTCCGTCTGCGGGATGGTTTTTTCTATTCCTTCTTTTAAACCCCATCCCCTGCAATATCGAACCCGCCACTTGACAACTTGCCCGGTGCGAGTTATAATAAATATCAGGCCGCGTGTCACAGCGGCCCAAAGGGAGCTATAAAAATGCAGATACTTGATAATGACCTTCCCCGTGGGCTTGAGGTGTTTGAAAACACCGCGCCCGGGTACGAGCGCACCATGCACTACGGCGCGTGGCGCGTGGCTATACTAAACTGGGACGAAAAATTTGACGAGACCTCAAACTTCCCGCCGGAGCGACACATGCTGACCGATGAGGTATTTGTTTTGCTTTGCGGTTCGGCAGCACTTGAGATCGGCGAGCATGCCCGGCGTGTAACGCTTGAGCCGGGACTGCTTTATAATGTCCGCGCAGGAGTTTGGCACCGCGTTCGTTGCGGTCGCGATGCTAAATTGCTGGTCGTTGAGGAGCACTCTACCGGCCCCGAAAATTCCGAATATCTAAACTAAAAGGATCCCTGATCGACCTCCACTTAGTTAGGAACGCGTAAATTGAATTGCAATTTACCGTTAACTGTGTGTGCCGTTGTTCTCACCTTTCTTTTATAGTCGGAGCATCTCGTAATAACGTTACGTAACAATGTTATGGCATGATTATTTCATAACAATGTTACGTTGTCAATACTCCAAATGCATTCTTTCAAATTTTTCTTTGATTTTTTTGAAAAAAACGAAAAATAATATCGATAGGGAGGATTGACGGCAAAAATGAATAAAATAAAGATATTGATGGACCGTGCGGCACTCACGGTCGGCGCGGCGATGCTGGTGATCGGCATCGTAGCCCTTGCTGTCGCGCTCTGCCTGACGGGCGCGGCAAGATCGAGAGCTGCTAAGGCGGCAGAGCTTGAGCGTGCGCTGGCGCGGGACGATGCAAAAAATTATCTTTCAAACGCCGCGGCACTCTTGAATGCCGCCGCAGAGGGGGATAAAACGGATATCAACGGCGCGGCTCGTGTGCTGGATCAGTTGGCGTGCGCGGGTTCGGCGCTTTTGCGTGCCGATGTTGACGGCGGGCGGGAGCTGGAGGCCGTCCGCGCCCTGCGTGAGCGAACTGTTGCACTGATATCGGACGGCGGGGATGAGACCGAGCTTGCACGCCTTGCACAGCGGCTCGCCGAGGCGATAAAAAACGGTGACCGCGAGGAGGTGGCGAGCCTTGCGGACGAGATCCGCGCGATGGACGGCGATAATGCCGCCAACGTGTTTGACCGCGGGTTTGCATCTCTCGATCATGCCGCCGCACTGACGGAGGGTGCGCTCCGCGAACGAGCGGCATCCTTTTTTTCAAAAAATGCAGTACTCGGCGCGTCGGATGGGGTGGCGTTCCCGCCGTCCTTGACTTTGTGCGGCGAAAATTTGATGGTCACCGTGTCGCGGGCACGTGGGCAGCTGCTTGAATTGTACTTTGACCGCCCGGCGGGGGACGAAATATTAACTGCAGCCGAGTGCGGAGATGCGGCCGCCGCTTATGCCGTGCGCGCGGGGATCGATAAAGGCGCGGTCGGGTCACTTCGGTGCGTGCAGAGCGATGAGCTGTGCGGCGGTTGGATATTTGCCGACGAGGGCGATCGCGTGGTGCTGGGTGTGCGTTGGGACAGCGGCAGGGTCTTTTATTTTAACGCTTACGGCTATTATAGGTAAAAAAACGCCGCCGCACGGCCAAACTGATAAAAAAATCAGAAAAAAACGAGAAAAATCAAAAAAAATATTGACAAAAGCCGCCGTTTGTGATATGATATATAGGCACTCGTTGAGAGTGCTTATATTTCTGATGACTCATTAGCTCAGACGGTAGAGCACTTGACTTTTAATCAAGGTGTCCGGAGTTCGAGTCTCCGATGGGTCACCAACAAAAAAGGACGGTCAAAGGCCGTCCTTTTTTGTTGCAAACTCCACGGCTCGAACTCCCTCATGCGCAAAGCGCATGAAAAACTCTGCGCAAAGGTGAAGATGGAAAGCTGCAATTCAGCGGCGCAGAGTGGGAGTTCAGAGTCTCCGATGGGTCACCAACAAAAAAGGACGGTCAAAGGCCGTCCTTTTTTGT
>CAZFVR010000011.1:0-16089 GCA_964522215.1 uncultured Ruminococcus sp. | reverse complement strand
TGCAAACTCCACGGCTCGAACTCCCGGGACTCGTTTTTTTCGGCAGCATCTGCATGGCTTTTGCACACATTGCCGACAACTGTTTGGATATGTTAAAAAAATATTGACAGACCGTGCGAAAATATGATATAATAATAACAAGCTGCGGCACATGTAATGCTTGCGGCAAAAAACGGAGGATTTTATTATGACAAAAACCAAGACCCTTAAGATCACGGCACTTTTGATGACAATGGTGCTCCTCACCGGCATGCTGGCCTCCTGTGGCACAAAGCTTTCCGGAACCTACGAGAGCGAGCTGCTCGGCCTCAGCTTTGAGTTTAAGTCCGGCGGCAAGGTCAGCTTTACCTACCCGTCCCTCAACATCTCCGCAAGCATCCTCACCGAAGGCCTTATCAACAGCGCCACAAGCGAGGGTACATACGAGATCAGCAAGGATAAGTCCACCATCACATTTAACTTCAGTGATGAGGGCGCAAAGGACTACGAGGGCGAGTCCTCACTTGAGATCGGTACCGATTACATCAAGATCGACTCCATCACCTTTACAAAGGTCAAGAAGTGATATATCGGCGAGAGGATGACCCGCGCGGTCGTCCTCCCGCCCTTTTGCATTTCGCGGTGGCGCGGATTTATGATATAATTAATACAGGATGCCGAAAAAGGGTGATCCAACTCCAAAGCAACAGAGCATACGGCGAGAGCGGCGCCCCACGGTCGCTCCGTCCGCTCGCAAAAACAATTAATGCCGCCAAAGCGGCGGCAGATAGGAGATCTCCATGAAAACAATAAAGCGTTTTTTCGCCACATGCATTACAGCTACGGTGATGCTCACCGGTCTTGGCGCTTGCGTGCAGGATAACGTCGATGACCTCTCCGAAAAAACCGATGACACGACAGATGCCCCCTCCCCCGAGGAGTCTTCCTCGCCTTCGGAGACAACGGTCGCGGCGGTGGAGAGCACCGCTGCCGTTGCATCCTCACTTGCGCCCAAGGATATCGGCACTCCCTACCGCGTGCTTTTGATAGGCAACAGCTTTTCCTATTATAACGACCTTAATAAGCGCACCGGCATATTCTTTCAGATCGCACACAAGGCCGGCTATGATGTTACCGTTGATTGCGTTTACAAGGGCGCGTACACGCTTAAAAAGTTCCTTGATCCCAATGACGAGTACGGCCGGCAGGTCTATGCCAATTTGGCGGCCAACCACTACGATATCGTTGTAATTCAGGAGCAAAGCAACGCTCCCATATCCAACGCGGGCGAATTTTATGATTCCTGCCGCGAGTTTAAAAAGCTGATCGATGACCACGGTGCCGAGCTTTGGTTGTACGCCACATGGGGCTACAAGGCGGGACATGCCGATCTTGGCAAATACGGTCAGGATACCGTGGATATGGAGATGAAGCTGCGCGCCTCCACCTCCGCGATAGCCGAGGAGCTTGGCATCAAGGTGGCAAACGTTGGCGCGGCGTTCTCCAAGGTCTACACCGAGGATCCCAAGCTTGAGCTTTACCACACCGATAAAAAACACCCCGGTATCAACGGCAGCTATCTTGCGGGCTACACGCTGGTGGGCAGTATATTCGGCATAGACCCCGCTACCCTTACATATAACGGAGATGTCAACGCAAGCTATGCCGATATCCTTCGCGCTGCGGCATCCGATATAGTATTGAACGGCGCGCCTGTGTCTGACGGGTATGCCGTAAGCTCTGTTGGCGTAAAGGCCGAGGGCGCGCTGGTCGATGCATCCAAGACCGTCCTGCTAAAAAGCAGCCGGATACCGCACCCATATCGATAATCACTCGCGACTCCGCCGAGGTGGGGGATGGCTGGAATGTGTTTATAAATGACCCCACACGCAGTTTTTCCGGCATTCGCGGTGATAAGGATAAGATAGCCTCCTCCAAATGCTCGGCCGAGCCCATGACGGATGCGCAAAGGCGGGGGCATTATTTCATTGCAAAGTTCATGCAAATAATGCGCTGCTTTTCAATAGAACTCAGGGTTGGGGCATTGTGCAGTCGGTATTGATGGGATCGAGGAATATGTAATGGATATGCTAAAATAACAAACAACGCACACGCGGCGGGGCCGCGTGTGCGTTGTCATTAAAAAAGACCCCGCACATTTGTGCGGGATCTATCCTGGTGGAGACAATTGGAATCGAACCAATGACCCCATGCATGTCAAGCATGTACTCTAACCAGCTGAGCTATGCCTCCGTCCAACATATGATATTATATCACATATCAGGGGAAAAAGCAAGCCCTTTTTGAGATTTTTTGCGATTTTTTTTGAAAAACGCGAAAAATTATTTTTCGGGTGCGTCCGGGGACGTGTTTGCGACCGTCTCCTCATCAATTATCTCGGTCAGCTGCGGGGCGGTAATCAGACCCTCATCTGCCAATCGGTATTCATAGCACCATGAGTCGCCCGAGGTGCGCCATGCGCCGGGCGAGGCGTAGGAGAGACGGATATCGGCGCAGTGCAGGTGTCCAAAGGTGTTTGTGCGGGAGATGTAGAGGGTGATCCTGACCCTGTGGCGACCCGCAGGCGGCGTGCCGAGGGATACGGTGTAGGGCGCAAAGGCACAGGGTATCGGCGTGCCGCCGTCGATCGAGCATTCAAATACCGCCGCGCGGTATTGCGGCAGGCGAACGCAAAGCTCGCCGCCGTGCGTTTCCGTCTCCAAGATATAGCTCACAGCGCCGCTGTAAAAGGGCAGCCCCTGCCTTGTTATCGATTCAAAGGCAAGCGCGGTCGGCGGCGGGATGATCTCTGCAAGCGAGCCGCGTGTGCGCACGCCGAAGTCGCCAAGCAGATAGCACCACTCAATTGCGGTGCGCTGACCAAACGGCAGATCTATCTCAAGGGAGGTGCGACCCGCGTGTATCGGCGGCAGCTTTACCGTTTTTATCGAGCGGTCGGTATAATAACCGTCCGGCTGTGCGGCAACCAACTCACCTCCAAGCGTTATCTTGGCAGCTTCTGCGGTCTCAAGTGCAAGGCGCACGCCGCAAACCTCAATGGCGGAGTCAATGGTAAAGCGCAGGCGCACACGGTGCGCGGGCGGCTCGGCCGGTAAGCACCACGGCTGATTTGAGCTGCCTCCCCACGGAGTCCAGCCAAGGCGGCGGCGCAGTAGTGTATCTACCCGCAAAAGCTCCTCGCAGGGTTCAAAATCGCCGTCATCAAAGGCAAATTCGGCACGGTCGAGTAACAGCACATTCGGCTCTGAAAGCTCAAACGGCAGCTCGGCGGGGACGGCAAGCGGCAGGCTTTTTTGTTTTTGCGGCGTGGCGGGAGTGACAGTTGAGATGTCCTCCTCCGCATCTGATGGCGGATCCAGCCGCAAAAGCAGGCTGTCGTGCATCCACAGCTCGGCCTCGATCTCTGTCGTGCCGTTTTTACGGCACACGGTGGGGTAGGGGCGTATATCGCCCGTCATTGTGTCATACAGCGTGGCGCGATGCTGACCGCGCAGTGTGATCTTGATTTTTTGCTTTTGGGATATATCCTTGTTATAGGGGAGCTTGCCCTGTGCCACAAAAAGCCATGTGCTTTGGCCGTCACGGCAAAGGCGGTGCAAAAGGTTGGTGCAAAGTGAGCCGTCCGCGCGCCTGATATCGATATCTCGCGCCCCCGCAAGGGCACCGAGTATCGCGCCGCGCGAAAAACCTATATGCTCGGAGCTTTCATAAAGCGCGGCGGGGAGAGGTGATGGAATGGCATCAAGATATTTCGGTGCATCCCCCATAAATATCAGCCTGCCGCCCTGAGCTTTAAAGGCCGCCAGCCGCTCGTAGGTCGTCCGTCTCAGCGTTTCGCACGCGGGGACTATTATCACGTCATATAGCATGCGGCCGACGCCAAGCGGTGCGCCGCCCTGCGGGCAGAGGGACGGCAGGAGGGATTCCGAAATAAAATCAAAGTCTATCGAGCCAAAAAGCAGCCATTCGGTAAGATCCTGAAAGCCGCGATCGAGTGTGTCGCGCACAAGTGCCGTCTGCTCGGCAGGTCCCCAGTGCAGCCAATATGATTCTATCGGGTGGATAACCCCAACATGTACCATCGGCTCTCCGCGCGTCATGGCGGTGTTTACCCGGGCAAAGTGATCCTCCACCAGCGAGTATTTTTCGTACCATGGGGATTGATAGTTGATCGATGCGGGATAATCGCGCTTGGCCTCGCCCTCCATCGATACCCAGGAGAGGTGCGGCACGCGCACACTGACCCCAAGTGCGGCCTGCCAGTCGCCTTGTAGCTTGTGACCGCGAAAGTCAAAATCCCAGTCTGTCACGCCGTAAAGCTCGCTCAGCACTCCCTCACGGCCGTACTGGTGCGCCACTGATGCCGCTTGCTTTGCGGTGGTGTATTCGTGACGGTCGGCAAGCATATCGATGCCGGGGAGGGCAAAGGCGCGCAGAGAGCGCATGGCCTCGCCCACAGCACCTGTCTGCGTGGCCAGGGTAGGCTCTTTCATCATATGCCCCGTCAGTGCAATGCCGTGAGCATCGCACCAACGGCCTATGGTGTCCGCAAAGGCGGATGCAAAACGCTCGCATGCATGGTCGTGGTAGCGGTATCGCGTTACCGAAACGCCCTGCGGCAGTTCCCAAATAAGCTCGGGGAGGCTGTCAAGCAGAGAGTCGCCGTAGACCTTGCGATATGTATCCTCAAAATCATCGGTAAAGGGCAGGGCAACATCCTCCGGGGATGTGGCAAATTTTAATGTCTGCTTGTGGGTGAACTGCGGTTCATCGGTAAAAATGGCGGGCACGGTCCTGCCAAAGCGGTCGCCTATCTCCCTGTAGTAGGCCTCGTGAGTGACCTCGGTAAAGCGTTCTATCGCCGCTTGGTCCATGGTGTTGACGTAGGTGTAGCCGTTGTAGCGCGGAGAGGGATGCGGCTGCTCAAGGTAAGCGTAAAACACCTGCGCTCCGCCCGTGATGTCCTCCTCCGTCAGCGCCTCATCGTCAAGCAAACGGCGATAGGAGGCAAGCGCCCCGGCCTCGTCAAGTGCCACGGCGTAGCGGGCTATAAGCCTGCCGTTGCCGCTGCGCAGGGCGGTCGCCTGTTCGTTCCCGTGGCGCTCAAGCCCGCCCTGCTCATCGTAGGAATGCGGGGTGAACAGCAGATAGCGTATGCGATATTTTTCCTCGCACGTTACCAGTCCGCCCGCAAAGCCCGAGGGCCAGCGGTCCTCGTCGTAAAGCCATGCAAGCATGCCGTCACGCTCTGCCTTATCGGTGCAGTCGCGAACAAGGGATAAAAACTCCTCACCAAGGTACGGCGTTGCCATCCCGGAGCGCACATGCATGTGAAAGCCGCCAAAGCCCATTTTTTTAAGCACATCGATCTGGCGTAGCAGCTCGTCGCGTTCAAGGCGGCAGTTCCATGACCAAAACGGAGCACCGCGATACTCTGCAGTTGGGGATAAAAACAGCTCGCGGGATAGCTCACTGCTTTGATTTTTAGGGTAAAGCATAGCATTATCCTCTCTGCGGCAGTATCTTCGTTTCGTATTTTTTCACCTCTTCAAGCCATGCGGCATCGGCGGGCACGCCCGCGCGGCTGCAAAGCTCCTCCCACACAGCCCCCATCGGCAGGGTCTTAAGCTCCTCACTGATGGCCAAAAGATCGGTAAAGTTGCCCGCGTTTTGCAGCTCGGCAAGCTTTTGGTGCGGGGTCAGAAGGGCATAAAGCAGTGCCTTTTGCAGGTTGCGCATGCCTATTACCCACGCGGCAACGCGGTTTATGCTGGCATCAAAAAAGTCAAGGGCAAGATAGGATGAGCCAAGCGCGCCGCAGCGTACTATCTCCTTGGCTATCTCGCGCGTTTCGTCATCAAATATCACCACATGGTCGCTGTCCCAGCGTACGGAGCGGGTCACATGCAGGGCAATGCGGTCGGCAAACAGCAAAAGCGAGGATATCTTGTCGCTTACAAGCTCGGTGGGGTGGTAGTGTCCGTTGTCCATCAGCGGCACAAGGCCGTGCGCGGCACTGTATTCAAGGCAAAACTCGGAGGATCCCACTGTGTAGGACTCAAGCCCTATGCCAAACACCTTGGATTCAAGGGAGACATCCACCAGCTCGCGGTCATATCCCGCACCAAGGATCTCGTCAAGTGAGCGTGCAAAGCGGCGGCGGGGAGAGAGGCGGTCGGCGGGTATATCCTTGTAGCCGTCGGGGATCCATATGTTCATAAGGCAGCGCCGCCCGGTCTCGCGCGCCATATGCTCGGCAATGCGCAGGCAGGCAATGCCGTGGCGTACCCAAAATGCGCGCACATTTTCATCGGGGCTTGAGAGCGTCAGCCCGGAGGCGGCCATGGGGTGCGCAAAAAATGTGGGATTAAAATCAAGACCCAGCCCGCGTGCCTTGGCAAATTCTATCCAAGCATCAAAATGCTCGGGACGCAGGGCATCGCGGTCGGCGTGGGGGGCGTCCCCAAACACGGCATAGGATGCGTGCAGATTGATCCTGTGACGGCCGGGTATCAGGGAGAGCGCACGGTCGATATCCGCCATAAGCTCGGCGGGGGTGCGTGCCGCGCCGGGATAGTTACCGGTGGCCTGAATGCCGCCGTCAAGTGCGCCGGCGCCCTCAAAGCCGCGCACATCGTCACCCTGCCAGCAGTGCATGGATATCGGGGTGGCAAGCAGGGTCTCTATTGCCGTCTCGGTGTCGATTCCAAATGCGGCGTAACGCTCCCGCGCGTTGTTATAGATAAGATCTTCTTTCATTTTATATACCTCTTCCTTTCGCAAGTCCTGCCTCGCCGGGCAGAAGGTGCCCGTGCCGAAGCGTGTCGGCTCGGTAGTTCCTATGCTTAATTATACAGTATTTTGCCCGCCAATGCAATAAATAAAGACATTTTTTTCTTGATGTTGAGCTAAAACTTTCACGTAGTGCCCCGCAGTGTGGGTATTAAGCGTGCCGCCGATGCATATGATTAAAAAAATGATATATTCGATATATGACATGCGCGATATCCGTTGTACCGACGATGCACGCGATGCGGCGTTGTTGCGATGTCCTGTGTCGGAAATGCGGGGGGCGGGGAGATGCCACAGCCAAGTGGAGGGCGCGCGCGAAGCCTTATTTACAATTCAATACTCATGTCGGCGGCGGCCATCGTCATGCGGGCGGTCGGAGTGGGCTTTAGCGTGTGGATATCCAATCGCGTGGGGGCGGAGGTCATGGGGCTTTACTCGCTCATCATGGGCGTATGGGGCTTTGCCCTCACGTTTGCCACCTCCGGTATAAACCTTGCCACGGCGCGGACCGTAGCTGAGGCGATAGGAGAGGGAGATGGAGAGGGAGATGGCGGCGGTACTGCGCGTGCGGCACTCCGCCGCGCTCTTTGCTACGCCACCCTGTTCGGACTTGCCGCGGCGGCACTTTTGATCCTTGGAGGCGGATATATCGGGCGGCAGTGGCTGGCGGAGGAGCGTACCGTCCTGCCGCTTCGTCTGCTTGGCATCTCACTGCCGGCAATTGCCATATCCTCGGCGCTGTCAGGCTATTTCTCCGCCGTGCGCCGAGTTTGGAAGAGTGCCGTCTCCCAGCTGTGTGAGCAAGCGGTAAAGATCTTTTGCGTTACCCGCCTTATAGCGCGGCTGTTGCCGCTTGGGGCAGAGCATTGCTGTACTGCCTTAGTGCTTGGCAGCGTGATATCCGAGGTCGCCTCCGCGTTTGTGGGATACATATTATATCGGCTGGACCTTTCGGCGCATATGGGGCATGGCAGGTCGCGCTTTGGCGGCAGGGAGAGCACCCGCCGCCTGCTGCAAAACGCACTGCCGGTGTCGGTCAGCTCGTATGTAAGATCCGCCCTGACCACCATCGAGCATATCCTGATACCGCGCGGTCTCCAAAAATACGGCGCGGGGCGCGGCGAGGCACTGGCGGCGTACGGCATGCTGAATGCCATGGTAATGCCGGTGGTGATGTTCCCCTATGCCATGATAAACTCGGTCACGGGTATGCTGTTGCCGGAGATGAGTGCCGCCGCATCCCTCGGTCAGCGGCGCAGGATAAGCTATATCTCCGCCAGGGTGTGGCGGCTCACTCTTATATTCGGTATCGGCGCGGCGGGGGTGTTCATCTGCTTTGCGGATGAGCTGGGGCAGGTGCTTTACGGTTCGGCGGAGGCATCAAGGCTCATACGCACCCTTGGGCCGCTCATGCCTGTTATGTATCTTGATACCGTGACCGATTCAATGCTCAAGGGGCTGGGTGAGCAGGTCTTTACCATGAATGTCAATATCGCGGATGCCGCGCTGTCGGCGGGGCTGGTGGCACTGCTCGTACCGGCACTGGGGATCTACGGCTATATAGCGGTGCTGTATATCAGTGAGCTTGTTAATTTCGGGCTCAGCGCGGCAAGACTGCTGCGCATTTGCGGCATGCGCCCGCAGATATATCGTTGGGTGGTGGCACCGCTTTTGTCGGTGATCGGCGCCACTGCCACCGCCACCCTGCTCTTTGGCGTGTGGCACAGCGCAGGGGGAGAAACAATAGGGGTTGCCCTCCCCGCGGCCTTGACCCTTGCTTTGCATATCATTGCGGCACTTCTTTTGTTTTTGGCCTTTTTGTACGCCACGGGCGGGATAGACGGTGAGCTTGTCACATGGCTCGTCAGCCGAATCTTCGGCCGTGAGAGCAAAAAGACACCCGCCGTCGGAATAAAGAATAACGACCCGATAGAATAAAAGCCGCCCCATTCGGAGATGTACTTCCGAATGGGGCAGTGTTCTGCTGTGAGCATTCAAATGCATTAAAAAAGCTTATACTTTAGGCGCAAATTGTCTGCTATCATTGCGATAAACTCCGAGTTTGTCGGCTTGCCGCGGTCGTTTTGTATAGTGTAGCCGAAATACGAGTTCAGCGTTTCAACATCGCCGCGATCCCACGCAACTTCTATTGCGTGGCGTATGGCGCGCTCTACCCTTGAGGTGGTGGTCTGGTATTTCTCCGCCACTGTGGGGTAGAGAACCTTTGTTACCGAGTTTATCACCTCGCTGTCCCTTACCGTCATAAGTATAGCAGTGCGCAGGTATTGGTATCCCTTTATGTGTGCCGGTACGCCTATTTGGTGGATTATCTTTGTCACCTGTGTTTCAATATCCGGTGTGCGGTCTATATCCACCCCGCCCGCACCGGCATTGCCCGAACGCGTGCGCAGGATGCTTTTAATGTGGTCGGCAAGGCTGTCACTGTCTATCGGCTTGATAAGGCAAAGGTCAGCACCCGCATTCATAGCCTCAATAAAAATATTTTGGTTGGATATTGCGGACATGACTATAAACGCGGGCGGTGCATCCTCCTCGAACCTCAGCCCCGCGGCGCTCCTTACAACGCCTATCCCGTCAAGCTTTGAGAGCCATATATCCACCAAAGCCACCGCCGGATGTATGCGGGATATCAGCTCTATCGCTTCTTCGCCGTTAGAGGCTTCAAATATGGCAGTAAGCCCCGCGCGACGCAAACCCTCGCCAATAGTCCTGCGCATTTGCGCATTTTCATCAGCTATTACTATCTTTGTCGTGTTATCCATTCTCTTTCCTCCGTTATTTACCGGTATTTGACATTTATATTATACCAAATAATACCAAAAAATGCAAGAATAAAATGATAAAATCCTGCACAAAAATGCGGTTCGATATTTGTTATAAATTACCAATATTTTCCAGCAAAAACGCAAGATGTGCCGAAAAAGTATAATTGGGGGCGCAATATGTAGTAATTGTACAGCGACCGGGCAAATATCCGGCCGCGTGGATTTTTGCGTGCCGCGGTTTATATTTATTCTTGTGTACTTTGCAATTCATGGTGTGTTCACAAAGATAGCTTATAATATGAGTATCGACCCACAGGGTCGGTGTGAAAGGAAATAAAATATGTCAGGAAAAGATAAAAGATCTAAGGCGGCTATAAAGACCTCCATCGGCGGGCAGGCACTCATTGAGGGCATCATGATGCGCGGCCCGCAAAAGACCGCCATGGCAGTGCGCCGCCCGGACGGCTCGATCTGCCTTGAGGAAAGCAAAAACAAGGTCAACACCCGCCCCGCCATCACAAAGTGGCCGATAATTCGCGGCGTATTTAACTTTGTGGATTCAATGATCGACGGCTACCGTTCGCTTATGCGCTCGGCAGAGATATCGGGCTTTGAGGAGACTTCGGGGGATGCCGCCGATACCGAAAACACAGAGAAAACAGAAACAACAGAAAAAGCAGATGACCAAGCAACCGCCAAGGACGGCAAGGACGACGGCGAGATCTCGTCAGGGCTTATGAACACGATAATGATCTGCGCCACCGTGATAGGCTTGCTGCTTGCGCTGTTCCTCTTTAAGGTCATACCCGAAACGCTCTACGAGCTGCTCACCCGCGCCGTCCCCACGCTTGGCGGCCCCGGCTACGGCTACTCGCTGATACGCGCTGCGTTTACCGGCGTGGTGAAGATGATCATCCTTGTGGCCTACATGGCGCTCATATCTTTAATGAAGGACATCAAGCGCACCTTTATGTACCACGGTGCCGAGCATAAGACCATTTTTTGCTATGAAAAGGGACTTGAGCTTACAGTGGCAAATGTTCGCGCACAGCGGCGTTTTCACCCGCGCTGCGGCACATCCTTTTTGATACTTATGCTCCTTGTTTCAATGCTCGTTACTATGTTCATTCCCGCAACCATCGTAGAGAGCCGCGTTTTGAACGTTGTCCTGCGCACGCTGATAAGCCTTGCGCTCCTGCCGCTCATCATGGGCATCGGCTATGAGCTTTTAAAGCTTGCCGGCAGGCATGATAACCTCTTTACCCGCATCATATCAGCCCCCGGTGTGTGGCTGCAGCATATCACCACCCGCGAGCCTGATGACAGCATGATAGAATGTGCCATCGAGGCCATGCGTCGCGTTATCCCGGAGGACGGAAGCGATAAGTGGTGAATGCCGCTCCTGCCCCGTCTTATCCCATAAAAAGAATAAAACCATACCGGTCGCCCCGCGGGGCGACCGGTATGGTTTTTAATATGATTATTTTAAAAATGATCTGCCTTGGCTCGATAGATAGATCGATCAAGCGTAGGCTCTTACCTCGTGGATAACGATGCCGGGTGCGCCGTTGGTGGCATGCACGCAGATCTTTATCTCGTCACAGCCCACGGGATTTAAAGCCACAACATTGTGTCTTTGATAGTTGCCGCGCACCTCGGTGCGTGATACCTCGCGCCCCTCAAGCATGCAGATAACATCATAATCGCGTACAAGCTCGGGTGCTACACCTATGCGCTGCTGCTCCTGGCGGTTTGCGGACATTGTCACGCGTATCGGGTAGGCAAAGTTGGATTCAAAATCAAGGGATACCTCTTTTACAACATATCGGCCGTCAAGCTTCAGGGAGAGTGTCTCACCGTCTGCCGATATACCCTCGGTGATCCATGCATTGCTGTCCTCGCCTATCTTTCTCGATACGCCGTTTATAACGTTCTCGGGTTCGCCGCCCGCAACGCTTGAGGACGCTGTGGCGGTGGCACGCAGGCAAAGATCCTTGCCGTCCGTGTTTTTAACATTGGGCAGATAGCCGCCGTCGCGGAGTATCATTTGCTGCAGCTCGCCGATATGAGGTGTCAGCGCACGCGGCTCACAGCCGTACTTGCGGCAGAGCGCGGCGGCCTTACCGACGGCCTCGCCGCCCAGGGCACAGCAGCCGATAATACGAGTGGAGGCAAGCCCCAGCTTTGATGTGCTTATATCACGGCCGGCCATGTAAAGGTTCTTTATGTTCTTTGAATAGTAGCAGCGGTAGGGGATGGTGTAAACGCCGAGGAAGTGGTGGCAGTCGGAGGGGAGCAGATCAAAATCAAGCAGGCCGTGTGCGGCGTGCAGATCGACGCACCAACCGCCGTAGCAAACGGCATCGTCAAACATGCGGTGCTCAAGGATGTCGCTCTCTGTCAGCACATAGTCACCCATCAGGCGGCGGCTCTCGCGCATTCCGGGGAGTGCGCCGACCCACTGCAGGGCATAGTTATCCGCGCCGTGGTCGCCGCCGTTTTTAATGTGGTCCCAAAGACCGTAGGCGTAGGCGTAAAGATCGTCGCGGATCTTTTCGTAATCAAGGATTATATCATCGCCGTCTCCCATAAGCTCAAGCCACCAGTAGCCGTAGTCAACGGCGGCACAGCTGCAGGCGGAAAGGCGCAGCCACTCCTCGGGGTCCGGTGCCATGCTGGCATCCACCTTCATGGTCTTGGAGTGTACGCGATAGCGGAGCTGATGCTCGGTCAGCTTTTTGGCAAACTTGGGGGGAGTGTAGCTGACGGGGTGCCCCATGTTTACCGCTTTCATGAGTATGGTGTTACCCATGCGCTCGTTGTTGGGCTCCTCGGGAGCGTGTGGCTCGCCGTATTCGTATTTGGATTCGCTGCCCTGCTTGAACTCTGCGCCCGCAAAGTAGCCAAGTGTGCCGTTACCGGTGCAGTCGGCAAATATCGGCGCAGATATGCGGTAGCGCATCTCTGTCGTTTCCTGGAAGCAACGGATGGCTATTATCCTGTCGTCCTCTGTCTCAACATCATACATTACCGTGTTAAAGTAAACATCAAGCAGCGGCTCTGCCTTTGCTTTTTCAAAAAGGACGGTGTCCCAAAATGAATAGTTAAAGGTGTCGTTGTGAGCCTTGTTTTCGGACATAAGCTCGTAAACGAGCCCGCCCTCTGCGTAGTCGGGCTGCTTTAGGCTTTGGTCCGCGCCGGAGATGTGTATTCTTATTTCGCTGGAGGCGTTGCCGCCAAGCACGGGGCGCGCGTGGATAAGTGCGGTGTGTGTGCCGTGTCTTGCAGCCGTTATTGCGGCGCAAAGGCCGGACATGCCGCCGCCAACAACTACAAACTCGTACTGCTTTTCTTCGTACCGTGTCATTTTTAGTTCCTTTCGTAGTATCCGCCCCGAGCGGTCGCTGATCGGTCGGAGCGCAATATGATCATTCTATTACATATTATATTATCTCATATTTGAGCGATAAAGTCAAGCCTTTTTGAGTTTTTCTTTGTATGGTTATTGACAAATCATCTCCTCGATGCTAAAATACTAAAAGAGGGGCGGAATGCCCCATCAAAGCGGCTCGGCTCCGAAGATCCGAGCTGAAAAGAACAATAAAAATCGCAAAAAACGCAAATACGAACGGAGGCGAGCTTTATGAAAAATAAAAGATTGCTGTTATCAGGTATTGCCGTGCTTTTTTTGGCGGTGGCACTCATGGTGTTTTCCGCCTGCACACCCGGCGGCACAAATGATCCGGAGGATAGCACGGATGCGCCGGAGACGACCGTGGATCTTTCAAAGCTTTTGGGGCAGAGCGTGAATATCACCGCGAGTGAGCTGGGTGCCACGCCTCACTCGGCCGTAAGCGCCGACCCGGCAGTAGTCGAGTCGCATGTGATGGATGGCGAGGTCATACTCACCGCCACAGGTGCGGGCGCGGCGGATGTTATCGTAAAAAATACATACGGCGAGGAGTTTGCCCTTAGTGTTGTGTGCGACCCGGAGGCGGGCATCTCGCACAGCGGCAGCTACACTCGCCCGGAGAATTCGATAAATATCAAAGAGCTTGATCTTCCCGTTGGCGCGAGCGACTCTGAAAGGCTGCAAAAGGCTATAGATTCACTGCCAAACGGCGGCACGGTCTATATCCCCCGCGGCGTATATCTTATCAGCCTGATCCGGCTGCGCGAGGGCGTTGATCTTCGCCTTGAGGGCGTGCTGAACGACTACACCAAGGATTATGCCGCATCCGGCGCACAAAACGCGGTAAATCGCGGCTCGCTTGCCATACTGCGTACCGATGGCGGCGGGGATATGTTTATCAACCACGCGGGCCACGACTACGGCCGCAACGGCTGCTCGGACTTTGAGATAACCGGCGGTATGCTGGATATGCAGGGCAAAAACCGTTGCTTTATTTGGTGCTGTGCGGATAATGTTCTGCTTAAAAACGTCATCCTTAAGGATTGCCCCAACAATCACGCCATACAGGTCACGGGCAGTACCAATGTGACTATCACCGAGTGCATGTTTGTGGGCTATAATTATACAAATAACAATACCACCGCCGAGGTCATTCAGGTAGAGCTGACCAGCCCGGGCGCGATAGGCAGCGGCAGTAACCCCATGTCAAAGTTTGATGCGGGCGAGTATTACGCATCTGCCAATGTAGAGATAAGCTACTGCTATTTCGGCAAGAGTGATAAATATGATGCTCCCACATACGCCATTGGCCATCATAGTCAGGTGCATACATCTGCCGTTACAGGCTGCAGGATAGTAGGCAACGTGTTTGATAACTGCCGTTGCTCGGCAATAAGATACCCCGCCTACAGCGGTGTGGAGATAAGCGGTAACCGTTTTGTATCCAACCGTGATAACTGCCTCTCCCCGGATGCCATGCCCGCAATGATCTCGCTGGTGCTTAAAAACGCGGATGTGACCGTAGAGGCTAAAAACGCGGCGGGCAGCAAGGTCACGGCATATTATGCGCAAAAATTCGCCTGCCAAGGCTCTATAGGCACGGTCATTGAGAATAACGAGTTTGAGTTTGGCGCGGCATCTGCCATGCGCTATGCGGTCTCGGCCATCTCAAATAACTACAGCTTTGATGCCACATATGACAGCGGACACATGTACACCCAATGGTATACCGAGCCGGCAAGCTACTACCGCGGATATCTCGTCACCGCCAACAGGATCGAGGATCTTTGCGTGCGCGGCAACAGCATTAAGGTCACAGATGGCTTTGGCGGCAGGGGAACCTATTTTGCGTTCAACTATGTTGTTGGTCTTTTGTGCGAGGATAATACGGTAGAGGGCGGGGCAGAGTCCTCCGGCACGACTGTTGACGGTGTGCTTATCCCCAATGCCAGAGCGGTGGGATGCACTTATATGACAAACTACAAGCGCAAATATACCGTAACGGTCTCCCGCACCTGCCCGTCAAATGTACGTCTTGAGGGCGAGGGCGGCATGACGCTTAAATATACCGGCGCAGCTGACGGTACTCTTAAGTTCAAATCAGAGGGCGGCATACTTGAGATGACGGTAAACGCGGGCGGTGACTTGGTGCTGACACCTGTTGCCGACGAGGGCAAGACCTTTGCGGGATACGAGGTAACTACCGGCAAGCTGACCGAAAAGAACGGTAAGCAGGAGTATTCCACCTCACTTACCATCGTGGCAAAGTTTAATTAAAAAACAAAACAGCGCGGCAGCAGTCCGGTGCTCCGATCCCATAAAAAATGGTGCTGTCTCATTAAGGAAGCCCCAAAAAGAAAAAAGCGGCAGCTTTTTACCGAAAGGTATTGAGCTGCCGCTTGCTTTATTGTATATCAAATTGCAAGAAAAACACACAAGAAAGCGAGATGATTATACAACAAAAAGGCTAAATGCAGGCGAGCGCGGCGGCGCGGGGCATTATCTGAGGGAGCTTTCTTATTATCCGCAAAAAAAATTATTAAATAATGCAAAAGTACTTGATTTTTCTTGCAAGAAATGATATAATGTCATTGAGTATTGGTTTGCATTCTTGTTACCGACCGTTTGCTAAAGCCGCTGGCTGTCGTGTAACCGCAAAAGGAGTGAAAATGATGAAGGTGATATTGAGGGCACGAGGAGCGCCGAGCATATCGGAGGCTCACGTGAGGTTTTGTGCGCAAGCGCCGCCCGGAGTCCTTTTTTCATCGCGCAAAAAGATCAGCGCCGCCTGCGGGCAAGCCCCGCATGAAGGCTTTATATAAATATATTATTCGGAAAGGATCAAAAGACCAATGAAAGAATTTTCCATCAAACGCTTTACAGCCTCCCTGCTGTTTATCGTAATGGTAGTAGCCGCCTTGCCGGCTTCGCTGTTCGGGTTCACCATCGGCGCAGCGGCGGCGGAGGAAAAAACCGTATATGTCCTGGCAGGCTCGGATTTTCAGGCAGATACCGACTCCGAGGGCAAGAACAATGTCAGCAAAATTCTGGCTCAGATTCAGAAGGATTATCCCACCATGCATGGGTTCCTTTTTGCGG
>CAZFVR010000010.1:0-53325 GCA_964522215.1 uncultured Ruminococcus sp. | reverse complement strand
TGGTGGAGGCGAGGGGAGTCGAACCCCTGTCCGAAAACCTCTTGATATAGCTTTCTCCGGGTGGAGACGGTTATTTAGATTTCCTCTCGGCGGTCGGGAGCCGTCACCCTACCGTCCAAAGTAGCTTTTTTATTCATGACTGCCTCAAAAGCAAAAGGGCAATGCACGTGCACCGCTCATCGACGCCCCATCCCAAGCCGCGGTACTCTCGGGCGGAACGGGCAGCCCCTCGGGGCTGCATCACAGCCTTAGGCTGCGTAAGCTAAATTATCGTTAGCGTTTATTTTTAAGTTGAGCAGTTTTAAGAGCTTACTCGGCTCTACCCGCTTACTATACCTCAAGATCCCCGTCGAAACCTTTACGCCCCCTTGTTGATATATAAAAGCCGTGATGCCCCGGCATTTTACCTATGCTCGTGATATCCTTACCATCTTTCTCTTGATGATTTCTCCGCGCGTTCCATTTCCCGCTTTGCCTCATTCTTAGCATCTGTTTCTCGCTTATCGTAAAGCTTTTTGCCGCGGCAGAGTCCCACCTCTACCTTAACATTTGAGTTTTTAAAATAAAGCGACAGCGGTATCAGGGAGAATCCCTTTTGCGCCACCAATGACGCAAGCTTTATTATCTCCTTTTTGTGCATCAGCAATTTGCGCTGACGCAGTGGATCGCGGTTAAAGATGTTTCCCTTTTCGTAAGGACTTACATGCATACCAACAACGAACAGCTCGTTGTTTTTGATGGTACAATAGCAGTCCTTGAGGTTGACCTGACCAAGACGGATACTTTTTACCTCGGTACCGTAAAGCTCGATGCCCGCCTCATATCTTTCGTCAACAAAATATTCATGATAGGCCTTTTTATTAGCGGCTATCTGTTTTGTTCCGCCTTTTTGCGGCATCTCGGCACCTCCCTTCGTCCGTCCTTTTATTATTATACCACTAAACGCAGATAAATTCAATACCTGTTTGCAAAAAATCACCAACCACCGGTCGATATCATTTACTCGGTTTCACTTCCGGGCACATCGCCGTACATCCGCTCAAGCTCATGCTGGATCTCCTCGGCTCGTGCTATCTGATCGGCAAGGTTCCACTTACCGATGTTCACACCGTCACGCATGAACATAGAGCCGCACTGATGAAAATAAAACTCGATATTACGCTCATGCGCCTCAATATAAAGATCACGTACCCATTCCCACTGTATGGGCCGCACCTCGTTTTTGGGAGACATCTCACCGCCGACATTTACGCACTTGATAAGCCCCGTGTCAAGATACTTGCCGAGAGATATCGGTGCAATGAGCGGTGAGCAAAATACCTCGCGGTGCTTGACCGGTGCCGCCAGGAAGGACTCAAGCCTGCGGTCGGCCATCTCCTGATTTTCAATCGAAATGCTGATATGCACATGCTCCCAGCCATCTCCCCAATCATCCGGCACGCACTGTGCGATCCTCTCCGGGCGCTTGGTTGTGGTTACGAATATACAATCACGACGCCGTCTTATAAAGTCCCAACAGCCGCCACGCCACTCGTCCGCCTCCTCGATAAAAAAGTCGGAGGAAAAGCACAGCTTTACAAGCGAGCCGGGCGGACAATCCTTGTCCTTTAGCTCGTAGGTCGTTTTTCCTTTTGTAATGATGGTGGTATCGCGCCCATATCTTCTGTCCATTTTGTAAACAAAGCAATTTTGGCAGCCGGGACTTACCTTTTTGCAGCCGTGCCAAGGATTCCACGGTACAGCATTGTTTATCTCTTTATTTTGCATTTTTATACCTCTTTTGTATTTATCTTTTCGATCGCCGCCTGCGCTTTGCTGAGTTGACACACAAGCATGTCAAATTCAGCCGTACCGAGCGATGATTCGATCATTTTTAAATGTTCCTTTTGCCTTGCCTCAAATTCATCGGCAAGAGCTCTGCCCTTTTCAGTGGGACGAACAAAAAAGCTTCTGCCGTCCTCGTTTGATCCAATCTTGACGATATACCCCTTTTTGCCGAGCGCGCGAATGTGCGCCGTGATCATAGGCTTTGATACACCTATCATCTCGGCGAGCATCAACGGCGTAAAATCGCCCTCACGGTGGCTGATGATGTTAAGCACCCCCATCTCGCTCGGCCTTATCGGCAGATCCTTTTTATGCTCCATATAATCTCTTGCGAATTTTGAAAATACGATATTCGCGTTCATGTATTTATCCATAATTGCTCCCGCCAACAAGTTCACTTGCATTAACTATTATACCTCATTTATATTGGAATGTCAATAAGTTATCGTGAATAAACTGTGTTTTTAAGAGGATCTGACCCTCATTCTGTCTTGATAACAGCGCAGTTGCAAATAAATGTTGACTTATCTCCTCATGAGTGTTATAATATAGAATAACATTATTTTATTTATGTAATGTAAGTTGGAGTGGGGGCGCCATGCGATTCGACAAGGACCGTGATATTTTGACCATAGATGTACGCGAGCTTTGCCGTCTTGCATATCCACCCGCAGACATCGACAACCGCCGCCACGCAACAGAGGTGGATGGCGACCACGCGCCGCTGATATTCCAACGTGCGGGCGAGGGTGCTTTAAAATGTCATCCACTCACTCTGGACTCGCAGCACATGGGGATAAATATACATCTGTGCGGGCAGATCTCGATCATCCACCCGGCGATAAGCGATGGCAAATGCATGCACCCGGCGGAGGCGGAGGAGATAGTTTTTGTTTCTCCTCAAATGCTCGGTGGCGCGCCCACCGAAGAGCACGCATCGCGGACACGGCTCTATGCATTGATGTATGCCGAGGAGTACCGGCTGCAAAAAATAGGCTGCAGGCTGACCTATGCCTCCCCGGACGGTGCAAAAACGCGCTCATTTTTTAAGATATACGACATTGATGATCTGCGCTTTTATCTGGCTGTCGCCATCGATCACATATCGGACAGACTGCTCGACGAACGCGAACGCGAGCTTATACGGCGCACATCTGCCGCACAGGCAAAATTCCCGTACACTTCTCTGCGCGGCGGTCAGGAGGAATTGATACGGTCTGTTTATTCATCGATAAAAAACAGCCGCAGGCTGTTCGTTCAAGCCCCCACGGGCATTGGCAAAACGATATCCACTATCTACGGCGCTGTAAAGGCGCTGGGGAGCGGTCATATAGGCAGGATACTTTATCTCACCGCCAAAGCCAGCACGCGCCACGAGGCATTTAGAGCCGCCGCCGCGCTGTCGAATGCGGGGCTGATGTTGCGCACCATAACACTTTTTTCACGTGAGCAGACCTGCATAAACCCAACAGCTGCCGGTAGCGGCAGTTGCGGGCTTTATTGCAACCCGGATGCATGTCCGTTTGCACGTGATTATTACACAAAGCGCAATGCGGTGATACGTTCTCTCCTCTCACGCTATCGCGGATTAACGCGCACACTGATAATATCCTCCGCCTCCGCCGCAGGGATATGCCCATACGAGCTGTCACTTGACCTTTCCGAGCTTTGCGACATGGTGATATGCGATTACAATTACGTTTTTGATCCCACCGTTCGCAGTCGCCGCTTGATAGAACGTGATGCAGGAGACGACACTGCGATCCTTGTTGACGAAGCCCACAACCTGCCCGAGCGTGCACGAGATATTTTTTCCTTTGAGTTCAGTACATCGATGCTTGATTCCTTTGCCTGCTATCTGCCGGCACTCGGAGAGCGTGTGCAAAAAAGCTCGGATAAGCTATATAAGTACCTTGCAGAACTGCGAGAGCTATGCTCGGATAATCTTTATCGTGCGGAGGACGGCACCGAGACAGGCTATTATGTCGGCAATGACACACATCGCGGTGCGGAAAAATATATATCGGCGCTCGGTGATGCCTGTGATGCTTATCTTCGCACAGGGACTGCAGGCATAACACCGGAATCCTCCCCTGCCGTCAGCGCATGTGCTCAGATGTCACGAATATGCCGCAAATGGCGCGGTTCGACAGATGCCGAGGGGGATGGATATCGCACGTACATCGATATCTCTCACGGCAGAACTCTCCTGCGGCGCTACTGTCTCGATCCGGCTCAGCCGATAAACGAGGCAATGCAAGGCATACGCGCGGCAGTCTTCTTCTCCGCCACCCTCATGCCGCCGGATTATTTTACCGAGATACTCGGCGGCGGCAAAAGCTCCTCAAATATTGCGTTGCACTCTCCATTCCCCCCGCAAAATCTTTTTCTCGGTGTCGTGTCATCAATGAGCACGCGTTTTGAGGATCGCGAGCGGAGCGTGGGCAGGATGTCATCTATAATTGCAGCCACAGCATCGGCGCGATCCGGAAATTATATTGTTTATTTCCCGTCCTATCGATTCCTTGATGATGTCCACGCGAGGTTCACCAAAAAATACCCATCGGTATCGGTCATAAAGCAAACTCCAAAAATGTCCCCTGCTGAGCGTGATGCATTTATTGCGTTTTTTGGAGATGACCAAAAGCTGCGTGTTGGCTTTTGCGTGCTTGGCGGCAGCTTTTCGGAGGGTGTTGACCTCCCCGGTGACCGCCTGATAGGAGTGATAATAGCCGGCGTAGGACTGCCGGGGCTATCCTTTGAGCGTAACCTTATACGCGACTACTACCAAAGCAAGGTAGAGGACGGCTACAACTACGCATATACATATCCCGGCATGAATCGCGTTTTGCAGGCTGCAGGGCGTGTTATACGCCGCCGCGATGATCGCGGTGTGGTGATACTGGCTGACGACCGCTACACCTCTCCGCCATATACCCCATCCCCGGGATACGCCGAAGCCCCTGCCGCGCACGGCCTGTTCCCGCCGCACTGGCAGGATATAAAAACGATATCCGATATCTCATCGCTCCCCGGCATGCTTCGAAACTTTTGGGAAAGCACAGATGCCGCGGATGATGACAACGAGCGACCATCAAAGAACTGACGGCACCGCCGCCCTCATTTACGGATATCAGCATTTTTTATAGAATAAATCAAAACTTTTTTGCAATTTTCGTATTTTAAACTTGCTTTTTCGGTCGTAATATGCTATAATATCGATTGTTGCACATTGCACGCCTGCAGAGTGCGCGGTCCCGAATTGCACGGCATATACTGATCATTAAAGGCACACACAATTGATTTCATTATCATCTCGGCCATATGCCGCAGTGAGAACACCGTGTCATAAAAAAGAAAGGACATATAAATTCAATGAAACGCACAGAGATCAAACAGCTTTACTCGGATGCCGCATCCTACACCGCGGAGCCCATAACCGTTGCAGGGTGGGCGCGCACCATACGCTCAAGCAACGTATTTGGCTTTATAGAGCTTAATGACGGATCTTATTTTAAGAACCTGCAGGTCGTAATTGAGGAGTCAAAGCTCGATAACTACCGCGATATCATAAAGCAGAACGTTGGTGCATCCTTTGTGATACACGGAATGCTCGTACTCACACCCGAAGCCAAGCAGCCCTTTGAGCTTAAGGCGGATTCGGTAGAGCTTGAGGGTGCATCCTCCCCCGAATACCCCCTGCAAAAGAAGAAACACAGCTTTGAATATCTGCGCACCATCGCGCACCTGCGCCCGCGCAGTAACACCTTTAATGCAGTTTTTCGCGTTCGCTCCTGCGTTGCCTACGCCATACACAGCTTTTTCCACGAGCGCGGCTTTGTTTATGTCCACACCCCGCTCATCACCGGCTCTGATTGCGAGGGTGCGGGAGAGATGTTCCAGGTTACAACGCTCGATCTTAACGATCCGCCGCGCACAGAGGATGGAGCGATCGATTACTCCAAGGACTTTTTCGGCAAAAAGACAGGGCTTACCGTTTCAGGTCAGCTTAATGTTGAGACCTTTGCCATGGCGTTTTCAAACGTTTACACCTTTGGTCCCACCTTCCGCGCTGAGCGTTCCTACACACAGCGCCATGCCGCAGAGTTTTGGATGGTAGAACCCGAGATGGCGTTTGCGGATCTTGGCGATTATATGGACACCGCCGAGGCTATGGTCAAATATGTTATCTCCGCCGTGCTCCGCGAATGCCCCGCTGAGATAGAGTTCTTTAACAAATTTATCGATAACACACTCACCGAACGTCTCACCGCCCTCACTACAAGTGATTTTGGTCGCGTAAGTTATACGGAAGCCGTTGAGCTTTTGGAAAAGAGCGGTCAAAAGTTTGATTATCCCGTCAAATGGGGCATCGACCTCCAGACCGAGCATGAAAGATATCTCACCGAGCAGATATTTAAAAAGCCTGTTTTTGTTACTGATTACCCGCGTGACATCAAGGCATTTTATATGCGCCAAAACGATGACGGCAAGACCGTAGCCGCCGCTGACATGCTGGTCCCCGGCGTTGGCGAGCTGATAGGCGGTTCACAGCGCGAGGAACGCCTTGATAAACTTGAGGAGGCCATAACCCGCTTTGGTCTTGATCCCGCGCAGTACAGCTGGTATTGCGATCTTCGCCGCTATGGCGGTACAAAGCACGCGGGCTTTGGCCTTGGCTTTGAGCGCATGATCATGTACGTTACAGGCATGGCCAACATACGCGACGTTGAGGCATTCCCCCGCACCACCGGCAGTGCCGATTTTTGATCTCTCGCAATTCAAATAAAAAACGACACACATTGCGCACCGCGTACAGCGCACCGTGGCTCAAAAAGCGGGAGAGAGGCAACTTTAAGTATTAAAAACGTGTCAGAACGGCAGAGGATAGGTCTCTCCTGCCCCGCCGCCATCGGACACTATGAAAGGCATATATCCAAATGAAGTATACTGAAATGACCGACTCCCGTCTTTCGGAGATATATTCAGATCTGCAAGCGCAGTACCGTAGCTATTGCGAACGCGGACTTAAGCTGGATCTTTCCCGCGGCAAACCGAGTATGGCTCAGCTTGATCTTATGACAGGAATGCTTGATTGCATTTCCAAGACCGAGGATTGCCGCTCCGCTGACGGCATAGACTACCGCAACTACGGTCTGCTTGAGGGTATTCCGGAGGCAAAAAAGCTTTTCTCCGACCTGCTCTCCATCCCGGAGAAAAACATAATCGTTTGCGGCAACTCATCGCTGAATCTCATGTATGACACCGTTGCACGCGCAATGCTTTACGGTGTTAAGGGCAGTCCCGCACCTTGGGTAAAGCAAGGCAAGATAAAATTTATTTGCCCCTCCCCCGGTTATGACCGTCATTTTGCGATATGCCAGTCATTGGGCATTGAAATGATAACCGTTTCCATGACGCCGACCGGGCCTGATATGGATGCCGTTGAGGCGCTTGTAAGTGCCGACCCGCAGATAAAAGGTATTTGGTGCTGCCCCAAATATTCCAACCCCGACGGCATCACCTATTCGGATGAGACTGTGCGCCGCTTCGCGGCATTAAAGCCCGCCGCAACGGATTTTAGGATCTTTTGGGACAACGCTTACGCAGTGCATGACCTTTATGATGATGCGGATGTTTTGCTTGATATTTTTACCGAATGCGAAAAGCAAGGCACCGAGGATTACGTATTTTATTTTGCTTCCACATCAAAGATATCCTTCCCCGGCTCCGGTGTGGCGATATTTGCCGCATCAGACGGCAACCTTGAGCAGATCAAACCGATACTTGGTGTGCAGACCATCGGCTTTGATAAGATAAATCAAATACGTCACGTTAAATACTTCGGCACAGCGGAAAACATTCACCGCCACATGAGGGTGTTGGCAGGACTTATAAGACCCAAGTTTGAGATAACACTGAACACGCTTGAGCGAGATCTTGCGGGGACCGGTGCCGCACGCTGGACACGCCCGAGGGGCGGATATTTTATAAGCCTTTATACACCCGACGGATGCGCCAAACGCACATTTGACCTTTGCCTTGCGGCAGGTGTCAAGCTGACTACAGCGGGCGCGACCTATCCTTACGGCAACGACCTGCATGATTCCAACATTCGTCTTGCGCCGACCTTCCCTTCAAACGAGGAACTGCAAGCTGCCATGGACGTTTTGACCTGCTGCGTAAGGATGACGGCGATAGAAAAAATATTTATGGAGAGAAAGCTAAAAAACAGCTGATCGATATGTTCACGACATTTATAGATCGATACTAATATTGAAGATCAAAAAAATTAATTATCCGGATCGGCGTGAGACGTCGCATCCGGATAATTTTAAAAATAAAGGATACAAGTCTATGAAGACCAAGACCGCGCATATACCGCAAAGGCTGACAAATCCCTACCGGTACAGCGACACCAACAAGCGGTACTACACATATGAATATTATTGCCGCCAAAAATACGGTACAAGATGCGTAAAGATCCCGCTTGATGCGGGTCTTACCTGCCCGAATATAGATGGCAGGTGCGGCCGCGGCGGTTGCATTTATTGCTCACCGCGCGGAAGCGGAGACTCCGTCCCCGCGGGATTCTCGATAGATGAACAATACAGGATAGGCCGAGCTTCACTATCCTCTAAATGGAGCACGGCAAAGACCATCCCATATTTTCAAGCGCATACAAACACCTATGCTCCGCGGGAGGTGCTTGAACCCATGTTCAGAGCGGCGGCGCAATATGACGGCGCCGTGGGGCTTGATATCGCAACAAGAGCAGACTGTCTGCCCGATGACATATGCGACATGCTGGCAAAGATAGCAGAGCTTACCGATCTCACCGTAGAGCTTGGACTGCAAAGCTCAAACGATGCAACCGCAGCACTTATCGGTCGCGGACACGACTTTTTTGAATTTGAGCAAGGATACACGCGTTTGCGGCGCGTATCCGACAGGATAACGATATGTGTACACATCATCCTCGGTCTGCCGAGCGAGGATGACGAGATGATGCTGAGGACCGTCGCCGATGTGGCAAAGCTACGCCCCGATATGGTAAAGCTGCATCTTTTGCATGTTTTACGCCACACCCGCATGGAGGAGATGTATCTGCGCGGCGAGTACACGCCGCTGGACCGCGAAAGATATATATCGCTTGTCGTATCAGCACTTGAGCTTCTCCCGCCAGACACGGTTATCACAAGGCTGACGGGAGACGGGATCGCAGATGATCTGATAGCACCGGATTGGAGCCGCCGCAAGACCACCGTTATAAACGATATAGACAAGCTGATGTATTCAAAAGATACCTTTCAAGGGAGACTTTATTCCTCACGCGGATCATAAAACAAGCCATCCCATACACGACACGGCCGTGCTGCGCCAATACAGCGCCATGGCCGTTTTTTTGATATTCCATTATTTTAGGGGTTACATTATTAGTAGATAGTGATTATAATAATATAGAGGAACCCATGGAGACGGCTATGCCGAATACAGCTCCAAAGACCGCCGTGCGGTACTGGGACAGCTATACTTATGGAACTGATTTTGATAAACGAGCGCAAGCTCAAGATAACGCTTTCCGGCGATGATATGATAAGATATGACCTTTGCGGTCTGGACAGCAGCATGATCGGTCAGGATATAAATCATTGCCTTGGCGAGATGCTGCGCGATGTGCGCGGCAGGATAGGCTTTTGTGCTGACGGTGAGCGGCTGTGTATGCAATACTATCCCTGCCGCGACGGCGGGGGCGAGCTTTACATAACAAAGCTTGACGAGTCAAGTACGACCGCAACAGCAACGCTGAATGCATCACCAAATAAGAAAGATACGAATACGCCCGCTGCCGGGTCCTATGAGGTAGCATTTGATGACATAAGCGACATGCTTGCCGCCTGCCGTGCCATCAGCGGCATAGGCGCAGATCTGCCCGCCTCCACGGCTTATATATCAAAAGAGGCAGGCGATGTCTCCCTGCTTGTCTTCGACCGAATACCGGCGCCGCGGATCTTGATGCTTTTATCCGAGTTCGGGAGCGATACACCCGTAAAAGATCTCGCGTCAGCTTCACTGCCAGGCAAACACACCGCAATAGCCGACGGAAGCGCGGTAGAGGTGTTATCGAAGCTCTGATATCTATAAAAATATATTATTTGACATTCCCACTCATATATGATATAATTAAAATTGTATTGTGCCCCTGCGCAAAATGCGGCGCAAATCAGGCACGCGAAAGGAATGACATAAAAATTTTAAAAAGATACTCTCGCCATGATCGTGGCAACGGTCAAAAAAACAAACTTACAGCTTTTATTAAATCACTTGGAATCAACGCCCGCGGGTGCATCATCTGCATGATAGGCAGTGCTATACTCTCCTTTGGGCTGTATAACATCCATTCGCTTTCCGGCGTTACCGAGGGCGGCGTTTTGGGGCTCACCCTGCTTTTACAGCAATGGTTCGATATCTCACCGTCACTCTCCGGCTTGATACTTAATGCTGCCTGCTATATACTTGGGTGGCGTTCGCTCGGCAAGAGCTTTTTGGCTTACTCTGTGGTCGCGGCAGGCGGCTTTTCGATATCGTATAAGATATTCGAGGTGTTCCCTCCATTGTTCCCGCAAATAGCCGAAATGCCCTTTGTGGCAGCAATTGTCGGCGCGCTGTTTGTGGGTATTGGAGTTGGTCTTTGTGTTCGCGTTGGCGGCGCCCCCGGCGGCGATGATGCGCTGGCCCTGAGCCTATCTAAGCTTTTACACACAAAGATTCAGGTGATATATCTTGCAAGCGATCTTATCGTTTTGCTGATGTCGCTGAGCTACATACCGATAAAAAATATAGCCTATTCGCTGATGACAGTATTGATCTCCGGTCAGCTGATAGGGATAGTTCAAAACTTCGGCCGCGGACAGCAAAAGACAGGTGCCGATGGCGCAAGTGACGATATAAAGGCATAAAATATATCGACAATGCTATAATTATCAAAAAATATCATGCGCTAAAGCTCTGCGGGAGCTTTAGCGCATGATATTTTATTATTTATAAGTTATAGGTCACCGTGAGTATATGTACCGCAGTTATATCAACCAATACCCAGCCATTCCGTTATGCTTCTGCCGCCCTCGCCAAGGAGCATTTTAAAGCCCTCATAAAGTGCACCGCGTGTTTCGGCATTCGCTGATGAGAATGCACGAAGCAGCGAAGTTTTATCGCTTGCCAGATCGGTAAGAGTAGTTGAATGAGTCGAATAAAGGATGCTGAAAAATGCATCGGTAAATCTTTCTCTGAATTCGTCATCCATTCTTGCCATCCAATCGGAAAGCAGCTTATTCACTCGCTTGACGTCCTCCGGTATATCTTCGATAACGCAAAACCCGGTGCCCTCAACGCCCCAAGTCAGCGCATCATGCTGATACAGCCCCTGCGCCGAGCTTTTCACCGTCGTGTAATGCTCCTCATGGTCAAGCATCATCCCAACGAGCGATCTCTCCGGCACTATTGTCTTTATTCTGTCCTTTATCGTTTGATATCCGATACTTTGGTGATAGCTTGCGAGAAAGCCGGGGCCATCCATATTATAGATATTAACGATCCTCGCGGCAATATCCGAACGGCAATTTGCCGCCGCCCAAAGTGCAAGGTTGCCGCCCTTGCTGTGTCCACCCACGCGTATCGGAGATGCACAAAAATGATCTGCTGCGCGTTCAAGGTACTCGACGGCAAGGTGCTGCGCAGGCACAGGAGACTTAAATGACATTTGAAAATTTTCCTTCCAGCCCGCTATGCTGTCATCCGTCCCGCGAAATCCCACAAATATCGACCCATCACTGAGCTTTGTCGTAACAGCCGAAAATTGCACCGCGGCACTATCGTCTATTATATTGCAGTATCCGCACATGCCCAGCGCACAATATCGTTTTGTTACTGCCGCTTGCAGAAAAAGATCTATTATCTCTGCCGGCACGATAGCGCCAAGTGTGTGCTTTTGGCCTTGGTGGAGCTCGCTGTATATGCGAGCCTCATCGGCAATGGTCGTAAGCTTATCAAAGCCTGCGGGGACTATACCATCATGATCGATATATGTCAGCTCGGTCAGGACAAGGGCATCAACATCGCAAAACGGTGCCTCCCACAGCTTTAGATCACCGCGCCATTTCAAATAATCAAATACATTCGACATAAAAACGGCCTCGCATTTCAGTTTTTAGTGAACCATGCTCACTTTTGGTTTTAATGGTCCGAGTGCTCGGAGCATTCTGTGGCATTCGGGGGTCAAGCTGTTACTGTCTGGTGTGTTATCAAGCACCGACAGATCCGCTCGTGGCGGTCGTATCACCGTCACCTGATACCGAAACTACAAACTCATCTCCCGCTGTGCTAAGGTGTGCCGCAGTCAGGTGCTTGGCATGATCGGCTATTATCGCCTCAGCCAGTTTGTCCTCGACCTCTCTTTGAATAAATCTGCGCATATTCCTGGCACCGTATTTCACCGAGTAGGAACGCTCGGCAATAAGCCTTGCGGCATCATCGGTATAGTCAAACGCGATACCCTTTTCGGCAAGCACATCACGCAGGTCGCCAAGCATGATAAAGGCTATGGCCTTAAAATCTTCCACAGAGAGCGCACGGAATGTGATTATCTCATCAACGCGGTTTATAAATTCCGGGCGCAGGAAGGATGAAAGCGCCTTTTCGGTACGAGAGTCGGCGACCCCTCCCGACGGCTCAACAAATCCAACACCGCCGGATGCGCGCTCCGAGCCCGCATTTGTTGTCATGACTATAATAGCATTTTCAAAATTGACCGTTCTGCCCTGCCCATCTGTGATCCTGCCGTCATCAAGTATTTGCAGCAGGATGTTGAGCACGTCGGGATGCGCCTTTTCTATCTCATCAAAAAGGACAACGGAATAGGGACGGCGGCGTATCTTTTCGGTAAGTTGTCCCGCCTCGTCATATCCAACGTAGCCCGGAGGCGATCCTATGAGACGAGAGACCGAATATTTCTCCATATATTCTGACATATCTATACGGATCAGTGTTTCGGGAGTATGGAAAAGATCTGCGGCCAGGACCTTAACAAGCTCTGTCTTGCCAACACCTGTCGGCCCCGCAAAAATAAATGATACCGGCTTGCGCTTATAGCTAATTCCTGCACGCGAGCGTTTTACTGCACGGCACACGGCCGCTACAGCCTCATCCTGACCAACAATACGGCTGCGCAGGCGCTCCTCAAGACCCACAAGACGATTGAATTCGTTTTCGTTTATCGCAGATGCGGGAACGCCGGTCCACAGCTCTATCACATCGGCAAGATCGGCGGACGTCAGTTCCACCTTTTCGCATTCCGCCTCAAGTCCCTGCAAACGCTCGGAGAGGGATAGCTCCTCGGCGCGGATCT
This sequence comes from uncultured Ruminococcus sp., assembly GCA_964522215.1. Taxonomy (GTDB): domain Bacteria; phylum Bacillota; class Clostridia; order Oscillospirales; family CAG-272; genus CAG-390. The sequence continues at coordinate 40,094 of CAZFVR010000010.1, read as the reverse complement.
TTGCTATCTTCTCATATTGACGTTCGGTTTCCTTTTCAGTGCCGCTGCCGGCATTCGCCTCCGCTTCCTCACGCTCATTTTTAAGGCGCAATAGCTCGTCACGGAGCTCATACGTTTCGTTTACCACACCGCTTGAAAGCGACCGGCGTGCCGCTGCCTCATCCAAAAGATCTATCGCCTTATCAGGCAGATATCTTTCGGTAATATAACGCTCGGACATTATTACCGCCGAACGCAGGAGTGCATCGGATATCTTGATGCTGTGAAAAACCTCATAATAATGCTTGATTCCGTAAAGCATCTCGATCGCCTCGCTCACCGACGGCTCGTTTACCGTCACCGGCTGAAAGCGCCTCTCAAGGGCGGCATCCTTTTCGATATACTTGCGGTATTCTTTAAGAGTCGTTGCGCCTATTACCTGTATCTCACCGCGAGAGAGTGCGGGTTTCATGATATTTGCGGCGTTCATACTGCCCTCGGCATCGCCGGCACCAACGATGTTGTGTACCTCATCGATCACCAGAATGACGTTTCCCGCTGCGCGGGTCTCGCGCAGAAGGGTCTGCATACGCTGTTCAAACTGACCGCGGAATTGCGTACCCGCAATTATCGCCGTCATATCCACAAGATATAATTCTCGGCCTTTCAAACGATACGGCACATTTCCCTCGGCGATCCTTTGCGCCAATGCCTCGGCAATAGCCGTCTTGCCAACGCCGGGCTCGCCTATAAGGCAGGGATTATTCTTTTGGCGGCGGCTCAGTATCTGTATCACGCGGTCCAGCTCGCCGGCGCGGCCAACTATCTTATCAAGCCTCCCTGCGCGCGCCATGTCGGTAAGATTTTTGCAATACTTATCCAAAAATTCATGCTTGCGTTTATGCTTGGCACTCTTATCGGCAGATGACCTTCCCGCTGTGTCGCCTTTTGCATCCGCATTGGTCGCTGCATCGTCGCTCTCCGCGCCTGCAGGAGGTGCCTCTCCGCTGTCTTCGTCTGAATCAACGGCATCTCCAAACAACTTCATAAAATCAACAGACGGAGCACCGCCGTCATCACCGACAGCCGGGGTGTCCTCACCGTCGCCGCCGGCAAGGCCGCTGACGGCGCTATTCATCTCATCCTCCATCTCTATCAACTGTTCGGGAGAAAGCCCCAGCTTTTCGGCATTTGGCCCCAGCACCCCGCTTATCGGAAGACCGATATCCTTTGCGCAGTGCAGGCAATAGCCCTCTGTTTTCTTTTCTCCGCCCTCCATTTTTGTAACAAAAATGACAGCAAGTCTTTTTTTACACCTTGAACATTTTACCATATTATATTAAGACCTAAACCTTCCATTTAAATGCCGTAGCCGATCTTATCAGCTGAGCGTCCCAAGAACACCGGATATATCGATGTTAACATAGTCAAGCGGCGAAAAACCGCAGAAAAATCTAAACAGATACGAGTGCCCCGCAAGCTCCATAAGCGCACGGCTCTCGTTTTCGGCAATTCCGCTTTCAACGAATGCCGAGATAGCAAGGCAGATGACCCAAAGATAAACAAACCCGCAAAGCGCACCAAAGATACCGCCAAGGAGGTGATTTACTCTCCTGATGCCGGGCAGCTCCGCGATGAGCTTTACCACCCATCCGACTATGCTTATCACAACAAACGCAATAAGGAATGCAATAACATATCCAAGCGCCCCGGATACGACAGATGCCACCGGATGAGCTATATCAGCAGCCATTGCACTGACATCGCTGACCGAAGCCTGCTCAGCGCCCGCATAAGTTCCGCCGAGAGAGGATACATCCGCGCCAAATCTTGAAAGCAGATTTTGGAAGCTTTCCGGCATTGACGAGAAAAGCTCTGAAAGGTCAAAAACACCATTTTCTTCCTTAACTATAGCCTTAAGCGCATCCTCAGCCACCGCCGTAAACTTATCAAGCATAAATCTGTCCATAAGCCAGCTGCCCAGGCGGTCACCGAACAGAAAAGCCGCGCCAAGCGACAAAACAGCGCGCAAAAGCCACCAGACCGACTTTATAAACCCGCGCGATGCGCATACTACCACGGTCAGCGAAAAGACCGCAACAAGAATAATATCAACCAAAAGATCCATCGATCCGTTCCTCACTTTTCATTTGATCCGTTAAACCATTATTATCGCGAAAGTTGAAGTATATTTTTATTTTCACATTTTTCAATGTTATGAGCTATTTATTCATCGGTGCGGGATGCTGCCACGCTGACAGCAAAGGAGTGCGCCGCATCGCATATATACACCATACCGCCGTCACCGTCAGTAACGCAGATCGATGCATCGGAGGTGATTCCTCCTACCTCGATCACGCCGATGCCATTTTCCGCACCGCCAAGTCGCACCACCGAGTCAAGTGTCAATACAAAGCAGTATCCGTCCTCGATCTCAACATCTATCGGTGTGCCGTCAAGATCGCCGGAGAATGAAACATCGCCTTGACTGTCAAAGAGCTGTGCCAGATATCCGTCTCTGCCGCCGCCGTTTTTGGATAGGATCACGACTCCGGTCTCCGATATATCCGCCATATCATAGCCCGCCACCGTGTGCTTTGCCAAAAGTCTCCCGTTTTCATTGTAAAACAGGACGGTGCTGTCTCCGAGAAGTATAAAACCTCCATCCTCGCTAAAGCAACAGTCGAGCGGTAAAACACCCTCGGCTTTTATTGTGCCGTCAAGCTTATCCTCCCCCGCTGTGTAGAAGTTGACTGTTGTCTCATATCTGCCGCCCGTACCGACGGAGACGGATGCCACTGCGATTTTGGTACCGTCATCTGATATTGCGGCAGAAAACACAGGCGAATAGGTTTTGTATCTGTTTATCAGCTTATAGCTCTTGTTATACAGCGAGACGACATAAGAGCTGTCTCCGCCGGATGATATCAAGGCAAAAGAGCCATCACCGCCCACACACGCGCCGTGTATTCGATATTCACTCTCCCCCGAATGCACCTCGGAAAATGAGCTGTAAAGCTTATAGACGCTCCCGCCGCGGTCATAGACCAAAAGATATTTATCTGCGGCGAGCGTAACCGGTTGCGCCATGCCATGCGTATGATAGGATGTGCGCACACCTGTTGCGGAATATACCGAAAGATGAGCATCCGAGCATATGGCAAGGCCGCCGCGATAGGAGTGCGCTGTTATATCTCCGTCCTGCTCGTATGTAATATACGTGCGGCGTTCCTCGTTTTGCTCTAATATGTAAGCAAAATTTTGAGCCAAATATTCAAATTGCGAATATTGAATATTTTCCGCATTGACGGCGATATAGATAACACCGAACAAAAGAGCGGCAAAAAGGCAAATAAACTCTGCAACACGGTAGGCGACCGCAACGGCATCATAAAATCTATTATACTCAGTCGCGCCGCCAAATATGTCGTTTATCATCTCATGTCGCTCGGTATCAGACAAACGGCGAAAACGTGTACGCAATCTCACGCTGCAGCCCCTCCTTCTGTTTTTATTTTTTTAGTTTCAATTAAGAATATCCAAATCCCTCACCACGCATTGGATCAGTCATTATCAACACCAGATCCCGCATTATCATATCTCACGCTATGGAGATACAGCCCCTGAGGCGGAGCCGTTACTCCCGCAGCCGAGCGCCGTCTCGCTTCTATGATCTCGGGTATGTCCTGCGGGTCTGTGCGACCTCGGCCGACATCAAACAAGGTCCCTGCTATTATCCTTACCATGTTGTAAAGAAAGCCGTCAGCCGAAACGAGTATCTCGACCATCTGTCCCGCCTCGCGCACCGCGGCGCGCGTGATAGTGCGCACGGGATCGACTATTTTTGACCCTGCCGCCATGAATGATGAAAAGTCATGTCTGCCGAGCAGCATTGATGCGGCAATATCCATACGCTCTATATCCGCCGCAGACAGCAAAACGCCGTTTACAAACCACGCCCTGCCCTCAAAAAACGGATCTCGCACCTCGGTGTTGAGTATCCTGTAGATGTATGTTTTTTCCTTTACCGAGTAGCGCGGATGAAAATCATCGGGAACCGCCGCAGCATCAAACACAGCTATATCCGGCGGCAGGTGCGTATTGAACGCCGCAGGCACTCGGGATATCGGAATAGTCGTTGTAAGCGATGCGGATCCGGCATCCGTCACCGTTGCGCAAAAGCACTCGGCATGAACGCCCGCATCGGTGCGACTGCAGCCTGTAACACTGCACCGATGGCCAAACAGCTCATCGGCCGCGCGGCAAAGCTCACCCTGCACGGTACGCCTGCCCTGCTGTACCTGATAACCTGAAAAACCGCCGCCGTTATATTTAAGCTTTATCAGCAATTTCATTTCATAACATACCCATATCCGAGCGAGTTGAGCGCCAGTAGCGCCGCACCGCAGGCAAATGACACAAGCAGTGCCGCAACGTCACGTGGGCATATTTTGCTTACATTCATACGTGTGCGACCGTCACCGCCGTGGTAGCAACGGCATTCCATTGCCGTAGCCAGTTCATCGGCACGGCGCAACGCCGATGCAAAAAGCGGAATGAGTATCGGCATCAGCATTTTGATGCGCCTTATGATATTTCCGCCCTCAAGATCAGCTCCCCTTGCCTTTTGTGCAGATATGATCCTGTCTGTCTCCTCTGACAGCGTGGGGATGAATCGCAAAGCTATCGACATCATCATAGAAAACTCATGCACCGGCATATGCAGGTGCTTCAGCGGAGACAGCAGTCGCTCAAGCGAATCGGTAAGCTCGATCGGCGTCGTGGTGTAGGACATAAAGATGCTGCTTCCCACTATCAGCGCAAGTATGCGCAGAGCGGTAAATGCGGCATTCCAAATGCCCTCGCTGTAAAGGCTGATAAACCTCCACTCAAGCAGCGGAGCACCGTCACCCTTGGTGAAGAACATGTTGATGAGAAATGTAAATATCAATATAAATGCTATGCCGCGAATGGCCCTCAATACTACTTTGAGCGGTATTTTTGATATCAACACCACACCTACCGTCATCAGCATAAGCACCGCAAAGGAGCATGCGCTCTTGCAAAGAAAGGAAAAAACGATAAACAGAACTGCAATTACTATCTTTATGCGTCCGTCAAGGCGGTGGATGACAGAACCCGACGGATAGTACTGTCCGAGAGCTATATTTTTCATTTTCCCATTACCCTCCGATCGTAAAGCCGCATGATCTCTGCAGTGGCATCGTCAAGGGTATAGACAGTGCGCTCGGTCTTAAATCCACGTTCGGAGAGCATCATAGCCACTCTTGTAAGCTCAGGAATATCAAGCCCTGCGTCTATCAAAAGCCGAGCCTTGCCAAAGACCTCATCGCGCGTACCTTCGGTAAGTATCCTGCCGTCGGCAACCACTATCACTCTGTCGCACAGCTCGGCCATATCCTCCATGCTGTGAGATACGATCACTACGGTCGCGGAGCGACGTGCAGCGTATTCCCGCACAGCACCCAGTATCGTGCGTTTGCCCTCCGGGTCAAGCCCCGCCGCAGGCTCGTCAAGCACCAATACCTCCGGCTCCATGGCCATAACACCGGCAATGGCGGCTCGCCTTTTTTGCCCGCCCGAAAGATCAAAGGGAGAGCGTTCAAGCTCCTGCTTGGTGATGCCTGTCAGCGCCGAATACTCCGCCACGCGCCTTTGCACCTCATCCTCCGCAAGCTTCATATTGCGCGGACCAAAAGCTATATCCTCCCCAACAGTTTCCTCAAACAGCTGGTACTCCGGGTACTGCATCACAAGTCCCACACGAAATCTGACCTTACCTATCTCGCGCGGCTTTGCCCATATATCCTCGCCGTCAAGCAACACGCGTCCGCTCTCCGGACGGTCAAGACCGTTGAGCAATCGTACAAGCGTTGACTTTCCGGAACCCGTATGCCCGATAATGCCGGTTATAAGCCCCGCGTGGATAGAAACATCCACACTATCGAGCGCGCGCACTTCAAACGGCGTACCCTTGCCGTAGATATATGTTACGTTTTGAAGTTTTATCTTTTCAACCATATTCGATCAATTCCAATAATAATAATTAAAATGCTACATGTTACATGCTACATGCTACATGCTGTATTTGTTATCGCGATAGAGGCCGACCCTTTTACTTGGCGGACGCACCGCCAAGCACTGCCGCTATCTTTTCGGTAGATTCATCGGGTGTTATGCCATCCGCATCGATGGGCATTCCACTCCTGCGGAGCGCATGCAAAAGCTGTGACGACTGCGGCAGCTCAAGCCCCGCACGAGCAACAAGCTCCGCATTTGCAAATATCTCGCGCGGTCCTCCCTCACCTATCAGCTCGCCGCCGTTTATAACAAGTATGCGATCGGCGCGTGCCGCTTCGTTCATGAGATGCGTTATGTTTATAACGGTTATGCCCTCCTCGCGGTTCAGCTTTTCCATTAAAGCTACCACCTCGGCCCGTCCCGCGGGATCGAGCATTGCCGTTGATTCATCAAATATCATGCATTCAGGCATCATGGCAATAATTCCGGCAATTGCCACCCTTTGCTTTTGACCTCCGGAAAGGCGATGCGGTTCATGCTTGGCGTAATCCGTCATGCCAACGGCCGCAAGCGCCCTGTCCACCCGCGCTCTTATCTCACCGGACGGCAGACCGAGGTTTTCGGGTCCAAAAGCCACATCCTCCTCAACCACCGTTGCCACAAGCTGATTATCCGGGTTTTGAAACACCATACCCACGCGGCGGCGCAGCTCAAAAAACTGCTCGTCCGTCAGTTCCTTGGTGATATCGATCCCGTCTATATAAAGCTCGCCGGAGGTTGGCTCAAGTATCATATTGAGCAGTTTTGCAAAGGTCGATTTTCCCGAGCCGTTGCGCCCGACGACCGCCACATATTCGCCGCGCTTTATCTTGACCGTAAGATCACGCAGTGCAAAGTCCGGATGCCGTGCCTCCTGATCGTAGATAAAGGACAGCCCGCGCGCATCTATCATCACGTCACCCGTGGCATTATTGTTTTTTGTTATCTTTTCTTTGTTACTTGGTATTTCTGTCATGTCCTATCCTTGATACATGCTACCGATGCAAAACGCACCGATAAACGATCTTTGATCTGGTTTTTGTTTTGTGTATTCGATCAGCTCCGGCGCAAGCCTGTTTTAAGCTTTATCCGCCTGCCAACGCGCACTGGCACCACATGGGAGAAGACCGCCGGTGCTCCTGACCGGCAGAGCGATCTCTGCAGCCTCCGACACTCCGCCCAAACGGTCTGCCACGCACCTGTCAAGTATATATTTCATCGTCAGTGGCGAGAGACCTGTTGTGTAGGAATTGATAAGGAAGAACAGCGGCCGCTCCGACAGAAGTGATGCGGAGAGCCTTATCAGCTCGTCCACCGATTCCTCTATCTTCCACACCTCGCCGGTAGGTCCGCGCCCATAGGACGGCGGATCCATAATGATGCCGTCATATCTGTTGCCACGGCGTATCTCACGCTCAACGAACTTTTTGCAATCGTCAACTATATATCTTATCGACGCATCGGCAAGGCCGGACAGTGCCGCATTTTGTTTTGCTTGCTGTACCATACCGCGCGAAGCATCAACATGGCAAACAGCCGCCCCCGCAGCCGCAGCCGCAACGGTCGCACCGCCGGTATACGCAAAAAGATTTAAAACGGATATTCTGCGCCCCTCCGCCGTTGCCTTTGAGATGAGAGGTGAGAACCAATCCCAGTTGGCAGCTTGCTCCGGAAAGAGTCCTGTATGCTTAAAGCCCATGGGCTTTATAAGAAAGCGCATATCACCGTAATTAATATTCCATTCTCCGGGCAAACGATTTACCGTCCACTCGCCGCCGCCACTGCGTGAGCGGCGATATACACCATCCGCACGCCGCCACTCGGCAAGCTTACGTTCCCCATGCCATATCACCTGCGGATCGGGTCTGACGAGTATATATTTCCCCCAACGCTCAAGCCTCTCACCGTCTGAAGCATCGAGCAGCTCATAGTCTTTCCAATTGCTTGCTGTCCACATATATTTTTGATCGTCCTTTAGTTTTTTCGTTCTGTCACTCTGTCAGTCATCACTTAGTATTGTAGTACTTTGCAATGCGGGATGCACCGCAAAAGGAGTGGCACACTGCGATGGCCAGCGCATCTGCTGTATCATCCGGCTTTGGCGGAGACTGCAGACCGAGGAGCATGGTCACCATTGTGATCACCTGCTTTTTTTCGGCCCTACCATAACCTACCACCGCCTGCTTTACCTGAAGCGGAGTGTATTCCGAAATGGTAAGCCCTTTTTGTTCTCCGCAAAGCAGTATCACTCCGCGCGCCTCGGCAACGCGTATGCCTGTTGTTTGGTTGGTGTTCCAGAAAAGCTCCTCTACCGCCATCTCGCTTGGAGAATAGCGGCGAATGATCTCGCCCAGTTCGGAATAGATCATGGCCAGTCTCTGCTCGGTGGGCACACCCGCCGGCGTTATTATCGATCCGTAATCAACGGCACGAGGGCGATAGGCATCTGCCTCCACCACGCCCCAGCCGATGGTTGCAAGGCCCGGGTCTATTCCAAGGATCCTCATTTAATACTCTCCGTTTCCTGTACATAAAATACCATTTTAAATTATATCACTAACCGCGCATAAAGTCAAATAAATAAGGAGCTTTTTTATAAATTTTATATCTCCTAAAAGTAAAAACACTTTATTGAGGAATATATTTCTTTACACGGCCGCATTTTTGTGATATAATATAGTGATCGTATACATTAGATAAACGAAACATCTTTTAAATTATTCAAACATCAGATCGCATGGCCATTCGGTCAAGGCGGCAGAGCGCCATCGATCTGTTTTGGAGGTCAGGATGCAAGGCATTGTACATTTTAATGTCGGAGATACGCTTGAGCTGTCAAAGCCGCACCCCTGCGGATGCTCACGTTTTACCGTTTTGCGCTCCGGCAGTACTGTAAGGATAGTTTGCCTTGAATGCGGGCGCGACCTGACCTTGGGGCGAGAAAAGCTTGACCGCGCCGTAAAAAAAGTTATACCCGCAGATGGTACTATCCGCGGCACGCAAAAAAACGAAAGGGACAAAACGAATGAATGATCCGGCAATGAACGCAAACCACGCGATCGAAAAAGGCGAAGCTCCTCCCACGACCGCGGATAAACGCAAAAAAACAAAAGTCACCGCCGACACCGACGGTCTTTTACCGCCGTCCGCTGCCGGGCGCGAGCCGCGCACGCGGATAGGTCGGGCATTCAGGACACTGCGTGCGCGACCCGAGTACTATCTCATATATGCGTTTATAATTCCGGTAGTGCTCAATTATCTCATCTACCTCGCCATGGAGATACACCCCTTCGGCAACGGCTCTGTATTGGTGCTTGACCTCAATGGTCAGTATGTCTACTTTTACGAGGCACTGCGCAACGCCGTATACGGTCAGATGTCTATGATATATTCCTTCTGCCGCGCGCTTGGCGGCGAATTTATGGGAATATACGCTTACTACATCGCCAGCCCCTTCTCCTACATCGTTGCGCTTTTCCCGCAATCAAGGATACTTGATGCACTGCTTGTGATCTTTTTGCTCAAGACCGGCATTACAGGCTTTAACTTTGGTTTTTACCTGCACAGGACAAGCAAAAAGCCCAACAAGCTTACAGTCATAACCTTTTCCATCCTCTATTCTCTCACCACATACGCCGTTATCCATCAGCACAACTCGATGTGGATAGATGCCATGATGTGGTTACCGCTCATCACCCTCTCGATAGAGGATCTGGTCAAAAACTTCAAATACAAACGCTTTGTTATATTGCTTGCACTGACGATGATGAGCAACTTCTACATCGGCTATATGGTGTGCATCTACATTGCCGCGTATTTCTTTTACTACTATTTTTCTCGCAACGAGCACGGACTTAACAATCCCACAGGTGAGCCGCACCACTTCCGCCGCTCATTTTTACGTATTGCCGGCGCATCAGCACTCGGCATCGGAATATCGATGGTAGTGGTAGCCACGGCATACTATTCCCTGCAATTCGGCAAAAACACCTTTTCAACTCCCAACTTCACCCCCACCCTGCAGTTTGACCTTATGGACTTTTTTACAAAGTTCCTGCCGGGTTCTTATGACACCGTGCGCCCGGAGGGTCTGCCCTTTGTTTATTGCGGCGTGGTCACACTGCTGCTCATTCCGGTATATTTCCTATCCAAGAGATTTTCGGTGCGCGAGAAAACGCATTCCGGCGCGTTTATCATGTTCTTTGTTCTGAGCTTTTTCATCAGCACCTTTGATCTCATCTGGCACGGTTTCCAAAAGCCCAACTGGTTGAACTACCGTTACAGCTTTATGCTGTGCTTCTTCCTTATCGTTTTGGCTTATCGCGGATACTGCGAGATACGTCATGCACGCGCGGGAACGATAATCACCACAGGCGCGATATGGCTGCTTTTTATCTGCGTGGCGCAAAAATTTGAGTTTCACTCATACGTTGAACGCCTTGAGGGCGGCATTCAATTCGATCAGCCACTCAAGGAGATCGAGACCGTATGGTTCTCGGTGATCTGCTTTGTCGCGTTTATGATAATTCTTTGCGCGGCAATAAGGTCTAAGTCAAGCACACGACAAAATGTTTCGCTCGTGCTTTGCATATTCGTATGCCTTGAGGTCTTTTGCAACGGCATATGCAGCTGTGTTGAGTTTGGCGATGATGTTATCTACTCCTCCTATTCGTCATACACCGACTTCATCTCTGCCATACGCCCCGTCACCGATGAGCTGCTGGAGGAGGATCCGTCTTTCTATCGTTTTGAAAAGAACGCGCACCGCAAATATTGCGACAATATGGCTCTGCGCATTCGCGGTCTGACGAACTCCACCTCTACACTTAACAAGTCAACGATAACATTCCTGCACCAGCTTGGCTATGCATCAAAATCTCACTGGTCAAAGTATCTCGGCGGAAATCCCGTCAATGACTCACTGCTGGGTATAAAATACGTGCTTGCCTGCGATCGCGACTCACAGCCCCTATATTATAAGGATGTGGGCGGATCGGTCACCACCTATAACTCACGCGACTACGCCTATTATTGCAACCCATATGCCCTGTCTATTGCCTACGGCGCATCAGACAGCCTTGCGGATTTTGATCTTTCCGAAGGCATAACACCGTTTGAGCGGCTGAACGATCTTTACGGTGCGATACTCGGCGATGAGACCGCCTCGGAGATATTTGTGCCGCTCCACCTCGATACCGAAAAGATCGAGACCACCAACTGCACAACAACGACCATTGCGGGACATTACAAATACTCACCGCAAAACAGCTCCTCTGACTGCATAGTTGCATACACTGTGACCGCAGAGAGGGACGGCGAAATATTCTTTTATCTGCCGTCCGAATACCCGCGCGAGGTAAAGATAAAGGTCAACGGACAAAAGGTGAATGATTCCGATACCTTTTACGGCGGCGAGAGCGACCGTATGGTATCGCTTGGCAGCTTCAAGGCGGGCGATGAGGTAACGCTCTCTATGACGCTTACCGCGGATGTTCTTTATGTAAAGCAATACACCGAGGCGTTCTACTATATCGACATGGATGTTTTTGAGGATGCGATATCCCGCATAGCAAAAACACAGATGACGGTAGATGAGGGCTGGACGGATTCCTATCTTCCCGGCAGCATCACCACCGCAAAGGACGATCAGCTCATAATGACGACCCTACCCTATGATGAGGGCTGGCAGGTCACGGTCGATGGGCACCGCGTAGATACATTTGAGGCGCTTGACGGCGTTGTGACATTTTGGATAGACGATGCAGGCGAGCACAGCATAGTTATGAAATACCGTCCGCGCGCGCTCACGCTCGGTCTTGCAATTACGATAATATCCATAGTAATATTCCTGCTTATCATGATATTTGAGCGACAGCTGAAAGCTGTACTGGCAAGGATCACTGTGGTAACCGACCGTCCTGCTCTTCTTGCGGTAGATGGAGAGTATGTTGAATATGTCGATGATGAGGCGTACGACCCGGATGATGAGGCGGATATCACAGATGGTGATCCGAGCGACTGCCAAGACAAGGACATCGCAGATGATCCCGATAAATCGAGTGATATCGAATTGGGCAAGGATACAGACGGAAATGCAAATGTTTCGGAGGACGATGAGTGATGTTTTACTTTATTAAAGGCGAGCTTGCGCTGATAGATCCAGCCTTTGCCGTGATCGATGCAAACGGAGTGGGCTACAAGCTGACCATAAGCGGCACGACCTATTCCGCCCTCCCGCATCCTACCGGCAGCGAATGCCCTAATGTAAAACTGTACTCGCATCTTTCGGTACGCGAGGACGGTGTTGAACTGTTCGGTTTTGCATCCCTTGAGGAGCTGAACATCTTCAGGCTGCTGATATCCGTCTCCGGCGTAGGCCCCAAGGCTGCCATGGCGCTACTGACACAGCTCACACCCGAGCGGCTTGCGCTTGCCGTGTGCAACGACGACAAAAAGCAGTTATCAAAAGCCCCCGGTGTTGGTCCCAAGACCGCCGCCAGGATCATTTTGGAGCTTAAGGACAAGCTTAAAGCCGGCAATATGGTCGCCGACACCGACAGCACTGCATCAGAGTCGGCGGCACAGCAGTCACATATCAGCTCCGACGGAAAGATATCCGAAGCCGTGGATGCACTGACAGTGCTCGGCTTTAACCGCGCAGCGGCCGTTGATGCGGTAAATAAAACAGACCCCGAGAACACAGAACTTGAGGATATCATACGCCAAGCACTAAAGCTGCTTATGAAATAAAAAACAACTTAACAACACAATAGAAATAATAAAAGACAGGAGATCGGAGACAGATGAACGGCGACGAGCTTGATTTTGAAAACAGAATAATGAGCTCATCATACAGCTCGGGAGATGACGAGCTGGATATGTCCCTCCGCCCCAAACGCCTATCTGATTACATTGGTCAGGAAAAGGCCAAGGAGAATTTAAGCGTTTATATAGAGGCCGCCAAAATGCGCGGTGATGCGCTTGACCATGTTTTGCTTTACGGCCCTCCGGGGCTGGGCAAAACGACCCTTGCCGGCATAATAGCCGCAGAGCTTGGGGTGAATTTTAGAGTGACATCAGGCCCTGCCATTGAAAAGCAGGGGGACCTTGCAGCATTGCTTACCAATCTGCAAAAGGGGGATGTGCTTTTTATTGACGAGATACACCGCCTGCCGCGTACGGTCGAGGAGATACTCTACCCCGCCATGGAGGATTTTGCACTTGATATCATAATCGGCAAAGGACCGGCGGCAAGGAGCATACGCATAGATCTTGCGCCATTTACTCTTATCGGTGCTACAACTCGCGCGGGACAACTCTCCACACCTCTGCGTGACCGTTTTGGCGTTATATCCCGCCTTGAGCTGTACACACCGGATGAGCTGACCGGCATCGTGCGCCGCAGCGCCGGCATACTCGGTTATCAGATAAACGATGACGGCGCATACGAGATAGCCGCTCGCTCTCGCGGCACGCCGCGAATCGCCAACAGACTGCTAAAGCGCGTGCGCGACTTCGCACAGGTAAAGGGAGAGGGTTCCATCGGCTCGGATATTGCATCCTATGCGCTCTCGCGGCTTGAGATAGATGAGCTGGGGCTTGACAATATCGATAGGCGGATGCTTGCTGCGATAATCGATTTTTACGGCGGCGGCCCCGTAGGGCTTGAAACGCTGGCGGCAACAGTCGGTGAGGAGGCCGTGACCCTTGAGGATGTTTATGAGCCGTATCTGATACAGATAGGCTTTATCGCACGTACTCCGCGCGGCCGATGCGCTACAAAGCTTGCGTATGCGCACCTTGGTCGCCCGTATTCTCCGCAATATGATACACAGCAAACGGCACCCGGCGCGCAGCTTAAAATATCATCCGATGCATACGCCGACGACGTAGACTCTTCCGAACAGTAAAAAAACGATGCACAAAAGCAAATCGTGCGTAATATCAACTAAATTTTCGATTATACGTACCAAAGCCTCTTGACCGAAAGGCGATTATATCGTATAATTATATATATAATGATGTTAATCGACTTTTTTGAGCATTGGGCACATTTGATATTATGTTTTTGAATTCTATCTGAAAGGTATGGTCGCACATTAAAATGAAATTTAATATTGACATTAAAAAGTTTGTTATAACTATACTTGCGCTCGTTGTGCTGTTTATTCCCACGTATCTTGCCATCGGCAGTTACTACGCAAACCAGCAAACACCGCGCACCAAAGACTATTCCGAGCTTGTTTTAAAAATTCCGGACGGCACGACCGCAACATTTACAAAGGAAAATGATCCCGATGGTATGCTTGCCGCCTTTGGCGTTTTAAACGACTCCGGCACAGCAGTGAGTGAGTTACCGTCAGAATATGATGGCGGATCCTTTGTTCTCGGCACATTCACGCGCGAGAGCGGTGATGTTGTAAGCTACAAATACTATTTTTCAAGCAACGCCGACAATTGCTATTACACCGATCCCGACGGCAAGGTATTTCAGATAGCAAAAAGCGATGTGCTTAAGTTTTATGACACAAAATACTCGCTCTATCTCTTCGATTCCGCCCAAGCCCCCACGCTTACCGTTGCGGGCGGCAACACGGTATCCCCGGTCGAGATCAACTGGAGCTATCTTGTTGGCGGCATATATCGTCAGCTTAAGGACGGCACGGCGGATGGCAGAGAGCAGACATTTGATCTTTCAAATGATCTTGACCTCACCTTTGATATCAAACCCAGCGAATGCACCGTTAGGATCTACAGCACGGCCAGCGACACAGAACCGCTGTTTGAAGGCACGCCCGAAAATCTTTCAGGCCTCAAGATCGAGCGCAACGACACACTGACCATCAAGGTAACCGCCACATGGGCGAAGACCGATGGTTGCGAATATTTTGGAAATGCGGATTACAGCTTTTGCGGAAAGATAACCGCTCCTGCCGTGTTTATGCTTGGTGAGAGCAAGATCGAGCCCGGCACTTTGGTGGTGGTCAGCGGTCTTAATGTTACCGACATCTCAAAGATAAGCTTCAACAGCGAGCCAGCCATCGGCTTCACGCCGATATTCTTCCAGGATGGCGAATATGTTCGCGCGCTCGTTCCGGTAAACGCGGAGCTTGCCGCAGGTACATACAAATTCAATATCTCCTATGGCCTTACATCTCAAACGCTCTCCCTCAGCGTGACCTCCAAGACCTTTGATAAGAGCTACGCATACTACGATATTCCCAAGTCGCTTGTAGACACAAGTTACTCAGCAACCGATATCGCCGAGTACCGTCAGTTGATAAGCGAGATATCAGCACAGAATGAATCTACAAAATACTGGAACGGCAAATTTGTCAACTACGAGGATGACGGTATTCGCGTTGCCCTTGGCTTTGGCAAACAGCTTTTAATGAAATACGGTGATGATTTCCGTCACGAGGGCGTGGACTATATGTTTACACTCGGGGCGGAAGCACCTGCAATGAACAGCGGCAAGGTGGTCTACGTTGGCGCATGCGATGTGCTTGGCAAGTTCGTTGTAGTGGATCACGGCTGGGGTCTCAAGAGCTGGTATGCTCACCTCAGTGAAACTTCCGTTGCCGTTGGTGATACGGTAAACAAGGGTCAGGCCATCGGCAAGGTCGGCAACACAGGGTTTATTCCCTCGCACCGTCTGCATGTTATGGTCACCGTTGTAGGCGTTCCGGTATCGCCATACCCGCTTCAGGACTTTGGCCTGATATATCCGACTAACTGAAAAGAGAATACGCATGCTACTTGATCAAGATACAGCAAAAGCAATACTCCGACGGCTGTGCATCTTCACAGCCGTCGCCACCTTGGCAATTGCAACACTCACCTCTTGTTTGATCTCACCGCTGTATGTCGGCACAGGCAATGATGTGCTGTACGCCTCCTCCCCACTGCCCGAAATACTCGGGTGGCTGGTAACGCTTTCAGACACGGTTTTTGCATCGGTTCAGTACGCGGCGATAATACTTGCGTTTTTACTGTTCGATGTCCGCGGCTACAGGAGACATGTGCGGCTGTTGTGTGTTGGTGTTACAGTGTTCGGGCGGATGATAAATCAGATCGCAGGCTCGATATTTGACGGCACAAAGATCACATCGGGGATCGGTGGAACACTCATTAACCTCGCACTTGAACTTGCAGAGCTTTATATCGTTACGCTCATCGCATCTATCATCTGCCGCGAGGCGGTACGGCGGTACACGCTTGTAGCTTCCGCCGCAAAAAGGCTCGGCGACCGCGACCATGACTGGACAGGTGCGGTGATTCCCTACCAAAAGGTCTATTCGGGTGAGAATCCCATACAAAAAAGTGCGCTCATTTGCGCACTGATATTCAGCTTGGCTTTAATACTCAGCAGAGTAATTTATGATATAAATCTCGGCGCACCTAATGGCGCGGCGGAGGTACTGCAAATGGCCATAGGCTATACATCGGATATCGCCGGCGGCATAATTATGTACGCCCTGATACTGCTTGTTTGCAATCGCACAATAGTACCGCTGCAAAAGAGGACCAAACAAACAACCACTGCCGAGCAATAAAAGCAAAGCCAAAATTCAAACAAACCAACAGGTAAACGAAAGGTACAAAAAACAATGAACACAAATTGGCTGGGACTTGAGGGCAAGTCTGTAATCGTGACCGGCGGTGCATCCGGCATAGGTCTTGCATGCGTGCGCGAATTTCTTGATGACGGTGCATATGTTACCGTTTGCGACATTAATCCCGAGGCACCGCAGATAGATGCGGGCACAAACGGGGGCAAGTATATCTATGTGCGCTGTGACGTGACAGACAAGGCCAGTGTTGAGGCTATGGTAAATGCAGCTGTTGAAGCATTTGGCACCGTGGATATATTGGTAAACAATGCAGGCATCAATATTCCCCGCCTTTTGGTCGACCCCGCAGGAGTCGAGGAGCTTTCCGAGCAGATCTGGGACAAGGTAATGAACGTTAATGTAAAGGGTCTTTTCTTCTGCTCGCAGGCCGCCGCTCGCGTCATGGTAAAGAACCACTCCGGCGTTATCGTAAACATGTCCTCCGAATGCGGACTTGAGGGCTCGGAGGGTCAAAGCGTTTATGCCGCTTCTAAGGCTGCGGTCAACGGCCTCACCCGCTCATGGGCAAAGGAGCTTGGACGCCACAATGTCAGAGTCGTTGGTGTTGCCCCCGGCATACTTGAGGCCACCGGCCTTCGCACACAATCCTACGAGGAGGCTCTCTCCTACACCCGCGGCATAACCGTTGAACAGCTTCGCGCCGGCTACAGCAAGACCAGCACCACACCCCTCGGACGTTCAGGAAAGCTCTCTGAGGTTGCATCCACAGTTGCTTTCCTAAGCTCGGATCAGGCAGGCTACATACACGGCACTACCCTCAACGTAGCGGGCGGAAAGACCCGCGGCTAATAAGATTTGCAGGCAATTCTCCAATTCATACATAACAAAACACTTTCGTCAGGACCGATCATTGGCCCTGACGAAAGTGTTTTTATTGTTTTTTATTGATCCAATTAGCCAAAAAGGATCTCGCGCTGAGCTTTACGATGCTGTAAAGCAATGTGCCGCAAATGATCCCGATGATTATACCTGCCGCGATACTGATAGTTACCACGGCATACTGCCCTGCCTCCGGGAAATGACCCGTGATCAGGTTGCTCATTGTATGATAGAGTGCCTTTCCGGGGACAAGGACGATAACGCCCGGGATCTGAAAAACTATAACAGGGGTACGCAGCAGTCGCGCAGCACATTCACAATATATAGTGATTATAAAAGCCGACGCGGCATTGGCAAAGAAATCATGTACACCGAGATGCTCAAGCACCAAATACGCAAGAGTTCCTATAACTCCGCCGAACAATGCCGGCAGCATACGATCCCGCCGCACCTCAAAAAAGATGACAAAGCCCAGTGTGCCTATAATTCCGCCGATAAGCCTTGTGATAAATTCAATGACCATCACGCCGTGCCTCCCATTACAAGTATCGCAAGAGCGTAACCAAGTGCTATCACGACCGTTTGTATTATAGCCTGCGCCAAGCGCATGGTTCCGGATATGATGTTTTTACCCAGCATATCGCCAAGCGATGTACCAACCGCAACACCCGGGGTCATGAGCATTATCGTGCCTATCATAATAAGTCCCGCATCACTGCCGATGCCCAGCCGCGAGCTTAGTATTGCCGCAACGCCTGCAAAGAAAGAGCGCAGGACGGTGATCGACACCGCTCCAAACTCGCCGCCGGCATCGCTTTTGATAAGCATTATCAGCGTACCGATAATGGCGGCTACCAGTGCATCGCGCAAGCATCCGCCAAAATACAGCACAAATCCAATGGCGATCATGGCGTGCCCCGCTGACATTGCCCATTTTTTAATTTGATGAGCATGCGATACACGCGCTATCTTTCGGTGTGCCTCATCGATATCGATCTCGCCCGAACACAACTCACGCGAGATACCGTTGAGTGCCTCGACCCGATATAGATTAATGTCGGTGTTTTTAACACGCCGCATCTGTTGAGAATATGAGCCGTCCTGCATCCTTACCGATGCCGTGATCAGCGTGGTGACGGCAAACGCCTCAACGTGTACGGCACCAAGTGCATAGCCAATGCGCTCTATAGTGTTCTCAACCCTGCTTACCTCCCCGCCGTTTTCGAGAATATGCTCGGAGATGTCAAGCGCGATACGAAGCACCTCGTCCGCGCTTTTGACATTCTCTGCGACCGCTGGGATATCGGCCGAAGGCGTTGATCCTTTTTGAAGAACCATTACTTGATCCTTAGAATTTTATTTTTTCAGCTACGTAATCATGCAGTTCGGATATCGGTATTCTTACCTGCTGCATAGTATCGCGGTCACGAACGGTAACGCAACCATCGTTTTGCGAATCAAAGTCATAGGTAATGCAAAGAGGAGTACCTATCTCGTCCTCACGGCGGTATCTCTTGCCGATAGAACCGGCATCGTCAAAGTCGACCATAAAGTCACGACCAAGATCATGGAAGATCTTTTCTGCCTCGGCGGATAGCTTTTTGGAGAGCGGCAGGACAGCGGCCTTAAAAGGTGCCAGTGCGGGATGCAGGTGCAGAACTACGCGCACATCCTCCTTACCTGTTGCCTCATCACGGGAAACGACCTCTTCGTCATACGCATCAACAAGGAATGCAAGGAAAGAACGCTCAACGCCGAGAGAAGGCTCGATAACATATGGAATATATCTTGCATTCTTTTCCTGATCGAAGTAGCTGAGATCGCGGCCGGAGGTGTTTTGATGCTGTGTAAGGTCATAATCAGTGCGGTCGGCAACGCCCCACAGCTCGCCCCATCCGAATGGGAACATAAATTCAAAATCTGTAGTTGCCTTTGAATAGAAGCAAAGCTCCTCGGGATCGTGGTCACGCAGGCGAAGGTTCTCCTCGCGAATACCAAGCGAGAGGAGCCAATCACGGCAGAAGCCGCGCCAGTAGGCAAACCACTCAAGGTCGGTGCCCGGCTCGCAGAAGAATTCAAGCTCCATTTGCTCAAACTCGCGAACGCGGAAGATAAAGTTACCGGGGGTTATCTCGTTTCTAAAGGACTTACCTATCTGACCGATACCAAATGGGATCTTGCGCCTTGTGGTGCGCTGTACGTTTGCAAAGTTTACAAATATGCCCTGTGCGGTCTCGGGGCGCAGGTAAACGGTGTTTTTTGCATCCTCCGTAACGCCCTGGAATGTCTTAAACATAAGGTTGAACTGTCTTATATCGGTAAAGTTATGCTTGCCGCAGGTGGGACAGGGGATGTTGTGATCCTCAACAAAAGCCTTCATTTCAGCCTGGCTCATGGCATCTACCGGCTTTTCCAGCTCATATGAATTCTCGGCGCACCAGTCCTCAATAAGCTTATCAGCGCGGAAGCGCTCCTTGCACTCACGGCAGTCCATCAAGGGATCGGAAAATCCGCCAAGGTGACCGGATGCGACCCACGTTTGCGGGTTCATAAGGATGGCAGAATCCTGTCCCACATTGTAGGGGTTCTCCTGAATAAACTTTTTCCACCATGCGCGTTTTACGTTGTTTTTGAGTTCAACGCCCAGCGGTCCGTAGTCCCATGTGTTGGCAAGGCCGCCGTAGATCTCGGAGCCCGGAAATACAAAGCCGCGGTTTTTGCAGAGCGCGACTATTTTTTCCATCGTTTTTTCTCTGTTGTCCATTTTTAAATTCCTTTTAATATTAAAAATTAAATTTTATTTGTTGTTTTTGATCATTTAGTCCCGGGACGGCCCCGGCACTCACCGACTCGCGGTGTCCTCCGCCAGTATGCGCCGCATATTTTCAAAGCGTTGGAGGGTAGCCTTTGTATCCACCACTCGCACGACCTTTGCACTGATCGTTGTATTGACCGTAACGATATCGCGCGTACTGACCGAAAGCTGTGAATAACGGAAGATAAAGTCCTTATTTTCCAAAAGCCTCTCCATTCCGTAATTCGTATCGACGTGCGCAACTATCGTCTCAAACAACGCCTGAGCGCTTGGATAGTTTGTGATGGATGTGAGTTTTTCAACTACAGCCTTTGTAAATTCGGCAGCGGTATTCTCCCTTGATTGACCTGCATCGAGGTAGAGTCCAAAGCTGAGCATACGCGCCGCTGTGGCGCCGTTGAGCGTTTGCATGCCCGCCCCGATCACAAGCGAACCGAAATCCATCTCGCAGGGAACATTAAAGCCGATACCACCCAGCGCATCGATAAGCGACACAAAGCTTTCGGGATGCAATATCATATAACCGTCCACAAAACAGCCTGTCATGGCATGTACGGCATCGCAGAGCACATTCCGCCCATAGGTTGCATATACATCACCAAGCGATATGTATTTGCCGTCCATTACCATCATTGCCTCATCCGGCAGCGCGGTGTATGTGACCTCCGAGCGCTCGCGGTCAAAACGCAGCAACAAAAGTGATGTTGTGCGCAGTTTTTGATATTTTGCGGAATAAAAACCGCCGGGTATGATCGGGTCTCCCATTGCAGCACTATCAGCTGTATCCTCGGGATCTGCATCGGGTGTCACCGCTATCGGGCGAGGCTTTGGCAGATCATCCGGCAGTGATGCGGAAGTCTCCTCCCCGCTCTCGCTGCCGTTATTGTCGCTACCGCCGCTTGGATCTCCCATCACAAGCTCGATCACATCGGGATCATACTCATAAATGGCAGGATCATAATCAGTCAGCGCCAGCAATAAATTAAAGGATGTTCCGGTATCCGGCAGGGTGATATCTATTATATCGCCGCGCGAGTCGGTCACAATGGGATCCGGCGTAGTGGTCTCGGCCGTTGTATCTACCGTGTTGCCTGTTATTCCGGAAAGGTTGGAGAGCACATATCCGACAACAGAATATGCACATATCGCAAAGACCAACAGCGATATTACAAACGTCAGCGCAAAGTTCTTTACTGCCGAAAGCATGGCTTCCTCTCCTCTCCTTTACTATTGGGGCATAAAAACATGTGAGCGATCATAGATCAATCATTAACTCGCTCGGCCAGTGTTATGCGGTATTTTTGATAGAAGTTTTCAAAATACCCCTCATCAAGTGCCTCACGTATCTTTTTGGTAAGCTCGTTGTAAAAATAAAGATTATGCACAACAGCCAGCCTCATGCCGAGTGATTCCTTGGCTTTGATAAGATGGCGGATATAAGAACGGCTGTAGCGCGTGCAGGCGGGGCACCCACAACCCTCGTCAATGGGGCGCGGGTCGCGTGCGTATTTCTCGTTTAAAATATTTATCTTGCCCTTCCATGTAAACACATTACCGTGGCGTGCATTACGGCTTGGCATTACGCAGTCAAAAAAGTCAACGCCGCGGTGGACAGCCTCAAGAATATTTACAGGCGTTCCAACACCCATAAGATATCTCGGCTTATTTTTGGGCATAAACGGCTCAACAGCATCGATTATGCGGTACATATCCTCGGTATCCTCGCCAACGGCAAGTCCGCCTATGGCGTAGCCGTCCAGATCCAGCTCAGCTATCTTTTTCATATGCTCGATGCGCAGATCCTCATATGTGCTGCCTTGGTTGATGCCAAAAAGCATTTGATGCGGGTTGATTGTATCCGGCAGAGAGTTAAGGCGCGCCATCTCTTCGCGGCATCTTACAAGCCAACGATATGTGCGCTCGGTAGATGCCTTTACATAATCGTAGGGTGCGGGGTTCTCGATGCATTCATCAAACGCCATGGCAATTGTAGATGCAAGGTTGGATTGTATCTGCATACTTTCCTCGGGACCCATGAATATGCGTTTACCGTCGATGTGGGAGGCAAATCTCACGCCCTCCTCGGTTATCTTACGCAACTGTGCCAGCGAAAATACCTGAAATCCGCCGCTATCGGTAAGGACCGGACCATCCCAGTTCATAAACTTTCTGATGCCGCCCATATCGTGTATCAGCCTGTCTCCCGGGCGGATGTGGAGGTGATAGGTGTTTGAAAGTTCTACCTGACAGCCTATCTCCTTAAGCTCGTAGGTGGCCACACCGCCCTTTATGGCGGCGCAGGTACCAACATTCATAAAAACGGGGGTCTCAATATCACCGTGAACAGTGTGAAGAACACCGCGGCGTGCGCGATCCTCCGTGCATTTAAGCTCAAACATTTGAGTAATTATTTCCTTTCACATCAAGAGCCATCATGACCGTTTAAAACGGTGATCAAGCGTTGATTTTTTAATTTCAAAAGCAACGGGACGTCCGTGCGGGCAGTATGTAATATCCGGATTTTGCTCCAGGCCGAATATCACCCTCTCGATACACTCGTTGCTGTATACCCTACCGGCTTTGATGGATGCTTTGCATGAGGCTTGGTAGAGCGCACGCTCAAATATAGCATTCTTTGTAAGCTCGATATTGGCATCTCCGTCCGCCAGCTCACCCGCAAAGGTCTCGAACATAGCCACGGCATCATCAAGCTCCACATCATCCGGTATGGCCGATATGCTTACACGGTTCAGGTTGGTGGCAAAATCAAATCCCACGCTTTCGATCTCACCGCGGTAATCCTCAATAGCCGCCGCCTCAGTTCCCAAAAGCGTTATCTCTCGCGGCACGGCCAGCAACAGAGAAGCACGTGCGGCGGACTTCATGCGCTCCTTGAACATCTCAAAGTTTTGTCTTTCATGCGCCGCATGCTTATCTACCACAAGACAGGTATCACCCTTTTCTACCAATACGTATGAATTAAACAACTCGCCTACTATTCTGTAATCGATACCATGGATCGGGCATCCGTCTTCATCGGTGCTTACATTAATGTTGTCATTACAACTGTCGTCGCCTTCAGCATCAGAATCGCAATTAACACCCGCCGCGGCTGCCTCAGTCTTTTTCTTATCGTCACCAAACAACCGACGTATTATCTCCGGTTCAACATAGTCAGTGCCGGGAGATACGTAATCCTCAAATCCGGTAATACCATCGTCAATTCCGACCTCGTAGTCGCCATTGCGATACTCAAGATACTCGCTGTATTCAGCAATATTTTGCGGTGGTCTTGTACCGTTAAGGTAAGGGGTGGCGGAGACATACTCGGGGGTGAACACACGTGGCTCGTATTTTCGATCAGTCGATCCATCGCCTGTTTTATTGATACTCTCGTTCGCGTCGTTTTGGTATTTTTTTGACATAGTTACATCCTCACTCGCTGATTTATTAGACTGTGGTATTGTATCTGCTATATCTTTATTCTCAACTACTGCTGTATTATCATCTACCGTATCCATGCATGCCGCATTTTGCTTTACCGACCCGGATATGCTCCACCATTCGCCACTGCCGTCATTTACAGTTCCCGCATTGGTGGACGTGGGGGCGGCGGAATGGTTGGACGGAGAGGAGATATTCAGTTGTTCCTGCTTTCGGCAAGCACCGACGGGCGCGATAGGTACGAACGCGCTTGATGCGCTCGGTGTAAAGGATACAGCCGGCGTACCGTTTGGGGTATTAAAATCAAGCTCAGGGCGGCGTTCGTTTGATGTCAGTGCGCCGCGCACCGCATAATATACCGCATCAAACACCGGGCGCTCGTTTGAAAACTTGACCTCCAGCTTTGATGGATGTACATTTACATCCACCGTTTGCGGTGCTATCTCGATCTTCAGCACACACCCGGGGAATTTATCCGGAGGGATATACGAGCGATACGCCTGTTCTATGGCTGACATTGCCGTTTTGGTCTTTACGTATCTTCCGTTTATAAAAAAGTTTTCGTAATTTCTGTTTGCGCGCACCTGCATGGGTGAGCATATAAGACCGCTTATGCGTATGCCGTTTCTGTCATCTTCGATCGGAATCATACCGTCACAATATTCCTTGCCGAATATTGCTCTGACTACACTGCGCAGGTCACCATTGCCGGACGTTTCAAGCCGCAGCGTACCATCCGAGATATAGCTAAATGCTATCTCCGGGTGGGCCAGCGCCTCTTTTTCAACCACCGATGCCACGGACATGGCCTCGGTAGAATCCTTTTTTAAAAATTTAAGTCTTGCGGGTACGTTTGCAAATAGATTTTCAACAATAACCGTTGTACCGTTTGATGCGCCGCGTTCACTAAGCTCGCCACCCTGTCCGCTGTGTATCTCAAAAATTGCGCCGAGCTCACTGTCAGCTGTCTTGGATATGATCCTGACATCAGATACCGCAGATATCGCCGCCAAGGCCTCACCGCGGAAGCCGAGAGTTGTGATACCGTCAAGATCATCCGCAGATCTTATCTTGCTCGTTGCATGGCGTTTTACGGCTATCGGAAGATCCTCAGCACTCATGCCGCATCCGTTATCCGTAACACGCATAAAGCTGACTCCACCGCGCATTATCTCAACTGCTATACGATCGGCACCGGAGTCGATTGAATTTTCGATGAGCTCCTTTATAACCGATGACGGTCTGTCCACGACCTCGCCCGCAGCTATAAGGTTTGCGACGGCAAAGCTAAGAACATTGATATTTCCCATTACGGTCGTCTCCCCTTTATTATTGCTTGATTGATTTAACTCTTATTGATATATTGTGTTTTTTAAATTACCGTAGTTGCTGTACCTGCGTGAACGGCAATTATCACCGCCGCCTATTTTGCCTTTTTTTGAAGCTCAAACAGGAAGTTTATCGCCTCGATCGGAGAGAGGGTGTTTATATCCACCGCGCGCAGATCATCCATAACTTGATCGCGCAGGCAGTCGTCTATCGATATAAGTCCCGCATCATCCCGGTGCAGTTCGGAGGCATCGGATGCGGCAGCCAACCGTGAACGCGCCTCCACTTCGGACAGCACTTCCCTTGCCCTTTTGATGACCTCATTCGGTAGGCCTGCAAGCTTTGCAACCTCAATGCCGTAGCTGTCGTCGGTAGATCCGCGCACGATCTTGCGCAAAAAGATCACCGAGTCTCCGCGCTTTCTGGCAGCAATATTATAATTCACCACGCCGTCAAGCTCATCCTCAAGCACCGTCAGTTCATGGTAGTGAGTGGCAAAGAGGGTCTTGGCGCCCACCTTGCGGCTTTGGGTGTATTCAACTATCGCGCGGGCAATGCTCATTCCGTCAAAGGTCGAAGTGCCGCGCCCGACCTCATCATAAATGATAAGGCTGTTTTTTGTGGCATTGCGCAGGATATTTGCCACCTCGTTCATCTCAAGCATAAACGTAGACTGCCCGGATGCAAGATCATCCGATGCGCCCACACGCGTGAAAAGACGGTCGGTAATGCACATATCCGCATCTGCGGCAGGTACAAACGAGCCTATCTGCATCATTACCGTCATCAACGCGACCTGACGCATGTAGGTGGATTTACCCGCCATGTTAGGACCGGTAATTATCATGATCCTGCTGTTTTTCATATCAAGGGAGGTATCGTTAGGCACAAAGTAGCTGTCCTTTACAAACTGCTCTACCACCGGATGACGCCCATCCTTGATCTCTATCCGCCCCTGCATATTGATATGCGGGCAGGTATAATTATTTTTAGCCGCCACGGATGCAAGCGATATATAAACATCTATGCGTGCCAGCAACGCCGCCGCGCGGCGTATACGCGATGAGTTTTCTGCCACCTTGGTTCTGATAGCGGAAAACACCTCGTATTCAAGCGTACACAACCTATCTCCCGCGCCAAGCACCGATGCCTCGGTGTCCTTAAGCTCGTTTGTAATGTATCTTTCGCAATTGGCAAGCGTCTGCTTTCTTATGTATCTGTCCACCGGCACCTGATCGACAAACGAGCGCGTGACCTCTATATAATACCCAAAAACTCGGTTATACCCTACCTTTAGGGTCTTGATACCGGTCGCCTCGCGCTCCTTTTCGGCAAATCGCTCTATCCAGCCCTTGCCGTCGGCAACGACGGAACGAAGCCTGTCGATATCCGCGTTGTATCCGTTGGCTATCATGCCGCCCTCTCGAACTGACACGGGCGGGGATTCAACTATCGCGCTGTCGATGACCTCAACTATATCCTCAAGCGTATCCAAGGCATCGTATATAGCCACGATCTCGGTGCTCTTGCACTTGGATATAAGCTCCTTTACCTGCGGCAACAGAGAAAGCGTTGAGGATACGGCGCGCAGGTCACGCGCGTTTGCCGTACCGTAAACGATACGCGTCACCAACCGCTCGATATCCAGCACCGAGGACATAAGCTCGTGCAGATCCTCGCGCAGCATATAATCATCAAAAAGCTCGCCCACCGCCTGTTGACGACGAGTTATCGCACTGATGTTGAGCAAAGGATGCTCCACCCACTGGCGCAGCAGACGTGCGCCGGCGGCGGATGAGGTCTTATCCAGCACACCCAAAAGCGAACCGCGGCGATCCTTTGAACGCATCGTCTCGGTAAGCTCAAGGTTTCGTCTGGTACTGAGATCTATCTGCATATACTGACCGTTTTCGTATATGTTCAGCTCGTTTATATAGCTGGTATCGATCTTCTGCGTCTCGTCTATATAACCGATAAGCGCACCGAGGGCGGATATCATCCTGCGACGTTCAAGGTCGCCCTCTCGCAGGGATCCGGCAAAGCGTTCGCCTATCACGCTTACGGCAGTTTTATAGTCATACTTTTCGATATCACGATAGGTCACTGTGGCCTTGATGCGATTTATTATGAAATCCCAAATATCCGGCCGTGCGGTCTGCGTGTGGTTTATAAGCACCTCGCTGGGTGCATATGTGCCAAGTTCGCTCAAAAATGCTTGAAGATATTCACGATCATCAAAGGATGTGGCAAATATCTGCGCTGTTGAGATATCGGCAAAGCAAACACCGGCGCCTCCGTCATCAAGATATACCGATGCAAGGTAGTTATTGCGCGTTTCCGGCAGCATAGACGAATCGGTGACCGTACCCGGCGTGATTATACGGATAACATCCCGCCTGACCAGCCCTTTGGCAGTTGCGGGATCCTCCATCTGCTCGCAAATCGCCACCGAGTGACCGTTTGAGAGGAGCTTTGCAATGTAGGTATCGGCGCTGTGAAACGGCACTCCGCACATGGGAGCGCGTTCCACCTCACCGCAATCGCGACCTGTGAGGGTGAGTTCAAGCTCTTTGGAGGCCGTCATCGCATCATCGAAAAACATTTCATAAAAGTCGCCGAGACGGTAAAAAAGCATGAATCCACTGTATCGGTTCTTTATTTCAAAATATTGCTCCATCATAGGAGTCATGCAGATATCCCCCTTACTTTATCGATCGAGATGCGGTGTGCTTTTATATGATTAATTTCCCGCCGTATCAGTGGCAACCGCTGCAGCAGGAGCAGTCATGTGTGCATTCGTGATGAGGATCCTCGCCCGTCACCTCTGCCATAATGGTCTCATTGATCTCGGCCAGCAGTGCCGTTACCTTTTCCTGCGCCTCTGCAAATTCAAGGTAGGAGGGCGCCTTGGTTATCTCCTCGGCCAGTGCCTCAAGACGATGGCGGATGGCGCCAAGCAGAAAATCATTGGGGGCGGTCTTTGCGCTTTCATCCGCAAAAGCCTTTTGCTGTACGTTATATTCTGTCACCTTGGTCTGGATCTCCGCATCAGCGGCGTAGGCAAGCTGAGCTGCCTCATAAGCCTTCATTTCTTCACTTTCCTTTACAGCCTTGCCGATGTCGTGAGCCATTTTGATGATATCCATGATTTTTCTCCGTTTTCTTTTTTAGTTTCACTTTTTTCTTTGCGTGTATCTAAGGTCAAATATTCAGCGACCTTGGTTTTTAAAGAAATATTGATTCATATTATTATACCGCAAATTTGTCGAATTATCAAGTACCTACATTGAAATAATGTGTGTAAAAAATAATGTTCGGCACTTTTTCTTCTTGACAGAGAGAAAAAATAAAGTATAATAATATTATAATACTAAAAAGATCACTGTGCGCGGCACAGAGATCTGACAAGGAGGAAAAAATGCGTCCGTTTGGAGAGATAAAAAAGAATTTCGGTTTTGGCTGTATGCGTTTGCCGATGCATGGGGACACAGTGGATAATGCCGAATTTTGCCGAATGATAGACAGATTTATATCAGAGGGCTTCAATTACTTTGATACCGCCCACGGCTATCTTGGCGGCAAGAGCGAAATAGCGATACGCGAGTGCCTGACCTCACGCTATCCGCGCGAGGCCTACCTGCTTACCAACAAACTGACCTCAAGCTTTTTTAAGTGCGAGGCTGATATACGTCCGTTTTTTGAGGAACAGCTGAAGATATGCGGAGTTGAATACTTTGATTTTTATCTTATGCATTCCCAGAACAGAGACAGCTACGAAAAATTCAAGGCATGTCGCGCGTATGAGACGGCATTTGAACTGAAAAAAGAGGGACTGGTGCGCCATGTTGGACTTTCATTCCATGATACAGCCGAGGTGCTTGACCGTATACTTACCGAAAATCCCGCAGTTGAGGTCGTTCAGATACAACTGAACTACGCAGATTTTGACGATCCCGCTGTGCAATCACGCCTTTGCTACGAGGTCTGCCGCAAGCACCAAAAGCCCGTGATCGTTATGGAGCCCGTCAAGGGCGGCACACTTGTTAACCTCCCCGAGGCGGCACTAAATGTCCTGCACGAGCTTGAGGGCGGCTCACCTGCGAGCTATGCCATTCGTTTTGCCGCGGGCTTTGAGGGCATTGAGATGGTGCTATCCGGCATGAGCAACGCGGAGCAGATGGAGGATAACCTTTCGTTTATGAAGGATTTCCGCCCGCTTGACGAAAATGAGCGCGCGGCTCTTGTTAAGGTGTGCGCCATTCTTCACACAAATAATCTTATCCCCTGCACCGCCTGCCGCTATTGCACGGACGGATGTCCCATGCATATATCAATACCCGATCTTTTTGCCTGCATGAACGCAAAACAGATATACCGCGACTGGAATGCCGATTTTTATTACAACAGCGTACACACGGTAAACGGCGGCAAAGCATCCGATTGCATTGCATGCGGCAAATGCGAAGAGATCTGCCCGCAGCACTTGCAGATACGTGAGCTTTTGCGAGACGTTGCCGCTCAATTTGAAAAACATGATTGAAAAAGCAAACACTCAATACTTTGATGCAAACGATCGCGGCATCACTGATACATCGATATCGGATCTCGAACTCGCACGCGCGGCGCTGAGTGACGGTCACACCATCGCCCTTTGTCACGGGGGTAAGCTTACGGTATCTGACGGGCGCGGCATCTCCCCGATGATGGGCTGGATAGCCGAGGGACGTGATATGCGCGGTTCGACGGTAGCGGATATCATCGTGGGCAAGGCGGCTGCCATGCTGTTTATCAGATCCGGCATTGTTTCGGTTTATGCCAAAACCATATCAGTCGCAGGACTGCAAACTCTTCGTCGCCACGGGATAGAGCCCGCCTACCACACACTGGCGGAGAACATAAGAAATCGTGCGGGAACAGACATTTGCCCCATGGAAAAGACGGTGATAGACATCGACGATCTTGACCTCGGGTACGATGCGTTGCTCAAAACGCTCCAAGCCCTTCGCCAAAGCAACAAAGAGACCGCGCAAGCCGAATGATCCGATATCGATCATTGATCTATTGTCAAAATAAATAGCCGCCCACGGCGGCGGAACGGAGTATTTTATGCGTAAAAATTTTGGACCCCAATCGTGGATATATCCCATGCCAGTACTGATGGTGGGCAGCTACAACGAGGATGGCACCCCCAATGCCATGAATGCCGCCTGGGGTGGCATTTATGACACCAACACAGTGATGCTCTGCTTGGCGGATGACCACAAAACCACAAAAAACATTAAAGCCCGCGGTGCATTTACCGTCAGCTTTGCAACGGCAAATACGACCGTTCCCTGCGATTACCTCGGAATCGTTTCCGGCAACAAATGCCCCGATAAATTCGAGCGTGCAGGCTTTCATGCAACAAAAAGCGAATTTGTTGACGCCCCGCTGATCGACGAGCTGCCCATGGCACTTGAATGCGAGCTGATAAAGTTCAACGAGGATGGCATATGCATCGGAAAGATCATCAATGTGTCTGCAGACGATGCGATACTCGGCGATGATGGCAAAATCGATGCTGACCGTTTGGCTCCGATAAGCTATGACGGAGCTACGCACGCCTACCGCGTTCTTGGCGGCGTTGTGGGTCACGCATTCTCCGACGGACGAAAGCTTGATAAATAATGCAAGGATAGATCCTGCGAGACCTGACGCAGGATAGCCAAAACACCACCCTGCAAGTTGCATGCAACTTGCAGGGTGGTGTGCTATATAAGGTCTATCCGCCATCTACACCCTCTCGCCAAGCAGGGCAAAGGGACGTGCGCCGGTCACTTTAACATTTACATACTCACCGCAGATATCACCACCATCAAAAAGCAGGATCTTGCCGCCCTCGGTACGCGCCGATGTAACTGTAGGATCTGTTTTGCTCCTGCCGTCACATAAAACGCGCAAGGTCTTGCCAATATAGCTTTGATTTATCTCACCTGATATCTCGGTCTGCAACGCAAGGAGCGCATCCATGCGCGCACCCTTGATATCATCAGGCACTTGATCCGCCATTGCGGCCGCGGGTGTGCCACTCCTCGGCGAGTAGATAAAGGAATACACCATATCATATCTTACACGCCGTAAAAGATCAAGCGTGGACTCAAATTCTTCATCCGTCTCGCTCGGGAAGCCTACGATGATATCAGATGTCAGCACGATGTCCGGGATGGTCTTTCTTGCGTAATCAACGATATCAAGGTATCTTGCGGTATCATATTTTCTGTTCATGGCCGCAAGCACCCTGTCACTCCCCGATTGCAGTGGCAGGTGCAGCTGGTGAGCCGCGTGAGGATTGGCCGCTATGGCATCTATAAGCTTATGTGAGGCATCCTTGGGGTGGCTGGTCATAAAGTGCAGCTTCCAATCGCCGTCAATATCTCCAAGGCGGCGTATAAGCTCCGCAAAGTCGCAATCAAAGGAGCACCCAATGCCGTAGGAGTTAACATTTTGACCCAAAAGGGTTATATCACGAACGCCGTCAGCTACAAGCGCACGTACCTCGTCTATTATATTTTCGGGGCGGCGACTGCGCTCGCGTCCGCGAACATACGGCACGATGCAATAAGAGCAAAAGTTATTGCATCCGTACATTATGCTCACCCACGCACGATAGGCAGATTCCCTGTGCATTGGCAGCCCCTCTGCCACCGGCGGCTCATCATCAGGGATCAAAAAGCGGCGCGCACCGCCCGACAGCCGTTTCCAAACGAGCTCCGGAAGCATATAGATGGAGGATGTGCCAAACGTGAAATCAACATACGGATAACTGTTTTTAAGCTGATCGGCACGGCTCTTTTGCGATACCATGCAACCGCAAATGCCGATAACAAGCTCTCCGCGGCGCTGTTTTAGGTGCTTTAGCTGTCCAATGGATGACAGCGCTTTTTGTTCGGCATGCTCGCGCACGGCACATGTGTTGACAAGTATCAGGTCCGCCTCCGACGGATCGTGCGTGGGGATATAGCCCATATCCGCCGCGATACCCGCCAAAAGCTCACTGTCCGCCTCGTTTTGCTGACAGCCGAATGTCTGGACATATACAAATCTCTCGGCTTGGCTGTTATAAGCCCTAACGAGAGCGGCATATCTTTTTTGCTCGGCTGATATCTCAGCGGAGAGCTGTCTGTCCCGCGCGCGCGGCGCACTGTCAGCGACGGTCTTTATTTTTTTGATATCAATGTTTTCCTTGTTTGCTATGTTATCTTTGTTATCCATATGATCCTTTTGATCCTTTATCTTCTAAAATTAAAAACCGTATATTTTTCACTCCGCAATGTTGATCACGTGAAGAGTGCGCCCGCCCTCGGCGGCAAATCGCCCGCGCAGTCCAGGAGTGATGTATATCTCGCTTTTATAAACAAGTACGGCCTCAAACTCTTGCGGTGTATCCAAAAGTTTGCAATAAAGATCTGCGGCCGCAGCGGTGGTATCAAGCACAAAAAGCGCTGTTGAGAGTGCATCTGCCGCCGCTCCGTTATCCGATATGACCGCCGCACTTTGCAATTCCCCGCGCACCGGCATGCCGTCCGTCGGGTCAAGTATATGGCAAAAGCGCTCGCCGCCTATCTCATAGTAGCGCTCGTATCCGCCGGATACCGACACAAAGCCGTGCGCGATAAGTATCTGCCCGGCTCGCCCGGTGCGACCACCGTACAAGTTGCCGCCGGCGGCTGCCGCATCTCTCTCCGGGTCGCGGAGCGCAATGGTGAAATCCCCACCGGGGCGCTCGCCTATAACGGTGATATTGCCGCCAAAGGACAAAACGCCGTAGCTGACTCGTCCGCCGAGATATTCGGCGATCCGCGCCTCGGCATAACCCTTGCCGATACCGCCGAGATCAAGCATCACCCACGGCTCGCTTTTACTGAGGAAACTTGCCTCAGGCTCATATTCTATAAGCTCCATGCCGCATTTTGCAACTGCCGCCGCGCGTTGTTCGTCATCCGGTCTCTCGCAAGACTCGGCTGACGAGCGCCAAAGCAATGTTGCAGGATATGTTGTGGGATCAAATGCGCCTCCGCTTACCCGCCATATCAGCGCGGCAAGCTCAAACAGCTCCCCCACCTCTCGGCTGACAGTAATACCGCTCGCGGACGCATTAAAACGTGCGATCTCGGATGTGCCGTCCTCGGCGGAAAGCATTCGCTCTATTTTTTCGGTAAGGCGCACGCACTCGGCAAATATCTCGTCAACTCCCTCGGTATCGGAGGCCAGCTTTACCTCGATCACCGTATCCATAGCAAAAAAACTGCGGCTGATATAATCGACACCGTGTGAGCAGGAGGAGGCAAGCATCGTCATGAGCATAAGCAGGCATAGACAAAGCGCACCCGCCGCGCACCTGCGGCAACGGCAAGATACCCGCTTTTTTCTTATTTTGTTCATGCCACCCTCCATATCTTTTCAACCTGCGGATATGCTGCATTCAGCAAAATGCCGTTAAGCCCACCGAAAATAACGGAGGATATAAGCATCACCGGGAGATAAGACCAAGCGCCGACAGATTCAAGTATAAACCGCACTGCTGCGATCTGCCCCGCCGAATGGGCGGCGGCGGATAAAACGGATATTCCCACAAAGCTGAAAAACTCGCTTCTGAGTGCCGTGCGACGCAAAACGAGAAGCATAAAAAAGGACACGAGTGACCCGCAAAAGGATATTGCCAAAGTCATGGGCGTTCCGAAAAGCATACCCGCCATCAGCACACGGCAAAAGGACACGGCCGCCGCATCATACGGCGACGATGCAAAAAACAGCACAGTTATAACGATATTGCAAAGCCCGGGCTTTACGCCAGGCAGTGGCAGGAGAGCGCCTATGGGCAGGACGGCCTCAAGATACGAAAGCGAGAGCGCCACGCATAGTGCCGCGCCGTCAAAGCAAAGGCGGCGTATCATTTTTTTGTTTTCAACCTGCCTCGCCATCAGTCGCACCTCCCCATGTATTTGATCGGATGCGCAGAACGACCTCGGCGGGCAGGCAGATAATGCTCTCACCGCCGTCCCTTATAGGCGCGTGCGCGGTACAGATGCCGCATTTGCAGTCAGACTGAAGAACGCTTGCCGCACCGTCGGAAACAACTATCACCAGTGAATATCCGCGCGATGATATTTCATACCTGCCGTCCTCGGCAAGACTGTATTCCCGCACGCCGTCTGCGGCCTGCACCTCAAGAAGGCAGGTACTGGTGCCATCGCCATCATTGCCGTTACCGATTTCGACTGACACAAATGACATGAGCCGCGGGAGCACCATCGGCAAAAGCGCACAGGCGAGTACCAAAATGATGGCAACCACATCGCCTATTCGCGGTCGTTTGCTGGATATCACGGCACTCCCACCTCTCAATATCATTTAATTTGTTTTGATCCTATTATCAGTCCTCTACCGCCGTGAATGTGAGCAGTACAGAACCAAAATCATGCTTAAAGCGCGGCAGGGTCAGACCCACATTCTTCAACACCGCGCCGGGAAGCGTAAGCCCCAGTTCCTCAACATTGTAAACAAGGTCATCGGAAAGTCCGGGAACCGTAAAGTGAGGCGCCGAGGTGAGACGATCAAGCGCCTGGAAGTAGACGGTGACCGCACGGCGACCATCCTTGGAGACGACGGTCTGGAGCATTTCATTGCGCTTTCCGTCAAAATAGTTGATACCGCGATAAAGATCACCCTCTCTGATAAGAGATGAGATCTCGTGATATTTCTCGATATCGGCGGGCATACGCTCAAGCTCATCGGCTGGAACCTTGTTAACATCAAATTCATAGCCGTAGGAGCCGAAATATGCGATATTCCGTCTTGTATCTGCGCCTATCGAACGTCCGTTGCGGATGTTGGGAGAGAGGGAGACATGGTTGGAGGATTCGGAAAGCGGATATATCATCTCGGTGCCATACTGGATCTGCACGCGGTCATATGCATCGGTGTTATCGGATGTCCATATCTGCGGGAAGAATGCGAACATGGAGGCATCAAAACGTCCGCCGCCGCCACAGCAGCCCTCAAAGAAGATGTTCGGGAATGATGAAGTAAGGTAGCTTGCAAGCTCGTAAACGCCAAGCACGTAACGGTGCTGAACCTCGCCCTGACGATCGGCCGGCAGTGTGCCCGACCAGTTATCGCACAGCGAACGGTTCATATCCCACTTGATATACTCGGCGCCGCTCTCAGAGATGACCTTATGCATCACGTTTTTAATATAGTCAACGACCTCTGCACGCGAGAAATCCAGCACCAGCTGGTTGCGGCCAAGGTGAAGCGGACGATCAGGTGTTGCAATAGCCCAATCGGGGTGCGCACGATAGAGGTCGGAGTCAGGGTTGACCATCTCAGGCTCGATCCAAAGACCGAACTTAAGACCTCTCTTGTGGCAACGGTCGGCAATAACACCAAGACCGCCGGGGAGTTTTTCCTCATTTACATACCAGTCACCAAGACCTGCACGGTCATGATTGCGCGCACCAAACCAACCGTCATCAAGCACAAAGGTATCAATGCCCAAACCCTCAATGCGGTCGATGGTATCAAACAGACGGTCGCGGTCAAAGGTGAAGTGCATTCCCTCCCAGCTGTTAAGCACAACAGGGCGGCGGGCATTTACCCAACGCGGGGTGATCATATGATTGCGGAAGAAATCATGGCTGCGGCGTGTTATGCCACCCATGCCCTCTGCGGAATATGTAAGCACGACCTCGGGTGTCTCAAAGCTGTCGCCAACTGCAAGCTTCCAGTCAAATGTTTCAGGATTGATACCCATCGAGATACGTGTGCGGTAGGATTCATCCACCTCGACACAGCCGTAGTGCGAGCCACAGTATGTCAGGCTGGCGGCCAGCACCTCGCCCTGCTCCTCGGTAGTATTGGGACGGCGCAGGATGATGATAGGCGAGTGGTGGTGGCTCGTGATACCGCGAGTGTTACCGATGGATACTCGTCCCTGTATCAGGTTATTGACCTGCTGGGTGCGCTCTCCGGCATGGCGACCGATAAAGGTAACCATCTCGTAGTTGTTATCATAAAGATCAAGAGTCATTGAGAGGGCGCGCTCAAGGTGTATAACGCCTGCGGTGTTGTTTACTATCTCTGCACGACGGGTGAGCGTATCCTCCTCCTCGTACACCGTGTAGTAAAGATAGACCACAAGGCCGGTATCGTTATCGCGAAGCGTGATCTTAAGTGTCTCGCCGCCGCGAGCTGTGGGAATGCCGGAGCGGATGCTCGGCTTTTCCTGCAGGATCTCAAATGAATCATATTTAAGATCACAAGTGCGGCTTCCGCGCTCATCGAGCGGAACCAGAGCGGGATCGCGATAATCGCCGAGATCTGCCGTGCCGTACTCGTTCATAACAGATGTCACCCTCGCCTTGGCACCGGGAATGGCAGGGTTATGAGAACCCGCTATCTCAGGCTTGTAATAGGAAAGATCGCAGTCGGGCAGACGCTTGCCGTAGTATGCGTGGTAAAGATAACCCTCAGCAGTCACCCTTAAAACATATGAAGTGCGCTTTGTAGTAAGGAAGAACGAATTGCATTTATCACAATGCCGGATGCTCATTATAAAAAAACTCCTTGCGTTTACGTTATTGGGCACATGCCCATAATCAGATATATTATATCACAAACAGAGCGTTTTTTCAATACAAAATCGACCAAACAAAAGCCACTAAAATAAATGAGCACACGTTATCGCGGCCAAGCAAGGCAAATTCTTTATTTTTTCTTAAGATTCTATAAAAAAGCGCAAAAGTATATTGTATTATCTCGTCTTATGTGGTATAATGTCAAACGGCGAACGTACAAAAAATATCATAAAAAAGTTGCAAAAAATTATTTTTAATCGGAGTAATTGCCATGACTTGGGGTTCGTTCGGTATCGTTCACATAACAACGCTTGTAATTGCCGCCGGCATCATCACAGGACTGTATTTTATATTAAAAAAGCTTCCCACCCTTGTGCAAACGATAGTGATGGGGGTGCTGTCCATCTCCGGGCTTGCCGCAATAGTTTTTAATCTTACAAGCTGGAACTCGCCGCTTGAATATCTTCCGTTCCACCTTTGCTCGCTCAATGCCCTCGTTCTGCCGGTAGCGGTATTTACCAAAAGCCGTATACTTAACAATCTTTTATTGCTTTGGGCGTTCGGCTCTCTTGCCGCGTTGGTCGTCAATACAGCACAGGCTGATTTTGAGGTTTTCAGCCCAACGTTTGCATTTTACTTTTTTCCGCACACATTTGAGGCGGGCATCCCTCTTTTGATGTTTTTGCTGGGACACGCCAAAAGGGATGTGCGCTGCATCGCATCAACACTTATAATCACTCTAGCCGTGTACACAGGCGTTCACCTGATAAATGTTTTTTTAAACGCGCATTGTATCGAAAACCGCCTAAAGGATCCATCGGGCGCGCTGATACAGGTAAATTACATGTACTCAATAAAGCCGGAGAACCCTGTTTTGCAGTTCTTTTACGATCTTGTGCCTCAGCCGTTCTTTTATATGCTGCCGGCCATTCCTCTTGTTATGCTCTATCTTGGCAGCATATACTCGGATAAGCTGTTCCCTCCCAAAGCGACAACCGCTGTACCGAGAAAAAAATAACATACCAAACCTTTATATATACAATATCCCCGCGCCCTTTGCTATGTGTTCTTAGCGAAGTTTTGAGGGTGGTATGTAACCGGAAGGCATTTTGCCTTCCGGTTATTACTTTTATGCAGGGATAGTTTCCACTGCATCTTCTTCGTAAGCACCGAACATTACGGAGAGCGCTTCGAGTTCCCGCATTTGGAACTTGTAGTAGATTACTACGGGGGTTCCGCAGGTTTGGGAGTTTTTTTCGGGTTTTTCATGCACCTCTATCTTACGGATGAAGGTTCGGAGCAACTCTGAGGTTGATTTTGGCATTTCCACGTATCATATCCATTTTGATCGTTGTTGTTGACGGGAGGATCTTTTTCGTTATTAACAGGAGGATCGGTGTCGGTATTGGGCTTTGTCGATACGCCTTCATGAACCATTTCAAATACAAGTCCATCGGCGAAATTGAAACCTCCACTTGCAGACTTTGAATTATCAGCAGAGTACACATATCTATTGGACAGGGTTAAATTGTTTTAGAGAACAAGAATCCGACCATCTTTTTGATGATCGGATTCTTGTTCTCCCACTCGGTTTGCGTAATTCTTCGCTAACGACATTACGCTTTCGGCGCGGGGATATTATTGTTGATCAAATGATCATTCGTGCTCGTAGATGCACATACCGAAATTATACAGCATACAGCCATCCTCGGTAAAATGCAACTCAACGAAAGGATCACCTGCGGCAAACAAGGTGCCCCGCTTGCCGTTATCGTAAAAGATCCTTCCGTCTCGCTCCTCCCACCTTGCGGTGTGAGTCACACAGTAGCCGTCATCGCGGACGGAGTAGCCCTCGCGCTTTGCAAACGAGGCAACCTCGCCCTCCGACTTGGCTATAAGATCCATACTGCCGTCCGCGCTAAACTCGATCACAAGCTTTGCCGCCGCCTCAAATGCCGCAAGCGTGTTACCCGTGGCATTTTCGCGGGTGATGAGAGACATACCGCTCTCGGATGGCAGATATATACCCTTGAGCTTCCATTTGCCTAAAAGTTCCATGGGCTTTTATCCTTTTTGATCTTATTTGCGTTTTTTCTTCATGACCATAAGAACGACTACCGCGGCGGCGACCAAAACTGCCGCCACAACACCAACTATCACCCAAACAGTAGCGCCGGAGTCATCCGCGTCGCCGCCAATGGGAGCAGTGGTCACTTCCCCGTCGGTCGTGATATCCTGCTCGGGAGCTTTTGTGTTATCGTTGGTTGCGGTCACATCCTCAGGCGCGGTGGTAACATCGACCGTCGGCTCTTTTGTCACATCCGACACGTCCGATGTTATCGGCGCGGCGGTGGTCACATCCTGCTTGCCGGTCGTTACAGGCGGCTCGGTAGTCACCCCGGCTTTGGCGCTGACCGTAACCTTGACATACTTTGCAGAGGAGTACACCATACGGCTGAACTCACCGTCACGCTTGCAGGTAACATTGCAACGATAGTAGGCAGTGCCCTCGGCCGTTGTGGGAACAGTAAATGTGAGACCCCCGGTACCGGCTACCTTTTGCTCGTTTTTGCCATCGGCATTATCAGCCTGCCACCACTCAATAACAAGATCGGAGACAAGCGCCGGGTCGATATTCGTCTGCGCGGCTACGCTTACGCTCTCACCCTGCGCGGCTGTTATATCGAGCTTGTTATATTTGATGGTAAGATCAAA
This sequence comes from uncultured Ruminococcus sp., assembly GCA_964522215.1. Classification (GTDB taxonomy): domain Bacteria; phylum Bacillota; class Clostridia; order Oscillospirales; family CAG-272; genus CAG-390. The sequence goes on along the minus strand of CAZFVR010000010.1, from coordinate 663 downwards.
ATATTTTGTTTTAAGTATTGCAGAGCAAACGATGGATGCCGTATTTGTGCCATCGGTGGCAACGCACTTAAAGTAGAGGGTCTTATCTCTATCCGCCTCGGAGATACCGCCTTGGCGCACGAGGGTATCTGTGGCGGCAAGCACCTTACTATCCGTCACATTCCCGTTTTGATCGCACGCGTACCAGCCGTATTTTACCGTGCCGGTTGCGTTTTGCGTTTTGACTTGGAAGAGATAATCTATGCCTGAGGCAGCGAGGATAACATCCTTATCGCCTACCGCGCTGATGGTGAGCGGAGTCACCGTTTTTTCCTTTACGGTCACCTTTACCCAAGGCGAGGTGGCATAATCCAGCGAGGTATACTTACCGTCGAGTTTGCATCCGATACTGCAACGGTAGTAATATGTGCCCGTACTGCCTGTGGGGATACTGAATGTAAGGCTGTCTGCACCGCTGATATCGCGCTCGTCACGGCCGTTTTGGTCCTTAGCCACATGCCATTGGATAGTCTTTTCGGTCGCGCGAGAGATATCAACGCTTGTTGAGGCGGTAATGGTAGCAACATCGCCCTGCGTTACGGTGATATCGGTCTTGGGGTAGCTGACCTTAAGATCAAAATACTGCAACTCAAGCTTTACCGAGAATACGAGCGATGCAATATC
>CAZFVR010000009.1:0-55045 GCA_964522215.1 uncultured Ruminococcus sp. | reverse complement strand
GCGCCAAGGTGAAGAAAGAGGACTGCTGTCCATACGCGCAAAGCGGGGTTCAGAATCCCACTCACTGCAACAATTAGTGTTGTCGACATCTCCAACGCAGATCATTTTAAATCTTTGCATCAAATTAATGTTTTCACCTTTTTAATCAAACAAGGAGATACACATGGGCTGTTTGAATTATGAATTCTTTGACGAGTTCAAAGCACTTGATAACTTATGTAGAGATAGCTACAGTTCATTATCGTCTTAGTACCTGATTTGATTATGCTTTTATAACAGATAAATCGTCTCGATAGTTAATAACCCCCGCCATGTTGCTTGGGCTACATGGCGGGGCACATTTTTAATATTGTTCCTCTTTTTTATCTATTTTTTATCGATTTCTGACCAACTCGCGCAGCGATTCACCGCCAAGCTCCAGTATCTTGGCTTTAGCACGCGAGTAGCGCTTGCGCACAAGGGAGGGGGAGATATCCATCAGATATGCGATCTCATCACAACCAAGCCCCATACTGCGAAGTATCATTACATCGCGGTATTTTTCGTCAAGGCTTGAGATGAGCCTATTGAGATAATCGCACATCATCTCGCCCATGACCGCCTCTTCAACATTTGAGGATTCATCAGGTATATCAAACACCGGAGAATCGTCATCATCGGTAGGTGAGATGGAAAACTCTTTTATTTTGCGCTCCATCTTACTGTCGTACATCACGCGGGCGGTATTACGACAGGTGATGAGTAACATTTTGGCAAGATCGTCGCCGCGTGCGGCTTCCATGAATATCTCGATCTTATCTATGACCTTTACTATCGTCTCCTGTACGCAATCCTGTGCATCAAAATGATCGTGCAGGATATCCATGGCGACCAGATACATTTTTTCCGCATATCGATTATATATATCTTCGACAAATGATCTTTCACCGTCGTCGTTCATGGCCATAATAATTGCCAGCATGCGATCATCCTCCGCAAAAATAAAAAACAAAAAAAATAAAACGTGCCCCACTCACCGCACGCATCCCGCGGCGCGAGAGCAGTGGAGCATTCATCAGTAAAAAAATTATATCATATTACGACTGTTTTGTCAACCTGCGACTGCGTCTCTCGCTTGCTCGTTTAATAGCTGCCATTTAGCAAACTACCGCCGCTCCGACTTTTTATCATCGAGATCAGTATCTAAATCCAAATCGAAGTATGTCTCCGTATCATCGTAATAAAAGATCTCACCGCGCTCACGCCTCTCCGGCATCTTTGCACGCTCGTTTATCTCGTCCTGATAACCGGAAAGAGCGGCAAAAGGCGCAAACTGTCCGGCGCGCTCCTCAAGTGTCATCTGTTTGCGGTTTTTGGAAACATGATGCGGCAGATCTATTATATCATCATACTGGCCCCTCACGCCTTGTGTCCTCCTATTTGGTCGTTGCGTTCTATCGCCGTTGCGCCCTCCTCAAGATCAAGACCCTTGATGATGGCATTTTTGCCAAGCCTCTTTTTTATTTCTATTACCGTTTGCTGCAGCCGCCGCTCGCGTCCCAGCACCTCGGCCTCCTGCGCCTGTTCGCGACTCAGCGCCTCATGGTCGGTAAAGATATCAAGCTGCTCGCCGTCCCCGGTGTCTTCATTTTTCGCCTCTCCCTCCGGGCAAAGATCGCAAAGCGTAACATTGAGGCGGCGCACCTTCTTCTCGGAATCGACTATGCGCTCAAAAAGCGATACCACCGCCTCTGTTATCTGCCGCGTTGAGGATGTATATCCACCCAGTGCTGCGGTACCGTGCGCCGGCTTGGGGACCCGCCTGCCGTAACGGTCTCGGGCGTTGGGCGGGGGAGTACCGCTGCCGTCATCTTCGACAGGTGAGGTGATATCATATCCCACATCTATAACCACGCGGTCGGTCACAAGCCCACGCTCCACAATATCGAGGACGGATGCCTCTGTCATTTCCTTTATTATTATCAAAGCTTTTTCAAATGTATACGGCGTGCTCAGCACTTGTCCCGAGGAAGAGCTTGAGCTTTGCGGACGGTAGGCCTTTATTGCGTCTATGGTGCAGGGTTCCCAGCCCCATGCATGATCTATGAGGAGTTCTGCGTTAACGCCAAACAAGTCGTACAGCAGCCCCTCATCTATCAGCGAGCATCTTGCCACATCTCCCATGGTATTCATCCCGTTGGCTTTGAGCTTTTCGGCATATCCGCGCCCTACGCGCCAAAAATCGGTTATGGGGCGGTGTGACCACAGCTCGCGCCTGTATGTCATCTCATCAAGCTCGGCTATGCGTACACCGTTTTGGTCGGCAGGAATGTGCTTTGCCATTATGTCAAGCGCGACCTTGCAAAGGTAGAGATTTGGGCCTATTCCCGCGGTCGCGGTGATGCCAGTTGCTTTTAAAACATCAAGTATCATTGTACGCGCCAGATCATGTGCCGTGGTCTTGTAAAATCCAAGATACTGCGTGGCATCTATAAATACTTCGTCAACGCTGTAAACATGTATATCATCGGGCGAAACATATTTAAGGTACATCTGATAGATCTTAACGCTCATCTCTTTATAAAGCGCCATGCGCGGCTTGGCCACTATATAATCAAGTGCAAGCTCCGGATGCGAGCGCAGCTCGGGGTCAAAATAGGATGCTCCGACAAAATTGCTGCCCGGTGCTTTTTTGCGCCTTGCGTTATTTATATCACGCACCCGAGCTATCACCTCAAACATACGTGCACGTCCCGGAATGCCGTAGGCCTTAAGTGACGGTGTTACCGCAAGGCAGATCGTCTTTTCAGTGCGCGATTCATCAGCTACAACAAGATTCGTCCTCAGCGGGTCAAGCCCGCGGGCGGCACACTCTACCGACGCAAAAAATGATTTTAGATCTATAGCAATATATGTTCGTTTTTCGCTCATCCGATAAGCTGCCTCCTTTTTTGAGTTTTTATATTCAAGCCGATCGCAGATCCGCACCGAACACTCGGTCTCTGAATTAATTATACCACGAAGCGGAGAAAAGTCAACAGCAAAAAATCACTATGATCATGCGCAGCACAGAGCTTGCAAACGTCTTTTTATTCAAAAAATGCAGGAATGCTTGCAAAAATGCAAGTTGTGACGAAAAAAAGCCCATAAAAATGCAATTTTATATTGACAAGTTGCAAAAACGGTTGTATAATTAGTGCGTTGTTCGATATGGTGCGGACAATATCCGAACAGCGAACATCAAAAAACAAAACTATCAAGACATTTGAGCTTTAAACTTGAGGGGGCGCTCTCAAGCCGTCGTTTTTCTTCAGCACGACAACGAATGGGGTACAGGACTCATACTATCGCCGCGCGGTGGGATAAAACGAACAAACAAGATGAATGGAAAGGAAGCTCTCGCCGCGCGAGGGCTGCGGTTTTATTAAAAATGAAAAGATCATCAACTCTCAAAAGAATATCATCACTCGCACTCGCTCTTTTGATGTGCGCACTTTGCTTTGCGGGATGCGGCGAGGATAAAAAGGACGGTAGCTATACGATCGGCATTTGTCAGCTGGTCCAGCATGATGCGCTGGATGCCGCCACCAATGGATTTATGCAGGCACTGAAGGACAAGCTTGGCGATAAGGTGACCTTTGATGTTCAAAACGCATCGGGTGAACCTACAAACTGCACAACTATCTGCTCAAAGCTTGTTTCCGACAAAGTCGATCTTATAATGGCAAACGGCACAGCAGCACTCAGCGCGGCCGCCCAAGCCACCGATACGATACCGATCGTTGCAACATCGGTCACAGATTTTGCAACAGCTCTCGGAATTAAGGATTGGTCAGGCAAAACCGGCTTTAATGTCACGGGAACTTCCGATCTCGCCCCCCTTGATAAGCAAGCGAATATGATAAAAGAACTCGTGCCGAATGCTAAGCTCGTTGGTATACTCTATTGCTCATCCGAGCCCAATTCAAAGTATCAGTCAACCGTAATGCAGGAAAAGCTTACTGCCCTCGGCTTGAATTTTAAAGAATTCACCTTTGTGGATACCAACGATGTCAGCGCCGTAACACAGCAGGCGGCCGCCGAATGCGATGTACTATTTGCTCCTACAGATAACGTTGTTGCCTCAAACGGCCCGGCTATAAATAACATACTTGAGCCGGCAAAAATGCCGCTTATAGCCGGCGAGCAGGGAATATGCACAAAGTGCGGTGTTGCTACTCTCTCCATCAGCTATTATGATATCGGCTACAAAGCAGGCGAAATGGCATACGAGATACTTGTAAACGGCGCAGATCCCGCAGAAATGGACGTTGAATATGCCAAGGATCTTACAAAAGAGTATATGGCAGACCGTTGCCGCGATTTCGGCATTGAGGTCCCCGCTGACTATTCCCCCATAAAAGATCAATAAGTAAAATTCAAAGAACGAAAAATCACATCCCGCAAAAACAGTTCGCGGGACTAATAAAACAGATTCGCCGGCGTATCCGATCACAGATCCGTCGGCGATATCGGAAACGGAAACTTATATGATTGATCTTATCAGATCGCTTGAATCCCCCATAGCCCAAGGCATGATATGGGGCATCATGGCGATAGGCTTGTACATCACATTCAAGATACTTGATCTGTCCGACCTAACGGTAGATGGTTCTTTTGCTACCGGGGGCGCGGTGCTTGTCGTGCTGACAACATCCGGTGTTAATATCTATCTTGCCACGCTTGTTGCTTTTTTGGCAGGGTGCGCTGCAGGATTTGTTACCGGGCTTTTTCATACACGTTTCGGTATACCTGCGATCCTTTCCGGTATACTCACACAGCTGGCGCTTTATTCGGTCAACCTGCGTATAATGTCCGGGCGTGCAAATGTCCCCATCTCATGGCGCAACTTTGACCTTATCGTGTCATCAAAAACAGATAGTCTGCCCAATACCATCCTCGTTTGTGTGATCATAATCGCGGCGCTTATCGGCATTCTTTACTGGTTCTTTGGCACAGAGCTTGGCTTTTCCATCAGATCCACCGGCTGCAATCCCGCCATGTCTCGCGCCAACGGCATCAATACCAACTCACGCAAAATGATAGGGCTTGTCATCTCAAACGGTATAGTGTCTCTTTCCGGTGCTTTGCTGGCTCAATTTCAAGGGAATGCCGACGTCAACATGGGGCGCGGCGCTATCGTTATAGGGCTTGCCTCTGTCATAATCGGTGAGGTGATATTCTCGAAGATCTTTATCAACTTCGCCCTGCGCCTTGTTGCGGCGGTAGTTGGAGCTATCGTCTACTACCTCGTTATTGCCGCCGTCCTTAAGATGGGACTCAGCGCAAACGATCTCAAACTGTTCTCGGCATTGATAGTAGCCCTATTTCTTGCCGTTCCAAATCTTAAAAACGCATGGAAAGGCAAGCACCCCGGCAAAAATGCGGCCGAAGGTGCCAAAAAGGAGGACTGAAGATGTCATCACCCACAACTCCGATGCTTGAGCTTTGCGGCATCCACAAAACATTCAACGCGGGCACGATAAACGAAAAAAAGGCCCTGCGCGGTGTTGATCTGACATTAAATAAAGGCGATTTTGTAACCGTGATCGGCGGCAACGGCGCAGGAAAGTCTACGATCCTAAATCTAATAACAGGCGTTTTCCCCGCGGATCGCGGCAGTATAATAATAGACGGCGATAACGTTACCAAACTGCCTGAGCATAAACGTGCAAAACTGCTGGGGCGTGTTTTTCAGGATCCCATGACAGGCACTGCGGCGGATATGCAGATAGAGGAGAACCTCGCCCTCGCCGCACGGCGCGGCAGAAGACGAACTCTTCTGCCGGGTATCACAAAAAAGGAACGCGGCGAATTTCGCGAGCTGGTACGCAGACTCAACCTTGGTCTTGAGGACAGGTTGACCTCCAAAGTTGGTCTACTCTCCGGAGGACAGCGCCAGGCGCTCACCCTTTTGATGGCCACAATGAACAGCCCCAAGATCCTTTTGCTTGACGAGCACACCGCAGCCCTCGATCCGCAGACTGCCTCCAAGGTCTTGGAGCTTACGAATGAGTTGGTGCGCGAGAGCAATATAACCACGCTTATGATAACACATAATATGAAGGATGCCTTGCGACTTGGTAACCGCCTTATCATGATGTATGACGGAAAAATAATATACGATATATCAGGTGAGGAGAAAGAACACACCGATGTCAGCGACCTTTTGGAACTGTTTGCAATGGCCAGCAACGGTGAATTTGCAAACGATAGGATGTTGCTCTCTTGACGGGTGGCAAAGAACAAGTAACCACGCAAAAACTGCGAGCCGCACATTGATGCGACCCGCAGTTTTATTTTTCGATCACGCCTGTCCTTTGGCTTCAGCTATCAGCTTTGTTATCTCGTCGGAAAGGCGCACAAAATCCGCAGTGGAAAGGCGCTCTCCTCGAACATCAACTGCAAAGCCGGCGCTCACTACGGCCTCGGCAAGCTTGGCTTTTGTCAGCTCTCCAAAACCTGCCGCCAGAGCATTGGGGAGCGTTTTGCGCCTCTGACCAAAGGATGCCCGCAGTGTGCGGAAGAATACAGCCTCGTCAAGCGGCCGATAGGGCTTCTCGTCATAGAGGTCTATCCTTACAACGGTGGAATCCACCTTGGGCGGCGGTAAAAACTTATCCGATGTAACATCAAAAAGCTTGTGAACTACGCCGAAGTAGCCAAGATACGCAGTAACAGAACCGTACTCGGCAGTACCGGGGGAGGCCACCAGTCTGTCTGCCACCTCCGATTGTATCATTACGGTGATGGATCTAAAGGGCAGAGAACTATCCAGCAGTGAGAGCAATATCGGCGTTGTAATGTAATACGGGAGGTTAGCGCAGACCGATACGCTGCCGCGTTCAAAGGCAGGGGAGAGCAGCTCACCAAGATCTGTCTTCATGATGTCTCCGCACACGAGCTCAACATTATTCATGTTCTCAAGCACATACTCAAGCAGGGGTATCAGCCCGCGGTCTATCTCCACGGCAACAACGTTTTTGTATCGCAAAGCCAGTTCGCGAGTCAATGCACCCGCGCCTGCCCCTATCTCAAGAACAGTTTGCGGCTCGCCCGCGCCGCAGGATTCGGCTATCCGCTCCACCGCGCTGTGGTCGGTAAGAAAGTTTTGCCCCCACTCCTTGCGAAAGGTCAGCCCAAAGGTCGCCATAAGATCCTTGACATATCGAGCATTGCACAGATCCATATTAAATCTCCGTTCCGTCGCCTTCGGCGACACTTTTGCGGCGCGCTCTCGTGCAGGTAATGCCTGTTTCGGCTTCATTAGCTATACGCCACGCCTGAATACTATAATTTTATCACATATCCGATAAAAAATCAAGTATTGAGTATCACTTTGATAGATCTGTGCAAAAAATACGCCTCTACCGAAAAAATATCGGCAATTATTTTTGAAAAAAGATATTGCAAAACGTTCGCTTTTGTTGTATAATAGCGCGGTGTTTGGGATATAGATCCTCATCTGCAACGCAAAAACAAAAGGGAGACTATGCTTTATGGTCACACATGTAAAACGCACGCCAAATACCGCTGCTCGGATATTTGACCGCGTGGGTGCGTTTATCAAAAACAATACCGTTCTTTTTATAGCCGCTTGTGCGGCACTGATCACCTCGTTTATCATTCCGCCGGATGCCGCGTATATCGATTATTTCGATCTTAAAACGCTCACCTGCCTTTTTTGCACATTGGCTGTGATCTGCGCACTCAAGGATATAAACTTCTTTACTATCATAGCACAAAAGATAATAGCCCTCACCGGGGACATAAGGCGCGCGATAATAGCTATCGTCACCATAACCTTTGTTGGTTCTATGCTTATAGCCAATGATATGGCACTGCTGACTTTTTTGCCGCTCGGGTATTATGTTTTAAGATCGTCGGGACAGCAAAAGTACATGATATTTACATTCGTTATGCAAAATATCGGCGCAAACCTCGGAGGTATGCTCACACCCTTCGGCAATCCGCAAAATCTTTATCTTTATAATAAATTCAGCATTCCAAGCGGAGAATTTATGCAGATAATGGCCATTCCCTTTGCATCTGCCATAGCTTTGATACTGCTTTGCTGTTTTGTTTTTGTGCGCCGAGAAAAGATAACCGTCGGCGATGACACAAAAAAGCTCCCGGTGGCAAGAACTGCGATCTATCTTTTGCTGTTTGTGCTGTCAATAGTGATCGTTTTCCGCGTTATCCCTTATTATATAGGCCTTATCGTGATCCCCGCAGTACTGCTGTTTATGGACAAACACGCTCTTTCTCATGTTGATTACGGTCTGCTTTTGACCTTTGTTTGCTTTTTCATCTTTTCAGGCAATATGTCAAGAATAGATGCGGTAAATGTGTTTCTCACTTCACTTTTGGAGGAAAACACGCTCCTGGTCAGTGCGCTCTCCTGCCAGGTGATAAGCAACGTGCCAACGGCCATATTGCTCTCCGGCTTCACAGGAAATTACCGTGCACTGCTGTACGGCGTAAATATCGGCGGCACGGGAACTATTATCGCCTCACTTGCAAGCCTTATAACCTTCCGCCAGTACAGCGAGCTAAACCCCGGCGGCGGCCGCAGATATCTTTTGTGGTTTACGGGATTTAACGCGGCGTTTCTCATTATAATGCTCGTTATCTGTACATTCCTTTTATAAATAAAATGCTCATAAAAATGATCCCCGCTGTGTTCGGGGATCATTTTTACTCTTGACAAATACCCCGCATGGGTATATAATATATATGTCACGATACCCATGCGGGGTATAATACGGAGGTAGGCAAATGCCAAACAAAAAGCAATGCTGTTGCTCACAGCGCAAAAAAGAGCGTACACCCGAGGAATACAAAAAGCTCATAAACAGACTCAACCGAATAGAGGGACAGATACGCGGCATCCGCGGAATGGTAGAGAGCGGCGCATACTGTCCGGATATACTTGTGCAATCTGCGGCGGTGAACGCAGCTGTGAACTCGTTTAATCGCGAGCTGCTCTCAAGCCACATAAGGACCTGTGTGGCCAACGATATACGCGACGGAAACGACGAGGTGATAGACGAGCTGCTTGGCACACTGCAAAAATTAATGAGATAATAATGCTCAAGGCTTTATTCGAGCATAATAATTACAAAAAAATAAAAAAGATCCGATCAAAACAGAAAGAGGTCAAAGCATAAATGCAACGATACGATATCAGCGGCATGAGCTGTGCCGCGTGCGCGGCAAGAGTTGAGCGTGCCGTTAATTCGGTCAGTGGGGTAACATCCTGCGCCGTAAATCTGCTTACAAATTCAATGGGAGTTGAGGGCGATGCCGACCCAAACACCATTGTGGCAGCAGTGGTTGCGGCAGGATACGGTGCATCCTTAAAAAATGGGGATCCCGCTGTCTATCAAAACAGCAAAAAAGCAGTGGGAGAGGATGCTCTGCGCGATACCGAAACACCAAAACTTTTGCGCAGACTTATCGTCTCCGCGGTCTTTTTGCTGATACTCATGTATTTTTCGATGGGGCACATGATGTGGGGCTGGCCGTTACCGTCTTTTTTTGAAAACAACCATATAGCGATAGGCCTTGCTCAGCTTTTATTGGCAACGATCATAATGGTAATAAATCAACGCTTTTTTATAAGCGGCTACAAGAGCTTGTGGCATCGCGCCCCCAACATGGATACCCTTGTGGCGCTTGGCTCTACAGCGGCGTTCATTTACAGCACCTACGCGCTCTTTGCAATGACAGGTGCCGTGTCTGCCGGCGACCATGAGGTCGCCATGAGTTATATGATGGATATGTATTTTGAATCCGCCGCAATGATACTCACGCTCATCACCGTAGGTAAAACACTGGAGGCACATTCAAAAGGCAGGACCACCAATGCACTGCGAAGCCTTATGAAGCTTGCTCCGCAGACCGCCACACTGTTGCGTGACGGCAGCGAGGTCACGGTTCCGATCTCTGAGGTAAAAAGTGGCGATATATTCGTGGTACGCGCCGGGGAGAGCATACCCACGGATGGGATAGTTATCGATGGCGAGAGCGCGGTAAACGAGGCGGCACTCACCGGCGAGAGCATTCCGGTAGATAAAGCACCCGGTGACAGTGTTTCCGCGGCCACCATCAACGCCCAAGGCTTTTTGACATGCCAAGCAACACGAGTTGGCGAGGACACCACCCTTTCGCAGATAATAAGAATGGTCAGCGATGCGGCCGCTACAAAAGCGCCGATCGCCAAGATAGCGGATAAAGTATCCGGCGTTTTTGTTCCTATCGTAATGTCTATAGCCGCGCTGACCACCATAGTATGGCTACTGTTGGGGCGCGAATTCGGATATTCGCTAGCACGCGGCATTTCGGTCCTTGTTATCAGCTGCCCCTGTGCACTGGGGCTTGCCACCCCCGTGGCAGTCATGGTAGGCAACGGACTGGGCGCCAAAAACGGCATTCTGTTCAAGACCGCGGCCGCGCTCGAGGAGACAGGGCGTGTATCAATAGTAGCACTTGATAAAACCGGCACGATAACCGCAGGTGAGCCGAGGGTGACAGATATTATCCCGGCCGATGGCTATGATGAACAGTCGCTCATGGCGCTTGCTGTCACGCTTGAGAAAAAAAGCGAACACCCGCTTGCCGCCGCAGTATTAAAAAAAGCCGAGGAGCTTGGCGTATCGGCGGGCGAGACGCGTGATTTCAGGGTCCTGCCCGGCAACGGTCTGGCAGGCAATGTGGATGGCGGCAATGCCTTTGGCGGCAGTGCGCGTTTCGCTGCGGAGCTTGTTGATATCCCCATCAACATTCGTGAGTGCGAGATGACACTGGCGGCGGCAGGGAAGACGCCTCTCTATTTCGGCATCAACGGCAAGCTTGCAGGCGTTATCGCCGTCGCTGATGTTATAAAAGAGGACAGCCCACGCGCCGTCCGTGAGCTTAGGGCAATGGGTGTTGAAGTGGTAATGCTGACAGGCGATAACGAGCGCACAGCAAAAGCCATAGGTGCCGAGGCGGGTGTTGACAGCGTTATTGCGGGCGTTCTCCCTGACGGCAAGGAGGAGGAGATACGCAAGCTTCGGTCACGCGGCAAGGTCGCTATGGTCGGCGACGGCATCAACGATGCACCCGCGCTCACACGTGCCGATATCGGCATAGCCATAGGCGCGGGAGCGGATGTTGCCATAGATGCGGCGGATGTTGTGCTTATGAACAGCCGCCTCTCTGATGTTCCCGCCGCCATACGGCTCAGCCGTGCCGCACTGCGGAATATACACGAAAATCTGTTTTGGGCTTTCTTTTACAATGCGATCGGCATTCCGCTTGCTGCAGGAGTGTTCATACCGCTCGGCATCACACTTGACCCGATGTTTGGCGCGGCGGCCATGAGCCTTTCAAGCTTTTGTGTGGTATCAAATGCCCTGAGACTGAATCTTTTCAATATTCACGATGCAAAACACGACCACAAGCGAGGACATTGCAAGGTAAGCCGTGCGACCGCCAATAAAGGAGCGGTGGCCACCAGAACGCTCCACGTTGAGGGAATGATGTGCTCGCACTGCGAGGGAACTGTAAAAGCGGCGGTCGAAGCACTTGTGGGTGTTGAGAACGCCACTGCTGATCACGAGAGCGGACTGGTTCGGGTCACGCTCACGCCGGAGCGCCGAGTATCCGATCGCGCACTTAAACGTGCGGTAACAGCCAAGGGGTACAAGGTAAAAGGGATAGAGTGATGCGGTCCGTTTCACAGTTAATAAAATAATGTTTTTCAAGCGGAGTCGGCATGCCGACTCCGCTTGAATTATTATTGGTTTTTTAACATCAAGGAATTAAAACAGATGCTCAACAGCCAATATCACAACACCCAAGATCACAAGTATGGCGCCTGTTATGCGATTTAGTGTTTTAGGAGTGGATCTGTTTGCTATCTGTGCCGCAAGCTGTGCAAAAAGCAGGGTGCTGACAGCACAAACGAGAAGCGCGGTGATATCGGGCGTTCCGCCTATGGCAAAATGACTTACCGAGCCGGTAAACGCCGTGGCACTCATTATAAACACACTCGTTCCAACGGCCGTTTTAAGCTCGTATCCAAGCACTGATGTAAGCACCAAAAGCATCATCATGCCCCCGCCCGCGCCAACAAAGCCGCAAATAAAACCTACAAGCGTACCGCAAATGACCGATCTTACGGCTCTTTGGCGGGGTGTTGACTCGCTAAGACTGCGTTTAGGCTCCATGATGGGCTTTACAATAAACTTTATACCAAGCAGAAGAGTCATGAAAACCGAAAAACTACCCATCGTTGATTTTGGCACTACGCTTGCAACATAACTGCCGACGGTGGTAAAGCAAAGCACCGATATCATCATTATGATGCCGTTTTTAATATCAAGATTTTTATTTTTGCCGTAGGTCACGGCAGATGCCGCACTGGCCAGCACATCACTTGCAAGTGCAATACCGACCGCCATATATGGGTCCATGCCAAGAAATGTTATCAGCATCGGGCTTATTACCGCTGCGGCACTCATGCCAGCAAAGCCGGTGCCAAGACCCGCGCCCATACCTGCGATGATACATATGATTATTTTAAGCATTCTTTGGGGTTCTCCTTGTTTGTTTCATTTAACTCAAAATCCGAGATGTTTCTTTCAAGCCTGCGGTGGATGTTGTCCAGCGCCAAAAGCTCATCGTCGCTTATACCGCGGCGCAACACGCCTGCAAAGGAGGCCTGCATGGCGCGCCCCTCATCTATAAGCGACGATGCGCACGGCGCCGGAACGAGCCTGTGTATCCTGCGGTCAGCCGAATCGGTTTGCCGCTCCATAAGACCCGCACCTATCAGCGTTTCAACGGCTACGGATGCTATACCGCTCTTAATTCCGCGCACGGCACATATATCCCGCGCGGTGTTGTATTCGGGATTGTTTGCGCAAAACATCAAAACATCAAAGCAGGTCTGATTTATGCCATACTTGCGACAGATAGGCTCGCAAAGTCCCGCATAAAAATTTGCAATTTTTTTGCCCATTGATATCATAGCAATGCCCGACATCATTTTGCAACTCAGCTCCTTTTTATTCTAATTTTAGAATATCTAATATTATAGCACATGCAATTTATCTTGTCAAGTATTTTGCTGATTAAACATTAAAGACCGCTTGAACGTTTCCGTACGAGCGGTCTTTTGAATATTAATATTATATCAAAGGAAACTGGAGATCAATATCCAGCTCTTGCGGTCAAGCGCCGCAAGGCTTTCTATCTCGTATCTGTTATCGCTCGAATCGCGAATGATAACACGATCCTCCGGGTAGATCTTCATGTCGCTGTGACGGTTTCTGATGCGAAATTCCGCACGACCGTGGTCGGTATCCACCTTCATGACGAGTGCGCCCGTCGAATCCGAGCATTCATATATCTTTGTTATCTTCGGGATGAGATAATAATCATTAAAGCAAGCTTTTACCGCCGCAGCAGACTCCGGCGTGAGATCGTCATAACTGCGTATCATGGCTATCTGCTTTTCATCCTTATCGATAAGAGATATGTAATGATCGCGATCCGAAACAGGGAAGAGGCGGCGCAGCTCGACTTCGTTATATTCGGTACCGTCGCCAAGTTTCAGTGATACATTAAATACATCGGTAAGACGTATCGTTGCCGTCTTATCAAGAAATGTCATTGCCATATCAAACTCCATTCCGCCGCTGTGGGCGATGCTGTGATCTAAACTTATAGGTTGCCGTCGTAGCCGTATCGATATTATTCAAAACGACTCTCAGCCTTGGCACGTGTCAGCTTGTCCGACATAGACTGTATCTCAACCAAACGATAATACTTGCCCTTTGCCGCCAAAAGCTCCTCAGGCGTGCCGCATTCGATTATTTCACCGTTATCAACAACAACTATCTTGTTAGCCTTGCTGAGCGTTGAGAGACGGTGCGCTATCATTATGGTCGTCCGCCCCGATATCATTCGCTCGATGGCTTCCTGTATCAGGTGCTCGGTCTCCGAGTCAACGGATGCCGTTGCCTCGTCAAATACCAAAATACTTGGGTTTTTAAGCATCGCGCGAGCGATGGAAACACGCTGGCGCTCACCTCCCGAAAGGCCGACTCCGCGCTCACCGAGCACTGCATCATAGCCATCAGGCTGTCTTACTATAAACTCGTGCGCGTTGGCGATATCCGCCGCCTGCAGCACGCGCTCAACCGAGCAATCTTCAATTCCGTATGCGATATTATTAAATATCGTATCATGGAACATAAGCGGCTCCTGCTGAACAAAACCTATCTGACTGCGGTAATACTGCATATCTATATCTTTAATATTGACATCGTCCACCAATATATCGCCGTCATAATGATCGTAATACCGCATAAACAGGTTGATAAGCGTGGATTTGCCCGAGCCTGTTGTTCCAACGATACCCACAATATCTCCCGGCTCTATGGTCAGATTGATATTTTTGAGTGTCTTTTTGGTACGGTCAAAGGAAAAGCTTACATTTTTAAATTCTATCTTGCCGCGCATCTCGGACAGGACATTGCCCTTGCCGAAGTTGTGCTCCGGCTCGGCATCAAGGATATCAAGTATCCTCTCTGCAGAGGCCAGTGCGGATTGATAGGAATCGTTGAGATTGGCAAAGAAGTTCACAGGGCCGTAGAACATCGATGCATAGGATATAAAGGATACCAAAAGTCCCGTTGTCAGCTCGCCCGAGCCGTTTATTACCATCTGTCCGCCAAATGCCCATATCATAACCGAGCCGATACTGATAAGCGTGTTGACGGCGGCGGGGAAGATGTTGAGTATTGCGGAAGCCTGGGCATCCGTCTCGTACCAATCGCTGTTCGCCTTTTTAAAGCGATCGGTGGTGCCTTTCTCGTTTGTAAAGGACTTTACAACTCGTATGCCGGGGATGGTATCCGTCAGCACAGAGGATACAGCCGTCCAACGCCGCCAAATACGCAGGTAGAAGGGGCGTATCTTTTGGCCGAATATCCTTGCGCCCATAACGACGAGCGGGACAGGTATTAGGGAGAGCAGGGTGAGCTTGGGGTTCATGATGAGCATAACGACTATTATACCTATCATTTTAAAGAACTCAACAACTACCTCCTGCGTTATACGCAGCATGAAAGCGCGCAGGGTATTACTGTCTCCGCTTATACGGTTGATAACAGCACCCGTAGATGTTTTATCATAAAATCGCATTGGCAGGTACTGCGCTTTTTCGTAAACATCGTTTCTCAGCGACATAACTATCCTGTCGCCGGATTTACGAAGGACCGTGCCGCGTACAGCGCCTATGGCGTGCGTTAAGAAATGCAAAAACACAAGACCCAACGCCACAAACAAAAGCTTTTGGGCGTTTTTATTTGGCAGGATATCATCCACCAAGCTCTTTGTAAGCAGTGGCGGAACAAGCGAAAGAGCGGTCGATGCCACAGCCAAAACAATTGAAAATATCAACTGGCGCCACTCGGGGATAAGATACTTGCCGAGCTTTGCCACGACCTTCTTTTTGCTGGCACAATGGATGCAATCAGCCCCGGGGGACGAGAGAGCACGGCCGCATTTGGGACATACCGAAAGCTGCTTTTTGTAAACTGCCTCCATGCAGTCATACGCCTCATCGATATCCTCACCTTGAGACACCGATACCAGGAAGTTGGCCGCCGCCTCACAAAGCGCGTTAACACTAAAGGTGTAACGGAAGATATTTACCGTTTCTCCGCCCTTTAGCGTCAGGCGCAGGATGGCGTTACCGTACATGCGCTTGTTTTGGGCAGATTCGATATCCCTTATTTTGACCGATCTGCCAAAATGATCACTGTCAAGCTCATAAGTATCGATCCTATCATCACTTACAAGCAAAACACTGCGGCAATATTCTGATTTAACGGAAATATCACCTACGATGGCAAAGAGATAGGGGTGCGCGTGGTCTTCGCGGGAGAGAAGTTTTTTCATTTCCTCGCCGCTAAGGACCGTGTTGATCAAGAGTTCTTTCATAGCTCTGTTTTACGGCATGCCGCGCTGTCAGGCGCGGTCGGGTGCCGGTGGGAGGCCTTGCCGCACTAAATAGATTACCAAAGTTCGCTGTGGTCCATCATGCACTTTGGAAATAAGCTTAGGTGTCGATTGCGGTGGCATTTTGGATAGATGACCGCAGGGCGATCATCAACTAATTTTACCATCAAAAATATCGAGTGTCAACAAAAATCGCGAATTATAGTTAAAATGACCAATAATTCATTCAAGTGCGACAAAAACAATCATCGCAACCGCCGAATTATTGGTCAAATACAACACAACTATCTCTTTTTGTATATCCTTGATCTGCTTCCGTATGCTCGTCGGCTTAAGCCTGCCCCCGGAGCCGCTATGTATGCCCCGAGAATAAAAAGCAGTACCGCAAGCACTCTCTTCAGCCACCCGAGGAGCGACATATCGGCACTTAGATCCGGCAGTACAAAAGACATAACAAAAATAGCAGTATTCAGTATAAGCGCTGCCGCAAGTGAGAGCCATATGTTCCTGCGCCCGAGGATGCGTGCCATCACCGCGCCGCCGCAAAACGCTCCAATGGATTGCACGATCAAAGCCACCTTTCCGACACTTTTGGCGGGATCGGCGGTTGTAACGAGGATCGGGCAGGTGATCGCCATCATCAACAGCCCTACAAAGATCGCAGTGACAACACCGGCTATTATTGCCACCGATGCACTCCCTGCGATGCTTTTTTTAGTTTTTCTGCCCCTATCTGCAGCTTGATTATTTAGCGACACCGGCATACGCTCGCGAGAGGCGGGGCGCCCGCGCATTCTTTTTTGTTCGATCACAGACACGATATCATCTCCGATATAGATAAAATTGTTTTGATATCTCTTTCAATCAAATACTATGCTGCGCCGGTCGTGTCTATTACAGTTTTGCCGCAGATCGAAGAAAAAGAGACCCTCCGGTGGGGCTAATTGCCTCCCGGAGGATCTATCTTTAGCGGAGCAGGGAATCACTGCGCGTGGATGTGATCATTTCTGATCGGCCTTATCCTCGCTTGCGCCCTTATCCTTTTTGGCTTTCTTTTTTTCGACCTTTTCTGCCTTTTCGGACTTATCGGTCTTATCGGTCTTATCGGTCTTATCGTTGCCGTCGCGCTTTTCGTCATTGCCGCCGTTTACCGGAACGGTCACGCGGGAGATAGCACTTTTTAGAATGTGAATGCGGGTGCGGTCGCGGCTGGTCACGATGGTCACGGTGTCCTCACTGCTTATCGCAATGATTATGCCGATAATGCCGCCGATGGTCACGACCTCATCGCCGACGGCAAGGTTGTTGCGCATCTCGTTGGTCTCCTTTTCCTGCTTGCGCTGGGGGCGAATGAAGAAAAAGTAGAAGACCACGAGCATCAGCACGATCATAACGACCGTACCTATCATGTTGCCGCCGTTTTCATTTTGGGCGGCATCTGTCAAAAATAAAGGCATTTTTATTGTCCTCCGAATGCTGTTTTACCATATTATACACCATGCACGCCACTCTTTCAATAACGAATTGTAAATTATTCATCTCCGTGAAGCAAAAAATGCCTTTCATGATTGAAAAAAACTCAGCTTTGTGCTATACTATACGTATAAGATCAAAAAATGTGCTCTTATGAGTAACTGCTTGGGAGTCTTCTACCGCGAGGTATCAATGCCGAACGATGCAAAAGAAAAAGATATGAAAGACACTAAAGATATAAATGAGAATTTAAAGCGCCAACTTGCCGCTCATCTTGAATGCGGGAAGATAATCAACACACATGGTCTTGACGGAACGCTGAAGCTTGAATCCTATTGCGATTCGCCCGACGTTTTGGCCGACCTGGAATATATTTATTTTAAGGATGAAAAAAGCGGAGAAATGCAGCCGCGACACATCCTTCGCGCGAGCGTACATAAACGCTTTGTACTGATGCACATCGAGGGCGTGGACACACCCGAGGCCGCCGATGCCCTGCGCGAGACGATCGTTTACGCTGCCCGCGAGGATCTGCCCATAGCGCCCGGCGCGCATTTTATAGTGGACCTTATAGGTCTGCCGGTCATCGATGCCGACAGCGGCCTTACCTACGGCAGGATAAGTTATGTATTTAATGCAGGTGCATCTGATATCTACACCATCGAAACACCGAGCGGTGAGCGCATGATGCCCGCCGTGCCGGAGTTTGTTATAAGGATCGATATCGAGCGCGGTGTGTTTGTAAGACCTATTGAGGGAATGTTTGACTGATATGAGATTTGACATTATGACGCTTTTTCCGGAGCTTGTGGGCAATGTCCTCTCCGAAAGCATAATAGGCCGCGCGCAAAAGAACGGTGCGATAGAGGTAGGCATTCACAACATCCGCGACTACAGCGAGGATAAGAATCGTCGCGTGGATGACACGCCGTACGGCGGCGGCAAGGGAATGCTTATGGCCGCCCCGCCCATCTACAACTGCTACAGTGCAATACTCGCAGGGGCGCCTGACTATGCATCTCTGCGCACCCATGTTATCTTTATGTCCCCCAAGGGACAGGTGCTCAAGCAAAAACGTGCACTTGAATTATCCGCCGCCTATGACAGGCTTATAATCCTTTGCGGCCACTACGAGGGTGTGGATCAGCGCATCATCGACGAAATAGTCGATGAGGAGATATCGATAGGCGATTTTGTTTTGACCGGCGGTGAGATCCCCGCCTGTATACTGGTGGATGCGGTGGCAAGGACGGTCGACGGCGTGCTTTCCGCCCCTGAGTGCTTTGAAAGTGAGAGCCACACCGATGGTCTGCTTGAATACCCGCAATACACACGGCCGTTTGAATTTCATGGTGTTAAAGTACCGGAGGTGCTCATATCCGGTCATCACGCAAACATTGATAAATGGCGGCGTGAGCAGGCGGAGCTCATAACTCGAAAACAGCGCCCGGATCTGCTTGGTGAGTCGTAGATCATTTTTTACGTCCAAGTATTTTAAAAAAACAAAAACTCACAGCAAAAAAATAAGATAAACAAGAAGGGAGGTGCACCGAATGCCTGAGCTTTATAACAACGATGAGAGCCGTGATGCCACGAGAGCGTACGAGCATCCATCCCCATCGGATGCAGATGGATATACCGAGTATAACGAGGATGATCCCGCCGCCGATGTTATCGATACAAAATGCCACCAAGACAGCATTTTTGCAACCGTTTGCGACACTGCCGCAGAAAAGTTGCACAGCGGTATCACGGGACGTATAATGCACTCATATCCCGACGAATGCCGCGCTCTCGACCGTTCGGCCATAGTGAGCACACTGCGGCGGTCCGACCGCGGCGGGGGACTTGTGCGCAGGATCAAAAAGCGTATTGCCCGCACATTTGAGGAATCCCTTGTGATAAACGTACTCATACGGATAAAAAATGCCGCCATGAGATGTTATATGAAGACCTACGGTGCGTTTTTTATCACCTTTGGTGTGTATTCGGCGCTGATATATCTCATAAAAAGATATGCACTGCTTTTGGATGATGTATCCGGCGGCGATATGCTTTGCGCACTTGTAATGATACTTCTCTCCCTCCCTTTGCTGTTCAGCAAAAAGACACTTGCCGGTGCACTCGGCAACAGTCTCTTACTTCACGATCTTTTGGCCGATGCCTGCGGAGTTACCCCGGATAAGCTTGCAATGAGACCCAAAAACAATATAGCGGGGCAAAGCTGGGCGGTCATACTCGGTATCGCCTCCGGAATGCTGACCTATTACATTCCGCCGCTCACATTTATCATAGCACTGCTTGCCGTGGTATCTGTGGCTGTACTGTTATCATTCCCCGAGGCGGGTGTGTCGTTTACGATATTTACAGCACCATTTTTAAGTCTTTCACAGCATCCGTCCCTGATACTTGCAAGTGTGACATTGCTTGCCGCACTTGGCTTTGCCGTAAAATATCTGCGCGGCAAGCGTACCGCAATATTCGGTCCTGCAGAAGCCGCAATTGGCGGATTTATGCTGCTGACCGTATGCGGCGGCATATTCACACCCGGGGATGGGGACGCTCGCCCCGCGCTGATAAGAGCGGCGCTGATGTGCGTTTACTTTTTGATAGTCAATACCGTATGCGACCGCCGCAAGCTGCGTTCCTGCATGCTTTTGTTGGTGATATCCACGACAATAGTCTCGTTTATCGGAGTTGCCGAATATCTTTGCGGGCACGCCGTATTTGATTGGCTGGACAGCGAAAGCTTTGCGGCGATCTCCGGGCGAAGCACCTCTGTTTTCGCAAACCCCAATACGCTGGCGTATTTTATTATCCCCGTATTTCCGTTTGCCCTCGCGGGTGTGCTGCTTTCAAAGACCAAGAGGGAACGTTTCCTCTTTGGCTTTTCCGCGGCAACCATCCTTGTTTGCACCGTTTTTACTTGGTCGCGCGGTGCGTGGGTGGGTCTTGCCGTGGCATCGCTCTTGTTTTTGCTCTCGATCACCCCGCGCGCCGCGGCTGTATTGCCGGCATCGGTTGCCGTAATAGCACTGCTCGGCACTTGCTTTCCGGACACGCTCGGCGCTCGTATGGGTAGCATCGCATCGCTTGGTGACAGCGCAAATTACTACCGAGTGAGGGTTTGGAATGCTGCTTCTCGCATCGCAGGCAGATACCTCGGCGGCGGCATTGGCATCGGTGATGAGCTTTTCAGCCAAATGTATTTAAGAGTCGCCGACCCTGAGGTGTGGAACGCGTCACACGCGCATAGCCTGTGGTTGCAAACGATCACGGAACTCGGGCTTCCCGGTCTTATTTTGCTTCTCATTGTTATCTTCTTCATTCTGCAAAAGACCGCCGGTGTTCGCACGGGCCCGGTCGGTAACGGCAGCAAGCGCTTGCCACTGCTTGCCACGGCTGGTGCGGCAGGACTGATATCACTTGTTGTATCGGGATGCTTTGACTTTGTGTGGTACAACAACACGATCTTCTTTATGTTTTGGGTAATGGCAGGACTCGCCTCGGCCACGGCAGAGATACAAATGCGCGAGAACACGGCGCTGACTTTCGGCTCCGTCTCACCACGCTCCGATGCAAGAGCCGCCGATATGCTGATGATACTCGGCAAGGACTAACGACGAGGTCGTCACTCCGAAGATACTGTACAGATATCCGATCACCGCATTATCGACCTCAAAATTTTATTTTATATTTTCAATCAAATGTTAAGGGATCTCGGGGCGCTAACCACTCAAAAGCGGATACAGGCGACCGGAGCTATGGTCACAACTATGAATTCATCTGAAAGAAGCACTGTAAAAAGATCCGACCGTCGCGGCTACCATTTTAATATCCTCGATGCAATTATAGTCTTGGTAATACTTGCAGTGATAGCCGTGATCTTGGTGGCGTATCTGCCCGGCGGACTTTCGGCATCAGACAGCGGGCGCGGGAGCGTTACCGTCACATACACTCTTGAGATCAAGGGCGCACAAAGAAAGCTTGCCGATTGGATAGCTGTTGGCGACACTGTAACAGAGCGAACATCTGCCGTTGGCCTTGGTCGTGTCAGCGCAGAGGTAGAGGTCTCACCCGCGTGGGTAGTCAGATTTGATCCCACATCAGGCGAGGTGATAATAGACGAAGCCGAGGACCTCTCCGATCTTTTGATAACCATCACCACCACGGCAAAATATGACCCATCACGCGGTTACACGGTCAATGGTAAAAGACTTGCGGTAGGCGCGGTTTATTCAGTCAGCCTGCCGAGATTTGAGGGCACCGGGGAGTGCATAGGAATTATTGAAACATCCTCAAACGGAGGTGTGGTGCAATGAAACAACAAAAAAACGAAAAACGAGAAAGAAACGATCGTGGCCGTGCAAGATTTGGTGCAGCGGATGTAGTTATCATATTGCTGATCGTCCTGGCTGTGGCCTCGATCATACTGCGCAGCGTGTCTGACAGCGCGATCTTTGGCAGCGAGACCGCCCGTTGCATGGTAGAATTTTCGGCCGAGGATATAAGATATACGACCTTCGATTTTATCGAAACGGGAGCTGATGTTTATGTTGGCGATGATCTTATAGGTCGGCTGGCGGCAGGCACGGTCTTCTCGCCATCCATCCTACACACAAACGCAGCCGACGGTGCACCAACCGATGTGCACTACCCGGAAAATACGCTGATAGATATCAGTGGCACAGTGGAGTGCGAGCTTATAAAAACAGACGGTGGGTATGTTACAAAAAGCGGTACACATATCGCTCCCGGATGCACCTTGACATTTAAAATGAAAACGGTGGATCTTTTAGTCACTGTGACCGGAATATCCTATGCGCCGCAAAGCGACATTACGCATTAACAGCGTCGCAGCATAACAACATCTTCTGTTTTTTACAGAATTATGTCTGCTATAGTTAAAAAATAAACGAATTAGGCGGGGTAAAGTGAGGCAAATATCATCATTTTGTCTATTGATTTTGTCTGTTTGCTCGGTTATAATATTTATAAGTATAAATGAGTGCCTATATGGCTTATAAGGAGTCGGATATGATATCACGCGAGGTTACAATCAACAATAACGGCGGACTGCACGCAAGACCCGCTACTTATTTTATTCAAAAAGCCAATTCGTACAACTGCTCGATATGGATCCAAAAGGATGATCGTAAAATGAACGCCAAAAGTCTGCTTGGTGTTCTTTCCATCGGTATCGCCAAAGGCATGACCGTTACTCTTATTGCGGACGGTCAGGATGAAAAGGAAGCCCTTGACGGACTTGAAGAGCTTATCAACAGCGGCTTTGCCGAATAAAAGGTCCAAAATACATAGTGTTGCATTGCCCACGCGGCGGTGCAAAAACGGTGTCAGCACATAAAGTCGTGTCGGCGGTGCATGGCTCCGGCGAAAAATGGGGGGTGTCATGCTATCGACAGCCCCCACTGTTGTTTGAAAACAAGGACATCAAATGAGCATGATAGACAGGGATACAGCCCCAGCCATACCGATAAACCCCGAACCGGACACGGTCAGCGAAGCGAGCTCCGACACCGTCGGTAAAAAAAAGAACGAAACATCCGAGGAAAGGCGCGATCGCTTGCTTGCCGAGGCACTGGCACTGCCGCTTACCCCGGGCGTTTATATCATGAAAAACGAGCGCGGGCGCGTTATATACGTAGGAAAATCACGAAAACTGCGCGACCGCGTTTCACAGTATTTCAGAAACGGCGAAAAAAATCTAAAGACCGAGCGCATGACCGCATCCGTTCACAGATTTGAATACATTCTGTGCGACACCGAAATGGAAGCACTGACGCTCGAAAATACACTTATAAAGCAGTACTCTCCGCGATATAACATACGACTTAAGGATGCAAAATCTTACCCGTATATAAAACTTACATCCGGCGAATATCCGCGCCTGGTGATGAGCAGGGCGAGAGTGGATGACGGGGCGAAATACTTTGGACCTTACTTTGGAACCTCCACTGTTTTCTCGGTAATAGCTCTCGTTAACAAGACCTTTGGCCTGCCGTCCTGCAAAAAACGCTTTCCGGAAGATATAGGCCGCGATCGACCATGCCTTTACTATCGAATAGGTCAGTGCCGTGGTATTTGCACCGGCAATGTGAGCACGGCGGAATACAGTGAGATGGTATCCTGTGCTTGTGAGGTCCTTCGCGGTAACACCGCACAGGCAAGGCGTGAGCTTGAGCGCGAGATGCTGGAATATGCCGAGCGCGAAGAATTTGAGGCCGCCGCACGCTGTCGCGATACTATACGCTCGCTTGAAAAGCTGTCACAAAAGCAAAAGGTGGTCGCATCGCCCGATTGCGATCAAGACATATGCGGCGTTTTTGTCGGCGACACGATGACCATGATGTCACTGCTCATCATTCGCGGCGGCGCATTGGTGGATAAAACGGATTTTCCGATATCGGGTGATGTGATAGCCGACCCCCATGCATTCTGCACACTGATATGCGAGCATTACAAGCGATGCGGGTACGCTCCGCGGCGTTTACTGTTGAGCTTTGAATGCGATGATGAGGATATAGCTCTGCTTACAGACTTTTTGAGCAACATCGGAGGCAGGAAGACATACGTTTCTGTTCCTGTCATAGGCGACAACCGCAAGTTGTGCGATATGGCAGTTGAGAACGCCAAGGAAGCCGCGGCAAGACTTGAACGTGACACCGACCGCTCCGACAGTACCGCTATGCGACTTGGTGAGCTTTTGGGGCTTGATCATCTTCCCGAAAGGATAGAAGCTTACGATATATCAAATATCGGCGACGAACATATCACCGCCGGCATGATAGTGTACGATCATGGGCGTTTTTGCAAACGCGATTACCGCACGTTCAGCATCAAGTCCACGCAGGGTGCCAATGACTACGGCGCTATGCAAGAGGCGCTTGAGCGGAGACTCGCACACCTCTCTGATACCGATGGCTCATCATTTACCATCCCGCCGGATATATTGCTCATAGACGGTGGCGCGGAGCATTTGGCTGTAGCGCTTGATGTGATACATTCGCTGGGGCTTGAGCTTACCGCGGTTGGCATGGTAAAGGATGATTACCATAA
The DNA here is from genome assembly GCA_964522215.1 of uncultured Ruminococcus sp. Lineage (GTDB taxonomy): Bacteria > Bacillota > Clostridia > Oscillospirales > CAG-272 > CAG-390. Next base: position 30,460 of record CAZFVR010000009.1, on the reverse strand, counting down.
AACCCGCGCGCTCATTACAGAGCACGGCGAGGTAAGCATCGCACGCGAGCAGGATGTGTACGGTCTTATCTACCGAATACAAGAGGAAGTTCACCGCTTTACCGTCTCAAAGATGAGCGGAGCCAAGCGTAAGACCATTAGGATATCAACGCTAGAAAAGATAAACGGTATAGGTCCTACAAAGTCCAAAAAGCTGCTTGCGGCTCTTGGCGGTCTTGGGGCGGTCAAAAGCGCAGATGTGGAGACCTTGGCGGCGATAAACGGTATATCCCGCGCCGAGGCCTTTGCGATATACAGCTATTTTCACCCGAATGAGGTCGAAAAAGAGGATCAATAAAGCGAAAAAAGAACGACCGAAAGCCCCCCGGGTGGTGCAAACGGTCGGTGGGTATTCTTAAAATGATGCGAATAATCACAGGCACGGCAAGAGGAACAAAGCTTGATGTCCCCGCGGGTATGACCACAAGGCCTACCGCCGAGCGAACCAAGGAAGCCGTGTTTTCCAGCCTTCAATTTAATATACGCGGCAGGCATGTGCTCGATCTTTTTGCGGGCTCCGGACAAATGGGACTTGAGGCCTTGAGCCGCGGAGCAGAGCTGGCATATTTTTGCGACCGATCCGCAGATGCCGTAAAAACGATACGCTGCAATGCCGAAAAAACACATCTTGCGGATAAGTGCCGCATCTACAGTATAGATTCACAAGAGTTTCTACTGCAAAATGCGGGCAAACTGAAGTTTGATATCGTGTTTATCGATCCGCCGTATTCATCGGGGCTCGTGCCGCTCTGCCTTAAAAAGCTGGTGGCGGGAAAGCTCCTCACAAATGGCGCAATGCTCGTTTGCGAAACACCGCGCGGTGTGGGAGCATTCGGAGATGATGGTGACCTTGGCGAATGTTTTGATGTTACGAAAACATCTGTATATGGTGCGGCGGAAATATCGATCCTGCGCTTTAGAGGGGACGATAATGCCGATATGGCCGATACAGGCATCAAAAAAGATAAAAAAGGGGAGGGGACTACATGACATCGGCGATCATTCCCGGCAGTTTTGACCCCATGACACTCGGTCACAGAGATATAGTTTTGCGCGCCTCACGTCTCTTTGACAGGATCATTGTTGCCATTATGGTAAACCCCGAAAAGATCGGGCGCTTCTCCTTTGATGAACGAAAAAAGATCGCGGAGCTTACGATATCGGATATAAAAAACGCCTCGGTATTAACATCCCGCGGCTACCTTGCAGACCTTGCTGCCGAGATGGGTGCCGTGGCCATAGTTAAAGGCATCCGCAACACAAATGATCTTGTCTACGAACAGGAAATGGCGGTATTTAATCACCAAAGAAATCCCGCATGTGAGACGATCTATCTGCCGTCATACGGCGAAATGACACGCATCAGCTCAACCGCCGTGCGACATGCCATCGACATAGGCGCACCTATCGAGGGTTTAGTGCAGGAGGATGCCGCAAAATATATAAGAGCGCTTATTGGATCCTCTGCCGATAAACAGATCTGATATACAGAAACAGATACATAAAAAATCAAAACAAAGACAAATCAAAAAAAGGAAGCCCTCGCCGCGGCGAAGGCTTGAGGTTAAAGTAAAATGAAAGACGGTTTCATTAAATCTGCGGCGCTGATCCCGGAGCTCCGGGTAGCCGATTGCAGTTACAATGCCGATAAGACCATAGAGCTGGCAAAACGCGCCGCAGAGCTTGGCGTGCGCATAATGGTCTTCCCGGAGCTTGGAATCACAGGCTACACCTGTCAGGATCTTTTCTTTCACGGCACACTGCTTGATGCCGCCGAGCGAGAGACCAAACGCATAATGCGCGAGACAGCGGATATCGATGCCTTAATATTCGTTGGTGTTCCGCTCCTTAACTGCGGAAAGTTATACAACACCGCCGCCGCAATATATGGCGGACGTCTGCTGGGAATCATTCCAAAGACTCTGCTTCCAAACTACGGTGAGTTTTACGAGGCACGTCAATTCACACCCGCGCCCGAGCACACCGAGATCATAAGCTTTGCATCACAAAGCTGTCCCTTCGGCACAAAACTTTTGTTCTGCCACAGCCGCATAAAGGAGCTTGTGGTCGCCGCCGAGATATGTGAGGATATGTGGGGTCAGATCCCGCCCTCCACTTATCATGCCGCCGCGGGGGCTACAGTGATCGCTAACCTTTCAGCATCAAATGAGCTTATCGGCAAGGCCGAATACCGCCGCACGCTGGCATCCATGACATCCGCGCGCAATATATGCGGATATATCTACGCATCTGCCGGGTGTGGGGAATCAACCACCGATCTTGTTTTTGCCGGTCACTCGCTTATATGCGAGGATGGCACGGTACTTGCCGAACGCGCACCGTTCGGCGATACCGACATCATAACCGCCGACATAGACGTAAAGATGCTGACATACAAAAGATCGCAAAGCAACGTTTTTATGTGCGGCAATGATTCCGCTTACACTCACATAGCCTTTGGCAGTGAGCCGACGGAGACCCGCCTTGAGCGCCGCTTCCCCTGCCGTCCCTTTGTACCGTCAGATGACAACACTCGACATGAGCGTTGCAGTTTGATACTTGATATGCAATCTGCGGCGCTGGCAAGACGTATAGAGCACACGCACGCACGCACGGCCGTTGTGGGCATATCGGGCGGGCTTGATTCAACACTTGCGCTGATAGTGGCCGAACGCGCCATGCGGCGACTTGGTCGCTCAACACATGATATCCTCACCGTTACCATGCCTTGCTTCGGTACAGGCACACGCACCCGCGGCAATGCAGAGGAGCTCTCCCTATTGCTCGACACCAGCTTCCGCTGTGTTGATATCGCCGCATCGGTAAAACAGCACCTTGCGGACATAGGTCACGCAGAGGATAATTACGATGTGACATATGAGAACGCTCAGGCACGCGAGCGCACTCAAGTGCTTATGGATATTGCAAACCAGACCGGCGGTCTTGTCGTGGGCACGGGCGATCTCTCCGAGGTTGCGCTTGGATGGTCGACTTATAACGGCGACCATATGTCAATGTACGGCGTCAACTGTTCTGTTCCCAAAACGCTTATAAGATATATTGTAAAATACTATGCCGACACATGCGCCGGCGAAAAGCTTTCGGCAGTACTTTATGATATCCTCGATACACCCGTATCTCCCGAGCTTGTTCCGTCGCGCCCCGGCGAGATAGGACAGCGTACGGAGGATATCCTCGGCAGATATGATCTGCATGACTTTTTCCTTTATTATATGATGCGCGGCGGTTATTCGCCAAGCAAGCTTTATCGCATTGCAAAGCTCAGCTTTGCAGGGCAGTTTGATGATGATTACATCAAAAAAACGCTGGAATTGTTCTGCCGCCGCTTCTTTGGGCAGCAATTTAAGCGCTCGTGTGTACCGGATGGCGTAAAGATAGGCACGGTGGCACTATCTCCGCGCGGGGATTGGCGCATGTCATCCGATACATCCGCGAGCGAGTGGCTGGCGGATATCGAATGATCCAAAGCAGATCAAACGAAAAACGATCAAACAAAAATCGACCAAACAGAATTCACCAAAGAGGCTAACAAGGCACCGACGATCGCGGGCAGGATGGCGGATACGACCATCCACCCGCGACTGCCGGTCTCTTTTTTTATCGTCAGAAGTGTAGTTGAACACGGCCAGTGAAAGAGCATGAATATCACAAAGCACACAGCACGACGCGCGCACCAACCGTTATCGGCAAGCACGGTTCGCAAGACCTCGCCACCGCCAAGCTCGGGTAAATTACCGGCCGCCAGATAGATCATCATGGTTATCGGCAACACTATCTCATTTGCAGGCAGGCCAAGGATAAAGCCCAACAGTATAGCACCGTCAAGCCCGATAAGCCGCCCGGGTGCATCCAGCCACACGGCAAGAGTTTGAAGCACGCTTACCCCGCCGAGCTTTACATTGGCCAGGAGCCATATCGCAAGTCCCGCAGGTGCCGCAACTGCCGCGGCACGCCCCAGCACGAACAGTGTGCGGTCAAGCATGGAACGCACCAACACACGGCAAACATCGGGTCGACGGTAGGGCGGCAGCTCAAGCGCAAAAGCAGATGCCTCACCGCGAAGCAGAGTGCGGGATAGGATCCACGTCATGGCAAAGGTCACAAAAACACAAAGGATCATAAATGCCGCCAATATCAGCGCGGCAACAACAGATGATCCGCGCCCGACCGCCACAAAAAGCGTTATAGCAGTGATGATCGCAGGGAAGCGACCGTTACAGGGCACAAGGGCATTTGTAAGTATGGCAAGCAGGCGCTCGCGCGGAGAATCGATTATTCGACAGCCCACCACTCCCGCCGCATTACAGCCAAGCCCCATACACATCGTCAGCGCCTGTTTACCGCAAGCGTGCGCACAACAAAAGGGTTTGTCAAGAGCATATGCGATACGCGGCAGGTATCCGGCATCCTCAAGCAGAGTGAACAGAGGAAAGAAGATTGCCATTGGCGGCAGCATGACAGATACCACCCACCCAAGCACCCTAAACGCGCCGCATATAAGTGCATCGGCAACGATCTCCGGCACACCTATACTTATAAATGACCGATAGAGCCATACCTCCGCCGCGCCAAAGCCGCGGGCCAAAAGCTCGGATGGATAATTAGCTCCTTTTATCGTCAGCCACAGGACTGCAAACAAAAATAGGAGCATCATGGGATAGCCGATCAGTCTGCCGGTGAGCAGCTTATCTATCCTGCGGTCGCGCTCACCGTACCCACCTCCGCCTTTGTTTTTTTCTATCGCTCCGCGGCAGATATCACCAGCGCGCTCCATCACGGTAAGCGCTATTCTGTCGCCCAGACTGTCTCTGTCATATATATCGCCCCGACAAGAAGAGGCGGAAGCATCCGCGCAACCATCGCCCCTCAACACCTGCCACGCCGTCGCATATGCCGCTGCCAGCGCTTCAAGTTCAAAATCGGTAAAGTCACATTCATTGTTACCCGAACCGAGCGTGCCGTCGTCTGTTCGACACCAAACGCCCGTAAGCTCGCTCAAAATATCCCGTCCTATACCTCTTTGGAGCAATTCAAGCCCCACCGCACGCGCTCGCGCACCCACACCAAAGCGGTATCGCACAAGCGGAGTTTCAGCAAGTATTTTGGCGGCGCGTTCTATCTCCGGAGTATATATGACCGGTGGTCGCGCCCCCCTCTCCGCGCGCGACGCGACGGACAGGGAAGATTTGCACTCGGTCGCCCGTGCAATCAAAGTGGTGCGCGCAAGATCATGCACGGCAGAGGCTGCGCGGGTAACATCCGCACGGCGCTTGGCGGATATTCCGATAACCGGAACGCCCAGCCTTTTTGATATGATGTCTATATTCGGGGACACGCCGCGACGTTTTGCCTCGTCTATCAGGTTCACGCAAACGAGCGTGCGCGGCGATATCTCAAGCGTTTGCAACACAAGGCCCATATTTCGCTCAAGACAGCCCGCGTCGCACACCACCACGCAAATATCAGGCAGCCGCCCCTCTTTGCCATGCAGGATATAATCGCGTGCTACGAACTCCTCAGGTGAGTGCGGAAAAAGCGAGTATGTACCCGGCAGATCGGTTACATGATATGCAGTACCGTCAAACATATAATCTCCCTCGGCAGTCGCTACTGTTTTGCCCGGCCAGTTGCCGGTGTGCTGTGACATTCCCGTCAGTGCATTAAAAAGCGTTGTCTTACCAACATTGGGATTGCCGACGAGCGCAACCATGACAGCCTCATCGGTAACATCCGACCGCCCGCGCCTGCGCAACCGTCCGCGCGCCGGCTTATTTGATATCCCCCTATCAGATCCCTTCATCCTGCGCCTCCGTGACGATCTCATTTTGACGATCTTTCAGCTTTACCGTAATATCTGCAACATCCCGCGCCCGCAGGGCTATAAGCGCACCGCAGATGAGATATGCCGATGGGTCGCCGCCGGGACTATTGCCCACGCACTCAACCTCGCGCCCGGGTATCAAGCCAAGATCAAAAAGCCGCCTCTTGATATTTCTATTTGCCGCAACGCGGGTGACCTCCGCCCTCTCGCCTGACCGCATTTTATCCATCCCCAAAAAGACCTCATCCGCCAAAGCCATATCTCCTTTAAATATTCCAAAGATACAAAGATGCAGTGTTGCGTTGCTGCAAAGGCACATACCGATAACGAGTGTAAGGCTCTGCGCACTTGCCGACACTTTACCTCCTAACAACAGCATATTCCGCATTGCATCGACATGTTACCCGAATGATAATCGATAATTCAAAAAAGTTTAACGTGCAAACAGAAGTTGGGTCTTGCATTATTATTTATAATGTGATATAATACCTCTCGTTGTCTAAAAATGAAAATTCAAAATAAAGGAAGGATGTATATGATCAAACGACTTTATGCGTGCGTTAGAGAGTATAAACTTGCCACATGGCTGACACCGATCTTTATACTTGGTGAAACAGTCATCGAATGCCTTATTCCTTATCGCATCGCCAATCTCATCAACAATCTTAATACCAACGGCGTGGTGCTTGAAAGCATACTCAGCGACGGTCTTGTTTTGGCACTGATGGCACTGGCCTCTCTTATCTGCGGAACGCTTGCAGCGCTTTCGGCTTCCAAAGCCGGTACCGGCTTTGCCAAAAACCTGCGCCATGATATGTATGACCGCATTTGCAAATATTCATTTGCAAATATCGATAAGTTCTCATCATCATCGCTTGTAACAAGAATGACCACCGACGTTGGTAACGTTCAAATGGCCTTTATGATGATAATCCGCACGGCCATACGTTGCCCGCTTATGCTGATATTCTCGATAGTTATGGCCTACATCATGGGCGGCAGCCTTTCGGCGCTCTTTCTCATCGTTATTCCGTTTTTGGCGGTAGGACTCTTCCTTGTTGCCAAAAACGCAATGCCTGCGTTCAGGCGTGTTTTCCGTAAATACGATAAGCTCAACGAATCTATTGAGGAGAACGTCTCCGCCATGCGCGCCGTAAAGAGCTTTGTGCGCGAAGATTTTGAAAAGGAAAAATTCAACCGCGCATCAGAGGATATTCGCAGTGATTTTACACACGCTGAGCGCATCGTGGCTCTAAACTCGCCGCTTATGCAGATATGCGTTTACTTTAACATGGCCTTTGTCCTTTATGTCGGCTCAAAGCTGATCATAAACAGCAACGGCACATATATCGATGTCGGCCAGCTCTCCGCTATGCTGACATACGCTTTCCAGATCCTTTCATCGCTTATGATGGTGGCTATGGTCTGCGTCATGCTCACCCTGTCCGTTGAGTCCGCAAACCGTATCAGCGAGGTACTGGCCGAGGAACCTTCTCTCACCGACCCCATCGATCCCATCAACGATGTTAAGGACGGTTCGATCGATTTTGACGGCGTAAGCTTTAAATATTCCGAAAAAGCCGAAAAGAACTCACTCGAAGGAGTGGATCTGCATATAAGCTCGGGGCAGACCGTCGGAATCCTCGGCGGCACGGGCTCGGGTAAATCCTCACTCGTACAGCTGATCCCGAGACTTTACGATGTCACCGAAGGATCCATTCGCGTAGGCGGCGTGGATGTTCGCAAATACAACATCGAGGCTTTGCGCGAGCAGGTCGCCATGGTACTGCAAAAGAACCTTCTTTTCGCCGGCACGATAAGCGAAAACCTCAGGTGGGGCAACGAAAACGCGACCGACGAGGAGCTGCGCGAGGCTTGCAAGCTTGCCCAAGCCGACGAGTTTATAAGCCAGTTCCCGGACGGCTATGATACAAAAATAGAGCAGGGGGGCGCCAATGTTTCCGGTGGACAAAAACAGCGTCTGTGTATTGCCCGCGCTCTGCTTAAAAAGCCGAAGATACTGATACTTGACGACTCAACGAGTGCTGTTGATATGAAGACAGACGCGCTCATACGCATGGGCTTTAAACAGTATATTCCTGAGACGACAAAGATCATCATCGCACAGCGTGTTGCATCCGTTATGGATGCGGATATCATAGTTGTCATGGACGGCGGCCGCATAATCGACCGCGGCACACATGACGAGCTGCTGGCGCGTTGTGAGATCTACAGAGATATCTACGAACAGCAAACGAAGGGAGGCAGTGAGAATGAAAATGAAAACAACGGCTGATAAGACCGATATGAACAAAAAGCAGGATCACGCAGCCCCCTCCGCAGATCGTCGCCCCAAGGCAGACCCCAAGTTGCTTTTGCGTGTTATAAAGCTTTTGTATGACTGCTACCCCAAGCTTACCGTGATCACGGCCATCTGCATCGTGTTCTCTGCAGTCGTATCATCTATACCCGCAATATTCCTGCAAAAGGTCATTGCCATTATCGGCGAATATACAGCCTCCGGCGATTGGACATCGGCACGCGCCGATATTCTGCCGAAGATAGCAATACTCGTCTGTCTCTATCTGTTATCGATACTTTCAATATTCGCATATACACAGCTTATGGCTTATATCACTCAGGGCTTTCTCTCCAAGCTGCGTTGCCGCATGTTCGGCGGAATGCAGGATCTGCCAATAAAGTATTTCGATACACACAAGCACGGCGATATAATGAGCTACTATACCAACGATATAGATGCCCTGCGTGAGCTTGTATCCTCCTCTCTCCCGCACATACTCTCATCCGGAATCATTGTACTGACAGTCCTCTTTATCATGCTCTACTTCAGCCTTTGGCTGACACTGCTCGTGATCCTTGGCGTTATGCTGATGCTCGTGGTATCCAAAAAGGTAGGCGGTGGCTCGGCCAAATACTTTGTAAGACAGCAAGCAACGATGGGCAAGACCGAGGGCTTTATACAAGAGATGATGAACGGCATGAAGGTCGTAAAGGTCTTTTGCCACGAAAAGCAGAGTGCGGATGATTTTGATAAGATCAACAGCGCCCTAAATGACGACAGCCGCCGCGCCCACAGCTACGCCAGCATGCTCGGCCCCGTCATTATGAACATCGGTAACATCCTTTACGTTCTTGTGGCAATACTCGGCGGTGTTTTGATCATTGCCAATGTCCCCAATGTCAGCTTTTCCGGCATGCCGCTTGCAATCAGCATTCTTGTGCCTTTCCTTAATATGACAAGACAGTTTACAGGCAATGTAAACCAGCTCTCACAGCAGATAAACAGCATAGTAATGGCAATGGCCGGTGCCGGCAGAATATTCTCGCTTATGGACGAAGAGCCGGAGGTCGATGACGGATATGTTACACTGGTCAATGCCAAGATCGACAAAAACGGAAATATCACCGAAACCAAAGAGCGCACCGGAATGTGGGCATGGAAGCATCCCCACGGCGACGGCAGCCTGACCTACACCAAGCTTTGCGGAGATGTGCGTCTGGTGGATGTTGACTTTGCCTATGAAGAGGGCAAGAACGTTTTGCACAACGTATCTGTCTACGCAGAGCCGGGGCAAAAGGTCGCATTTGTTGGCGCAACCGGCGCCGGCAAGACCACCATCACAAACCTGATAAACCGTTTTTACGATATTGCCGACGGCAAGATCAGATATGACGGTATCAACATCAACAAGATCAAAAAGGCTGATCTGCGCCGCTCGCTCGGCATAGTCCTGCAGGATACCAACCTGTTCACCGGCACTGTAATGGATAATATCCGTTACGGCAGACTTGATGCAACGGATGATGAATGCCGCGCGGCCGCAAAACTTGCGGGAGCGGACAGCTTTATCGAACGTCTTCCTCACGGCTACTCAACTATGCTTACCAACAACGGCGCCAACCTTTCGCAGGGACAGCGCCAGCTGATAGCCATAGCTCGCGCAGCAGTGGCCGATCCCCCTGTTATGATCATGGACGAGGCAACATCCTCGATCGATACACGTACAGAGGCGATAGTTCAGCGCGGTATGGATAAGCTCATGGAGGGCAGAACGGTATTTGTTATCGCACACCGTCTCTCAACTGTCATGGACTCGGATGTTATCATGGTGCTTGACCACGGACGCATCATTGAACGCGGAAATCACGAAAAGCTTATAGCCGAGCGAGGCACCTATTACCGCCTCTACACCGGCGCATTTGAGCTTGAATAAACAAAAAACGACGATCGAATATCGGTCGATCGGACTCCTCTTGGCGAGATATTCGCCAAGAGGAGTTTTTTCATCATGGATCAAATTTGGGAAACATTTTTAAAAATGTTTTGTTCACCGCGTGGGATAATAGATAGTGTGATATGACGATAAAGAGCGACCATACGAGATGATCAAATAAAATAAACTTAAAAGGCATAGTAAAAAAGTAAAATGATATCAAAGATAAAAAGAACGATTTATATCCTGCTCGTCCTCTCCTTGGTGCTGGCGTGCGGGGCTGTGGGTTCGGGTGCGACCGACAGCAAGAGCCACAACTGGTATTGCATAAGAAAAAAGGATCACCGCCGCCCGCCGTGTCCGCCAGAACTATCGTTTGCAGAAAAATACAACGGATATTATATCGACCGAAAGCGCAGTGATGACGATGCTGACCGCGTGGTGTATCTGACATTCGATGCAGGGTATGAGAACGGAAACGTTGCACGAATACTTGACACTCTGAAAGAAAAGCAGGTAAGCGGTGCGTTTTTTATACTGGGCAATCTTATAAGCTCCGCCCCCGATCTTGTGCGCAGAATGGCGGATGAGGGTCACATCGTTGCAAATCACACCTACCACCACCGTGATATGAGCCGCCTTGGCGGTGAAGATCTCGCACGTGAGCTACGCTCGCTTGAGGAGGCATATAAACAAGCTACGGGTCGGGAGATGGCCAAGTACTATCGTCCGCCCGAGGGCAGATTTTCGGAGGCAAATCTCAAACAGGCATGCGAGCTTGGCTTTTCAACTATCTTTTGGAGCTTCGCCTACACCGACTGGGATAATGAGAATCAGCCGAGCCGAGATGCAGCACTGAAAAAAATACTTGAAAATGTGCATAACGGCGAAGTTTTGCTGCTGCACCCAACATCAAAAACAAATGCCGATATCCTGCCGCAGGTGATAGACATCCTTATCTCCAACGGTTATCGTTTCGGCACTCTTGACGAGCTATGTGGCGAAAATACGGTGCAGGCGCGCGAAAGTGCGCAACCTGACACCATGCCTCTTGAATAATAATGCGCAGGATCAAGATCAGTGACGGAATGCGCCGCCTGCTTGTATACACGACTTTTTGCGCGGTGATTCTGTCGACCTCCGTGCATGGTGTCTCGTCCGCCTCAACGAACGCTGATAAGCTAAACGGAGGCGTGTGCCGAGTCTTCTCACACGGTGATGACGGATCATCTCGGATAGCGCTGACCTTTGATGACGGCCCGGATCCCGAATTGACCCCAAGAATACTCGATATACTTGAGCAAAACAACGTAAGAGCCACATTTTTTGTAATAGGGCAAAATGCCGAGAGATTCCCGAATATCATCGATCGAGAACTTTCGGCGGGGCACGAGATAGGCAACCACACCTACACCCATAAGTATTTGGGTCATACCGAGGATATGGTGACGGAGGCGGAGATATATGAATGCGACACCAAGCTTTTTGAACACAACGAGTACACACCGCGCCTTTTTCGTCCACCGGGCGGCATTATGAACGAGCGGATAGGGAGCGTTTGCAATGCAATGGGGTACAGCATCATACTTTGGAGCATCGACACACGCGATTGGAGCGGTGTAAGCGCTGATGATATTTCCGCCGAGATCCTCAAAAACCTCCGTGACGGTGCAGTGATATTGATGCACGATGGTGTGCGCGGTCACACTGCCGAGGCGCTTGAATATCTTCTGCCCAAGCTAACATCAATGGGGTACGAATGCGTAACCGTATCCGAGCTTATCGGCAGCTGACAATGCAAGGACCGAACTAAAAAAGCAGTCCCCCGTGGGCACCATAAATGCCTCAAGGGGACTGACTTTTAATATGATATTCTTCTCAAAAGATCATCTTTCTTCACTGTCGACGGATCTGTCATCATCGTCATATTCATATTCTATCTCTACCGCCGGCTCGCTGTCCGCACTGTCACCGGTGACTGTCCTTATCATGTATTTTTCAATTACAGGATACGCGCCATAGGTCTGGAGAAGGGTAAGGCTGGGCAAAAGATAAAAGAGCGGGAAAATAAGCGGCACTACGATATTAAAGGGACGAAAGATTATAAACAGCAAAGCATTTACAGCCAAGAGCACAACAATCCCAAGCACCGCCATAAGATTACGTTTTATACCGAGGATCGAAAAGATCAGTGCGTTTTTAAAGATCTTGCCAAGCTTCATATCAAAGGTGACGAGCATAAGATAGATATAAAAACGCATAAAAAAGTACAAAATGCAGAGCGCACACACGGCAAAGAACATAAAATCAAGCCAAAATGTTCCGCCGACTTGAATGCAATAAAGTATATCAACGGTGAGGATTGTCGTTACCAGCGCATCGATGATACCCATTAAAAGCCCCTGTTTCCAGTTGCGCTTTATCGCATACATAAAATCACTGAAAACAAACACCGGCTCACGCCTGAACATACTGCGCGCGCAATATGTGGCACCAACATGCACCGCGCCCCAAATAAGCAGCAAAACTACGGCCATAGCAACGCAGGTGTATATTCCGCCAACCCCCATAACATGCATGTCAATCTGCTGACCAAATATAGAGAGCATGGACAAAAGGGTCGGTGAGTAACTGTAGAGATAAGAACCATACAGTGTCGTATAGATGGTGCTCTCCTGTGACGGCGTAGTCCCGCTGTTAGTATAGATAAATATGATAACGATGAGAGGGACGAGCAATAAAAGCATTGGCAGGTTCAGCGACAGGATGCGGCTGAAGTTTCTTATATAAAACTTAGGCATACTGCGCAGGTTTGGCACAAACGGCTTTTCTTTTTTTGCATCCGGCTTATTCGGATGGAAGAATTCATAGAGCTTTGAGCTGAATGACTTTTTTTCGTCTTTCATTTTTTATTGGACCCCATTTTTATTTTTGCATTTTTAAATTTTTATAATCATGAGCCACCTCGCGCCTTACAGCGTGAGAATGTGTATAAGCAACAGATATACGGCACGTATCATCAGCACAGCACCCTCTGCGGCGATGCACACCACAAGATATGCGCCGAATCTTGCCGTAAATATGATCCCCGTGTCCCTCTCTGATAGACTGCGAAACACGCAGGAAGCGCGTTCAGCAAAGCTCGAAAAGAAAACGAGCAATACCGAGATAACGGAAGAAAACAAAAGATACACCACAGCACACGTCCCGCCGTGCTTTGTCCGGAGCATGCCGGCGGCGGCAAGAGTTGCAAGCACACCGACAGACACACCAAGCCCCACGCCCCTTGCCATTAAAATAAGCATACAGCCTTGGTGGCATATATAGCTGACTCCGAACATCGCGACTAGCAGAAAAAGTACAGCATCTACCGCCGATGCATCCGCAACGCGCATCAATACATCAAAAAATCCCCCCGCACCTTCAAAGGGCGGATAAAAACACCCTGCGGCGCGCTCCACAAGTGCGGCGCTGTATTCATACCCGCATACGGCATTAAAGATAAGACCAATAGCCACTCCCGCCACCAAAACGGCAAAAGCGCGTATCGCTGCCGAATGCTCGCCGGCTGTACGATCGATGCCGTAGAGCACCTCTCCGTGCTCGGCATTTGCGCCTTGTTCAACACTATCGTTGTCATCTTTGTTATCGTATTTACTATTTATATCGTTATGCATCTCCCGCTCCTTTCGTATATCTTATATCAGCACCAAGTGCTAAATACAATATACTGCTCCGGGAGATCTTATATGCTATCCGGATGATTCGTTATAGGTTCATTCATCGCTCGGCGTGCCGGCTGGCGGCACAGCAAAGGCCAATACCGACACCGCACACGCCGTTGAGAGCGAGCCCATAAACTCGCGCCCGTATGCGATACGTACATTGCCGTCACACATGGCAGAAAGAGATGCGGATATTCCGCGCTTTTCGCCGCCCATGACCAAAAGTATCGGGCGATCAAGGCAGGCCTTGGTATGATCGGTGGAATTACGTATCTCCGAGCAGAGCGCACGGTATCCGGCCGACTTAAATCGTAACACCGCCTCCGCCGAACCGCTTGCGGCAGAATATATCGGCATATGCTCGTAAGCGCCGGCCGATGAGCGGGCAATGATGCCCTCCGCGCTTATAAAATGCCCGCCGGGGATAACTACACCATCCGCCCCCGCAGCATAGAGCGAGCGCAGGGAATAGCCAAAGCTGTAGGGATCCTCGATCCCATCAAAAAGCATAAAAAAGCCGCAGCTCGGCAGTTTGGCATCGGATAGAGGCAGGATATGCCTCGGTCCTACATGTGCGGCGATACCGCCATGCGTTTTTCCCGATGTGAGCATATCAAGCTCCTGTGGTTCGCACATTTTAAGCGCAAAACCGTGCTTTTCAGACATGGCACGAAGATAGGAGAGCCGCCTGCCAAAGCGTGAATTGCCGCGCAGCTTTGACCTATCCGCCAAGACCTCATAGATCTCACGCGAGGGGTGCCCACAGTCAAGCGCGCCGATGCACGCCGATACCGACGTCATGCCCTCAAGGATCATACGGTCTTTTTTATTTTCTTCGCTGTTATCTACATTAAGTACAGTATTAGGCTCCATGTTCTATCCGCCGATGTTATAAAAAATAAGATTTATCACACACTCGGGTATTAATGTGACATCGATATTCATATAGTATATCACAAATATATTTTGCGCAGGTGAACTATTTACGACCGTGCCAAAAACAAAACGGCGCGGCGCGAGACAGATAAATATTTTTTCTTTTTATTAACCTGTAAAATGAGTATTCGTTCGTCGCGGACAGCAAATAACGCGGCGGGATGGTGGGGAACTGTATGTACATAAATGATAGCCGAGAACGCTGTATATATCTTGCAGAGTATATGCTGGCCAAACGTGCCACGGTAAGGGGGGCGGCGGCAAACTTTGGAATAAGCAAGAGTACGGTACACAAGGATGTTACCGTTGTACTGAAGCGTGTGGATCTGCCACTGTACCTGCGTGTGGCGGAGCTGCTTGAGGAAAACAAACGCCAGCGGCATATTCGCGGCGGCGAAGCAACAAAGAAAAGATACGCGGATTTAAAAAAAGTCAATGTCAATGGCGCGCCGCAGAGCGCGGCTTGTAACGCACAGGACGGCAAAAAGCTTTGATAGAGTGCATAAGATCAAAGAAATCATCATCACCCATGTTTTTACGCAGCGGCATTAAATGCTTTTCCATCTCAATACCAGGGCATTCGCTCCTATGGTTACCCGTGCCAAAGACCACGCGCACAGAGGCCCCCAGAAGCTTTAACACATACCGTCTTACATCCTTATCCGAGAGCGATCTTACATTAAATTGAAACGCCGCGCCCGGGATACGCTCAAGACTTTCAAGATCCGTGGCAGAATATGTAATAAGGCAGTTATCGTAATTGGTGAATATAGGTCTGTAGCGAGTGCGGTGGATCAATTTGTTAATATCGAACCACACAGCATCATTAAAAAACGGAAAGGGAAGCGTAAACAATATGTGATCTGAGCTGCCAACACAAAATCTGTACAGCTCCGGGTAGTCAAAACACCCGGGATGCCAAATAAGATCTGTGGCTTGGCAATAGTTTACCCAAGCCGGAAGCTTTGGCCGCAGTTCGCGAAACCTGTGCCCGCGAAGCTGAAGAAATGCATTCATTGATCTGAAATGCAGCGGCAGACCCAAGTGGAAGGACGGTGCAAATACCACACGCCCAAGGTTGTATTCATATGCGGCGGACATGATCTCAGCTGCCGCAGCAATGTCCGCCGCGCCCTCATCCGGCATGGGGAGCGCCTTGCAGTAAAAATCCGTGTAGATACCGTGATGCATGATGTCTTTACCTAACGCCTGACGGACACCGGCGATCGTCAGACGGAAAAGGCTCCTTTGCTGAATTTTTTTGATAAGTAAACGCAATTACAAGATATGTATGCAGATAATAAACTCTACCGGGGATCGATCTCCGGCACAGCGCACCCGTCACTTGTCACCACGCATCAAGGCAAACCGGCCGTTGCGATCTCGGACCAACAGATATATATCCACACCGTCGGGTCTCTGATAAACAGGGAGGTGTACCCGCCGCTATCTCAAATCCCACACGCCTTGCATGACCGCTACATGCATGCAACTTCGCAAAATCAAAGTTTTGCGAAGTTAAGGGGATCGTTTGCAGATAAAATGCGTGGTTTTTATTCTTACAGTTTTTTATCACTTGCGGCCGATTATCATGTTCTTGAGAGGTCGACCGACTTGCCAAAACCGGTCGTTTGCTCCTTGAGGCATTTTATTATATTATCCGGACAGATATTCATCCCCAAGCATTTTCGTGCGATCGATTGCAACCGTGCATGCGTGCTGCGGGCCTCGCCGAATCAATACGACCACGGTGCGTAGGATTCGTCTGTTATTGTCATACGTCCCACGCTGTCCTCTTTGATCGTCAGATATTTTTTTCTTATCGCATCACTGCCCATATCATTACGCAGTGTTCCGTTATTATTTTTTATCATGTACTCAATGGCCATATTGTAATACCGCACAGCCTCGTCACCGGCATCTTCGTATTTATAGTCAACAGCGGTGATCGTCAGCATATACAGCTTTTGCATGGTAAAGCTGACCTTGGGCGAACGATCCTTGTTGTAAAACTCCGGCGCGTGGCAAGCGTTATAAGCCTCAACATCACCGTTTATCATGGCATCGATATAATCAAGTAGGAAAAGCACCGTCTCGCGGTAGGTCTCGGAGACATCGGTAGTATCATCACGAGTAACAGTTACTGTCAGCCCACTACTGAGATCAGTATAGTACACGCTGCGATCATAGCTCATATAGACCTTATCTTCAAAGATATTTTCATCATAGTCGGCGTTGTAGAATGTATATTTATTGGTTTGCGTATTATTTGCTTCTTCGTTTTTTTCGACTATCAAAAGTATAATGTAAAATACAGCCATGATAAGCAAGATCGCCGTCACAGCTATAATAATTCCGCGTTTTGCCGTTGTCCGCTTCCCTTTTTCTCCGGCTTTTTTCAAGATACGGTCTCCTTATTTTTAAGATTTTATATATTTTATCACACACAGGGCCGCTTTTCAAGTAACATGGGGTAAATTTTGCGGCATAAATGCATTTTTTTATTGCACAAGATGCATTTTTGTGCTATAATAAGATGAAAAATTAGTATTCCTTTTTGGATATATGAAATACTGCGAATTGAAAGGTGACTTTTTAATATGAAATATCTTGTATTGATCCCGGACGGAATGGCCGATGAACCGGTCCGCGAGCTTGACGGCCGTACACCCATGCAGGCAGCCTATAAGCCTATGATGGACAAGCTTGCTTCTATGGCGCATGTCGGCACAGTCCTTAACGTACCGCACGGAATGGTACCCGAATCGGATACCGCAAACATGGCAATACTCTCATTTGATCCCAAGGTTTATTCAAAAGGCCGCTCACCTCTTGAGGCTGTAAGCATGGGTATAGATATGCAACCGGGCGATGTTGCCATACGCTGCAACACGGTAACTCTCTCCGATGAGATAGAGGGTCAGCCCTACGAGGAGCGAGTGATGCTCGATCACTCCGCCGACGAGATAACTACCGCGGAGGCGGACGAGCTTATGCGCACGCTCAACGAGCATTTTGCAAACGATCACCGCCATTTTTACACAGGAGTGAGCTACCGTCACTGCCTTATTTGGAACGGTGTTGATGACGGCTACGATTTTGCACGCCCACACAACATAATAGGTCAAAAGATAGGCGACTATCTCCCGGATACCGAAAAAGCGGGCGAATACCGCCATCTCATGGCCGAGGGAACGGCTCTGCTTGAGCATCACCCGGTAAACGAGGCGCGCCGCGCACGCGGGCTCAAGCCCGCAAATGCCATTTGGCTTTGGAGTGCCGGAAGAAAGCCCGCGCTTCCCTCTTTCAGTGAAAAATTCGGGCTCACCGCCACAGTTGTTTCCGCCGTTGACCTTATCAAAGGAATAGGCCTTTGCGCCGGAATGAATGTTGTGGACGTTGAGGGCGCAACAGGAAACGTTCATACAAATTACGAGGGCAAGGCACAGGCGGCAATAGATGCTTTCAACTCCGGCTCGGATCTCGTATATGTTCATGTTGAGGCTCCCGATGAGTGCGGACACCGCGCGGAGATCGAAAACAAGGTACTGGCCATCGAACTTATCGACCAAAAGATACTGACGCCTATATACGATTATCTTTCCGAGTGCGGAGAAGACTTTGGTATAATGGTCCTGCCGGATCATCCCACGCCTCTTGCACTGCGCACTCACACATCAGATCCCGTTCCGTATTTTGTATATTCCAACCGCAAAAAGGATAACGGCGTTGACAGCTTCACCGAGGAGACCGCCCGTGCCAAGGAAAGCTTTTTGCCGGACGGCTCAGAGCTGATGCAGTCGTTTATCGACTACTGCAAAATGTAATAAGCAGAGGATGCAAATGGCACAGTTAAGCAATAAAAAAAGCGAGCGATCACGCAAAAGCTCAGCTCAAAAGGAAGAAAAACAGTCGGCGGTTGCCGAGATATTTGATTACTACGAGCTGTGCATCCTCTCGCTTTGCACCGTTATCATACTGTTCAGCTTTTTTATAAGGCTCTGCCGCGTTGACGGTCAATCGATGGAGGACACGCTCAAAAATAACGAGATGCTGCTCGTTTCGGACATTTTTTACACTCCCGCGCGCGGGGATATAATAGTATTCCACCAAACCGGAGTACAGAACCGTGCCGACGGCGAAGTATACAGCTTTTCGCTCAACGAGCCTGTTGTAAAGCGCATAATCGCCACAGAGGGCGAATGGATAGATATAAAGCATATCGACGGTCGCCTTGCCGTGACCATATATGACAGCAACATGGAGGACCCGCGCGTGCTTGATGAGGACTACGCCAAATACTTCGGCTCGCCGCTTGCCGATCCCACGGGATCTACGGTGCATGAATACCCCCTGCAGATACCCAAAGGATATGTGTTCGTTATGGGCGACAACAGGTGGCATTCGTCAGACAGCCGCGCAAGATTTATAGGGCTGGTTGATACACGCAGGATACTCGGCCACGCACTTATGCGCATAACACCCTTTGATAAGATGGGCGCGGTCGATTGATCGAGATCGAAACGGAAAACAGAAAAAAAACGATAACCAACAGCAACGGAGTTGATACAAATGGGAGTTCAATCAAAGCAGATACAGTGGTTCCCCGGCCACATGGCCAAGACCCGCCGAATGATAGGCGAGTGTCTGACCGATGTTGATGCCGTTATAGAGATACTTGATGCGCGCATACCGGCCGCCTCACGCAATCCGGAGATAGACCGTATATGCGGCGAAAAGCCGAGACTTGTACTCCTCAACAAGGCAGGGCTTGCCGATCCCGCTATCACTGCGGCATGGGTAAAAAAATACACAAAAAACGGCATTTTATGCCTTGCATGTGATTGCCAAAGCGGACTTGGAATATCCGATATAGCTCCGGCACTGCGCAGGCTTTGCGCCGAAAAACTTCAAAGATATCGCGACCGCGGCATGAGCGGCAGAAAATTAAAGACCATGGTGCTCGGCATCCCCAACGTTGGCAAATCATCCTTGATAAACCGACTGACGGGAGCTAAAAAGGCAAAGGTGGAAAATCGCCCCGGAGTTACGCTTGATAAGCAATGGGTATCTACATCGATCGGGATAGACCTTTTGGACATGCCTGGCGTGCTTTGGCCTAAATTTGATGACACGCGCGTGGCGGAGGATCTGGCTCTCACCGGAGCGATAAAGGACAGGATACTCGATCCCGAGGAGCTTGCATCTGTTCTCTGTGCGCGACTGCAAAAGCACTGCCCCGAGCTTTTGTGCGAAAGATACAAGCTTGATGTCGAACAATTGGAAGAGCTCCGGGGCTACGAGATACTGGAGCTTGTAGGCCGCCGCCGCGGATTTTTGATATCCGGAGGCGAGGTGGATCTTGAACGCACAGCAAAAATGATGATAGACGAGTTCCGCTCATCCAAGATCGGTCGTATATCGCTTGAAGCGCCGAAGATCTGATAGGAGCTGCACGGCGTGCGGCTGTAGTTCGTTTCTTATGTCACAACACCAAAGTAACCGAAAATAATTTCAAAATAGTCAAAAAACGACACGCGGGAGGCTAGGATGCCAAGATCAGCAAATGCCCCAAAAACGAAAAAGATACTCACCCCCGAAAAGGAGAACCGTCTCATCAGTGCCGGCTATGATCTTGTGTGCGGAATCGATGAGGCAGGGCGCGGACCGCTTTGCGGGCCTGTGGTCGCTGCCGCCTGCATTTTGCCGCAGGGTGCGGTGATAGAGGGACTTAACGACTCCAAAAAGCTCACTCCCGCCAAACGCGATAAACTGTATGAGACTATACTGGACACGGCAGTCGACCATGCGATCGCCGTAGCAACAGTAGAGGAGATAGATGCACTGAACATCCTTGGCGCAACGCTGCTTGCAATGCGGCGCGCCGTCGCCGCGCTGAGAAACGAGCCGGACTATCTTTTGGTGGATGGTAATATCTATCGCGGATTTGATATTCCGGGCGAAGCTGTTATAGGCGGGGACGGTATATCCCCATCCATCGCCGCAGCGTCGATCCTGGCAAAGGTCACGCGAGACAGGATCTGCCTGGAGCTTGACCGCGAGTATCCGCAATACGGCATTGCCAAGCACAAGGGCTACTGCACGGCGGCTCACCGCGAGGCTCTCCGAAAATACGGTCCCGCACCGATATATCGCAAACAATTTATAAGATTTTTGGATAAAGATGAGAAAAAAGATAGTTCAGAGCAATAAATAAGCAATTAAGACCCCCAAAATCACATAGGGTACAAAAAGGATCAACTACCGACATGAAAGGCTTTTTCTCAAGGCTCGGCGAAAAGCTGAAAAGAAAAAAAGACACCGCTTCCCTGCCACCCGACACCTCATCGACCGCCTCCGCGAGCCGCTCGACTGACGGCGAATACAAAAGCACCAAAACAAACACAAATGCCTACCGCGGGCGCTTTGGCGAGGATGCGGCAGCTGATTTTTTGGTTGGTCAAGGCTACGAGATAAAGGGCAGAAATCTGCGCTACGGCAGGCATGAGCTTGATATCATTGCCGAAGACAGGGCATATCTTGTTTTTGTAGAGGTCAAGACCCGCACAGAAGCGCCGCCCAACAGTATCTATTCCTACGGACGTCCGGCCTCGGCTGTGACATATCAAAAAAAGCAAAACACACTGGCGGCGGCAAGGGAGTACCTTTGGGAGCATCCCACGCGCAAGCGTCGGCGCATAGATGTTATCGAGGTATATCTTGCGCGAGATACCGATACACCAACGGTGTCAAGGATCAACCATATCCGCAACGCATTCGGTGCGCGGTGATGGAATTTGAAAACTGCAAAAATCAAAAAAATACGATGATCAGAAATAAAGAAAGGCAGGCAGGATAAACAAATGAAGCTTTTTGATCTGCACTGCGACACGCCCTATGAGCTGGCGCAAAAAAGGCAGCCGCTGATAGATAACGATCTGCACATATCATTGACAAAAGCGAAAAAATACGAAAACTACGGTCAGGTCTCCGCCGTATGGAGCAATAACAGGATCGGCGACGAGGAAGCCTATCAAAGATTTTGGGCGATATCCGATAATTTTATCTCCGAAATCTCCAAAAACAGCGCATCGTCCGCGCTTTGCAAAAGTGGCGATGATATAAAACGCGCATGGGAAGAAAAAAAGGGCGCTTTTGTGCTCAGCGTTGAGGATGCACGCCTCCTGTGCGGTGATATATCCAGGCTCGATCTTTTATTTGAGCGCGGGGTGAGAGTTTTGACCCTGCTTTGGGCGGGAGAAACGATAATAGGCGGCTCACATGACACAGATGCGGGACTCAGCGATTTCGGCAAACAGGTGACCCGCCGTTGCTTTGAGCTTGGCATTATTCCCGATATCTCGCACGCCTCAGAAAGATCGGCCGATGATGTTGTCGCTATCGCCGCCGAGTACGGCCGCCCATTCATTGCCTCACATTCCTGTGCTTACACGGCATACGCACACACAAGAAACCTGCGCGACCGCCACATTGAAGCAATAAAGGCTACAGGCGGACTTATCGGTGAAAGCCTTTGCCGCTCACATCTCAATAAAGGCGGCGCAAGCATCAAAGATGTTGTTCGCCACATTGAATATTACATATCCGCAGGTGCTGTGGATAATCTCTCGCTTGGCGGAGACCTTGACGGCACCACCCTGCCCGACGGCATGCATGACTTGCGGGATATGGATAGATTGATACCGCTTTTGCAGCAAGACGGCATATCGGACGATGACATAGAAAAGATATTTTGGCGCAATGCATATGAATTTGCCTCAAGGAATATCGGACGCGCCGCAGATGCAAAATAAAAAACGAAAAAGAAAAATCAAGAAAGGAATCACTCACATGAAATACATAAGCACACGCGACACACGCGGTGAGGCCGCCGAGCGCATAAGCTCTGCCGAGGCCATAAAGCGCGGGCTTGCCCCGGATGGCGGTCTTTATCTGCCGGAGACGATACCCGCAACGGATATCGATTTTATTCGCTCGCTCTCCGGGCTGGGATACAACGATATCGCGGTCAAGATACTCTCCCTCTACCTTGACGATTACACGGAGGAGGAGCTTCGCGCAGACTGCACCGCCGCATATGACGGTCAAAATTTTGACGGCACTCCCGCGCCGATAAAAAAGGCGGGGGATGGCGTGTGGTGCATGGAGCTTTGGCACGGTCCGACATCAGCATTTAAGGATATGGCGTTGCAGCTGATGCCCCGCCTGCTTTCACGTGCGCTGAAAAAGACAGGCGAGGATCGCACCGCTCTTGTTTTGGTTGCCACATCCGGTGACACAGGCAAAGCCGCGCTTGAGGGATACAAGGATGTCCCCGGCGTTGCAATAAAGGTTTTCTACCCGGTTGACGGAGTAAGCCGTGTGCAAAAGCTTCAAATGATGACCCAGGAGGGCCAAAACGTTGATGTTTGCGCAATCAAGGGCAACTTTGATGATGCACAATCCGGCGTTAAGAGCATTTTCGGCGATCCCGAAATGCGCGATGCACTTGACCGCCGCGGATATTTTCTCTCCAGTGCCAACTCCATCAACTGGGGCCGCCTTGTACCGCAGATCGTTTATTACTATGCGGGCTACGCCCAAATGGCGGATGCAGGGATCATTTCTTGGGGCGACAGCATAGATGTGGCAGTTCCAACCGGAAACTTTGGCAATATTTTTGCCGCATACCTTGCTCGCCGCATGGGTCTGCCGCTCCGCCGACTCGTTTGCGCCTCGAACTCCAACAACATACTTACCGATTTTCTCTCCACGGGCAAATACGACCGCAACCGCAAATTTTATACCACTATGTCGCCCTCAATGGATATACTTATCTCAAGTAACCTCGAGCGGCTGATTTATCTCATGACAGATGCCGAAACCACCAAGAAGCTTATGTCAGAGCTTTCGACAAATGGGTGCTACAGCGTATCGCCCGACACCCTCCGCGATATTCGCGAATGCTTTGACGGATATTTCGCGGATGAGGACCAGACCGGTGCGGCTATAGCGCGACATTTTTCAGAGCAGGGATATCTCTTTGATACACATACCGCAGTCGCGGTCTCCTGCACCGAAAGATATCTCGAAAAACTCCCCGCCAACGACCGTCTGCCCATGCTCGTGGCATCGACTGCCAGCCCCTATAAATTCGCGCAGGACGTTTTGTCATCTCTCACCGACGGGAAGACGACCTCAGAGGGTACGGCGGCTCTCGGCGAGCTCTCGCGCCTCACAGACACTCGTATTCCCGCGCCGCTTGACGGACTCGATCGCCGCACGGTTAGATTTGACCGTGTGATCGCCCCTGCAGACATGCCGGAGGACGTGCTGCATTATCTTAAGTGATCAAGTGTGGCAGTAAGTTCGACGAGCGGCATAAGTAAAGCGGGGCTGTTTGTACCGCCGCGGATACACAACAGCCCCGCGTAGCGATCACCGCGAGTGTTTATCGATCTTAATAGATAGCCGCAAACCCTGCTTTAGCCGTTATCTCTCGGCTTGAATGTGGCGCATTCGGTTGCACCGCATGTTGCGGCATTTGTTGGACCTACAAGTATCTGTTTTGCGGTGCAATAGCACTCGCCGCTGTGATGAGCGCAATTTTTAACATCGCAGACGATACCCTCAAGGTGCTTGCATCCGCATCCCTTGCCGCGACACTCGCGATCGGAGCTGAACTTTTCTTCCATTTTAGATCATCCTCACTTATCTTCTGTTTTCGGGTCTGCCATGGCATGACCGCTTATTTACCGATGCACAACGCACATTTGCCCATGCGCGACTATCGGCTTGCAGTTATTTTGCCCGAAAAACAGAATGCTATTCACAAAACAAGCCGAACCGAGGTCACACATGCCAATTTTTACGATAGCTGATCTGCATCTACCTGGCGCCGAGGGCGCGGCCAAGTCAATGGACGTCTTTGGGCGGCGGTGGGTGGACTCACAAAATCGCCTTGAACGCAACTGGCGAGCCGTGGTAGCCCCGGAGGATACCGTGGTGATACCCGGAGATATATCCTGGGCTATGAACCTTGACGACGCACGCGGTGACTTTGCGTTTATAGATTCACTGCCCGGGAATAAATACATCGGCAAGGGAAACCACGATTTTTGGTGGGCGACCGCAGCCAAAATGAACGCTTTTTTTTCAGAAAACTCATTTTCAACTCTCAACATATTATACAACAATGCGTATATCCTTGAAGGCGCCGTTATATGCGGTGCGCGCGGCTGGTTTTTTGATGAGGCATCACAAAAGACCGTAGGCGATACAGACTGGCAAAAGATAGTAAACCGTGAGACGATGCGCCTTGAGATGAGCATAAAGGCCGCCGAGGAGCTGATAGCCTCCCGCGTCCCCGGCACAACAGAGCAACCGCCCATTATCGCATTTTTACACTTCCCGCCCGTATGGAACGGAGCTGTTGCGGAAGGGATAATTGATGTACTTTTACGGCACGGTGTGAAAAAATGCTATTTTGGCCATATACACAGTGAGTATGCCGAGCGCGCGCCATTTTTGTATAAAGATATAGAGTTCAGACTTATTTCGGCAGATCACCTGAGCTTTTGCCCGCAAAGGATCGATATTTGAACGCTCTAAAAGTAAAAAAACGCGATTTTTAATGCAAAATCCGATGAATTTCGTTTTTAGGGCTTGACATATAATAAATTTATAGTAAAATATAATAATGTGAAAAATTGTGCCCGCAAGAGCTATCTCGGGCGCGTTGTAAGAAAGGTATGGTCAACAATGACAATCAAAAAAACAGAGATCAACGAAAAGAATCTTTGCACAGTTGAGTTTTCGGAAACCGCCGAGGCACTTGAGGCAGAAAAGTCTCGCGTCTTCCACGAGAAGTCCAAAAATTTCAACGTTCCCGGCTTCAGACGCGGCAAAGCACCGCGCGCCATTATCGAAAAGATGTACGGTACAGGCATTTTTCTTGAGGATGCCATCAACAACATAATCAACGCCAACTATTCAGCTATCGTTGATGCCGCCGGCAAGCAGGTAGTTTCCCGTCCTGAATTTGACATCGTTTCTATAGACGAGAACGAGGTCGTACTCAAGGCCGAAATGTATGTAAAGCCCGAGGTGTCCATTGAAAACTACAAGGGCATTGAGGCATCCGTAGTTCTTGCTCCCGTCACCGACGAGGAGGTGGAGCGCGAGATCATGACCGTTCGCGAGAGAAACGCCCGCGAGCTTGAGATCACCGACCGTCCCGCAGAGATGGGCGACACTGCCGTTATCGACTACGAGGGTTTTGTTGACGGTGTTGCATTTGACGGCGGCAAGGATTCCGGCCACCACCTCAAGCTTGGCTCCGGCCAATTCATCCCCGGCTTTGAAGAGGGCATCGTTGGCAAGAATATCGGTGAAGAATTTGACGTTAACGTTACATTCCCCGAGCAGTACGGAGCCGCAGAGCTTGCCGGCAAGGCCGCTGTATTTAAAGTAAAGCTCAATGCCATCGAAAAGACCGAGCTCCCCGAGCCGGATGACGATTTTGCAGTTGATGTTTCCGAATTCAACACATTTGCTGAATACCGCAGCGATCTTGTGTCAAAAATCGAGCAGAGACATAAAGATACCGCCGACAACGAGCTTGCAGAAAAGGTAGAGGATGCACTCTCCGCGCTGCTTGTAGCCGAGATTCCCGAGAGCATGGTAGATGCAGAGGTCGAGGCTCAGGTAAGAGAGAGCGAGACCAGAATGCAGATGCAGGGACTCCAGCTCTCTATGTACCTCAAGTACTTTGATATGACGCTTGATCAGTACAAGGAGCAGGTACGCCCCTCCGCACTCAAGCATGTAAAGACAGAGCTGGCTCTTGAAAAGATCGCAGAGCTTGAGGGTGTTGAGGTATCCGAGGATGAGATCAATGCGGAATACGAGAACATTGCCAAGGCATACAGTGTAGAGCTTGATTACGCCAAGGAGAACCTCCCTGCCGACGAGATCAGCCACTCACTGATCATGAGAAAGACTCTGGATCTTGTAAAGTCTGCCGCCAAGGTAACATACCTTGATAAGGCGCCCGAGGCACCCGCGACCGCCGACGAGTCGACCGACGCCGAGTGATCGGGGTAACATCGAGGCAACTCGTCTCAAGACACAGCAAAACTCCAAAGTATAAAAGAATTTAATATCCCATCGGGGCTGGCGTCAGTTTTCGTCAGCCCCGATAAAAGAACATCCCTCGGATCATATTAGTTATCAGATCCAAATCAATTTTTATTTTGGCCGCCGCCGGGCGGCGGAACGGAGAGTAAAATGGCAAACAATAACGGAGCGGACATCATCCGTGCGGCCAGTATGCCGTACGTTATAGAGCAGGACGGACGCGGTGAGCGTTCATATGATATCTTTTCACGCCTGCTCAACGACCGTATAATCTTCCTTTCCGACGAGGTCAACGACCTTACCTCGTCGCTGATAGTCGCACAGATGCTGTATCTGGAATCGGTCGACCCCGATAAGGATATATCATTTTACATCAACAGCCCCGGCGGATCTGTTACAGCCGGTATGGCCATTTACGACACCATGCAGTTTGTAAAGTGCGATGTCACCACCATTTGCATAGGCATGGCCGCCAGCATGGGCGCGTTTCTGCTTGCCGCAGGTACAAAGGGCAAGCGTTTGGCACTTCCCCACAGCGAGATAATGATACACCAGCCCTCCGGCGGTGCGCAGGGTCAGTGCAGTGATATAAAGATCCGTGCCGATCTGCTTCTTCGCACGCGCGAAACATTAAATAAGATCCTCGCCGAGCATACGGGTCAGTCCTATGAGACCATCGAGCGCGATACAGAGCGCGACAATTTTATGACCGCAAAGCAGGCACTGGAGTACGGCCTCATCGACCGCATAATAGACCACCACTGATAGGCTCTATAGCTCTATAAGAAGCCAACAATAGCCAAAGCAAGACAATAAATCAGCGTGAAAAATGGAGCATGACTCTAAATACACATTTTCACGTAACGGCCGCTTTTACGAAAGCTGCCCCGAAAGGCATGGAATAATAATGCCCTCCAAAAACAACGAACATCTGCACCGCTGTGCTTTTTGCGGCAGATCCGAAAATGATTGCAATTTTCTGATACCCGCCACAAACGGTCTTTATATTTGTGATTTCTGCGTGCGAGCATGCGATGAGATAATTGACGACAACGATTTTATTGAAAACTCCTCCGCGACTGATGATATGCCGCTCAGCTATGACGAGCTGCCAAAGCCAGTAAAGATCAAAGAGGCGCTTGACGAGTACGTCATAGGGCAGGATGAGGCCAAGATAGCACTCTCGGTTGCCGTTTACAATCACTACAAGCGCATCCTTTCAAAAAAGGACAGCAAAAAGAGATCCCGCGGCAAGCGCAAAGAAGACCGGTATGAGAATACCGAAAGTGAAGTTGACATTCAAAAAAGCAATGTTTTGCTGATAGGGCCCACCGGCGTTGGCAAGACATATCTCGCCCAAACGCTTGCAAAAACACTAAAAGTTCCTTTTGCAATAGCTGATGCTACCACCCTCACCGAAGCAGGATACGTCGGCGAGGATGTTGAAAACATTCTTCTGCGTCTGATACAGGCTGCGGATTATGACATCGAGCGTGCCGAGATGGGCATCATATACATCGATGAGGTGGATAAGATCTCGCGCAAGAGCGAAAACAGATCAATCACCCGCGATGTTTCGGGAGAGGGAGTTCAACAGGCCCTGCTCAAGATCCTTGAGGGCACGGTATCAAATGTTCCCCCACAGGGCGGCAGAAAGCACCCCAACCAGGAATTTATACAGATCAATACCGAGAATATTCTTTTCATCTGCGGCGGCGCGTTTGATGGTCTGGACAAGATAATCGAAAAGCGCCACGGCAAACAGCTGATCGGCTTTAAGAGCGAACTCAGCGAGGCCACCCACGAAGACAGCGATAAGATATTTGAGGATGTAAACCCTCATGATATAGTAAAGTACGGTCTTATCCCCGAGCTTGTGGGGCGTTTGCCGGTCATCGTACCGCTTACAAAGCTTGACCGCAACGCACTGGTCAGGATCATCAGCGAGCCGCGCAATGCTCTTATAAAGCAATACGCAAAGCTGTTTGAGCTTGACGGCATTAAACTCGATTTTGCTCCCGGCGCTATCGAGGAGATAGCGCAAATGGCACTTGAACGCAACATAGGTGCGCGAGGCCTGCGCTCGATACTTGAATCCTTAATGACCGGGCTCATGTACGAGTTGCCATCACGTGATGACGTTGGCGGCGTGACAATTACCGCCGACTTTGTGCGCGGTAAGGGTGAAGCTGTACTGAAGCTAAAAAACAAGAAAGCAAAAAAAGCTAACGATTCCGATAGCACTGCACCGAGCAACGACTATGCGGCAACCGAAGAGTGATATCCGCTCACAGCAAACAGCATCCCCGACGTGATCGAAAGGTCAGCCGGGGATGCTGTTTGATTTCACTCTTCCCTGCTCACTTATAAGCCGACACGGCAGTCACACCGCACCACCGCAGTGCCCTGTAGCGCGCTCACACGGCGCGGCGGGGGTTATCGGCGGATTAAATTCTGTCACCGGGAAGGACATAGTGCGAAAGATCGAGCATGGATTTTCTTCTTTTGGCGCCACGCATTCTTTATCGGGAACTGCATATTCGGTCGCGCTTATAAGCAGCTGTGCCGGGCGCACAAGGCGAATGACCGAGAAGATACCAACCGATAC
Organism: uncultured Ruminococcus sp.; assembly: GCA_964522215.1. Lineage (GTDB taxonomy): Bacteria > Bacillota > Clostridia > Oscillospirales > CAG-272 > CAG-390. The sequence goes on along the minus strand of CAZFVR010000009.1, from coordinate 937 downwards.
GGTAAGATATCTTGCATTTTCCGCATCGCGCGGAGATATCGACCCCTCCATGCGCGCCGCTACCTGCGCGGGTATCTCACAGCAACAACAGCAAGGACTGCCGGGCGCACGTTCAAACACGGCACTGCTCAAGATTATCGGGTCAACGGCCTCTACCACTGCCTCCGGCATATTTCTTACCGCCTCGCATTTTTCATCGGCGCGGCAAAGGTCATATGCATTGTCGCCGGATCGGAATATGTTAACATTGCTCTCGCCACCATAAAGGACTACACGCTTATCAAGCACTGCGATGCCCTCAAATTCCTGCGGTTTGCAACCGCCGGTGCAGGCCTCAAAGGTTATCTTAACAAAAAATCTGATGTTTACGGTATAAAAGCCGCGGTTAAAACGCACAGGATCTATCCCGATATATGTCCATGCAATGCTTGCATCCTTTGCGCGGATATTTCCGGTACGGTTTATAATATCGCAACCGCAATCTGTAAGGGTGACACGCACATTCTCGTAGCAGTCGCGATCGCGACAGCTGTCAAATATTCGCCCGGTCTCAATGCAGCAGGTCTCACGCCCTCCCCCGCCGCCTGAACAGCCAAACCTGTTTTCAGCCATTTGTATTACCTCCGTATTTCGTTGAGCTGCAGCGGCGTACGACGCCGCCCCTCAGTTACAGTGTATGCAAAAATACAGGATATGACAATTATCTCGCGGCAAGCAAAAGGCGCATCTGGCGTGACAGGGCTCGTCAAACGCAGTGAAAACAGGTAAATAAAGAGGAGAAAACCATTATTCAATTAATTGATATTCCCCCTGATAACCGGCGGTCAGGACTTAATGTCGCGTCGGAGCAGGAGCGTTATACAAGCTCGCGGAGCGAGCTTTTAGGGGGTTCGACTCGTTTTCTTCTTCATCAAACACAACAGGGACAGCCATAGGC
>CAZFVR010000008.1:0-67433 GCA_964522215.1 uncultured Ruminococcus sp. | reverse complement strand
TAGAAAGCAAGATTTTGATGTTTTGATATCTATCGTTGTCTATATGGCTACGCACTATGTTCGCATTAACTAAAAAGCCTCCCAAGTGTCGTGGGAGGTGCCCGAGCATCCTATGCGAGGGCGGAGGGAGCTGGCGGATCTAAAGATCTATTTTCGGTATAGAACAGCGCACTGTTTTGCGCCGCTCTTTCTTCAGTCGCGGACGAGCTGCAGCGAGAAGCCGAGCTGTAGCGGAGTTGTATGGATCGTTCGATGACTCTTAGGAATGTTTTAGATGATACAAGATATCAGAGGCGGCACGCGGTCGCCCTCGATAACAAGGAGGATCTCCGTTGGGCAAAGATCTTCATAGACATAAAAAAGAAAGGATCTGTATTTTGGATAAGATATCATGGAAAGGCGGGGCAATGCTCTCGCCGTTGCCTGTTGCCATAGTCACCTGCGGGGGCGACCGCCGCGGCGAGGACGGCGCCCTCTCCCCCTCAGGCTTTAGACCCAACGCGGTGACCGTTGCATGGTGCGGCATTGCCTGCACACAGCCGCCGGTGGTCTATATCTCACTTCGCCCCTCCCGCCACTCGCACAAGATAATCACAGAGACCGGTGAGTTTACCATAAATCTTGTCACCTCCGCTATGGTGCGCCGCGCCGACAGCTGCGGCGTGTACTCCGGGCGGGATGTTGACAAGGTACAAAAATTCTCACTGCCGCTTGCGCCCTCGGCGTCCGGCACGGTGGGCTGCCCATCACTTGACGATTCCCCGGTCACACTTGACTGCCGCGTGATGAGCGTGACTCCGCTCGGCACGCATGATATGTTTTTGGCGAGTGTATGCGGAGTTGGTGTTGACCCCGCGCTGGTGGATGACGGCGGCCGTCTTTGCCTTGAGCGTGCGCACCTTGCCGCGTACTCGCACGGCAGTTATTTTGAGCTTGGCCGCAAGCTTGGCGATTTTGGTTTTTCGGTAAGAAAAAAACGCAGCGGCAAGGGTGTCGGCAAAAGCAAAAAGGGCACTAAAAAAGCTTTGGGGGCAGGTGACGGCAGGTGAGAGCCATGAACGGAGAAAAATGCAACTCAACGACACGACCTTTGCGCACTTTGCTGCTGACTGTCCTTTTGGGGATCGTTGCCACACTGCTTTTCGGCTGTGGGGCGAGCGGCGAGCTGCTGGTGACCCTCCCGCTTGATGACGGCAGGAGCCTGCAAGCCTATGGCGGCATTACCGGGGCGCGAACGCTGCTAATACTGGACGCGAACGGCGAGGAGTGCGATCGCCTTACCTGCAAAAACGACACGACAGAGCCGTACACTCCGACCGACGGCGAAAATTACGGCGTGCGCGCGGTGGATCTTAACGGCGACGGCCGCCTTGACATAATAGTCACGACCTCACGCTCCACTGCGGGCAGTGTTTGCGACTTCTTTATCGCTCGGGAGGGTGGCAGCTTTACCCGCGACCAAACCCTTTCCGCACTGCAGGGCGTGCAGATAGGCGAGGAGGGCGAGGTGTATATCATACGCCGCACGCACACAGTGCTCTCTGCGGCGGCAAACGCGCCGGACGATTACACCGATGAGACCAAGATCACCTACTACGCGCCGAATTCCGACAAGGGCGGGCGCTATTACCCGGTGCGCGAGGAGACACTGACCTATTTTTCCGAGACCGAGATATATCTTTACGCGGTCTCCTACCCCGACGAATTTGACGAGATGCAGCCCGAGACCGAGCGCTGGATCCGCCCCGATAAGCTTGAGCGCGCGGGACTTGCCGACTTTGGCAGGTAAGGTCGCCAAGCAACGCATTATTTTCTTCATTACAATAATATACAATACGCCGCAACGATCAAATAACAAAGGACAAACAAGGACTAAAACGAGAAAGGAAACCCAACATGAACAACGAAAACGGCAATGCCGCAAAACGGACAGCGATAATAATCGGCGCAGGGCCTGCAGGTCTTACCGCCGCCTATGAGCTTTTAAAACACACGGATATAAAACCGATAATTCTTGAGGGCTCGGAATTTATAGGCGGCATATCCCGCACCGCCGTACACAACGGTAACCGCATGGACCTTGGCGGGCACAGATTCTTCTCCAAAAATCAAGAGATAAACGAGCTGTGGCAGGAGCTGATGCCGCTGCAGAGCCGTCCCTCCTATGACGATAAGGTCTTGGGGATAGAAAAGGAGCTCCCTGCCGAGGGTCCCGACCCGGAGCAGGAGGACCGTGTGATGCTGTTGCGCAATCGCATATCGCGCATATTCTTTTTGCGCAAGTTTTTTGACTATCCGGTCTCCCTTAAATTTGATACCTTTAAAAACATGGGGCTTGCCCGCACTGTAAAGTCCGGCTTTGGCTACCTCGGCAGCTGCCTGCACAAGCTCCCCGAGGATTCGCTTGAAAATTTTTACATTAACCGCTTTGGCCGTCCGCTTTATGAGATGTTTTTTGAATATTACACCGAAAATCTCTGGGGGCGTCACCCCTCCGAGATATCCGCCGATTGGGGCGCACAGCGCGTTAAGGGGCTGAGCCTCAGCAAAGCGGTGTGGAACGTCCTCTCAAAGCCGTTCAGATCAAAGGATAAGGTAGAGACCTCCCTCATCGAGCAGTACTACTACCCCAAAAAGGGCCCGGGACAGCTATGGGAGACTCTGGCCGAGGATATCAAGCGGCTTGGCGGCGAGATAATAATGAACACCGAGGTGCGGGACATTGAGGTGCGGGACGGTCGCGTCCTCTCCGTCACCTCCGCAGACGGTCGCCGTTTTGCGGGTGACATATTCATGTCCACAATGCCGGTAAGGGATCTTGTATCCGGCATGGGCGACACACCGCCCGCCGAGGTGCGCCGCGTAGCGGAGGGTCTGCCCTACCGCGATTATATCACCGTTGGTCTTTTGGTGGATAAGCTTAAATTGCAAAACAAAACAAAGATAAAGACCCTTACCGGCAACGTTCCGGATTGCTGGATATACGTGCAGGAGCGCGAGGTAAAGCTTGGACGGCTGCAGCTGTTTAACAACTGGTCGCCCTATATGGTCGCCGACCCGGAGCACACCATGTGGCTGGGGCTTGAATACTTCTGCAACGAGGGTGACGAGATGTGGGAGATGTCGGACGAGGACTTTATAAAGTTCGCCATTGACGAGCTGGCATCGATAGACGTTATCGACCGCGATGCAGTGCGCGATGCCACTCGCATAAAGGTCAAAAAGGCGTATCCCGCGTATTTTGACACATACTCCGAGTTTGATACGGTAAAGGATTACCTCTCCGGCATTGAAAACCTTTGGTGCCTTGGCAGAAACGGTCAGCACCGCTATAACAATATGGATCACTCAATGCTTACAGCCATTGAGGCAGTGCGAGCCATTGCCGCCGGCAGTACCGACAAGAGCACGGTTTGGAGCGTTAATACCGAAAAGGAATATCACGAGACCAAAACAGAGGCATGATGACCGCTCTTATTATTCTGCTGACCGCCGCGGCACTTGCCGCGGCGGAATGGAAGTGGGGGGTCTTGCGCCTGTGCTACGATAAGAGCCGCCCCTCGCACCGTGCCGCTGCTCTTGCGGCGGTGCTTATGTGCCTGCTTTGCGTGCCGCTGTTCCTTGGTGGGCTTGCCGATGCGCGGGAGGCTATCCCCTACCCGCTTGAGCACACGGCAGCGCATTATAACCCGTATATAGAACAGTTTGATGCCTTCATGAAGGGTCAACTGCACATCGATTACGCCCCCGACCCGCGGCTTGCGGCACTGGATGACCCGTACGATTTCTTTGCGCGGTCGGACAGCGGCGCGTATTATCTTTGGGATCGCGCACTCTATGACGGAAAATACTATTCCTACTTCGGCATCGCGCCGATAGTGACCTTTTATTACCCCTATTATCTCACCCACGGTGCGCTGCCCGGCGACTCAACGGTCATGGCGTTCTTTTTGATGCTTACCGCGCTGTTTTTGCCGATGGCACTGTTTGAGTGGGCAGGAGCCTCCGAGCGGCGCGTGCCGCTGGTGCCCTTGCTGCTTTCAGCCCCCGCGCTGGTCTTAAGCTCCGGCGCTCTGCTGGCGGCGAGAGGTGTAAATCATTTTTACTATATCGCCGTTATAGCGGGGATCGCATTTTTATCGGCATTTTTGTTTTTCGCCTTGGCAGCCTACAACACAAAAAAGACCGCACCGCGCATACTCCTTTACATTGCGGCGGGTGTGGCCTTTGCGCTTTTGTTCCATTCAAGACTGAACATTGCCCTGCTTTGCGCGTTTTTGGTGATACCGGGGCTGTGGTTTATGATAATACGCCGCCCCGGGGACTCTCGCCCCGCGCGTGTGATCATCGGCGAGCTTGCCGCCCTTGGCATGCCCGTTGCCGCGGCACTCTGCTTCTCCTTTTGGTTCAACGCGGCGCGTTTTTCCGGACCGCTTGACTTTGGCACTAACTATCAGCTGACGGTTGCCAATGTTGCGACCTATAAATTGCGCCTCTCCGACCTGCCGTTTGCCATCTATAATTACTTTTTGGCACCTGCGGAGGCGTGCGAGACCTATCCATATATCACATTCACGCGGCTCGGCACCGCACCTACCGACCATTATATCTATCGTGATGCCAACCTTGGCTTGTTCTGCCTGCCGCTGACCCTTGGCATTTTGGCCGCACCGATAACGGTATTTCGGAGCGGCAACACCGCGCGGCGGCGCACCATGGCGGGCACGGCGTTTTTGGGGATAGTTGCCTTGGCTTGGATCAACTTTTGCAAGGGCGGCGTGATATACAGATACACGCTGGATCTGGCGGCGGTCGCCGCATTTTTATCGGTAGCATTGCTGTTGCCGGTGGCGGGGGACGCGGTTTCGAGTGCATCCGCCCCGGGAAGGTCCGGAGCGCGGGGGTGGCTGGTATACACCGCGGTATGCGCATTTTTGCTGATATCCATCGCGGGAGCGTTGCAGGTGTCGCTGATAAACGGACATTCCTATATCTCCGCAATACCCGAGGGAGTCCTTGAGATCCTTGAGCGGTTCCTGCCTTTCCCCGGCGGAACCTCCTGAACCATAATCATAAAACGAGGCTGCCTTGCGGCAGCCTTGTCGTTTTGGATCCGATCACGGAGCGAAGCGGGCGGATGACCGGCGGCACTCCGTGCGTATCATATGCCGCACTTTGCGCTGATCGCAAAAGATCCGCGGGGCTAATTATAAATTGAATGTATTATTTGCATTCTTTTCTGTATGTGGCGACACTGTATACTATGTCCTTGCATTACTTGTATACTATCTTACTACACTATACACCGCAGTCGCCTGCAACGATGGATATCGCTTTTGTTTACGGCTATGCATGATCTCCGTAGGACGGGGGACGGCTCCCGCCGCAACGGAGATCTTCATTATTTCTTTATTTTGTACTTTTTTTGGCACGACACCGTGGTGCGTGACCTGCTATCTTGATTTGAGATCCGCTCTGCGGATCTCTTCCGCAAGCATCACGCGCTGCGTGTATATGATCCGCGCTGTGTGCGGTTCATCTCTCCGCCGTTGTTATCTCGCGGGCGGCGAGACGGAGCATATTCGACTTGAGCTCCTCCGGGGTATAGGGGCACTCACAATACTTGGGGTGCGCGGGTACTTCATACATCAGCGGACCGGAATATCCGTGCCGCACGAGCGCATCAAGGATGCTGTTCCAATCATTTATACCCTCGCCCGGCAGGACATGCCGCTCGTCCAGTATGCCGCGCTCGTCTCTGAAATAATCGGAAATATGCAGGGTGTGGATCTTAAGTCCCGCCGCAGTCAGCGCATCGATAAAATGCGCATTGTCCTCGCTCAGCGAATGGTTGGTATCAAACACCACGCCGGCACCCGTGCCGGAGAGCAGCTCTACCATCTCCTCCGAGCGATTGCAAAGGCAAAGGCGGGGCAGATCCTCAACCGCCAAACGAAGCCCCAGCCGCTCACACTCGGCGTTAAGCTCAAATATCGCCTCTCGGCTGAGCCGCATGCGCTCCGGACGATGGGGATCATCTATCGGCTCGGAGGAGGGATGCAGCACGATCACGCTCGCCCCGGCTACCGCAGCGCGATCGATAAGCGTTTTGTTTACCCGCAGTGTCATGGCGCGGAGCTCCTTATCCGGGTTTGAGATGTCGATATTGCGAGAAAACGGCAGGTGGAGCGACCATATCTCCACGCCCTCCTCACGCGCCATGCGGCCATACTCGGCGGCACGGTCAACAAAGCACCACTGGTCAAAGTAGCTGATGTAATTTCCGGTAAGCTCGATGCAGTCGATACCGACGGACGCCAGCGTGTGCAGTCCCTCGCGATCGTATCTGCCGGTAAAGCAAGCTGATGAGCCGAATTTGGGTCTTTCAAGAAAGTTCATTTTGTCTTCCTCCTAAATTGAAAAATATAAAATATGTTTATTAGGGGATGCTCAGTAAAGTCTGCCGCGGCGCATTCCGCAGCCCACCAGAAAGAGTGCGGCATAGATCAGCATAGGTGCGATACCCGCCAAGATACCGCCAACAGCCGCGCCGCCGATACTGTGGGGCAGGATAAGAAGAGTCCACACCGCGGCGGCGGTGGATACGGCCAAGAGCGGCGCACGGGAGGAGAGCGCCCCCGCCACACAAAGCAGATAAAGCGCGGCCAGCGCCGTGCCGATAAGACAGCAAACAAGGGATACCCAAAAGCTATCCCCCAAGGAGTGCGCGGCGGCATAAAGGCAGACCGTCCCCACGGGCAGTGCGGTGGGAATGAGGCTGTTTTTGCGGGAAACGAGCATCACCGCCGTGCAGATGCATGCCGCGGACGGCAAAAGCGGCAGGAGGGTGATGGCCCAACCCGCCTCGGCATTGGCAAGTCTTTGCGGCATGACCGCAAGCAAAAGCACCGCGGCCAGGACCATAAGCAACGCCGCACCGACCGCAAACGGCGAGTCGGAGGCGAGAGTTCTTCTATCGTATGACATATTTATTCCTCGATTTTCTTCCCGTATCACGCAAACGGCGAGAGCATTTGCGGGACAAGCAGTGAATATGGAGCCGTGCCGAGCGCAAGCAACAATGAGAGCGCAGCGGCGCGGGGGTAGCGGTATCTATCCGCAAATATCAGCCGCCTGCAAAGGATATACATCACGCCGATGCAAAGCAGTGTGGCAAGCACGGCGGGCAGGAGGGTAAAAAGATCGGTAAACGGGCGAGTTGCCGCTGTGGCGTGCAGATAGTCGGCATCGATCCTCAACACGGCGGAGGCCGCACGCAAGGAGAGCAGATAAAAGCCTACACCCACGAGCGTTGACAGAAGATCCGCCAAACAAACCGCAAGCACCGTGCGCCGCCATATATTACCCACGTCAGGCATGCGCACCATGGCGCGGCGAGGGCGCAAAAGTAGTAAAAAGGCTATCAGCAGTGCGCCATCAAGCACCAGGGCGGTGGCGATGGTGGGAATGATGAGCATTGCCCGCCCGCCAAGTATCAGCCAAAGGGGCAGAATGCCGCAAAATAACCGACGCGGCGCGGCGGCTTTAGTCGCCAAGCTCTTCCGGATCTCTTTTTTCGTCATCCGTGTCCCCCCATCTCTTTTTTTCACGGCAGAGTCGCTCAGCCTCCGCCTCTATCTCGGCGTAATCAAAGGATGCAAACAGCCGCCTGCCGCCCGCATCGGTCAATCTGTAATGCTCGGAGATAAGATTTTGCTCGGCGCGTATCCCAAAGGGCGCGCCAACATACCGCCAAAGCGGCGAGGATGCGCCCGCATCCGGCGTGTCGGCAGACAGAGCCGCCCCCGCAGTCTCCAAATGCTCCGCGGGTGCTTTTTTTATGCCGCCGTCCCTCTCGGGGGCGCGGTGCTCGCGAAGCCCCGCGGCCATGTCGGCAGGGTCGCCCTCAAGCTCGCGGCGGAGCGTTTGGCTGTCGCCAAACAAAAGGCAAAGCGCGGCGCTACCCGTCCAGCCGAGGGAGGAACGCCCCTTTTCGATGCCGACGAGGGTCTTTTTTGATATCCCCAGCTCACGCGCCATGTCGTCCTGCGTCATACCGAACTCGGAGCGCAAAAGACGAAGCTCCCTGTCACAGGTCGCTATAAGTGTATTTTTATCCATAGTGATCCCGCGCTCCCTCCTTTCGGCATTTTTCGACATTTATATAGTGTAATAATACACTATATCGGATAAAAAGTCAAGAGGTATATCAAATATTTTGATGAAATTTTACACCTTTTGCGAGTTTTTTCACCGAGGACAAACAGGACGACTAAAACCATGTAGCCCTGCAAAAAAAGAAGATTTTTGCGTAAGCAAAAAATTCCCATTGAAATACGATCATTATTGAAAAGGTAAAGCGATCGGCGAGCGAAAACCGTTGCCGCGCAGTCTATGGGATCCGTATTCGCGCACAGAGTATATACTTAATGATATTTGTCAGACAAAATTCACATAAAACCCTTTACAATCGGGGTAAAAAGCTGTATAATATATTATGAGTCATTTTGACAACATTAAAATCAAAAAATATATAATATCGGAGGAAAAGCAAATGGCAATTAAGCGTCCTAAGCTTTCAATGGACGGCAACACCGCTGCGGCACATGTTTCGTATGCCTTTACAGAGGTCGCTGCCATCTACCCCATCACTCCCTCAAGCCCTATGGCTGAGATCACCGACACATGGTCGGCCACCGACAAAAACCTGCTCGGCAAGCCCGCCCGCAACATATTTGGCGAGCGCGTTAAAATGATCGAGATGCAGTCTGAGGCCGGTGCCGCAGGTGCTGTACACGGCTCACTTGCAGCCGGTGCGCTCACCACCACCTACACCGCATCCCAGGGTCTGCTCCTTATGATCCCCAACATGTACAAGATGGCCGGCGAGCTGCTCCCCGGTGTCATTCATGTATCCGCCCGTTGTGTTGCATCCCACGCGCTCAACATTTTCGGCGACCACTCCGACGTTTACGCATGTCGTCAGACCGGCTATGCCATGCTCTGCGAGACCAACCAGCAGGAGATAATGGACCTTGGTGCCGTTGCTCACCTTGCCGCTATCAAGGGCCGCGTTCCCGTGCTCAACTTCTTTGACGGCTTCCGTACCTCTCACGAGATCCAAAAGATCGACGTTTGGGATATCGACGACCTCAAGGATATGGTAGACTGGGATTCGATAAAGGATTTCCGCGCTCGCGCCCTCAACCCCGAGCACCCCGTGCTTCGCGGCTCGGCCGAAAACGGCGATATCTTCTTCCAGCATCGTGAGGCTTGCAACCCCTACTATGATCAGTTCCCCGCCATCGTTGAGGAATACATGGGTCGCGTTAACGAAAAGCTCGGCACCGACTATCGCCTCTTCAACTACTATGGCGCACCCGATGCAGAGCGCGTTATCGTTGCCATGGGCTCGGTCTGCGACGTTGCGGAGGAAGTTATCGACTACCTCAACGCACACGGCGAAAAGGTTGGCCTTGTAAAGGTAAGACTTTACCGCCCCTTCTGCGCAGACAAGCTCTGCGAGGCCATTCCCGCATCCGTCAAAAAGATCGCAGTGCTTGACCGCACCAAAGAGCCCGGCGCTCTCGGCGAGCCCCTTTACCTTGACGTTGTTGCCGCTCTCTCCCGTGAGGGCAGAGCAAACATTGAGGTCTTTGGCGGTCGCTACGGCCTCGGCTCCAAGGACACCACACCCGCATCCATCTTTGCGGTATATGAGAACCTCGCATCTGCCGCTCCCAAGCAGGGCTTTACCATCGGCATCGTTGACGATGTTACCGGCCACTCCCTGCCCGAGCACGCTGTTCCCGATACTGCTGCAGCCGGCACCATCTCCTGCAAGTTCTGGGGTCTGGGCGGCGACGGCACAGTCGGTGCAAACAAAAACTCCATCAAGATCATCGGTGACCATACCGATAAATATATCCAGGCATACTTCCAGTATGACTCCAAAAAGACCGGCGGTATCACCATCTCGCACCTGCGCTTTGGCGATAACGTTATAAAGAGCCCCTACTACATCACAAAGGCTGACTTTGTTGCCTGCCACAACCATGCATATCTTGATAAGTATGACATGGTACAGGATGTTAAGCCCGGCGGCACATTCCTGCTTGACTGCGCATGGAGCGCAGATGAGCTTGATGCTCACCTCCCCGCAGCTGTAAAGAAGTACATTGCCGAGAATAATGTTCAGTTCTACACCATTGACGGTACCGGTATCGCCATCAAGCGCATCGGCAACCCCAAGGTAAAGAACACCGTGCTCCAGTCTGCATTCTTTGCTCTTGCCGGCATCCTGCCCAAGGATGAGGCGATAGAGTACATGAAGAAGATGGCCTACAAGTCCTACATCAAGAAAGGACAGGCTATCGTTGACCTCAACTACGCCGCCATCGAGGCAGGCGCCGATGCCATGGTAAAGGTGGATGTTCCCGCCGCATGGGCCACCTGCGCCCCCGATGCCCCCAAGGCTGAGGCCACCGGCGAGCGTGCCGACCTTGTTGACTTTGTAAACCGCATAGTTGAGCCTGTGGATGCAATGCGCGGTGATTCCCTCCCCGTTTCCGCATTTAAGGATTGCGCCGACGGCACATATCCTCAGGGCGCGGCCGCATTTGAAAAGCGCGGCGTTGCCGTTTACGTTCCCGAGTGGATCCCCGAGAACTGCGTACAGTGCAACAACTGCGCATTTGTTTGCCCGCACGCCGCCATTCGTCCCTTTGCAATGACAGAGGCCGAGGCCGCCGCCGCTCCCGCTGCAACCAAGTTTACCGCAAAGCCGGTACTTAAGACCACATATAAGTTCACCATGGCAGTAAGTCCTTTGGACTGCATGGGCTGCACCCTTTGCGTAAAGGCCTGCCCTGTTACCGCCAAGGCTCTGCGCGACGCCGAAAAGGTAGCCGCCGCCGAGATCCCGGATGATCCCAAGCGCGCCGCCAAGCGTGCCGCCGAGCTTGCTGCCGCAAAGAGCGCCATCAAGATGGTGCTTCAGCCCACACAGCTTGACCAGCAGGCTCCGTTTGACTACGCCGTGGCACATGTCTCCGAAAAGCCGGAGCTTATCAACGCCACCGTCAAGGGCAGCCAGTTCAAGCAGCCGCTGCTTGAGTTCTCCGGCTCCTGCGCAGGATGCGCCGAGACCTCCTATGCAAGACTTATCACACAGCTCTTCGGCGAGCGTATGTATATCTCCAACGCGACCGGATGCTCCTCAATTTGGGGCGGCTCCGCACCCGCAACTCCCTACACCGTCAACCGCGAGAGCGGCCATGGTCCCGCATGGGGCAACTCGCTCTTTGAGGACAATGCCGAGCACGGTCTTGGCATCTACCTTGGTCAAAAGACAGTGCGCGAGATGCTTCGCAGCAAGGTAGAAAAGCTTGCATCCATATGGGCGACCGAGGATATCAAGGCCGCAGCCGCAGAGTGGCTCGAGACCTATGACGACGGTAAGGCCAACGAGGCCGCCACCGCTCGCCTTATCAGCGCACTTGAGGATGGCATCCTCACCGCCGATGAGGGTATTGAGTTCTTATCCTCCGAGGCCGGACGCGCCGCATTCGGCGATAAGGCTGATGAGATGCTTGCTCACATGAAAGAGCTTAAGGCCGCAGGCCGCAACTGCGACTGTGATGCCTGCACTCTGGCAGCCGAGATACTTGACAGCCGCGATTACCTCGCCAAGAAGTCGGTATGGATCTTCGGCGGCGACGGTTGGGCATACGACATCGGCTTTGGCGGACTTGACCACGTGCTTGCCTCCGGCGAGGACATCAACGTGATGGTCTTTGATACCGAGGTCTATTCCAACACCGGCGGACAGGCCTCCAAGGCTTCCCAGATCGGTCAGGTGGCACAGTTTGCCGCCGCCGGTAAGGCCATTGGCAAGAAGAACCTTGCCGAGATCGCAATGTCCTACGGCTACGTTTACGTGGCACAGGTCGCTATGGGCGCGGATATGAACCAGCTGCTTAAGGCTCTCACCGAGGCTGAGGCATATCACGGACCTTCCCTCATCATCGGCTACGCTCCCTGCGAGATGCACGGTGTTAAGGGCGGCATGCAGAACTGCCAGCAGGAGATGAAGCGTGCAGTTGATGCAGGCTACTGGCAGATGTTCCGCTACAACCCCTCCCTTAAGGCAGAGGGCAAGAACCCGCTGACAGTTGACTCTAAGGAGCCGACCGCCAACTATCGTGACTTTATCACGAGCGAGACCCGCTACAGCCGTTTGGCTCAGCAGTTCCCGGAGCGTGCGGAAGCCCTGTTTGCAAAGGCAGAGACCGCTGCCAAGGAAAAATACGAAAGACTGCTTAAATACGGCAGACTTTTTGACTGATGATCATCACACCCCCGCAGCAGAGACGCATGTCTCTGCCGCGGGGGTGATCTTCTTTTGCACCTAAAAGGTTGCAAGGCTGTATAATGCAGGAGCTGCGCCGATCCCGCGCGGATGCACGCCGAGCGAGCCGGCGGCCGAGGTATTCTCGAACGCCTTGGGGCAAACACTGGCGGCGAATGAACAGGAAATATAAAAATGCAAGGCAAACCTTGCACTTAAAAAAATATCTGCCCGCCGCACGCGTGGCGGGCAATGCGGCGGATAAGCACTACGAGCGCAAGCACGTCCGCGGCGCATACAACGGACACAGCAAAAATTGAATCATCCAAAATACCCACCCGCCCCGCTGCGGCTGTTGCTGCGGCGGGGCGGGTGGGTATATGTGCCGACAAAAGGTCGGCATTCACTTATTGATTTTTAAAGGATTCGGAGATATCGGCAAACACGCCATTGATGTATTTTTCGTTGGATGTGATCTTTGCACGCCATGACTTCTCGCCGTTGATGATGCTGTTACGGAAAAGTGCCACTGCGCTGTTGGCCCAAGTAAAGTTACCGCTGTAGAGTCTTGCCATATCAACGTAAACGTTGGACTTCATAAGGTCAAACATCTGCGAATCAAGCGGATCGTTGGAGTAGGAGCTCTTAAACATGACCTCAAACAGTGTGGGGGATGTGCGGCGATAGCTCTCGGAGGCAAGCGCCTCGATGACCGCGCCGGACATAGAGCTATCCGAAGCGTTTGTGGGGATGCAGAAATTGGTGTAGGCAAAGCCGACGAGAGACTGATATTTTTCGGTCTCGGCATCGATGATCGGGAACGGAATGATACCGTATACCCAGTCTACCTCGCGGAAGCCGGTAAGGGTAGAGCCTGCAACTGTGCCAAACAGCGCGTTGCCGCCCTTGATGGTGTTGTAACCGTTCTTTGTATCGTATATCGCGCCATCGTAATTGTTGAGCATATCGCCAAGCTTGGTCACGATATTGACCATCCGCTCACCGGTAAACTCATCGCTGAGCACGATATTGCCGTTGTTATCCCAACGTGTCATCTGCACGCCGGAGGCGGCAATAAAGGGATCGATATGCACCTGATTCCAAACAACAAGACCAAAACGGTCGCCCGCATCACGTGCTTGCGAGGAGTTAAGATCCTCATATGCATCCTGGCACATCGAAATCATGGTATCAAGTGTCCAGCCGCGGCTGTCGATCATGGTGCGCGGGTCGGTAAGCTGAAGCTCCTTTACACGGTCAAGGTTTACAAGCATGAAATAAAGGTTATAAAGGAACTCGTTGGAGATATCACCGGTGGCAAAATAAAGCTTGCCGTTGATCTCGGAGGATCTGATAAAGGATTCAGGCCACCAAGGCTTTTGGGTATCAAGATGCTCAACATCGTAAAGGTCGCAAAGCAGGCCGCGCTGGGCAAGAATGCCGGAGCACATGCTGTAGCAGCCAATGATATCATACTCGCTCGAACCGGCGGTGATGGAGGCCTCTGCCTGCGTAACGAATGCGTTCATGTTGGCATTGTCGCCCTTGATGAGGTTAAATGCAAGCTTTACGCCCAAACGATTTTCTACATTTTTGTTGCGCATATAGATAGAATCGTTAACTCGCTCCTCGGTCAGCTCCTCAACGTAAAACTCGTTGCGGGTGGTCTGCCAGCCAAGAATGTTTACATTGGCATTGCCATAGGAAAGATCTGCAGGCAGGGAATCCTTAAGCAGACCGTTTTCGTCATAAAGATAGCTTGTATCCTCGGCGGTGGTCTGTGCGGGTCCCCGACTTGAATCTTCACCGGGGCCGGGGGCAGGATCATCGTTGCTGCAAGCGGGAAGCACCAGCAAAAGGGTCGCCAAAAGACATGCGGCAAGGATAGCGGATAGGATCTTTTTCATTGTCGTTATCACTCCCATTTATTTTTATTCCGAAGCTACGCTCTTCGGTATTGGGTACAAAAGTGAAAATTCAACATACACAGCGCGGTGGTCGGAGCATACAACACGATCCTCCACGCGATAGCAATGCACATTGTAGTCGCCCTCCGAGAGATAGCAATAGTCAATGATATTCATCTCGCAGGTGTTTTTTTCATCACGGTCGGCAGTGAGATATTTTGAATCCTCAAGTCCGCCCGCAAGTATCATCGGGTAGTATTGCGTGGAGGGGGTAAAGTTAAAATCGCCTGTCAACGCAAATGGAACATCAAGCTTTTCGAGTGCCCGCAAAAGAATATTCACCTGCGGGCGGCGCGCCGCCTCCTCATAGGAGAGGTGGGTGTTTACATGCACGAATTCCTGCCCACTTTCAATACAGCGCAGGCGTGCGGTGGTGTAGATACGATATTGTGAGGAAGCATCAAGCTTTGATTCCCTTGAGGGTGTACCGGAGAGCCAGCGCGTTTCGGTGGAGACGAGCTCATATTTATCCCGTCTGTAAAAGATGGCGTTGCGCCAACGCTGACCCTGCTCTACATTTATCTCGCCGACCCAGTCGTATTTATCGCCAAGGCCTGCCACGAGCAGCGAAAGCCACTGCTCGGTGACCTCCTGAAAGCCCACACTGTCCGGCATGCGCTCGCGTACCGTGGCTATGACCTTATCGGCACGGGTGAGGTCCCCCTTGAGATCGCAAAGGATGTTAAAGCTCATGATCGAGTGGGTGGGCTGATCGTTTTTGATGGTCTTGCCCGCAAAGGTCGCGGCTATGACGCCATCCTTTGCCGCACCCTTTGCCAGATGCAGGCCGCACAGCTCGGAGACCGCATAGCGCAGGGCGCAAGCATCGCCGCCCTTTATGTAAACACTGCCGCCCTCGGCGGTAACGGATACTTCATTCCCCTCGCCGACAGAAAGCAGTATGCCGCCGTTCGTCTCGCCGTCCCCGGACACGCAGGAGGTGCGCAGGCCGGCAATAGCCGAAAGATGCGCGGCCAGCTGCTCGCCTATCTTTTTTACCTCGGAATTACCGGTGGGATAAACTATATCCAGCCCCATCAGAGACACGCCGTCCACCGTCAGGGTGTTTATCTCGTATTCGCCCTCTTGGCGGATGCACTGCTCCCGGCCGATCGTAAGCGAGCGATCATCGGTGGCGCAAAGGCTCTCGCACAGGCGGCGCGCTGCAGCAAGGGTAAGCTCATAGCTGCCGCCAAGGATCACAAGCTTGCCGCCCTCAACAGTCACCTCGCTGTCGCCGCTCCTTATACGGCGATCCACGGTGCGGCTCTCCTCGCGAGAGGTATCGCCGATTATTATCTCATGCTCGGCGGGCAGGACCCCGCGCTTTTCATTGACATAATCGTCCCCTATCTCAAGCCGCACTCCGCACAGCTCGGATATTTTGCTCTGCAAAAGCTCGGCCGCCTCGCGCTCGGCCTTGTCGGCACTGCGCGGCAGGACTATACGCCAGTCGCTTGCCCCTGCGCCAACGAGCGTTATGAGCGCATCGCCGGTTGAATTTAAATTATTTTTACTCTCATCCTTGTTATCGCCCGGTCGCTCACCGCCGCAGGAGGCCAAAACGGCAAGCAGGACCAACGTCAGCAAAAGTGCTGAAAAAAATCTTCTTTTCTTCATATTATAATTGTAGCATTTGCATATCGGCTTGTCAAGGAAAAAATCTGATATATAAATACAAAAATCTGATAAAAAACGCCCCGCTGCTATTGCAAGGCGGGGAGATAAGTGGTAAAATATAAGCAACGAGCAAAAAAAGCGGAGGGGCGCAATGGTAGATTATTCAAGCAACGGTTATTATCTTTCCGGCAGGGTGATGCACGCATCGGGCGGCTGGCAGCACCGCCGCCGCGCAACACGTTCGCGCAGTGATCTTATAGTTGTTTTCAGCGGAACGGTACATTTGTTCGAGAACGATCGCAAATATGATGTAAATGAGGGCGAATTCATCTTTTTACAGCAAAACGCGCCCTCCGGAGGCTATAAGCCCTCCCCCGGACCGGTGGAATTTTTTTATGTCTTGTTTGACAGCGATATCCCTACCGATATCCCCAAGCACGCAAAGCTTACAGACCTTGCACGTCCGCGCATGTTATTTGAGCTGATGGAGCATTACAACTCGCTCCCGGGTGCGGATCGCGGCATGCTTTCAAGCCTTGTGCAGGTGCTTTTTTCGGATATAAGAATGCAATGCGAAAATCAGATATTTGCCGGAGCATCCGTCAGCGAATCGGCGCGCGCATGGATAGTGCGCAACCGCTCACGTGCGCTGACGGTATCCGATGTGGCCTACAGGTTCGGCTACAGCGCGGAGCACCTCTCCCGCCTTTTTGCGCGGGAGTACGGCCAAACGCTTAAGACTTTTATCACCGAGCAGCGGCTTGAGCATATAGATGCCCTGCTTGCGGACAGCCGCTACAGTGAGGCAGAGGTGGCGGCAAGATCCGGCTTTGCAGGCGAGGCACAGCTGGCAAAATTTTATCGCTATCACCGCGGCATCACCCCGGCAATACTGAGACAACAGTCGGCCGAGAGGTAGATGGCAGGAGCCACATGCACGGCGCGGCGCGCAGCGAACATTACAGCGCAGCGTTTTTACCTATCTCCTCCAAGACTCTCCGGCAAAAACTCGGCGGGGATGTTTTCCTTTATTATACGGTGGACGGAGGCTATGGTATAGGGGCTCGCTCCGCTCGCGCGGTTTTGGTTACTGTAATGCGCCGCCACTATATCCTCGGTCAGGTGGTCGAGGGTGTAGATCCTGGCTGCGCGTTTATTTTTATTGTGAAAATTAAATATCGGCACGACCGCATCGGCCTCAACTCGCCGACCCTCATCGTCCATCACAAGATCAAACATTGCAAGGTGGCCTATATTGTTGGCAAAGGCCTCTTGATTGCTTATAAGATTGCCAAGCGAATAGTAGCAAAGCATGCGCCCGCCATCGGGACGGTCGTACCACTCGACCGACTGCACCACGTGCGGGTGAGTGCCTATCACCACATCCGCGCCGCCGTCCGCCAAAAGGCGTGCCAGCCGGCGCTGCTCGTTATTTACCGTGTGACTGTTCTCTGTTCCCCAGTGCATCGAGACTATAACAAAATCCGCGCTCTCGCGTGCGGCGGCAAGCTGTCTTTTTATCGCTCTGTCAAGGATTATCGGCAGGTACACGCCCTCTGCGGGGGTCTTATCCTGCCAATAGGCATTCGTGGCGTAGGTGTATGCCAAAAAGGCGATCCTCACGCCGTCCACATTAAGATATCTTATCGTCTCGTAGTCCTCAAAGCTGCGGTGAAGCCCCAACACCAGCGCATCGAGCGTGTCGGTAAAGTCCATCATGTCGGACATGGAGCGTTCTGCCAGCGCGGGATCATTTTGCTTCATTTTGTCCGCCATGTGGTTGTTGGCAAAGCAAAGCACGTCAAAGCCGAGGGAGATAAGATCCAGCCCCAGCTGCTGCGGAGAGTTAAAGCGCGGCCAGCCTGCGTAGCCGTAGCGCTCGCCGCACATGGGTGTTTCCTGATTTATAAAAGCCACGTCGGCCGCAGATACCATGGCAGCGATCTCATCATATTTTGATATAAAGCTGTAGCTGCCGTCCGCCTGCCGCGCATCCGCGATTATCCCCTCATGTATCAGGTCATCCCCCGCCGCCAAAAAGGAGATGCGTCGCTCGGCGAGCGCGGGCGGCTCGGTCATCGGCTCGGTCATCGGCTCGGTTGCGGGCTCGGTAACGGCTGTGCCCCCCGACGTGCTGTCAGACAGGTCGCTTGCCTCGCCCGAGAGCACCGGCGAGTGTGTGGAGGATCCTGACGGGCTTGATGAAAGCTCCGACGGCGGTCCGCTGACCGTGCAGGATGCAAGGGAGAGGAGCATTATACAGCTCAAGAGTATAGATATCGTTTTTTTCATGTTGATCTCCGGCGGTTTGGGGGTGGATGATGTGTCCTCAAATTGAATAAAAGCTGCAGCCGCAGAAAGGCCCTGCGGTGCATCGAACGATCCCTCCGTCACGGCTTTGCCGTGCCGCTCCCTTTACACAGGGGGGGCGTTGAGATAGTGCGAACATGGTGCGAAGCAACAATACAACGGCAAGATAGGCTTGCTTCTCCACGCAAAGATGGGACGGGCCAAAACTGCGTGCCGATGCAGCGCATTTGCAGTCGAGTCACATTATGATATCCGAATTATCGCGGCGGAATTTGCCCGGGGTCACGCCGGCCTCGCGGCGAAAGACATCGGTAAAATAGGACTGCGAGTCAAAGCCGCACATTCCCGCTATCTCGGAGAGGGGGAATGAGGTATTTATCAGCAGCTTTTGCGCCTCCCTCATGCGCACATCAAGCAGGTAGCGCGCGGGGGTGACTCCGATAGAATTTTTAAATATAAGATGAAAATAAGAGGGGCTTATATGAGCCGAGGCGGCGATATCCGAAAGCGTGAGCGGGGAGGCGTAATTTTCCCGCATAAATTCGGTAGCGCTGATGATATTGTGCGAAAAACGGCGGTATTTTTCGTCTATCGAGCCAAGCAGCTTGCCCGCCGAATATATGGCGCTTATCAGCTCCATCAGCTTGCCCACGCAGTAAAGCTCGTAGCCGTCCTCCCGCTTTGCCCACGCGCTCGTCATTGCGCGAAAGATGTGTGGGGCACGTGTCTCGTTGCACAGGCGCAGGCTTACCTGAAGCGGACGCAGGTATTTATCCTCAAATGCGCGGTCGTGGCAGATGAAATGTACAAATTGGCATTCAAAATGCCCCTTTGTGTATCTTCTTGCCCCCGGACGCGCCACAAGTATGCGCCCCACCTCGCATGGAATGCTCTCGCCGTTAACAAAATTCACCCCGCCCATATCTACGGTGCACAGCTCTATCTCGTACGCGGGAACTGTCCTCTCGGCGGAATAAAGAGTTTTTCTTACATCTGATGAGTTGTAGGTGCGGGTCTTTAGTATCTCAAGCCCGAATTCCATTGCGGCCTCCTGTTGCCATGCGGCAAGCATTTAATATGATTTTCATAATTCTTCGTACTATTTTGATATAAAAGAATATCACATAGCAGTATAATGTTCTTGTAAAATTATAATACATATTTCATCCAAAGTCAATACCGATGGCCGTATAATGCAGATTTTTTTAAGAGAAGCTTCCTTTTGGATCACAAAAAGTCAAATCAGAGCATAACGGTATTGGCAAACCGCAGATCAGTACGAAAGGAGAAATTTTAAATGACGACGATTCATAAAAAACCCAAGATAGGCGTGCTGCTTATAGAGGCTGAGCGTTTTCGCTCGCTTGGCGAGGGTACCGCTCGCGGTCTTTACTCCGAAAGAAAGGATGCCGAGGCGGCATCCTACATAAAAAAGATCTCCGAATTTGCCGAGGTGGTCTACCCCGGTCCTGTTTGGGAGCGGGACGGCGCGGAGCGTGCGGCGCAGCTCTTTTACAACGAGGGGTGCGATTGCGTGGCCGCCGGCTTTCTCTCCTGGGCGGAGGATTTTGCATGGATCCGCTTTTTACGTGAGCTGCCTCCCATGCCGCTGTTTTTTATGTCGGTGGTGCGGGATAGCCTCTCTATCACCGATACCAACGATGAGGATCAGTTTATAGATTTTCTCTCCGCGGGCGCACTTGTGGGATTCCAGGAGGCCAGCGGTTCCTTCCGCCGTTTTTCAAGACCCATGAGCGAGATGTGCATAGGCACGCTTGATACCGTTGCCGAAAGACTGAAGATATTTGCCACGGCGGCAAGGGTACGCACCGTCCTGCGCCGCTCTCGCCTCTCCCTCCTCTCCTGCTATAACGAGGCGATGTGGGCAACATATGTAGATCCATATAATCTTTTCATGAAGATAGGACCGGAGATACACTTTATTTCCATCTCAGAGCTTGTAAACGAGATAAACGCCACGTCTGATGACGAGGTGCGGCGGATAGTGCGCGAGCTGACATCCGCTCACCCGGTATACCCCAATGTTGACATGGCAAAGCTGGATGCCTCTGTGCGCGCCTCCTACGCCATGGAGCGCGTGGCGGCCGCGGCTGATACCGATCTTTTGGTGCTTAACGATATCGATACCGTGCTATTCCGCGAGGTGGGACTGCGCCCCGGCTTTGCACCGACCTCTGCCTCCTCCCCGCTCGTGACAGTACCCGAGGGGGACATCGGCGGCGGACTTGCTACCTATATATTGCATGCACTCACCGGGCGGCGCGCCAACTTTATTGAGCCGTTTTATATCGACCACGCCCGCGGCGCGTTCGTGGCGGGACATGCAGGCCCCAACGATTATCGCGATCCCGAGGGCAGTATGATAATAGCGCGTGACGAGCGCTTTGCCAAGAGCGGCTGGAGGTATGCCGGTGCGCCCTTTGCATGGTATGTCTTTCCGGAGGGGGAGAAAACTATGCTGCATATGTCGGAGCGGGATGGCAGGATGAAGATGGTATGCACGGTGGTGGATTGCCTGCCCACCAAGCATTATCTTGCATCCTACTCGCATGCCGATTTTGCCCCGCGCGGCATGTCGCCCGAGGAGCTGTTCTCCCGCATCGGTGCGTGCGGCGTAACACAGCATTACGCCATCGCGCCCGGTAACGTCACTGCCGAGCTGCGCGACCTTGCCGCAATGCTGGATCTTGACTTTACGCTGATAGATTGATGCGTGCCGCGGCGGCCGCACTGCCGCCGCACATTCGATATTCATTCGATATTCAAGGAGATCACATAGTTATGGAAAAAAAGATACTGCTCATTACCTATGATAACAGTGATGACAGCGAGGTGCTGTATCCGCTGTTTAGGATGCGGGAGGCGGGGTACACCGTCACGGTCGCATCCCTTGAGCGGAGAGTGATAAAGTCAAAATATCACTTTACCGTCGCCGCCGACCTGCTCCCGGAGGAGGTGGAGCCCGCGCAGTACTGCGGGCTTATCCTGCCGGGCGGCACGGCTCCCGAAAAGCTGCGCCAAAACAGCGATATACTCGGCATTGTGAAGTATTTTGATAAAAATCGCCTGCCCATTGCCGCCATCTGCCACGGTCCGCAGATACTTATCAGTGCGGGTGTCATCGGCGGTCGCCGCGCCACCTGCTACCCCGGCATTCGTGATGATCTTATAAACGCGGGTGCGCTCTACGAGGACTGCGAGGTCGTGTGCGACAAAAACATCGTCACCTCCCGCCGCCCGGAGGATCTGCCCGCCTTTATGCGCGAGTTCGTCCGCCTGCTCGGAGAGTGAGTGAGCGCCGTGACGATCAAAATAATCATGAGACCCTAAATGGCATCGAACGATCTCTCCGTTACGGCTTTGCCGTGCCACGACGGTCAAAGTTCAATTCCGATACAACACAAACAGATAGATCTGAGCTTTAAAGCTTTAAATAAGGAGAAAAAACCATGTCTTTTATGTTCAATCCCTTTCCGTATGATGATCCCTCTGCCGTAAATAAAATAGATGCAAGCGGGATAGATACATCCTGCGCCGCAGTCGGCAATGCAGCGGTAGCCAAGTCGCTTGAGGGAATATTGAGCCGCGGCGGCATCATCGCCATCGATGGCTACACCACCGCACCCTTTGATGCCATCCTTGCTCTTTGCGGCAATCCAAAGACGGTTGCCGTCTCCTCGGCATACAAGTCCCCCGCAGAGCTGCGCGAGCTGTTTCGCGATAACCTGCCCGAGGATCGTGAAAAAGACCCGGTCCTGCTTTACGGTAAGCTCTTTGGGGCAGGCTATGCGGGGATATTTGATGCTGCAAAGCTTGCGGGGCTGAAGGCCGATGTGGAGGCCGCCCGCGCGGCGGGTGAGAGCCTTATCCTTTGGGGCTTTGGTGCGCTCTCTGATGAGCTTTACCCGCTGGCCGATACCAAGATCTTTTGCGATATCACACCCAAGCGTGCGGTGCTCAACATCAAACGCGGCGGATTTTTAAATCTCGGCTCTGACAGCGAGATGCCCTATAAGGCCACCATGCGCCGTTGCTATTATGTTGATTTTGAGCTGGCATTCAGCCTTCGCTCAAAGCTGTTGGCCAACCGCGGTATAGACTATTACGTGGCGGGCGACGACCCGGCGGCGCTGACTATGCTCCCCGCCGAGCTGCTTTGGGCGCTGATCGAGCGCACCATCGAGTCCCCCTTCCGTCAGCGCCCGGTGTATCTTGAGGGCGTTTGGGGCGGCTACTACACCATGGGCGTGCGCGGACTGCCCGATACCATGAAAAACTGCGCATGGGTGTTTGATATGATCCCCATGGAGGTCTCCACCGTGATCGATGCGGGGGATATGACGCTTGAGGTGCCCTTTTACACTGTTGTTTCCTCCTTTGGCGAAAAGCTTATGGGTCGGCAGTGCCTTGAAGAGTTCCACGGCTTTTTTCCGATCCGCTTTAACTATGATGATACCTTCCACGCCGCCGGCAACATGTCGGTACAGCTGCACCCGGGCGCGGAGTTTGTAATGCGCGAGAACGGCGAGCTCGGCCGCCAGGACGAAAGCTACTATGTTTTTGTAACAGGTCAGGGAGCGCGCACCTACCTCGGCTTCCGTGACGGCGTTGATGTGGACGAATTTGTTGACGAGGTCCGCCGCAGTGAGCGCGAGCATACCGAGATAGACTATAAAAAGTACATCTACGGCGTTCGCAGCGAACCCGGCACACAGGTAATGATCCCTGCGGGAACTATCCACGCCTCCGGTCAAAACCAAGTTATCCTTGAGATCGGCTCGCTGACCGTCGGCTCTTATACATATAAAATGTACGACTACCTGCGCCGCGACCTTGACGGTAACCCGCGCCCGATTCATTCCTATTACGGCTCGCTCAACCTCAATCACGGCATGACAGAGTCCTATGTTAAGGGGAATCTCGTAAACGGTCGCCGTCGCGTTCTGCGCGAGGACGAAAACGGCCGCGAGATAGTGGTTGGCGAGTGCGATCAGCTGTATTTCTCCCTCCGCAATCTGGTGTTTGGTGATTACTTTACCGATGATACAAAGCGCT
The DNA here is from genome assembly GCA_964522215.1 of uncultured Ruminococcus sp. Lineage (GTDB taxonomy): Bacteria > Bacillota > Clostridia > Oscillospirales > CAG-272 > CAG-390. Next base: position 44,111 of record CAZFVR010000008.1, on the reverse strand, counting down.
ATTCGGAGAGCGGCGACTTCTTTGTATACGCACTGGTGGACGGCGAGGATGTTACCGTGCGCAGCAAAGCAGATCCCACACGTCAGTTCAGAATGAAATATATGGATATGGTCGTTATTCCCGCATCTCTCGGTGAGATCGAGCTTATAAACAACAAGCCCGGCACATGGACGGTAATGCACAAGACCATGCTCAAGCGCGGTGTGTGAGCCGACTGTCATATAAAAAAGTAACAAAATGAAAAAATGCATTTACGCTCTTGATGCGGGCGGAAGCTTTTTAAAGTGCGGGCTGGTCGATGCCGATAATATCGAGGTGCTCGACGGCACACATGATTCGGAGGCTGTAAACTCCACCGGCGGCAGTCTTGCCGAGATACGCGCGGCGTACTCAGCCCTTGCCGCACGCGCCCGGGCGCGTGCAGCATCGCTTGGGTACGAGATCGCCGCGGTGGGGATGGATACCCCGGGTCCCTTTGAATACAAAACAGGTACATTTCGCATGCGGCACAAATATACCGCGCTGTACGGTGTATCGGTCCTCCCATGGTTTGCCGAGGATCTGCCGGGGCGCCCGGTGCATATCATTCATGATTCCTCTGCGTTCATGCTTGGCGCATCACGCCGACTTCCCGCCGAGCGGCGGTCAGTCGGCGCGATAGCTGCCGTAATGCTTGGCACGGGGCTTGGATTTGCCATCATGCGTGACGGCGCTCCTTTGACGAATGCCGAGGGCGGACCGCGCGTCAGCATCTATCGCGCCCCGCTTCACGGCACGGAGGCGGAGGAGCTTATCTCCGCACGCGGCATCACAAACAGATACGCCGCAGCGGCGGGGATCAGGGGTTCACATCCGGATGCAAAAGCGGTAGCCTGCCTCGCACGCGCCGGGGACAGGGCGGCGCTGACTGTCTATGCCGATACCGGGCGACTGCTGGGTGAGCTGCTCTTGCCGCTCCTGCACGAGTATGATATACACACCCTCCTGCTCGGCGGCCAGATATCCCGCGATGCCCCGCTGTTTTCGGGCGAGCTATCATCCGCCCTGCCCGGGGTGGAGATCACCTCCGCCGCCAGCCTTGACGATGCGCACCTCGTCGGCGTGGCGATGAGCCTTAAGGCGAATTTGGGAATGTAAATGGGTTCACTCCGTGCGGGATCACATGCCTCGCTTTGCGCTGATCACGCAAGAGCACCGCCGCGCGGAAAGCTTTCTTTTCATCCCGCGCGCGACCGATCGTCAAACCTATTTTTCAAAACGAAAAGCACCCGCTGCGGCAGGTGCTTTTTAGTTTGGGTATGTATTTTAATATTCGGTCTTAACCGACATGCGGCCGTCGCGGGACATCGTGAGGACAGTCAGTCCGCGGTCGTTTACTATATAATGCTCGATGCCGAGGGCAGCCAGCTTTTCGGCAAAGCTCGTCCAAGGTGCATCATCGCTGTCTGATATCAGCACCTGCGGCGAGATGGCGGAGATCCACTCATCGGTATTTGATGTAAACAGGCCGTGGTGGTTGGTCTTTGCGGCGTTGGCGCGAAGTCCCTCTCCAAGCTTTGCGACCAGCATACTCTCTCGCCTTGCATAAAGATCGCCGGAGGTGAGGTATCTCAGCCCGCAAAAGCTCATTATCATGCCGATGGATATATTATTTTCCCCCTCGGTGTCTGCCTCCTGCTCGGACGATGACGCAACCTCCTCGCGGCTCGGGTTAAATATCTCGGCGTGTACCTCACCAAAATCAAGCGTATCGCCGGCGCAAAGGTCACACCGCACGCGTGTACCATGTGAGCGCATCATTGCCTCAAGCCGTGGCACCAGTTCCTTGTGCGCGAAGCCGGAATAGAAAAACTCGCCGATCCGACCGCCGCGGGATGCCAGATAGTCCACGATCTTTGCAAGCCCGCCAAAATGGTCGCTGTGCGGGTGCGAGAGCATGAAAAAGTCAAGCGAGCGCAGATCCAGTGCATCAAGCAGCTCAATGATGTGCACAAAGCAGGCGGAAAGCCCCGCATCTATCATCATAGTTTTGCCGTCGGGGAGGATGATCAGTGTGCAGTCGCCTGATTTGCCCTTAACGCCCGGCACGGTAAGATCCGGCGTGACGATATGCATGTCTCCGTCCCCGCCGCGTTTTAAGATGGCGGAAAGCTCTGCCGCCATCCGGTAGTAGCGGTGTGAGTGGGCGCGGCAATAGCGGGTGGCGCGCTCAAGCCCCACATTCCCCGTAGCAGAGCGGCCGATGCGTATGCGGCGCGACCAATCCGCTTCGGTGCCGCCGTATCTTACGATCCCAATGCCTGTGGAGCGCATAAAGCACTTAAAGTCTACCACCTGCAGGCTCTCCGGTAACTCAAGGTATTCAAGCCTCGGGCAATTTTCAAAAGCCTTGGGACCCAGCACACGCACGCCCTCCGCAAGCCGTACCGCGCGTAGCCCCGGGCATTCGGAGAAGGCGCGGTAGCCTACCATGTCCACACTGCCGGCCACGTCAACGCGCCGCAGGGCGGGATAGCCGCAAAAGGTCATATCCCCGGTGTTTGTCACACCACTCTGTATCTCCACCTGCTCCACTCTGTCTCGAAGGTCCGCAAAGGGATATTCCTCGGCGTGGCGGTAAGAGTCCATAGCTCCCTCGCCGCTGATCACCAGCCGACCGTTTGAATATTCATAGCTCACACCCTCGCCGCAACGGCCGCAGGCATGATCGTTTACATTTATCTTCATTTCGTTTTTGCTCCTTGTCGTTGTATGGTCGCCGCTGCCATTAGTTTGCGGCATCGGTCAGGATGCGCACAAGTATATCGGCTACTGACTTTAATGACTCTATCGGCAGGTATTCAAAGCGAGAGTGAAAATTCTCGCCGCCCGCACAAAGGTTGGGACAGGGCAGACCCATATAGGATAGGCGTGCGCCGTCCGTTCCTCCGCGAATGGGAACTATCTTCGGTTCGATCCCCAGCGCACGCATTGCCGCGGCGGCACGATCGACAATGTAGAGGTGATCCTCTATCACCTCGCGCATATTGCGGTAGGAGTCGCGTATCACGCAGCTTGCGGAGCCATCTCCGTACTTTGCGTTTATAAACTCGGCAGCGGCGGCAAACATCCGCTTGCGCTCGTCAAAGCGGGCGGCATCATGGTCGCGGATGATATACTCAACGCGGGCATGCTCAAGATTGCCGTGCAGCTCGTCAAGGTGATAAAAGCCCTCGTATCCCTCGGTGTGTGCGGGATCCTCCGCCGCGGGCAGCAGGGAGACGAACTCTGCCGCCATCAATGCGGCATTTTTCATTTTGCCCTTGCCGTAGCCGGGATGGATGGCAACTCCGGTAAGATCAACACTGGCCGCGGCGGCATTAAAGCATTCGTATTCTATCTCGCCAAGCGCACCGCCGTCAACGGTGTAGGCGTAATCCGCGCCAAAGGCGGCAACATCAAAGTGATCAGCTCCCGCGCCTATCTCCTCATCGGGAGTTATGCATATGCGCAGGCGGCAATGAGGGGTGTTTGACTGTATCAGCTGCTCGGCGGCGGTAACTATTGCGGCAATGCCCGCTTTATCGTCGGCCCCCAGCAGGGTCTTGCCGTCGGTCACTATCAGGTGTTGGCCGCGGTATGCCGAAAGGCTTGGGTAGTCGCTCTCACGCATAACGATAAGAGGAGACTCGCACAGGGTAATGTCCCCGCCGCCATATTCAACTATGTGCGGGCATATCGGCGAGTCGGGGGCTTCGTCAGAGGTATCCATGTGTGCTATCAGGCCGATGGTGGGCGCGCCCTCGCAGCCCTCGCTTGCGGGCAGTGTGGCGCTCACGTAGCCGTTTTGGTCAAGCAGAACGTCGCAAAGTCCTATCTCCCGCAGCTCACCGGCGATATATTCGGCAAGGCGCAGCTGCTTTTCGGTGCTCGGGCAGGACGTGGAGTGCTTATCCGACATCGTGGGATAGGAAACGTATTTTAAAAATCTTTCGGTGATATTCATTTTGTCTTATTTTTTAACCTTTTTAGTTTAGTCATTTCTCCGTTGGCTCGCGCATCATCCCGCAGCTTTGATCTCGGCATGGGCGGTGAGGGTCGCAGCATCGTCTCCAAGCAGGGTAAGCAGCTCCTCGCGTGTGCCGCCAAAGGTGATGGCGGTGAGCTTATCCATCCCCGTGAACGCACCCGCCTCGATCGTTTTGAGGGTCGCGGGCAGGCTGAGGCTCTCAACGGCGGTGCAACCGCCAAAGGCGCGGTAGCCGAGGTATTCAACACTGCCGCCGAGCGTGATCTCGACGAGGGCCGTGCAATTATCAAACGCGCGCTGGCTGATAGTCTTAAGCCCCGCGCCAAAGCTTACGCTCCCCAGGGCTGCGCACGCACTGAAGGCGTTCTCGCCGATGATGCTCACATTGTCGGGGATCGTGACGGACACCAGCCGCTCACAGCCGAAAAAGGCACGCTCGCCTATCGATCTTATCGACGGCGGCAGTGAGACGGAGGTCAAAAAGTCACAGCGGTAAAAGGCGCGGTCGGCTATGCCGCGAACCAGCACGCCGTTAAAAACATCCGGTATCGATATGTCTCCCTCGCCGCGATAGAGCTCGGAGTCGAATTTTAGCATTCCCTCCTCCTCGGCATCCGCATCAAAGGAGAACCACGGCATGTCGGCTGTACTGCCCACAAAAACGTCATCCCGCCCCGCCAGCGTGCGGGCCTGCTCCAAAATGCAACGCTCAACATACTCACGGCAATCGAGATAGTCGCCCATCTCGTCAAAAATATCAAGCGCGCGCATGTATTCACCCGCCTCAAAGAGGGATATCGCCTCGCTGTAATTGCGCCGCGGGGTTATCACGCGGTCAAAAAGCAGGATGGTACCGACCGTTGCGACTGTCAAAAACAGCACTGCGGCTGATAGTATGATCGCCAGCCTGAGTTTTTTTCTTTTCTCGGCAGAGATGGTCGCGCGGCGGCGATGCTCTGCACGCTCGCGGTAGATCTGCTGTCGCTCGGCGCTCGTCAGGTGGCGGCGCGGGGCGTTTTGCTCCGCACCCTGTATCGGGGACGCACTCTGCTGATCCTCGCGCGGGTCAAGCTCCGGCGCGATCATACGGTCGTCTCCTTTTTAACATATGTCGGTGAGGTGGGGAGCTCTGCGGGCGGCAGTATGCGGCAGTCAACGTATATCGGGCAGTGGTCCGAAACATCAAGTGCCTCCTGCTCGGTGATAACATCAAACACGCGCACGTCCAGCCCCGCATGGCCGTAAACGAACATGTGGTCGATTGCGTTAAGGTGAGAACCGCAGGGCATCGGCGCGTTTATATATTCTCCGCTTTCGGGATCGTAGACAGCATAGGGGTGGTGGGTGTTGGAGCGGGAGGCATACTCCACTGCCGCCAAGCGCATATCCATTGCGCCGTCGGCAAGCATTGCATTATAGCCGTCAGCACCTATCCGCATGTTAAGGTCGCCCATCACCACAACCGGAACTTTATATTCGGTTGCAATAAAGCGGGCGTATGCACCAAGCTGTTTTGCATCATAAACGCGTGCGGTATCCGATTCGGGTCCCTTTTGCCACCAATAGTGGGTGGAGATAACGCCTATCATAGCACCGTCCTCAACGCGGCGCAGTACCGCCCAGGCAAGACTCTTGCTTTTGTGGTTGTTAAGGCCGTCATAAAGGTGCCAGCCCACCCTTACCGCCTCAAATACGCCACGGCGGATAAGCAGGGGGGTGTTATCAAGCATTCCGTCGGTATCCGGACGCAAAAGCTCGTACTGCTCGTCAAGGAGGGAGAGCAGGCGGGAATCGTAAAGATTTTGTGTCATCTCCTGCAGGCCGAGGATATCCGGCGCGTGACGCAGGTAGATGTTTGCCAGGTGCGTATCACGATTATACACCGCGCCGCACCAAATGTTGTGGGACATTATCCTGATGTCAGATCTTTTTTCGTAGCTCATTTCAACACATCCTTTTCTTTCGCCCGCATATGCGAAACGTGTAATTTCAGCTTACTGTCGGTCATGATCTGCAATCGACCGCCGGGTCGCATCATATATATTTTATCACATCGCGGGGGGATTGTAAATAGAGTTATTGATTTTTATTTGAAAGATGGGTGCGGGTGGTTGACTTGGCGGCAAAAATAGTATATAATAATAAGCAGATGTGGGCAGTTATTGCTTGCAGTATAAACACAACGCGGTTCCGCGGCGCACGCCGCAGGATCAGGGGGAAGTTCGGTGAAAATCCGTCGCAACGACCATTACCGTAATTGAGGATGCTCATAAGTCGGAATACCTGCCGCGAAGTCATATGGGTAAGCTCTTGGGTAAGAAGATGACTGTTCCGACTCACACCGCGGTGGAGGCGGCAAAAAATGCGCTCTCTGCCGGGGCTTTTCGGGTTACAATATCAGGTCTCATTTCCAAGTTGGCGGGTGAGGCTTTTTTTGTTGCCTTGGCGGCGTGACGTTGTGTGCTATCGTCGTATAAAATAAATGAAGCGAGATGGATAGATGGAATATACAAAAGAGGATTGCATAGCGCTGCTGCGGGCGGTTGGTGTACGTCTTGCAGAGGCGGGAGAGGGGCGACTGCCGCGGCGAGCCGATCTTTCGGAGCGCGAGGTCTGCGCCATCAAGGCGCACCTCGGTCCTTGGCCGCGCGCGCTTGAGGCGGCGGGGCTAAAGCCGCCGCGCGAGGGGGACAGGCTTGAGCGAAACCGCGAAAAGCGCATTCGCGCCGCAAGGCGGATAAACGCCGCCCGCCGTGAAGCCAAAAAAGCCGAGGCGGCAGGATCTGTGGCGGCGACAACGGCGGCGACAGCGGCGGCGACCGCAGAAGCACCACAAAAACAAGAATAACTTCAGGCCCACAGCCGAGTTATATAGATCCCCAAAGCGTGGGGAGAAAGGAATCAAAAAAATGAAAACAACAAAACTTATTTCGGCACTGCTTGCAATGGCACTTTTTGCCGCGCTGATGCAGCTCGGCGTATTCGCCTCCCCACTCACCTCCGCCGCACCCGGCACGGATGTGACGGTCTATGTGACTATCGCAAACGCGACGGTAAAGCTTGCGCACGCGCCTGTGGCAGTTAAGGATACCGACGGCGACGGCAAGCTGACGATAAATGATGCGCTCACTCTGGCGCATGACGCGCACTTTGAGGGCGGCGCGTCCGCCGGGTATGCCTCCGCCGCAAGCGAGTGGGGACTTTCCCTTACCCGCCTTTGGGGCGTGGAGAACGGCGGCAGCTACGGCTACTATCTTAACAATAAGTCCGCCATGGGACTTGCCGATCAGGTGGCGGACGGCGACAGCATCTATGCCTTTGTTTATACCGATACTGTCGGTTTTAGCGATATCTATTGCTATTTTGACCAAAACAGGTTGACTGCGGCGGCCGGGGAGAGCCTCACCCTTACCCTCACCTCTGCAGGCTATGATGCCAACTGGCAGCCTGTCACCGCACCGTTGGCGGGGGCCGCCATCACCGTTGACGGCAAGGCGACCGATCTTTTGACCGATGCTGAGGGCCGCGTGACCCTGACACTTACCGAGGGCGAGCATATCATAGGCGCGGTGCATAACGAAAAACACATTACTCCGCCGGTCTGCGTGGCAACGGTCACGGCGGCGCAGTCACCCGCAACGGGAGATATGGCTGTGGTATACATCTGCCTGCTTGCCTTGGCGATGGTCGGCGCGGCTGTGGGACTCACCCGCCGCAAAGCTGATGCTGCGTAATTTAAAGATAAAGCAGAGTATCATTGCAGGGGTCATTGCGGGGGCCCTTGCGGTGATACTCGCCTTTTCGTTTGCCCTGCCCGCGGCGGGGACCTCCGCATCCATGGGATATGATATAGACGGAGAGGCTGAGGCAGTGCTTTTGGAGCTTTGCCGCATGGCGGGGGCAGATAGCCTTGACGAATGGGTAGGATCATACCTCACACCGCGTGCAGGAGAGGGAGTTGAATGGTACATCATCGCCCTGCGCGGGTCACACCCGGAGGTGGAGCTTGCGGCATATGCGGCTGCGCTTGAGGCAAAAATGTCCCGCGGCGAGATCCGCGGTGCGGTGGCGCGCCAGCGCTGTGCGCTGGCGCTTGCGGCCTGCGGGCGCGGCGAGTCGGCGGCGGCCATGGCCGTTATGGACGAAACGATCGGCGCGCTTGGTATAATGAGCTATATCTTTGGGCTTGATCTGATGAATACCGGGCTTACCTCCCGCACGCACACTGCAGACGGCGTGATAGATGCCCTCCTCACGTTACAGCTTGAGGGCGGCGGTTGGGCGGTCATGGGAGACGTGGCGGACGCCGATGTTACCGCCATGGCGGTACAGGCGCTGGCTCCCCATCGTTATCGCCGCGCGGATGCGGCGGCGGCGGTCACCGCAGCAGTGGACCATCTCCTTGACTCGATGCGGGAGAGCGGCACATATCTCAGCTATGGGGCAGAAAATCCCGAGTCAGCCGCACAGGCGGTAATGGCACTCACCGCCTGCGGTATCGATCCCGAGCGCGACCCGCGCATGGCGGGGCGGCGCACGCTGATAGACGGCATCTTTGCCTTTCGCTTGGCAGGGGAGGGCTTTTCCCACACGGCGGGCGGCGGCTATAATGCCACAGCCACGATGCAATCGCTTTTGGCGCTGATAGCCCTTTCAAGATCCCGCCGCGGTCTCTCCGGGATATATGCTTTTGAGGACTCGGCGGAGGATGATACATCCGTTCCAACCCCACCCGATACAGATGACGGCGCGGTCACATCGGTCGATATAACGACCGCAGCACAGATCGGCGCGGATACAACTCTCGGTGATGCTCAAAACGCGCCTGCGCCCGCGCCCGCGCCCGCACCCCAAACCGATGCAAAGCTAAAGCTTTGGATCATCGCGGTCATTTTGGCGGCGGCGATAATTGCGGCCGCGGTGCTGTTTATCTGCGGACGGCGGCACAAAAAGAACTTTATTTTTATTGTCGTGGTGGCGGCGGTGCTGTCGGCGGCAGTGTTGCTGCTTGATATCCGCACGCCGGAGGGCTACTATGCCGATACCACCGCAGGCGCGGGGGATAGGATAAGCGTCAGCATATCTGTCCGCTGTGATGAGGCGCTTGGGGTGGCGGAGCTTGATACCCTCCCCGCCGACGGTGTGATGCTCGGCGCGGTCGAGCTTGAGCTCACGCAGGGCGGGACGGTGCTTGATGCACTTACCGAGGCGGCGCGGCTTTACCGTCTGCAGCTTGAATATTCCGGTGTCGGCAGTATGGCATACGTTTCTGGCATTGAATATCTTTATGAATTTGACGGCGGCGAGCTATCCGGATGGACGTATCGGGTGAACGGACAGTCGCCAAGCGTTGGCTGCGGCGGGTATACACTTGCCGATGGTGACGTGATCGAGTGGGAGTATACCCTCCTGCCGAAATATTAAAAAACAAAAAGGAGGCACCGATATGTGCAGATTCGGCAGGTATCACCCGCTGGTGACGTTTTTATATTATCTCGCGGTCGCGGCGGTATTGATGCTCTGCCGCGATCCCATCCTGCTCGTCTTGGCACTCCTCATCAGCATTATCGAGCGGGCGGTGCTCCATCGTGATGCGGCATGCGCGATGTGGGCGGCGGTGATCATTCCCCTGTCGGCCCTCATCAATGCCGCACTCTCACACAACGGCAAAACGGTGCTGTTTTTTGTCGGGGATATGCGCATCACGGCGGAGGCGCTCGTCTTTGGCGCGGCCTCGGGAGCAATGATCGCCGCCATGCTCAATATCTTTCGCTCATTTTCAAATTATATGACGTCGGATAGGCTCGGCTGTCTGCTTGGCGTCCTCTCCCCAAAGCTTGCGCTGGTGCTGTCCATGACGCTACGCTTTGTTCCGTATCTTTGGCGGCGGGCGGGGGAGGTGCGCCGCGCACAGCGCGGGGCGGGATTCTACCGTGACGGCAGTCTGCCCGAGCGTATACGTGGGGATGTGCGCGTGTTTTATTCGCTTGCCGTCGGCGCGCTTGAGGATGGCATCATCACCGCCGACAGCATGAGCGCGCGCGGATACGGCACCGGGCGGCGCACATCGATGCTACGTTATCGATTTGGACGGCGGGATGCGTTCATTCTGCTCCCGGTGTTACTCGCATCCGCCGGCTTGACAGCGGCGGGCATGAGCGGGTGCTTGGCGTATGATTTTTACCCTAGCCTTGCCCTGCCAAGCAGCACGCCTCCGTCCATTGCCGCACGTGCGGCCTTTGCCGTGCTTTTGCTCCTGCCACTGATCAATGATGCCATAGAGGTGATACGATGGAAACACTTGCTCTCAAAAATATAAGCTTTTGCTACGCGGGGGAGAGCGCGGCAGCACTCCGCGGTGTAGACCTGCGCATTGGCGGCGGCGAGATAGTTTTGCTTGCGGGCGGCACGGGGAGTGGCAAATCCACCCTCCTGAGGCTGATAAAAAGAGAGCTCGCCCCGCAGGGCGAGCTTGACGGCGAGATAGAGCTTGGCGGGCGGCCGATATCAGAGCTGACCGAGCGTGATGCGGCGGCGCGTGTGGGATATGTGGCGCAACGCCCGGAGGAGCAGATAGTCACCGACCGTGTTTATCACGAGCTGGCGTTCGGCGCGGAGAGTCTTGGGTGGGCCCCCGCGCTCATACGCCGCCGCGTGGCGGAGGTGGCATCCTTTTTTGGGATCGACGAATGGTTTGACCGTCCCACCGCCGAGCTTTCGGGCGGGCAACGCCAGCTTTTGACTGTTGCATCTGTCATGGTGACAGACCCGGCGGTGCTGCTGCTTGACGAGCCGACGTCAAGGCTGGATCCCATTGCGGCGGCGGAGCTTATCTCGGCCGTGGTGCGCCTCAATCGCGAGCTTGGAACCACGATCATTATCGCCGAGCATCGCATGGAGGATATCCTGCCCTATGCCGACAGGCTTATCGTCCTTGACGGCGGTCGTGTGGCGGCGGATGACACGCCGCGCCGCGCGGCAGCTGTCCTGCCGCAGTGCCTGCCGGTAGCAGATGCGCTCCCCGCCGCCGCAAGGCTTTGGCGCGGCACCGTGGATACCGTGGATACCGTGGATACCGTGGACAATAACATTCGAGCCGCGGCGGGCGAGTGTCCCCTGAGCGTTAAGGAGGGGCGGCGTTATTTTGCCGAGTGCATCGGCGCGGGAGTATCGGGGTTCCCCGAGCCGCAGAAGCCGCAAAAGCCGCAAAAGCCTCCCCAACAGAAAAAAAACACCGCCGAGCCGGCAATAGAGCTGCGGGACGTGTTCTTCAGATACTCGCGCGATTCGGAGGATGCCCTGCGCGGGCTTTGCATGACGGTGCGGCAAGGCGAGATATATTGTCTGCTTGGCGGCAACGGCTCGGGAAAATCCACCGCTCTGACCATCGCTGCGGCGCTTCGCCGTCCCTATGCCGGCAGTGTGCGCATCCTCGGTCGCCGCCCTGCGGCGTGGGGCGAGGAGCTGCACGGCGGTGTTTTGGGGTATCTGCCGCAGGAGGCGGAGATGCTTTTGCTCCATGACAGCGTTGGGGAGGAGCTGGCCTCGGTGGGACTCAGCCCGCGCGATCTGCCGCCGGAGCTGCAGCTGCCCGCCGACCGCCATCCGTTTGATCTTTCGGGCGGAGAGCGCGAGCTGTTGGCACTGGCAAAGGTGCTCTCCCGCCGCCCCCGCATCCTGATGCTTGATGAACCCACAAAAGGGCTGGATGCCTCGGCGCGTTCCGCGCTTTCGGCTCTGCTCTGCCGTTTGAGGGCGGGGGGCATGACGATCATAGCCGTCACGCATGACAGCGAATTTGCCGCCGATGTGGCGGACAGGTGCGGTTTTTTGTTTTGCGGAGAGCTGATATCCGAGGGCGGCGTGCGGGAATTTTTTTCCGGCAACACGCTCTACACCACGCCCGCCGCGCGCATAACGCGCGGACTGGCGGAGGGGATAGTCACCCTCTCGGCGGCGCGTGAGGTGATCAAGGCGGGGGGCGGCTCATGATAGTAATAAAAAGCTCTCCCCTGCGACGTGCCCTGTCGCTGATACTGCCGTTTTTACTCATTCCCGCCGCGTTGGCGATAGGCGCGGCCCTGCCGGATGAAAAATATTACGCCGCGGTGTCGGTCGTGGTGGCATGCCTCTCGCTTTTGCTTTTTTGTGCGGGGTTTGAAAGAAAAAAAACAGGCTCGCGGCGGCTGGTCCTGCTCTCGGTGATCACCGCGCTGTCTGTTGTTGGCAGGTTCATTCCGTTTTTTAAGCCGATAACCGCGCTCACGATCTTAGCGGCCATCCACCTCGGCGGCGAGGCGGGCTTTTTGGTGGGGTCTATGTCGGCACTCATCTCGGCAATTTATTTCGGATCGGGACCATGGACTCCGTTTCAAATGTTCGCATGGGGTATGATCGGACTGCTTTCCGGGTATCTTGCGCGCCCCTTGCGCCGCCGTTTGTGGATGCTGGTGTCCTGGGGGGCACTCTCCGGGGCGATATTTTCGCTTATCATGGACGTGTGGACGGTGCTTTGGTACAATGAGAGGTTCTCGCTCCCGCTCTATGTCGCCGCGTGCATCAGTGCGCTGCCGCACACCGTGCTCTACGCCGTATCGAATGTTATATTTTTGCTTCTGCTCGCCCGCCCGTGGGGGAGGAGAATGGAGAGGTTGAAGCTGAAGTATGATGTTTGAGGAGCAATGCACGTGCCTTCGCGCGTGATGATACGCATCTCCGGCGGCGATGATCGCGTAAGAAAATCGTGTGGCCAATTTCAAATGAAATTATTTATGCAGGATGCGCACCACAGTGCCGCACCCTCGCACCACCCAAAATAAAAAGCTCGAATGCCTAAAACATTCGGGCTTTATTTTGCAGTTATATTTTTCAGCTTCATATGGATTGATGTTGCGTTTTGTATTGCGTTTTGCTCACGAGCGGCGGGGGAGGTATATCCCGGCGTCCTCAAGCAGTGCGATGGTAGTCACGGCGGCGGGATCAAAGGTGAGGGCAGGCGGCTCGGCAAACGGCGGCTCGGCACGATCGGTAAGACTGATCAGTCGCAGATTCATCCACACACGCTCTGCCTCGGCAAGTATCGCCTCACGCACGTTGGTGCGCTTGATCCGCTCGGCATTCTCAAGTATCGTCCCAAAATGCCCAAACCTTGCAATAAGCATGGCGGCGGTTTGGGGTCCTACCCCGGTCACACCGCGAAGGTTATCCGAATGATCCCCCGTCAGCGCCTTAAAGTCGGCAAAAAACTCAGGCTCTATGCCGTAGCGGCGGCGGATATGCTCCGCATCCCAGATAACACTTTGGTCGCCGTGGTAGTCAAACAGCTTGATCCTATCATTTACAAGGCCAAAAAAGTCGCGATCCTGTGAGGCAATAAGCACCTCGTGATCCTCGGAAAAACGCAGGGCGCAGGAGGCGATAACATCATCCGTCTCCATGCCCGCCTCCGCCTCGGTATGATAGACCCGCAGCTCATCAAGCACAGTTTTTATCATCGGCAGCTGCGTAAAGGGCGAGCCCTCCGGCGGCATATCCGAATAATCCCGCCGCCCGATCTTGTACTCCGGCAAAAGCTTTACACGCTCGCTTTGATGCTCACCGTCAAATATCACGGCGGTGTACTCCGCGCCGCTGAGGCGCAAAAGCTTTAGATACGCCCCAATAAAGCCCACAACGGCGTGGACAGGCTGTCCCGTGGTATCGTTTATGCGGGACGGCATGCCGTAAAACATTCTGAATAAAAGATTGTGACCGTCAACTATCAAAAACCGTTTCATTTTTTGTTCCCCGCTGATGCAGATGTTATTTTATCAACAAGCTCACGGGCGGCGGCTGTGGGATCGGATCCCACCCTTATCTCGCAGTCGCACACCTCGGCGTTGCGATATTCAAGATCAAGCGACATTATGCGGCGCATCTTATCCTCCGCCATTGTATCGCGGCTGATGATATCCAGTATCACCTCACTGCGCTCGCGATTTAAAAACACGAGCATGGCACGACTGCGGTAAAGATTTTTGACAGTCAGAGCACCGCAGATATCGATGGGAATGACAGCCAGCCCCTCTCGCTCAACAATGGGTGCTATCTCGCTGTCGGATGTGCCAAAATGGTATTTGCTGTAAACGGTGGTCTCGATAAACTTGCCGTCATCCTTTTCCGCCAAAAACTCCTCCTCGGTGATGAACCGATAGGCATCTGCCGCCTCCCCCTCGCGGCGGGGGCGGGTGGTGGAGGTAAGCGGCTTTTCAAAGCGCGGAAAGCTCATAAGCTCATGCGCTATCTTGTTTTTAAGCGAGCCGGAGGGACCCACCAAGCACACAACGCCGCCGTGTGAAAGATCCGGCGCTTTTTCGGTAAAGGAATTACGCACCATCTTGCAAAGATGCAAAAAGTCATCATAGCTGTTGACCGCCAAAAGACCGCTCATATCGGTGTTCCAAGGCTTGCGAAAGAGGACGGGATAGGCCGCGCGGGAGCTTGATATGTTGTGCGCGGCATCGTCCAGCAGTATATCCACCGCCATAACATCCTTGCGCGTGCCTATGATTATATTCTCCGGCGGTACTTCGGGAAAGTCCGCCCGCAGTCGCTCGGCGCGTGCCGTCATACATGCCGGCGGCACCGCGGTAATGAAGAATATATCGGCAAGGCGGGATAGCTCGCGCACGAATTTTTTTGCGCCGTGTATCACCGGCTGTGTGCGCACGAACTCGGGATCTCCGTAAAGCGCCATCCGCTCCTCCGAGTGGCGGCCGTAATGCCCCCAGCCGGTTATCTCGTTTATGCTCACCGGCACCTCATCGGGGTGGCGAGAATTTATTATCGACAGTGCGTATGCATTGCACTCGTAAAGTGTATCATCAACGTCCAGACCTACGCGCAGGCGGTATTTTCTCATTATTTTGCTCCGATCTCCTTTTCGGGCTTGACCCGAATCTCTTTTTACTGTATAATATTATTATCATATATATTCTGTATTCATTATACAACATTTTTTGCGCTTTGGCAAGTGGCAGTAACGGCAGAGAGCCAAAATTTACATTATCTATATAAATGCCGCATTGTGCCACCGGGAGAATTACATGTTTGAATTTAAAGAGATAGCAAAAAAAATATCGCAATACCCGCGCGTGATAATTCACCGCCACAAAAAGCCGGATGGCGATGCCATTGGCAGTCAATCCGGCTTGCGCCGCCTGCTTTTGGATAACTATCCGGGGGTCGAGGTCTACACCGTAGGTGACCCCGCAGGCAGATATGCATTCATAAAGGGCGCGGTGTGCGACGAGATACCGGACGAATACTACCGCGGTGCGCTGGCAATAATACTTGATACCTCCTCGCCCGCACTGATATCCGATGACCGCTGGCGCTTGGCGGATGAAACGGTGCGCATAGACCACCATCTTTTTATTGAAAAGATAGCCGATACCGAGCTTATCGACCCATCCTTTGAGAGCTGCGCGGGGCTTGTCGCCGAGCTTGCCCGCCAAAACGACTGGACATTATCCGATAATGCCGCAGCGGCGCTTTTCACCGGCATCGTGACAGATTCCGGGCGTTTTCGCTACTCATCGACCTCCGCCGCCACCTTTGAGCGCGCCGCATATCTTATGAACCGACCAATAGACACCGGCGAGATATACGCCTCCCTTTATGCCGATGATTTTGAAATGATCCGCGCCCGCGCCTCCTTTGCTTTGCGTGTGCGCTTTACCGAGCATCGCGTGGGCTACATATACACCGACCGCGCCGAGCTGGCCGCCAGCGGTCTTGACTCCTTTACCGCCTCCCGCGGGATGGTTGGCGTTATGGCAGACGTGCGCGGCGTGAATATTTGGGTGAATTTTACCGAAACCGATGACGGTGTGCTGTGCGAGATACGATCAAACAAATATAATATAAATCCAATAGCCGTAAAATACGGCGGAGGAGGGCACGCTATGGCCAGCGGTGCAACCCTTCGCGACCGCGAGCAGGCAATGGCTCTGCTTTGCGACCTTAACGAGCTGGCGGCAAATTTTTAAAGGATAAAAAGAAAAGGACAGATAAGCATGACATATGACCGTATAAACGATCAAAACGATAACAACAACGATAACAGCTACGAGATCAAGCGGCTGATACTTGACAAGATACGCGAGTACGACCGCATTATCCTCTCCCGCCACATTCGCCCTGACGGCGATGCCGTTGGCTCGACCTTGGGGCTTGCACGCATCATCAGTGCGACCTACCCCGGCAAGGACGTGCGGGTAGTCAACTCGGATTATGCCGAGTACACCGCCTTTTTGGGCTGTGAATCGGGTCAGCCGGATGATAATTTTTATGCCTCCGCGCTGGTGATAGTGCTGGACACCGCCACCACCGACCGCATATCCAATAAGCGTTGGGATCGCGGCTGTGAGGTGATAAAGATAGACCACCACATTGATGTTGCCCCCTACGGCGATATTGCGTGGGTGGAGGATCAACGCTGCGCCACCTGCGAGATGATAGCTGACTTTTATATGACCTTTAGCGATGAGCTGACCCTCACGCGCGAGGCGGCAACCGCGATATACGCGGGCATGGTGACCGACTCGGGACGTTTTCGCTTTCGCAGTGTAAGCCCCGCCACCCTGCGCTGTGCCGCCACCATGCTTGAGGCGGGCGTGAATACCGAGGAGCTGTTTGCCGAGCTGTATCTTGAAGATCTGGATGCGCTGAAGCTCCGCGCGTTCGTTTATGACAGGATAAAAATGACCGAGCACGGCGTGGCGTATATCTATATCGACCGCGAGATAAAGGAGCGCTTCTCCCTCAGCGACGAGGAGGCCTCCGCCACCGTGAGCTGCCTTGATTCGATAAAGGGCTCGCCGATATGGATAGCATTTATCGACAACTCGGACGGCGAGACGATACGCGTGCGCCTGCGCTCTCGCTTTGTAACGATAGACAAGCTTGCAAACAAATATCGCGGCGGCGGTCACGATACCGCCAGCGGCGCAACCCTTTATTCTCCCGACGAGATAGAGCTGCTGCTGCGGGATGCCGATGCACTGCTTTGCGACTTTAAAGAGAAAAACAGAGGTGTAAAGTGAGGATACTTATAACCAACGACGACGGCATTGATGCCATAGGCATAAAGGCCCTTGCCCGCTGGGCGCAAAAGCTTGGCGAGGTGACGGTAGTGGCGCCCAAAAAACAGCAGAGCGGCATGAGCCATTCGATCAATATAACCGATGCGGTGGAGATAAAAAGGCTCCCCGCCGAGGGCGACTATCTTGGCGCACACGCCGTTTATTATGTTGACTCCACCCCCGCCGACTGCGTGCGCTTTGGATTATCCACACTTGAGCAGACGGAGGGTCGCTTTGATCTTGTCTTCTCCGGCATAAACCGCGGCTTTAACCTCGGCGCGGATATCGTTTATTCAGGCACGGCGGGCGCGGTGTTTGAATCCGCTCTGTTCGGTCGCCGCTCGCTTGCGTTTTCGGCTCACTATCGCGCGGTGGGTGAGGCGGCGGACACGCCTCCCGTGAGCGATGAGTCGCTTGACCGCGTATGGGCCTACATATCCGATAATCAATTGCTTGACCGCGGCACTCTTTATAATATCAATATCCCACAGGCGGCCGGGGAGATCACCCTCACCCGCCAAGGCGGACCCTTCTACCGCGATGTTTTTCGCGATATCGGGGGTGGAATGTTCAAGCCCGAGGGGGTCAAGATCTTCCAAAACCGTCACGACCACACGGTGGATACCGATGCCGTGACGGACGGACTGATATCGATCACTCCGCTTATGACCGACCGCACCGACTCGCAGCTCCTCACCGAGCTTTGGCGGGATATCGACTCTTAAAAAACGATGCAGCTACTTGCCGCGGCAAGTAGCTGCATCGTATTTTTGATATCAAGGACCGCTCAGCGATCGGAGGGCACAAATTCAAGCTGCAGCTTCATGCCCATTCCGTACGCCAGTCGCCCGGGGTCCTCAGCAACGGTTTGGCATTGCCGTTTTCAAGCTTGCCGATATCCTCCTGTGCGATTCCCCTTTTTTCATTGCCCTCACTTATATTATATGTGATATATCCAATATTGTCATTACCTTTTTTAAGAATCAAGGCACCACCGCAGGATTCTTTTCGTTCAATTGCGCCGCCTGATAATTCGTCAGATGAAGCAAATTTTCGCGCGCAGCCTATCCTACGCAAAGGAAGATTGTGAAATATAACGGATCTTATGCAAGCAAGTGGAGGAAAAAGACTCCGGCCGTTAATTGCGTGGTGTTGCCTTAACAGCCTATCACAAAAAACATCCCGCACGGCGCGATCGCAGTGCGGGATATTTGGGCTCAAAGTACTGCTGCGGCGGCGACCTCGTCATGATCGTGATCGTGATCATGATCATCAGATCCACCCGAGTAGAGCAGTACCGCGGCAACGCCGACGACCATAAGTGCGGCCAGAGCTACACACATGATGCGCGTCCATTTCTTTTTTACGCTTTGCTTTACCATTTTAGAACTCCCTCCGCCGCACAGCGGCGGCATATGTGCTGTCCTCCGCAAATATCAATTTGCGAAAGCGGAATAACATCTGCCCTATTATATCATTAAATCAATCGTCCGTCAATAGTTTTTTTATCTCTTCCGGCAGAAAAACCGCATCGGAGGTCAAAAACGGCAGTATCATTGCACGCTCGTCCGGGTGACGCTCGGGCTGATGAATGCACATCATAAGGCGGCCGCCGTTATCGCGGAAGAACATTGCGTGCCCGCCGTTGCCGTCAAATATAGGCCGCTCAAAATGCTGCCACGGACCGCGTATATCCTCGGCGACCGCGCCCAGCACCACATAATTGTTACCGGGGTAGGGTGACCATGTAAGCAGCAGCCGACCGTCGGCAAGGCGATTTATAAACGGCGCATCCGAGCCGTAGCGAATGAGCGTGCGCTCCCCGCGCTTTGTGCGGGAGGGTGCGGCCGCGGAATAAGGTACATCGGAGGAATCAAACATCACAAACGGCTCGCCTACCTCATGCGTCAGATCCGCGCTCAGCTCCACGCCGCATATCTGACCGATATACGCATCCCGCGCGGCATCATAGTTATCCGGCCAGTCATGCGAATAGATCATATACGGGCGATCGCCGTCCACCCACAGCGTGCCGTCGATACAGCTCTGCCCCACAGGCGTGGCGGGAGCATCGGTCAGCGGCTGAAAGATGCCGTCAGGCGTATCGCTGACGGATATCTCGGTACCGCGAAGGCCGCCCTTGCCGAGTATCGAGAGCAAAAGATAAAAGCGGCCGCGATATTTATGTACCTCCGGCGCCCAAAGCTCACGCTCGCGCCATGTGGAGCTATCCAGCCGATAAACCACGGTCGGTCCATCCCACTCCTCAAGATCGCGGCTGCGATAAACCTCAATGGTGCGACCGTCTGCCGAGCAGGTCGCGCTGTACATGTAATAGCTCCCGCCCTCGTTTACGATAAACGGATCGCGGATGCGAATATCCTTGCGCTTCATTTGTCATTCTCCTTTGCAAACTGTGACTTAGTCAATCTAAAAAGCCATCAAATAAGCTCAAATTCGTTTTTTGCAGCTCTGCCGCCGCGCAGCCCACGATCGTAAAACGAAAATTTACGATCGACTGTAATTTTATATGCGGCACTCAAGATAGCCACACACGTCGCCGACCGTTTCAAAGCGGACGAACTCGGTAAATTTAAAGCCAAACGCGTCCTCTATCTCCATTGAAAGCATCATAAGCGCCAGCGAATCAAAGCCGAGATCCTCAATAAGCCTTGTATCCTCGGTGACGGCTGACATATCAACATCGGGCAGAACGCGCCCCAGCAGGGTCTTTAATTTTTCAAGCATTTTAAATTTCCTTTTTGTACGATCTTCTTTTTTTGTGCAGGCGGGAGCTGAAATACTTCCACTGCGCCTGTACCGCAGTGTTATCCTCAAGATTTAAATTAGTCTCGCACCGCTCTACCCTGCCCTCGTCAAGCACGTCAAGCAGACGGTCAAGGATAACGGCGTTGATGCCTGTGTTTTGGTACTCGGGCAGTACCGCCACCAAGCCGAGATCTATAGTCTTTGGAGCCCTCACCGTATTTATTATACGACAAAGTGCGGCCGGTGTCAACCTCCCACCGCTTTTTTTGACAGCTCCGCCAATGCCGGGGAAGCAAAGTCCAAACGCCACTACGCGCTCCGACTCATCGCAGATAAACACCGCGTACTCCTTGTTGACGATCAGCATGAACTGCGATATCAGCTCATCCTGCTCGGCACGCGTAAGGGGGACGGTGCCGTAGAGGTGGCTGTAGCACCGATCAAGGCACTCAAAAAAGCCATCGCGATATTTTGCTATATATTTGCGCTTTGGCAGACTCGTATCCGCCACGTGCAGATGGTTAAGCTCAAGCGTTCTTGCCGCCACGCGGGTGAGCATGGGGTTACGCCGCTCGGGACGGCGAAGCTCATATTCCAGCCAGTCGGCATCGCGGTAAAATCCAAAATCTTCGCAAAGATCGGCATAATACTCATAGTTATACTGCTCCTCGAAGGTCGAGTCCTCATCAAAGCCTTCTATAAGCAGGCCCTCGCGGTCAAGATCGCTGTAGCCGAGCGGACCGCACATCTCGCGCATACCTTGCTCAAGCCCCCATTCCGCCACCGCGCTGAAGAGCAAGCGGGAGACGGTCGTGTCATTTATCGCATCAAATCTTGTAAAACGCACCTGCGCCGTGCCGTGCAGCTTGTTGTATTGATGCTGGATGATCCCCTGTATCCGCCCCACCACCTTGCCGTCGCGGCGGGCAAGGAAGAAAACAGAATCCGAGCTTTTGCCTTCCCCGCCGGATGTAACAAGGCGCATCTCATCACGGTAGAGCGGCGGCACAAAATAGGGACAGGAGCGGTAAAGCTCTAATGGAAAGCGCACGAAAGCGCGAGCATCCGCGCGTCCACGGACCTCTTTTACTATCACGCAGGACATGGCATCACTCCAGTGGCTCATCCTCACGGCGGAGGAGAGCCAAGCCGTAGCCCGCAAGCCACGGGCCGTTATGACAGCCGCTGACAGGTGACATTATGACTGCCTCGTGATTCGTCTCGATCCCGTATTTCTTTTCTATCTCGCAAAGCTGACCGATAAGGGACGGGCCGGTGTAGATGTGCCAGAGCAGATAATCCTCGGGCGAACGGTCGCCTATTTTTTCGCGCAGTATCTCGCAGGTGCGGGCAAGCGCCTTTTTGGGGGTGCGCACGCTCTCAAGCGGAACGATCTCGCCACCCTCAAAGTGGATGACAGGGCAGATGCTGAGGAGCTGTCCCATAAACGCCTTGCCGCCCTTTAGGCGACCGTTGTAGATGAGATAGTCAAGCTTGCCGTCAACGCCGATAAACTCCTGCCGTGCCATCATCCAGCGCACCTCGCGCAAAATATCGTCGGACGACATGCCGCGGGCGGCAAATTCCGCCGCCTTGATAGCCAAAAGGCCCTCTCCAAAGCAGGTGATCTCGGTGTTGATCACGTTTATCTTAAGCCTGCCCTCATATTCCTTGGCGATAAGACAGATCTTATCATATGTTCCGCCGAGCGCCGCAGAGAGGACGAATACCATCGCCTCGTCACAGCCCTCCGCTATAGCGTGGTCAAACGCCGCGCGTATCTCCTCGGTATCCGGCATGCCGGTGTGAGGCAGATGGTTTTTGGGATCCTCTATCGTCTCAAGTCTGCGGTAAAAATCCACCGGGTCAAGATCCAGCCCCTCGCGGAATTCCTGCCCCTCAAAAAAAACATGGATGCGTATTATCTCAATTCCAAGCTCGCGATAACGCGCGGGCGCGTATTCGATACATCCCGTGGATGTACACATTATCTTGATTTTTGACATTTCAGGTCCTCCTGTTTTACCCTTATCTTTTACAGTCGATCACGGAACAGCCCCTCAGCCTCGGCTATCCTTATCATACACCGTGCGGCCGCAGGAGAGGTTTATCAGCATCTCGGCGGTATTTACCACCGCATCCTCACCCGAGCTGCCGCGCAGCTTTATCACCGGCTTTCGGGCGCCCAGTATCATGCCGCCGCCAAGGGAAGCAATATCATACCTGCCCATAAGCTCCGCCGCCAGCCGGCCGATGACCTCGCCGCCCTCATGCGTGTGCGCATATTTGACTATATCCCGCATGATACGCGCGGCAGTGCCCTCGGTGACCTTAAGCACCTGGTTGCCCGCAAAGCCGTCACACACCAAAACATCGCAAACGCCGGAGAGCGCGGTGTTGCCCTCCACATTGCCGATAAAGTTGATCTCATCATCGGCAGCAAGCTTTGCATGCGTATCCTTTACAAGCTTGTTGCCCTTTGTAGGCTCGGCACCGTTTGAGAGCAGACCCACACGCGGCAACTCAATACCGTACATCCGCCGCATGGTATCACTGCCGAGGTGCGCAAAATGGCAGAGCATTTGCGGCGTGCAGTCGATCGTTGCGCCCGCATCCACAAGGCAGGTAAAGGACCCATCCGCCGCAGGCAGCAGTGCTGCCATGGCGGGGCGAGTGCGATCGGCGCTCAAAAGATAGCGCACAGTACCCGCCAAAAGCACACCTGTATTGCCGGCGGATAACATGCCCGCCATATCCTCCCGCCGCGACAGCTCAAAAAGCCCCAGCAGCATTGAGGAATCTGTTTTTTTGAATATCGCCTCGGCGGGGTCATCAAAATTGGTTATAGCAGTGGGGGCGTGGAGCAGCTCGGTGCGGTCGGTGGGGAGAGAAAGCTCATCCGCGAGCCGCTTCATCTCCCCAATGTTTCCCACCAGCTCAACCGAAAGCTGCGGAAATTTTTGCAGTGCCGCGGCCGCCCCGCGCATGATCGTCTCTGCCCCGCGGTCACTGCCCTGTGTATCGATGATTATTTTTGTCATGATAAACTCCTTTTTGCTCCTGCCGTCACTCTATGGCGGCAAGGTAATCGTAAACATCCTGGCCGCCGCAATAAACGGTGACCTCCAGCTCCGGATAAGCCCGGCGCAGTCGCTCGGTAACCACGGCACGGCGCTCATCGGTGACCTCCCGCCCCGCAAAGACCGTTAATAGCTCGCCGAGACCGTCTGCATTTAAATGCTCTACCAGTGCCGCCAGCGCATCCTCCGGGTCATCGGACAGTGCCGCAAGCTTGCCGCGGGAGAGTGCCATCCACTCGCCGCAATGTATCTGCACACCGTCTATCACCGCATCCCGCACCGCGCGTGTGACCTCGCCGTCGCACACACCGCGTGCCGCATTGACCGCACCGCCGAGCAGCTGATCGATATCCTTGATGCCCGGGGTTATAACGGAAAGTGCCGAGTACCCCTCGGTCATCGAGCGGGTTTCAAGCACGTGAACGCGCGCGGCGGTATAAAGCTCGGCCGCCTGCCGCGCCGCCATGATGATATTTTTGTTGTTGGGCAAAACGATAAGATCGCCCGCCTCGCACTCGGCAAAGGCACGGGCAAATTCCGCCGCCGATGGATTTAGCGACTGCCCACCGCGTATCACCCTGTCAGCGCCAAGCTCGTAAAAGAGCGCCTCCATGCCATCACCTGATGCAACGGCTATGACGGCATAGGGCTTTTTTATCTTCGGCTTTGCCGCGGGCGGGGTCGGATCTTGGTCCGCCCCGCCGACCGCATCCGCCGCAGATACGGGACGTGCGGTGCTGTCCGAATGCCCAAGATCCATATTTTCTATCTTTACCGTTAAAAACTCACCAAATGCCTGCATCTCGCCAAGCACCGCGCCCGGCGTGCGGGTGTGGACATGCACCTTGAGGATATCCCCCTCCAGCAACGCCACAACGCTCTCACCGCCCAGGGCATCAAGGCGGGAGGTGACGGTATCGATGGAAAAGCCGTCAACATCCACCTTTGAATCGGTAAGTCTCAGCAAAAATTCGGTGCAATAGCCCTCGCGCAGGGTGCTCTTGCGGGTAAAGAGCGATATATCGGCGCAGGTCTCACGCACGGCGGCAGACGGACGGTATTCCCCTGCCTCTCCGCAAAGCGCACGGTACATGCCCTCGGCAATGCAAAGGTAGCCCGCCGCGCCGGAATCCACAACATCCGATTCGGTCAGCACAGGCAAAAGCTCGCGCGTGGCCTCAAGCGAGCGGTGCGCCTCCTCTATGTGCAGACGGAAAAAGTTGCAGATATCCGAATCCTCCGAAAGCCCCGCCAGCGCATACTCGGTGCTCTCCCGGAAAACAGTAAGGATAGTGCCCTCCACCGGCCGCCGCACGGCGGCATATGAACGCTCAATGCCGCGCCGATAAGCCTCGGCAAGCTCGCGCGCTGTGGCAGAACCAAGCCCCGAAAGTCCTTCTCCTATCCCCGCAAATATCTGCGAAAGTATAACGCCGGAATTTCCCCGTGCCGACAGCAAAACGCCGCCCGCGAACTCACGCGCCACCTCGCCGATGTCGATGGGGGATCCGCCTGCGGATGCACCCGCCCCGCCGCCGTATCCCGCTACGCTCTTCAGTCCGCCCTCCATGGTGCGCAGCATATTTGTGCCGGTATCACCATCGGCGACCGGAAAGACATTAAGCGCGTTAAGCTCCTCGGTGTGGCGGGAGAGCAGCTCCGCCCCGCCGCCGAGCATGCGCAACAGCATCCCGCCATCAATAGCCTTAGTTTGTGTATCCATATAATTGACCTCCGCTCAAAAGCCGCATTCGTTGCTGCGGCAAAGAATGCCCCGATCCCCCGGCCGTTTTCGCCCGGGGATCGCCCGCTGTCACTTGGTATATATTTTTTCGACATTATATTACACCTAAAATCTAAACCCAAACTAAACAAAGCCCCGCGCGGGAGCATTCCCGCGCGGGACTTTTGTGTATTATTTGATCTTTTGCTTACACTATCAGATACAACGCCGCCAAAAGGAGGACTATCCCCGCCGCGCTGAGCGACTCCCCGATCAGGAGGACGGATATCACAGAGAGCGGCACCAAGGCAACGAGCAGGCGCGCCCACCCGAGCTTTTTGGAGGAAAGGTAGAACACCAGCACCGCCGCGCCGAAGAGCAACAGCGCGACCCCGAGGTAGGCGGCCATCTGATCACCCTCTACGGCCCGCCGATAAGCGGCGCGAACGCCGCTCTCGCCAAGTGCTTTAAGGTGATCCGCCCCCAGTGTACGCGCGGTGGACGACCCCTCGGTAAGATACACGGCATATATCCTGTCTATCGCGCCGGGTATGGTCTTGACCGCGGGGGACGGCGCCAGCCCGTGCCGCGCAAGCTCCGCCGCCGTGGCCTCAGATGCCGCAACGCGCCCGCAAAGGACAGCGGTGTGAGCCGAGAAAGCCGCACCGAGCGTTCCCACCAATGCCGCGGCGGCAGGGCGTGCAAGCCGCGTGCGCAAGGATCTGTCACTGACCTCGGCATAAAGCAATGCGCCCGCTGCGTGCGCCGCGGTAAAAAGGATCACCGCTGTCGGGTACTTTGTAAGCAGCTTTTGGGTCAGCAAAAACAGCTCATACGCCAGCGGCAGGGCCGATGCCACCACCCCCAGCGCGGGCCACCGCCGCAAAAATATTCCGACCGCCGCCGAGACCAGCAAAAGTACAAAAATATCGATGTATATCCGATAGGCGGGCGTAGTTATGAGCTTTTCTACCTTTTCAGACATGCTCATGGATACATTTTTGCCGGAATCGCTCTTGATATATCCCGTCAGGATATAGATGGCGATAAGCACCGCCAAAAAAATCGCAAGCCCATCGGTAAAGCTTTTAAATCTTCCGTTTATTTTCATTGCCGTATTCCCCGATAATAGGATATTTGCCGCGCGCTCATTTTTGAGCTATGCGGCGGCAGTCGCCCGCGATCGGTCGGCCGCCCTCAAATGCGCGAATGACAGAGTCCACCTCCGCCGCGCTCTCCACGGTGAAGATAAAATGGCGACCGCGCAGACCATACTCCTGCAGCTGTTTTTGTTTATCCGACATGGATGTTGGCAGGCTGTTGACGATAAGCGAGCGATGGCGCGGCTGGCGCAGGACGGGAAAAGCCACGCCGCGCCTGTCGATAAGCTTGTTTTTGCCCTCGGCACAGCCGCGACAGCTGCCGCACTCGCGACCCGCGCATTTCTCTGTCACCATAAGCGGAATGCGACCGTAAACGATAGCCTGCGTTCGCCCGCCGATATCCCGCAGGCGCGGGAGAGTAAGCTCTGGCGAGAGTATCATATCGCAAAAGCCCAGCGCCTCATATGCCGCCGCGCTCTCGCGGTTGCATATATTCAGCCGCATATCTCCATGCGGGCGCATATCAAACTCACGAGCCAAGGAGAGATGCCCTATATTGCCCACAAGCAGATCCCGCACACCGCGCTCACGTGCCGCCGCAAGCTCGGCCCGCACACCGGGCAGCTCGCTATCCGGAATGACCGGGGGCAGTGCCGCGCCTATCGCGCCGCAGTTTTCACCCGCCGCGGCGGAGAGGGTCAGCTTTGCCGCCTCGCGAAGCGGAATAAAGGAGATATCAAAATACCGCCTTGCCGCAGGCGTGAGCTGACTGACCGAATGCATTTGCGCCGTCCGAGCGGCGACCCCACGGCCCTGCGGGCGACAGGGTGAATATTCATCAGAATGCGCCGACCTTGGCGGGGGAGCTATCGGCGCGCGCTTTTGGCACGCCGCCGATACCTCCGCACTCGCCGCCGCACCTGTACCTGCGCCCGCGCCGTGTGACGTGGTGCGCTGTTTATCACGCTCGGTACGAACGCCGAGCATATCATGGTCTATCCTGCCGCAAAAATAGCCGTCGGTAAACCCGGAGCGAGAGAAAATGCCCGCCAAACGGTCAAGCTCTCGCTCGGTGGCGGCGCGGCGCTCGTCAAGCAGGCGGCGGTAGATAGACACCACCCCACCGACATAGTCCGCACCTTTCATCCGTCCCTCGATCTTAAGCGATGCCACGCCCGCCTCTATCAGATCCGGAATATGCGCGGCAAGGCAGTTATCCTTAAGCGAGAGCAGATACCTGCCGCCGTTATAGGGCAATCGGCAGGGCTGCGCGCACTCGCCGCGATTGCCCGACCGCCCGCCGACCATTGAGGAGAACAGGCACTGCCCGGAATGGCTGACGCAAAGTGCGCCGTGTATAAACACCTCCGCCTCGATAGGCGAATGCTTTGTAAACTCAAAAATATCCTCCCGCGACAGCTCACGCGCCAGCACCATGCGGGAAAAGCCCAGCTCCGCCAGCTCTCGTGCCGCCGCCACCGAGTGACCGGACATTTGTGTTGAGGCGTGCAATTCAAAGTCGGGGAAGGTCCGCTTTATTGCCGCGGCAACACCGAGATCCGCCACGATCAGGGCATCCACCCCGGCAAGATATGCACGCTCCGCCGCGGCGATAAGCTCACGCATCTCGCGGTCATACACCAGGGTGTTGAGAGTCAGATACACCCGCACTCCGTTTGCGTGGCAAACCTCAACGGCACGGCAAAGCTCTGCATCCGTAAAATTTTTAGCACCCGCGCGGGCATTAAAGCCGGATGCACCAAAATAAACGGCATCCGCGCCGGCCGCAACCGCCGCACGCAACGCCTCAGGCGACCCCGCGGGGGCTAAAAGCTCGGGCAGGACACGTGCCGTCATGCCTCGCTTACCTCATTGTAGTTATCGTTTTCCTTTTCCGCATCGTTATCGGCATCGTTATCGATGTCGGCATCCGCGCCGACGTCCTCCGTCACCTTTGCATGCCGCTCGATATAGGCGCGCAAAAGGTCACACTCATGCTCAATACGCATAAGCTGCGCCTCCATGGCGCGCGCCTCGGCAACGGCGCGGCGTTTTTCGGAATACGCATCGAGCGCGCACAAAATGATAGCCTCGTTGCGCGGAAGATTGCGGTTGCGTGCGCAAACATCGCGTATGCCGCGATCCAGAGCACCCACTATCTCCTCGACCTCGTCGGGCGTGTTGTCCGACCTGACATTCATCTCATATCCCGCCACCGTAACGGTGTACCTCTGCTTTAACGCCATTTTTTGCCGTCCTTTCAGATCTTCAAATTAATATACTAACAGGGACGATTTTTTCATCCCGCCGCTTGATTATCACTGTAAAACATAGTATAATATTATAAAGCGGATGCCGCAGGCCGCCACCATATAAATACACATATTTATTATACTATAAATTTCGGCAGGAATAAAGAGCGGAACGCAAAATTTCGCGTTTTTTTTGCAAAAAAGTTTGCAGTTTCGGCCATTCGGAGGGCTGTTTTAATGGAAACAAAAAGATTTTCAAAAAATGATTCGGGCTTTGTGTGCGCGCACTGCCAAAAAAAGGTGGAGCCGCTTGGCTACTCCTCACGCAACCACTGCCCATTTTGCCTGTGGTCGATACACGTGGATGAAAATCCCGGCGACCGCGCCTGCGAGTGCGGCGGTCTGCTTGAGCCGATATCAGCCGAGCCGGATCCCCGCCGCGGATTTATCATCACCCACCGCTGCCAAAGGTGCGGCGCGATAAAGCGCTGTCGCTCGGCGCATGAGGCGGCGGTGCAGCCGGATGACATCGATCTTTTGATCGCGCTGACGGCAAAAGGCAAGCTTTGATAATTTAATTTGATCGGATAAACAA
Organism: uncultured Ruminococcus sp.; assembly: GCA_964522215.1. Lineage (GTDB taxonomy): Bacteria > Bacillota > Clostridia > Oscillospirales > CAG-272 > CAG-390. Next base: position 15,456 of record CAZFVR010000008.1, on the reverse strand, counting down.
ACATAAAAGAAAGGCCGCCTTGCCTCGGCAGGGCAAAGGGAGAGAGATGTCACTTATCACCGTAAATTTCAGATCCGCACAGCTTGAGCAGGAAACCCACATAAACGTGATCCTGCCGGAGGACTGCCCGGAGGAGGACATTAAAACAGTTTATCTTTTGCACGGAATGCATGGGGATCACGCATCATGGTGCCGCAAGACAGCCATTGAGCGTTACGCCATAGAGCGGCATTTGGCGATAGTTATGCCGGACGGCGAGAACGGCTTTTATACGGATATGAAGTACGGCAAGCGGCATTTCAGCTATGTTTCACGCGAGCTGGTGGACTACACCCGCCGTATATTCAAGCTCAGTCGCCGCCGTGAGCGGACGTATATTGCGGGGCTTTCGATGGGTGGCTACGGCGCATTTTTGCTGGCTCTGCGCCGCCCGGAGCAGTACGCAGCCGCCGCGTCGCTCTCCGGCTGTCTTGATATTGCCACCGCACTGCCAAGCTGCAACTGGCTGCCGCAGGCCACCGCCATTTGGGGAGAGGGATGCCGGGATACCCTGCCGGGAAGTGACGGGGATCTTTTGCACCTGCTTGACGGCTATAAAGATGCGCCCGCCGATGCTCCCCGCCCCCGCCTTTTTGCCGCCTGCGGCACTGAGGACAGCCTGTATGCGGGTAACCTGCTGTTTTGCGAGCGCGCCCGCGGCACGGGTATAGACCTTGCATTCACCTCCGCTCCCGGCAACCATACATGGCAGTTTTGGGATACACATATCATCCCCGCCCTTGATATGTTCGCGGCGATGGACTGAGGGGCGTCAACCATACTCCTACGAGTTTTGGGGTAATGCTTGCGCGCTCGGCGATCATTTACCTATTGAATAATGCTTGCATTTATATTTTCAGTATGAAATTATTGCTTGCGCAAAGATCGGATCTTACCTCCGCATACGTCATGGATCACCGGAAAGCTCGCAAAACGGCGAATTTCATTAGCCGAGTCGCTTCTCAGACATGAGAAGGCTTGGTAAGGATCCATTCTTTCACCTATAGACATTTAATTTCTGCATCCATAGTTTTCGGCGGGAGCCGTCCCCCGCCCTACGGAGCTTGTGCACGGCCATAGACAAAAGCGATATCCATTGTTCCGCGATCGCACGCCCGGCGTTTGCCCGCGTAAATATCACATTACGAGGAGCAGAACATATCACTTTGCGGCGAAAGCCGCAAAATATCACTCCGCACATCGTGCGGAATATAGCTGTGCAAAGCACAATATCACTCCGTTCCACTCACGGGATCTCACTGCGCGAAGCGCCAACTTCACGCACCTTCTACCACTATAAAACAGGGTGACACCGAGGTGTCACCCTGTAATTTTTATCTTGACCCTTTTGGGGGCTTATTTTGCCTCGTACTTGGGGTTGCCGTGTGTATATCTGGGGAGGAGGATGGGGGAGACATCGTCTGTTACGATGCCGGCCTCGGCCATCTCCGCATCATACTTTGCAATGTGGTCAAGGGTAAGCTCACCAAGCTCGATCTCCTTGGCCGCACGTGCGGCGTTAACACCGGCATTTCTGCCGAATACGATGATATCAAGCAGCGAGTTGCCCATAAGTCTGTTCTCGCCGTGGATGCCGCCAACAGCCTCGCCCGCAACGTAAAGTCCGCGTACCGAGCTCTGTCCGTCGGCTGTGATCTTGATACCGCCGTTCTGGTAGTGCAGTGTGGGGTAGATAAGGATCGGAACCTTGCGCATATCGATGCCGTACTTTGCGTACATACGCATCATGGCGGGGATACGCTTTTCAATAGTTCCCTCGCCGCCCTTGGCCTCGATCATGGGAGTATCCAGCCAAATGCCGTAGCCGCCATCGGGAAGCGGAACGCCCTTGTGGCGTGCGCGGCACTCGCGAATGATGGATGCGGCGGAAACATCACGTGTCTCCAGCGGGTGCATAAAGGCCTCACCCTCGGCATTTACCAGCATAGCGCCGATAGAACGCACCTTTTCGGTAACGAGTGCGCCGAAGATCTGAGAGGGGTATGCCGCTCCGGTGGGATGGTACTGCAGTGTGTAGGCGTAGATAAGGGGTGCGCCGACACGATAGGCAAGCGCCAAGCCATCAGCAGTCGCGCCGTAGTGGTTGGAGGTAGGGAAGCCCTGGTAGTGCATTCTGCCCGCACCGCCCGTGGCGATGATAACGGTCTTTGCACGCGCTACCATAAGCTCGTGTGTTTCCATGTTCATAAGCACGGCACCCGCAGCCTTGCCCTCGCTGTCAAGGATAAGCTCGATAGCGGAGGTAAAGTCAACAACGGGGATACCGCGGTTTTGTACCTCGTCGCGAAGCACGCGCATGATCTCGGCACCCGAGTAGTCCTTTGCGGCGTGCATTCTCTTGCGGGAGGTTCCGCCGCCGTGGGTGGTAATCATGGTGCCGTCGGCATCCTTATCAAACATAACGCCAAGGTCGTTGAGCCACTTAACGGCGCCGGGACCCTCGGTGACCAGCTTTTCAAGCAGCTCGGGCACGTTTTTAAAGTGACCGCCGCCAAGTGCATCAAGATAGTGGATAGCGGGAGAATCGCCGGGCTTATCGGCAGCCTGAATGCCGCCCTCTGCCATCATGGTGTTGGCATCACCGTGGCGAAGCTTTGTAACTATCATAACGTTGGCGCCGTTCTCCTGTGCCATGATCGCAGCGGCAGAGCCTGCTCCGCCACCGCCGATGATGAGAACGTCAACATCATAATCGGGGTCTGCAAGATCCACGTCCCCTGCCTTTATGCGGCTGTGTGACTGGAGCATGTGAGCAAGCTCCACGGGAACGCGCTCGCCCTTGTTGGGGCCGATCTTGAGCGTATCGAATTCGGATTCGATATAATCGGGGTGGAATTCGCGAAGGAGAGCATCCTTTTCCTCAGCCGTCATGCGGCGGGGCTCCATGCCAAGTCTTTCGGCACGGGTAGCTTCTACCTTCTTTATCGATTCAAGCATTTCCTGTGTGTAGATGGACATTATCTGATCCCCCTTATTTCTCGATGACTCTCTGATTGTAGAGTTCCTTAAGCTCCTCGACAGGCTTGTTCATAAGCTTTTCGATAAGCTCCTTAAAGTCGCCGTTCTCTATCTCCTGAACGCGCTCCTCAAGGTGCGCGCTCTTGGGAGCAAGATACTTGCCCGTGAGGCGGCGTGCAAGCAGGCCTACCTGCGGGTGAGTGATGCCGGCGGGGCAACGGGAGGAGCATACGCCGCACATTACGCAGTCAAAGGACTCCTCGGCGCACTTTTCAAGCTCGCCGCGCTGTGCGTATGCTATGTACTGCATAACGTTAAGACCCTGTGTGCAGGCCTTGGTGCAGGCGTTGCAGCCTATGCAGCTGTAGATCTCGGGGTAGAGCTGCATCATTATCTGCTCTTCCGGGCTGACCTTTTCGATATCATAGGTCTGCTTTACGAGCGGGAAGAAGGGCAGAGTTGCAATATACATATTGTCCTCTACCTTTGTTTGACATGCAAGGCAGACCTTAAGCTCACGGTCGCCCTTGATGCGGTAGATGGTGGCGCATGCGCCGCAGAAGCCGCAACGGCAGCCGCAGCCGCGAACGAGCTGATAGCCCGCATATTCCATCGCGCCCATTATTGTGAGGCTGGACGGAACGGTGTATTTCTTACCGTAAAGGTATACGTTTACCATATTTTCCATTGTTATGGTCAATCCTTTCTTGCTGTATCCGTTTTGATCGATGCGCGATCAATATTCGGGAGGAAGCTCATCAAGCTGATCGAAGCTGAATACCGGGCCGTCCTTGCAGACGTACTTTGAACCGATATTGCAGCGACCGCACTTGCCTATGCCGCACTTCATGCGCAGCTCCATGGTGGTCCAGACCTGGCGGGGGCTAAAGCCCTGCTCGTTAAGTCCCGCCAGCGTGAACTTGATCATGATGGGCGGGCCGCACATAACTACCGTTTTGGAGGTGTCAAAGTTCAGCTCCTTGACATAGTTGGGAACAAAGCCGACATGTCCGTCCCAGCCCTCCTGCGGGCGGTCGATGGTAAGATGAACGTTAAAGCCAGGCTCTTTCATCCACTCGGAGATGATCTCTGGATAGTCCACAAGATCGTCCTTTGAGCGAGAACCGTAAACGATATCAACAGTACCGTATTTATCGCGGTTATCGCGGATGTAGTTGATGACAGAGCGCAAAGGAGCAAGTCCTATACCGCCGGCAACGAACACAAGATCCTTGCCCGCAAATTCGGTATCAACGGGGAAGCCGTTGCCGTAAGGGCCGCGGATGGTCAGCTCCTGACCCACCTCGATAAGGTGGAGCCATGAGGTAAGGCAGCCGCACTTTTTAATGCTGAACTCCATATACTCGGTATTTGTGGGGGATGAGGTGATGGAGAACATCGCCTCGCCCTTACCCGGGATGGAGAGCATGGCGCACTGGCCGGGCTTGTGCTCAAAGCACTTACCGCCCTCCCTTGCGTTTACACGGAAGGTCTTAACGTCGGGTGTATCACGTCTTATATCGGTAACGACGCCGATATGCGGAAAAAGAAGATTTTGATCTGCCATTGTTATTTAGACTCCTTTCCCAATGCGCGCATGACCTTAACGATGTTCAGTGCCTGCGGGCATTTGTTTACACATCTGCCGCAGCCTACGCAGGAGAATACGCCCTCATTATTTTCGGGGTAGTATACGAGCTTGTGCATAAATCTCTGGCGGAAGCGCTCGACCTGAGTCAGACGAGGCTGGCCTGCGGACATAAGGGTGAATCCCGAATACATGCAGGAATCCCAGCAGCGATATCTCTGAATACCGCGACCGGTATCATAATCGCGAATGTCGTAGCACTGGCAGGTGGGGCAGACAAAGGTGCATGTACCGCAACCAAGGCAGGCCTCGGAAAGCTCTGCCCACTTGGGCGAATCAAAGAGCTCGGCGGTCTTGCCCGCGCCAAAGCCCTCGGTGGTAAGATCGTAAAGCGGTGTTTTTGCCATATTGGCGCGTGCTGCTGCCTTGGCACTCTCGGCGGCGGTAACATCAGCCTCGGCGGCGTCGGTCAGCTCGGGGAGCGCAAGTGCTGCAATGAACGCCTCGCCCTTTTCGGTCTTGGCATCAAGATACAGCTCATCTCCCGCAAATATGCAGGCTACATCCCCTGCGGGCGCGGCATTATCGATACCAAAGGTGTGGCAAAAGCAGGAGGCATCCGGCTCGGAGCAGGCAACGCTTATCACCACTCCGGCCTCGCGGCGAGCCTTATAGTAGGCATCGGCGGGATCGGAAAGGAACACACGATCCAGCACCTCAAGGCTTGCGGCATCGCAAGCGCGAACGCCAAACACGGCAAACGCGCCGCCCTTGTAGCCGTTATCGATAAGCTCGATCTTGCGGCCGCCCTCCGTCGTTTTCATGGCGTAGAGGTCCTCGCTCTGCGGGAAGAAGAGTCCCTTGGGGGACTTTACCGTGTTGAGCGCATCGGCGGCGTACTGCACACCCTCGCTCCACAGTGTATAGCTGACTTCCTTTTCATGCTGCACGGGCAGATAAAGCTCACGTGTGGCGGCAATGGCCGCAAAAAGGCTGTCAAGCGCGGAGGTCTTTATTTTCTTCATTTGTTTTATTCCCCTCCCTTTTATTACTTAAGATTTGAGCCGGGCTCGGCATCGCCCTCGGTAAAGGCGTTGAGCGGCCCGCGGGTCTCGGCATCGCTGCCCGCCCGGAATTCACCGTAAAGCGAGTCGATGTCCTTTATGAACTTGCGGTTGAGCAGGTGGAGCGGTATATGCTGGGGACATACACGAGAGCATTCGCCGCAGTCGGTGCATCTGCCCGCAACGTGGAACGCGCGGATGATGTGGAACATATTCTCCTCAAAATCGGTAACGTTGGCCTTGGCGGCAATGCCCGAGTTATCGTTATCAAATATGCACTTTTCGCAGGTGCATACCGGGCAAACGTTGCGACAGGCGTTGCAGCGGATGCAACGGGAAAGCTCGCCGCGCCAGAATGCAAAGCGCTCGTCAGGCGTCATGGCCTCAAGCTGCTCTACCTCCGCCATGCGATCAAGGGCATCGGGATTCGGGCCCTCGTCTGCCACCACCTCATCGGCAATAACATGTGTGCGCTTGCCGTCGGTGAGGCACTTTGTAAGCTTAACATCCGCCTTTTTTACCGTCTTATCGCCGTAAAGAGTATGAACGGTCAGCTCATCGCCCTCTCCGTCCTCAACGGAGGTGATACCGCGGATGCCCATATCGCGGATCTTGTTTATATCCGCCTTGCCGCTGCAGCCGATGCCGAGCACGTATACCTTTTCACGCGGCACGCGGTGCTCCTTTATGAGCATGTTGATACCGTAGGTATCGCAGGGCTTGGCAATGATAAGGGTAGTGCCCTCAAGCTTGCAGGCATTTATAAGATATTTGCAGAGGTTAGCTCCGCAGAATTCATCATAGATGAAGTTCGCTTCAAATTCCTCCGGGGTCTCAAAGACAGCAGGGGTGCGTTCAAAATCAAACTCACCGCGGACCCAGCCGAGCACGCGCTGAGCCTTGCCCGCAGCCATCAGCTCGACGACCCGTTTCTTTATCAGTTCAGATTTTCCTTGCATCTCAGATCCCTCAACTTTTTATTTTCTCCAAGCTCTGTGACCGTCTTAACAAAGTCATTCATAACGGCGGCAAATCTTACGCCCTCGGCGGCGCTGACCCACTCAACGCGGGTGCGCTCCTTTTCAATGCCGAGGTAATCCAGCATTGAGAAGAGCAGTGTCATGCGGCGGCGCGCATAGTAGTTGCCGGTGGAATAGTGGCAGTCACCGGGGTGACAGCCGCAAAGGATAACACCGTCCGCTCCGCGCTCAAAGGCGCGAAGAATGAATGTGGGGTTTACACGGCAGGAGCAGGGTACGCGGATTATCTTTACGTTTGCGGGGTAAGCAAGACGGCTCGTGCCCGCAAGGTCGGCTCCCGCGTAGGAGCACCAGTTACAGCAAAACGCGACTATGGTGGGGACGAACGCCGCACTCTCGCCGGCGCCGGCGACCTCGGTTGCTGCAGCTGTTACAGTATTTTTCTCGTTAGTGTTCAGCGACATATTGCATCCACCTCCGCAAGAATTTGTTTATTTGCAAAGCCGCGAAGATCCATAGCTCCGGAGGGGCAAGCGACGGTGCAAGCACCGCAGCCCTGGCAAACGGCCTCGTTGACCACCGCCACGCGGCGATCGACCATCTTACCCGCCATGCGATACTGGCGGACCTCATATGTGATGGCTCCGTAGGGGCAAACATTTTGGCACATCGAGCAGCCGTTGCACATCATCTCATCAGAGTGTGCCACGCAGGGGTTGCCGGTAAGTTTATCCTTGCAGAGCAGGGCGATGACCTTGGAGGCGGCGGCAGATGCCTGCGCTACCGTTTCGGGTACGTCCTTGGGTCCCTGGCATACGCCGGAGAGGAACACGCCCGCTGTGGGGCTTTCGACCGGGCGAAGCTTTGCGTGCGCCTCGGTAAAGAAATCATTTGTATCCATGCTGGCGGTCAGCATGGTGGCGATGCGGCGTGCGCCCGCCGAGGGCTGGATGGCCGCGGCAAGGACTACAAGGTCAGCCTCGATGTTTACCTGACGGCCGGCTATAAGATCCACACCCTGGACATGCAGCTTGTCGCCTGCGCGGGAGACCTTGCCCACATTGCCCTTTATGTAATCCACACCGTACTCCTCTACCGCGCGGCGATAGAACTCATCAAAGTTCTTACCGGGGGTACGGACATCGATGTAGAATACATGCACGTCGGTATCCGGATACTTCTCGCGTATCATCATGGCGTGCTTGGCGGTGTACATACAGCAGATCTTGGAGCAGTAGGGCTTGCCCTTGGAGGCATCGCATCTTGAACCGACGCACTGTACAAAAACAATGGTCTTGGGGTGCTTACCGTCGGAGGGGCGAAGCAGTATTCCCTTTGTGGGGCCTGCGGCGTTCATAAGACGCTCAAGCTCAAGGGAGGTGATAACGTCCTTGTTATCGGCATAGCCCAGCTCACCGTAGGGGGTGGGATCGATCATATCAAAACCGGTAGCAACAACGATCGCGCCGTACTGACGCTCGATGATCTCATCCTTTTGGTCAAAGTTGATGGCACCTGCCGAGCATTTCATCTTGCAAAGGCCGCACTTGCCGGTCTTGAAGTGGATGCAGGCGTTGGTATCTATCACAGGCACCTTCGGGATGGACTGTGCAAAGGGCATGTATATCGCGCCGCGGTTGCAAAGGTTCATATCGAACTCGGAGGGCGACTTGCGGGAGGGACATCCCTCGGTGCAAACGCCGCAGCCGGTGCATTTATCGGCATCAACATATCTTGCCTTTTTCTTTATTGTTACGGTAAAGTTGCCCACAAAGCCCTTTACAGACTCTACCTCGCTGTAGGTGTAAAGGCCGATATGCTCGTTTTGTGCGGCATCCACCATCTTTGGTGTGAGGATACACGCAGAGCAGTCAAGGGTGGGGAATGTTTTATCAAGCTGTGCCATATGGCCGCCGATGGTGGGGAGCTTTTCAACGATATCAACATCAAAGCCCGCATCGGCAATATCGAGTGCCGACTGTATACCCGCAATACCGCCGCCTATAACGAGCGCGCGCTTGGTAACGGGGCTTTCACCGGCAGTAAGGGGGGCGTTGAGCTGTACCTTTGCCACTGCGGTGCGGGCCAGCACTATCGCTTTTTCCGTTGCCTCGGTCTTATCCTTATGTATCCATGAGCAATGCTCGCGGATGTTTGCCACCTCGACCATGTAGGGGTTAAGTCCGGCGCGCTCCGCGGTCTTGCGGAAGGTCGCCTCGTGCATTCTCGGCGAGCAGGAGCAGATGACTATACCGTCAAGGAAATGCTCCTTTATCGCGTTGATGATAAGGGACTGTCCGCCCTCAGAGCACATATACTGGTAATCCTGCGCAAAAACCACGCCGGGCTCATGCTTCATTGCCTCGGCTACCGCGTGAACATCAACGGTCGCCGCAATGTTTGAGCCGCACCAGCACACAAATACGCCTATTCTGTGCATTATTTATCTCCTCCTTAGCCTTAGCCTTTGTACTTTCTGAATGCGCTGACTATCGCCTGCTGAGGCAGCTCGGGATCGAGCAGGGCGGGGATGTCATCATCATGCAGGTGGTTTTCTCCCTGACGGCGTACCGCCAGCGCACGCACCGCCTCAATGAGCTTTGCAGGCTCAACACCGCGCGGGCAGCGTTCAACACAGGCAAAGCAGGTCAGGCACTTGTATACCGACTCGGTGGTGAAAAGCTTTTCGCACTCGCCGTGCTCTACCATATACACGAACTCGTGGGGATGGTACTCCATCTCATCATATGCGGGACAGGTGGCGGAGCACTTGCCGCACTTCATACACTTGCGTGTATTAACACCGCTGATCCTTTTGATCTCGGCGGCTGTCTCTTGATTTTTGTTTATATTCATACGTCTACCTCGTCTTTCATTCCACGCCGAGGGCACGTGCCAGCGGCTCGGTGAAATAGTAAACGGGAAGCTCACCGCCGCCGTTTACCTTAAGGTTGTACATGCAAAGGGGACATGCTGTGATCAAGCTGTCAGCACCCTCGCCGGCTGCGGAATCGATGACCGCCCGGCTCCTCTTTTCGGCAAATGACTTATCCTCCAGCGTTACATATCCGCCGCAGCACTCGTTGCGCTGTGCGTATTTTACCGGAGTTGCACCGAGAGCGCGGATAAGCCCCTCTATCGCCTCGGGGTTTTCGGGGTCGTCAAAGCGCAGCTCCTTGCCGGGACGAAGCAAAAGACATCCGTAATACGCGCCTATCCTTTCGCCCTTGAGGGGAGCTACAACGCGCTTTGCCAGCTCGTCATATCCAACCACATCGCGGAGCAGCTCTATGTAGTGATACACCTTGACCTCGCCCGCGTAGGGATTTTCGTTTTGCATATAATTGTTGACCTTTTGGCGTATCTCCTCGTTGTTCTTCATATCCTCATTTACGCGCTTGAGGACATTGTAGCATGCCGAGCATACGGTAACGAGAGGAGTGCCGGCATCACGCGCCGCCATAAGAGCGCGTACCGATGAGAGGCGTGTGGCCACAGCATCTGTGGGGTTGGGATACACACCGCCGCAGCACTGCCAATCCGGGATCTCACGAAGCTCGATGCCCAGTGCCGCCGCCGCGCCGCGCGCCAAGCGATCCAGCTCCTTGGCCTTTGTGCGCAGGGTACAGCCGGGATAATAACTGAATACCATATTCGTTTCCTTTCCGATCAAGCCCCCAAAGCAGGGGCAGAACATCTGTATAATAAAGGGCCGTTTTTATAGCCGTTTGGGGGATGCCGTCCTGGACGGCACCCCCGCTTGCTTTCGGGCAGGCGATCAGACCATCTGCTCGGGATGGAACACCTCGTCGAACTTCTCAGCTGTGAGGAATCCGAGAGATACGCATGCTTCCTTAAGAGAAATGTTTTCGTTGTAGGCCTTCTTTGCGGTCTTTGCGGCATTCTCGTAGCCGATGTAGGGGTTGAGTGCGGTAACGAGCATAAGCGAGTTATGGAGGTTATCGTACATTTTCTCCTTATTTGCGGTGATACCGACAGCGCAGTTGTTGTTAAAGGAGATGATGGACTCAGCCAAAAGACGTGCGGACTGCAGGAAGTTGTAGGCGGAAACGGGCATGAACACGTTAAGCTCAAAGTTGCCCTGAGATGCTGCCATACCAACAGCCACATCGTTGCCCATTACCTGTACGGCGACCATTGTAACGGCCTCGCACTGGGTGGGGTTGACCTTGCCGGGCATGATGGAGGAGCCGGGCTCGTTGGCGGGAATGGTGATCTCACCAAGGCCGAGTCTGGGGCCGGATGCGAGCCAACGAACGTCGTTGGCGATCTTCATCATATCGGCGGCGAGAGCCTTGAGTGCGCCGTGCGCAAACACGATCTCATCCTTGGAGGTGAGGGCGTGGAACTTGTTCTCGGCAGTTACAAAATCCTTACCGGTAAGATCGGCAACGGCCTTTGCAACGCGGGTGTCAAAGCCGGCGGGAGCGTTAAGACCTGTACCGACGGCTGTACCGCCGAGTGCCAGCTCCTTGAGCTCGGGCAGAGCTATCTTCAAAAGCTTTACGTCCTTCTCAAGGCTGGATCTCCAACCGGAGATCTCCTGGGAGAAGGTGATGGGGGTAGCGTCCTGCAGATGGGTACGGCCGCTCTTTACGATGCCCTCGTTTTCAGCCTCAAGTCTCTTAAATGTTGCAATAAGAGTCTCAACTGCGGGGATGACCTTATCCTCGATGGCGATAACGGCCGCAATGTGCATGGCGGTGGGGAAGGTATCGTTGGAGGACTGGCTCATGTTGATATCGTCATTGGGATGGCAGAGCTTTGTGCCTGCTATCTCGTTGGCGCGGTTTGCAATTACCTCGTTGGCGTTCATGTTGGACTGTGTGCCGGAGCCTGTCTGCCATACTACCAGCGGGAAGTGGGGGTTGAGCTCACCCGAGATGACCTCGTCACAGGCCTTGGAGATGACATCAAGCTTTTCGGCGGTCATCTTTTGAGGCTTAAGCTCGCTGTTTGCTATGGCGGCGGCCTTTTTGAGGATGCCAAAGGCGTGAATGATCTCGGCAGGCATGGTCTCAATGCCTACTCCGATGTTGAAGTTCTCGTGGCTTCTTTCGGTCTGGGCTGCCCAGTATACATTGGCAGGAACCTTGACCTCGCCCATAGAATCGTGTTCAATGCGGTATTCCATTTTCTTTTCTCCCTTTGATGGATATATTTTTCCTTAGTTCGGAATAATCGCGTTATGCGGCGTTCTTTGGCGATTTTACCTGATTTTAGACGGTATTATAGCTGCAAGCGCCATCATCGCACACCATACGCATTATACAATAATTATATCACCCCGTTACAAATCTGTCAATCCCGAAGCGACATCTTTCGCGAAAAAAATAATACAATATTCCGCCCGCGCCGGGGTCGTAAAACTGTGCAAAACGCGAGAGTCCGGCGGACAGGCGCTTCGCGCAGCGAGATCTGCTTTGCAGGTGAGATCTGCTTTCGCAGGTGAGATCTGCTTTGCAGGTGAGATCCACGCCGGGCGTGGGTGAAGCCGCGCGCGGGTGAACGCGGAGCGAGAGGTTGCGGAACAATGGATATCGCTTTTGTTTGCGGCTCTGCATAAACTCCGCAGGACGGCGACGGCTCCGACCGCAGCGCGGGATGCTTTCGTCTATAGGTGAAAGAAACGACTCTTGCCAAGCCCTCTCATGTGTGAGAAGCATCTCGCCCCGCTCGGCGGGTCAAGTCGTCAAAAACGACTCGGCGAATGAAATTCGCCGTTTTGCCCGCAAAAACGTTGTTTTTGCGAGTTTTCAGGTGATCTATGACAGATGAGGAGGCAAAAAAAGATTCCCGCCGCAGCGGAAATCTTCATTAATTATATAAAATATTTATGACCCGATCTTTCGAGCTATCCTAAGCAGCTCGGTCAATGCCCTGCCCTGTGCCCGGGGCAATTCCACGCCGAGCAATGCGGCATATGTGGGTGCCTCGTCCACGATGCAGGCATCTGGCAGGTATGCCCCATCCTTTATGTGCGGGCCGCGCGCGCAAAGCACCGGCTGCGGTCCTTTTTCCGGCATATAGCCGTGCGTGCCGTGCCCGAATTTAAAATCGCTGACGTCTATCGGTGCGGTCAGCGCGCCGCGACAGCTGTCAGAGAAGGAGGTGTACCCATCGCTCTCAAGGCAAAACGCAAAATCGCCATCCAGATGCCACCGCTCGCGTGTCTCCTCGCGGGTCAGCACATCGGTAAAGCCGTATATTCCCTCATCGCGCATGCGAATGAGATCGGCATACAGCCGCTCGCGAGTCTCGCTGTCCTTCGGATCATTTAGATACACCAGCGAGGACATGGCATTTGACCGACAGCAAGCGCGCCAGGTCTTTATCTTTCCGCGCTCATCCGATTCAAGATACCCGAGCCGCCGCAAAAGTATATTAGGCTTTAACACCCGCTTGATATCCCGCTGGCCGTGATCGCTGACCAAAAAGAGATCGGTGTTATCAAGCTCGCCGATATCCTCAAGTGCCGCGCCGATATCCCCGATGGTGCGGTCGATATACTCAAGCTTTGCCTGCATCCAGTCGCCGAACACGCCGTTTTTGTGGCGGACGTCATCTATCGACCCGGTGTGAACGAATGTCACCTCCGGGCGGAAGCGGCGAATGATATCGGTGCAGCATTTGATCAAAAAATCATCTACATACGGCTGAATGCAAAAGTTCTTGCGCCCGGTGCGCTCGTACCCCGGAGGAAGCAGTCCCGCATTCGCTTCGACTATCTCAAGCACCTCGGGAGACGATCCCGCCGTCTCAAAGGAGGAGCGCAGCGTATCCCCCGCAAAGGGCATCCAGTATTCGTCCACAAGATAGTCGATATCCGGGTGACGGCCGGTGACAGGCCAAAAGATCGATGCAGTGGTGTAGCCCGCACGATGCGCTGCGGTGAAGATATCCTCCGCCTTTATTACATCCGAGAACCACTGCCAGCAGTCCTCCTTATCAAGTATCGTGCCGGAATAATTGCTAACCACCCCGGTGCGCTCAGGGTAACAGCCCGTTATCATTGAAACGTGCGCAGGATAGGTCACCGTGGGGTATATCGACTTTGCTCGCCCCACCGATGCGCCGCCGCCGAAATACTTTTTAAAATTCGGCAGTCCGCCGAGATATTCAAGATCCTCGCCCACCAAGGCATCGACCGAGTAGACGAGCAGCCGTCTTTTCTTTTCACTCATGATAGATGATACACCTCCCGATACATCGTTGCTTTTATCTTATTTTACCGTCTCGCGGCGTGAGTCAAGCTCGGCAAGATAATGCTCGCCCGCCACATCCGCAAGGGTATATTTCGGCACAAAGGTCTCGCCGGGTATTCCCGCGACCTTAACGCTCGGATTGCGCAACTCGTCAGGCAGATGGCTGACATCCGCCCAGCCATCCACAAAAGATCTGCCGTCGTTGTAAACGCGCAGAGTCGTGACGGCGGTGTTCTCAAGCCGCACCATCTGCCAAACATCCCGCACTGGCACGCCGAGCAGGCGCGTCATTATCAGCTGTGATGCCAGCATGTGGGAGACGATGGCGATATCGTTGCCGCGCTCGGCACGCAGAATGCGGCAAAAGGCATCAAACGCGCGGTCGCGGACCTCAAAAAAGCTGTCCCCGCCCTCTATCTGCAGCTCGTCCGGGCGGTTGCCCCAAAGGTTCAGCTGACCCGGCCAGCGTGCCTCTATCTCATCGGGTCCCAGCCCCTCCCAGCTGCCGCAGCAGATCTCGCGCAGGCCGGGGTCGATCATGATAGGTATATCCCGCCCGCCGCGCAGACCCTCGGCGGTCATTTTTGTGCGGATGTAGGGACTGGACCAGATGCGGTCGATCCTCACCTCCGCCATACCTTGCCCGAGCGCCGCCGCCTGCAGGACGCCGCGGTCGCTCAGCGGCAGATCGGTACTGCCAACAAACGTGCCGCGGCGGTTGCCGCTCGTCTCGCCGTGCCGCACCATATATATTTTAGTATATTCTCTCATTTTTGTGCTCCGATCGCCGCAAAAGCCGTGCGGCAGGTGATCTTTTTTGTTTTCCAAGTGCGCGGGACAGAGAACAGCACCACCGCCAGCCGCTCGCTTACACTGCTGAGTATAGCACAAACCCACACGACTGTCAAGTTTTTTCGCCGCCAAAAACAGTTTTTTGACGGATCGGCAGAGGTTGCGCAGCTCATATACAACACTGTGCGAAGCACAATGGGGATATCTGATCTTGAGCTTGATCAAAAAGGCATAAAGACCGCCCGAGCTTTTTCGTTCGGGCGGTCCGCCGCAGAGCTATTCCCAAGGCATCTCGCGCATCTCTTTGAGGATGCGCCGCACACATGACACACTGCCCGGCGGTCCGATAATCATCCGCGAGGGCCATTGTCTACCCTTCGATCGCTGCCAAGGAGGGCACGCAGGCGGTCGAGAGCGGAGCGTTCGAGGCGACTGACGTAGGAGCGCGAGATGCCGAGCCTCTCTGCCACCTCGCGCTGTGTCATAGTGCGGCCGCCGCCGATGCCGTAGCGCATTTTTATTATCTGCCGCTCCCGCTCCGGCAGCGCGGAGGCAACAAGCCCGCGCAGTCGCTCGGAGGACAGGCGCAGATCCAGCTCCCCTGCCATGTCCTCCTCACAGCTGATAACATCGATATATGTCAGCGGGTTGCCCTCGCGGTCATAGTCTATCGCCTCATTGATGGAGACCTCCGCCTGCTGCTTGCGGTGCGAGCGAAAGAACATAAGTATTTCATTTTGAATACACCTTGCCGCGTAGGTGGCAAATTTTGCGCCCTTGTTGACATC
>CAZFVR010000007.1:34717-69416 GCA_964522215.1 uncultured Ruminococcus sp. | reverse complement strand
GCCTATCCCTCCTTGCTACACCTATTATACCACATTGTCGGAACAATATCAATAGTATCGGAACGATATCTTGAGGATTAGCGGAACAATATAGCGGCAATAGTTATAATTCAACGTGATCAATACAAGATTTCAAATCCTGTTTAAGCCCCTTATCTATTGCGATCTGACAAAGTATACCACAGCGGTCCTGTACCCTAACACCGACTATGAACTTCAAGAGGTCTCATATGGCATCAATGATGTCGGATACTATGTACACGGTGTTTTTCCGAGCAGTATGGATGGTAATTTTACATTGAGAATCTCAATGCTCGGTAAAATACGAGGTGATGATTACAACTCTCGCGCCGAAGGGCACGGGAACGCAGCAAACAGATTGTTTTTTGAGTATCGTGAAATGGTTGGATACCATTTTCAATAGTTACGCTTATCCTTACACCGTTTCTATGGGATATGGTGACTTGGAGTTTGAACGTGAGCTTGGAGCGAAAAACGGCGAACTCGTATTGTATATTGATAGCGACGTGGTTACCACTGAAAAGGCGGCAGAGATACTGATGAAAACAAAGGAATTGATGGATCGATCGGGCATCTCGTTTTATTCAGTACAATTTTGTTTATGGCACGCACGATCCATGGTACTCACCGCCAGCGGAGGCGCAGGCTGCGCCCGCTTGGTGTCGTCCCGGCCTGTGACGGCATGCGTGTCAGTGTGTGATCCTCCGCCACACCCCACATGGCATCAATATTTGTCGTGTTTTTGCCTACAAATGTCTTGAAATTCAGCACGAATTGTCTTATAATATAATCAGCAAAATAAAAAAACACCGTGCATGCGGTCGCCCCGCGGCGAGCGGCGCGGTAAAAGATACCCCGAATGATCCAAAAAAAAGAAAGGCAGGGTAACAACAAAAATGGAAAAGATCAAAGTTACTATCTGGAACGAATTCAGACACGAAAAGACCAATGAGCAGGCACGCGCCCTCTACCCCAACGGTCTTCATGCGACCATCGGCGAATTTCTCTCCCGCGAGGAGGATATAGAGGTTCGCCTTGCCGCACTTGATGACCCGGATCAAGGACTTCCCGATGAAGTGCTAAACGACACCGATGTACTTATCTGGTGGGGACATATGGCACACGGCGAGGTGGATGATGCGCTCGTTACAAAGATCCAGCGCCGCGTTCTGCTTGGCAGAATGAGCTTTATCGGTCTGCATTCCGCGCACCATTCAAAGCCGTTCCGCGCAATACTCGGTACCACCGGTAATCTCCAGTGGGGCAGAGAACAGCGCGAGATCATGTGGAATCTGCTGCCCACTCACCCGATAGCCGAGGGCATCCCCCAGAGCTTCTTTATCGAGAGCGAGGAGCTTTACTCCGAGCCTTTCTTTATCCCCCAGCCCACCGAGCTGGTCTTTGGTGCATGGTATGAGGATGGCTATATCTTCCGCGCCGGCATGACATTTTTGCGCGATGCGGGCAAGATATTCTACTTCCAGCCCGGACACGAGACCTGCCCCTCCTTCCATAACCCCTATGTACAGCGCATAATCACCAATGCCGTGCATTGGGCCAAGCCTGTAAACCCCGGTTATGATATTCACGATTACTGCCCGCATCCCATTGCCAACTATGATGATGTCGCTGCCGCAGGAAAGCTTAAAAAGAACACCTGCCGCACAGTCGAGCAGCAGCTTGGAATAAAGATCTAAATAAAAAACACATATAAATCAAACATAAGCTCCCCACACCGCCGCGGCGGTGTGGGGAGCTGTATCTTTATGCTTTATGAGTCAAAGGCTTCTGCCGGTTTTACTTAAGACACCACCGCACAAATCTTTTCGTTCAATTGCGCCGTCAAAAAATTCGTCAGATGAAACAAATTATCGCGCGTAGCTTATCCTATGCGAAGGGGAAATGTGAAATATGATGGAGCTTATGCAAGCAAGTGGACGGAAAATGCGCCGGCCGTGAATTGCGCGGTGTTGCCTTAACATTCTTAGTCAGACAGCAGGCTGCTTGCGCTTCCATACGATGCCGGCGGCGATGGATGCCACCACTGCTGCTGCGGCAACACCGCACCAGATATAGGAGGTCACCTGCCATCCGGTAGCGGATATGGCAACGCCGTACCCCTTGGCGCAAACGGCAGAGCCGATATACACAAAGCAGTTGAGCGTTCCGGAAACGGCAGAGGAAAGCCCCATGCTTCCGTAATGGTAGGAAAGGTAGGTGAGCATTATCGTATTAACGCCCCACATTGCCGCAGTGGAAAGTGCCAGGCAGATGAGAGTCAGCCAGGATGAGCGCAGTCCCGAGAGCGCGATGACCACCATGGAGATGAGAGATACGCCGTAAAACGCGGCGGCGGTGTAGCATTCGTTGTGCAAAAACTTTTTGTCGAGCCATATGGCTGCGTAAGGACCTGCAATGCCGACCAGCGGTACGCAGGTAGAGATAAGGGATGCAAAGGAATCGGATACCCCGAAGTTATCGATCATCAGCTGAGGTATATTTTGAATGACCGCTTCCTTGAGCGCACCGTTGAAGATGATAGATACCGCTACAAGGGTAAGACCGGTGCCAAAGAACACGGCGGGGGAGAGCCCTGACTTCTTTTTGGGAGCGCCGTTTGCGGCGGTATCAGCTTTGTTAGCTGCCGCCGACATGCGCGCGATATGCTCGGAGAGCGTACCCATGCCGATAGTCCACACCACGCCGCAAAGCAGTATCAGTGCGCCGGATATGTAAAATACAAGCCTCCAGTTGCCGCGGGAGAGGGCGAGGGAGGATACAACATAGCTGCCAAGCGTTCCAAAGGGAATGGTGAGCGAGATGTCTGCGCCTGCACGCTCGCGCGAGGGAGCATCCATCCATTCGCTGAAGGCTCTGATGATGGGCGACCAAAGCATTGAATTGAAAAGTCCGTTAAGACCCCAAATGATGATGAGCCCGAGGCTCCAAGGACATATACCCATTAAAATATTGACGATGCCGACGCCGAAAAGGCCGCAGGCTATCATATATTTCGGGGAAACATGCACGCCTACTGCGCCGTTTATCAGCTGACCCGCGCCATAGCAAACGAAATATGCCGATGCTATCGTTCCGGCTGTGGAAAGATCGATCACGCCCGCCTTTATCATTGCGTTTTGGCAGGCGGAAAAATCGTATCTTCCGAAATAGGAAAACATGTACGCAATAAAGCAAAGAAAAAACAGCTTTCCCGCTTCCTTGCCGAGCTTATTTTTCATTTTAATAAAACCCCTGATGCTTTTTTGTTTATTTTGTGTTTTTGGAATGTGGCGTGACGAATGCTGCAAAAGCCCCGGCACACTCATATAATATCATATCACTTATTGTCGCAAAATGCAAGCGCGGGACAAAGATTATTTGTTTTTTAGCCATCTGCCCTAAAAAGCCGAACGTGAAGAGTTTTTTTTATTGACTTTTACCCTGCCGTGTCGTATAATAAACAGCGGGAAGCAACCTCGCCTCCCGACTTTCGCAAATTACACTCAACCGAAGGGAAAAAGCAAAAAATGAAACCGTTTGCAACAAAGAAAACAAGTAAGGTCACAAGGCGCGCAACCGCCCCAACCACCGTGCGCCGTTTGCCCCGCTCGCTCAGCGTGACGTTGGCTACCATCCTGCTCGCGCTCCTGTCCATCGCCTCCGCCTCCTGCTCAAATGGCGGCGCGGGGAGTGAAAGCTCGACCGCCGAGGCGGAGGAGACCGCCGCGCCGGTAGTCAGCATAGCGGTAAGCGACCTTGAAAAATACCGTTTTGTTAGACCCGAGGTCACATCTGCGGATCTGTCACAAGCCTTTATGTTCGTGCACAGTGAGTTCGATGCGGCAACAGGCAGCTATTCGGAGCAGGCGGATGATTATTACCGAGCAGGCATTCCCGAGCTGGAGATGAAGCCGTATGAGATACTCATCGGCAATACCAACCGCCCCGAATCTCAGGCCTTTGTCTCCACTCTCCGCATAAACGACTATGGCTATGTTGTAGCGGGAACAAAGATAGTCATTGCGGGCGGCAACGACAAGGGAACTGTCGCGGCGGTGGATGCTTTCGTTGAAAATATAATCAAAAGATACGCTGCGGACAGCACCCGCGAGGTGTTCCTGTCGACCGAGGATGATATGATCTTCCGCGCCGAATATCAAAATGATTCACTTGAGCTTTGCCAAACCGACGTGAGGAACTGGACGGTAGTTTATTCAAAGAGCGGCAAGCTGGGTGAAAAGATAGCCGCGGGAAGGCTGGCGGAGTCCATCAGCAATATCGGCGGCTTTGCGGTGAACGCCTGCAGTGAAAAGGACGTTGATGAGGATGTGAAAAATATCATCTCCGTCGGCGCAACATCCTTGGCGGGCAATGCGTTCGATAAGCAGCTGTCTGCGCTCAACGGACGCGCGTTTATTGGGGCTGCGGGTAATATAATAATGCTCGCAGGTGATGATTCCACAGCCCTTTTGACGGCAGTGGATCTGTTTACATCAAAGCTCCGTGCGGCGGTATCAGCCTCGCGTGCCGCAAAGCTTGAGATCGGTCCAGCCGAGTACGGCGAGGTTGGGGCCGGCATGATGACGGCAATGAGCTTTAATAATCTTATCAGCTCAAAAACAGATGAGCGTACCGCCCGCGTGGTAGATATGGTGCTTAAATACCTGCCGGACACAGTGGGATTTCAGGAGACAGACCTTGCATGGCTCAAGAGTCTTGAGGCAGGCATTGGCAGTATATACGACTATGTGGGCGAGGGACGTAACGGCGGCGATGGCGGAGAATACAACCCCATCTTTTATAACCGCTCAAAATTCAAGCTCATAGAGAGTGACACAAAGTGGCTCTCCGATACGCCGGATATCGTTTCAAAGTACGCGGAGTCCTCCCTCAACCGTATATATACCTATGCCTTGCTTGAACGCATCAGCGACGGTCGCAGAATAATGGTGATAAATACGCACCTTGACCATAAGAGCGGCGAGGCGAGAACAAAGCAAATAAAGGTGCTTATTGAATTTGCAAAGTCTCGCGGCGATCACCCTGTGATAATAAGCGGTGATTTTAATGCCGAGATCACCTCAGGCGTTTACAGTACTATGGTCTCATCCGGCTTTTCGGATTCCTCGACGGTTGCCATGCAGTCGCAGACCGCCGCGACCTTTACAAGCTTTGGCACTAAAAATAAGATAATCGACTTTATCTTCGTCACGCCAAAGCTCCTGAACGTGATAAAATATTCCGTTTGCAGTGAAAAGATCAATGGAGATTATCCATCCGACCACCATCCCGTGCTGATAGAGTATCAGCTGAATGATTGATATCGATCTTTGACCGAGACATAACAAAAAAACAAAAAACAGCCATGCCCGCAGTGATGGCGCGGGGGCGTAAAATGCGACCCTCCGTGGAGTTACCGCGGGCGTGGTTTTGTTTTTTGCGGGACGGGCGGTATGGCTCGGGCGGTCCGAAACCTCCTTGGGGCTTAAAAGATGCTCTCAAAGCCGAGCCGCTCAAGCCTTGCAGCATGCCCCACGGCACTTGCAAGCTCCGCGCGGCGCGCCTCAAATTCCACCGCATCCCCAAGCTCTGCCGCTGCCGTCAGCAGGGCAAGCTTTTCGCTTATCCGCTCAATGTCGTCATAGGATACACTAAAGGATACGGCTGTGCGATGCTCATCCCAAAGGCGAGTCAGCGCTCCGACAGCCGCCACGCAGCCGTCGTCATCTGCGGTGGGGAGCGCGCCTATCATCGCGGTGGCATCGCGGCAAAAATCGCGAATTATACAGTTGTTTACTGCTACACCCGCTAAAAGCATCGCCAAAAGCAGGGCGGCTGTTATTATCTCTCGCATTTTCCCTCTCCCTTTCCTGGTCCGTCTCCCGATTCCGCACATCCGGCGTTTTGCTTTTTGTATACCCGAACCTCGCCGCCGTCATCCGCCAAAAGCAAAAAGATATCCTCGGCGCGGCAAGCCTCGCTTCGCAACAACTGCTCCACCCACGCCTCGTTTTTGTTTGCTGCAGCAAGACCGTGGCGGTCTATCCTGCCGTTGTCTATTATGATATGATATATCCCGCTTTCGGCGGGATGGCGACCCACATCCGCGGCGGTGGCGGGGCGTTCCTCGGTGGCGGGTATCACCGATATCCCGCCGTCCTGCTCAAATATCGCGTATGCGACCTTTGATATATCCGTGTTGCCGGATCGCCGCAGTGCCACCATCAGCTCGTCCGCCGATATCCGTGCGCGCCGCAGACCCTCCACCTGCGGGTGACCCATCTTGATGAGCAGGGTGGGACGCACCGAAAGCAGATTTTTAAGCCCGGGGAAGCGTGATAGCAGTGCCGCAGAGAATATCTCCGCCGCAAGCACCACGATGATCGGTATCAGCGCATACACAAGCGGGATGGAGGGGTCCTCTATCGGCAGTGCGGCTATCTCTGATAGCAGCAGAGTGCTTACAAGGTCGGAGACCTCAAGCTGACCTATCTGCCGTTTGCCCATCAGACGCATTGCACCTATGAGCGTGACGTAAATAAGTATTGTACGTATCAAAATAACAAGCATCCGCATCCCCTTCGCCGCCCGCCCCGGGGCGGTTTTTTTATATTATCTGCCTCCGCCGCGGTCTTTATGCGCGCCGCCGATATCCAAAAACAGCGGGGCTTTGGGGGTGCGTCTGTAAGCGCAAAATGTAATAATAAGTAAGATATAAAATAAAACGGATGCAGTGCCACCAATATACCATAAAAGAGCCGCAAAATAGGGAGCAGCGCTCGACGGGAGCTCATTTTTGTGCCGTGGGATGAAAAAAATTTTAAATCTTTTTCATTTTCCTATTGCTTTTTGGGTCGGTTATATTGTATAATAACAGCGAGGTGTTTAAAAAAGGCGCAAAAAGGAGCGTTTGCCCACGGGTTTTATGCTCTAAAAAGTCCTGAAAGAGCATTTTCAGCTAAATATTGCACATAAGTCTTACCCGGCACGAATACTTTCCGCGCTTTGCGGCGGAAGTGTCCCGCAATATGGGGGAGCGTAGCTTTCGGCGGTCGGTGGGTATTTAGATCTATAAACGAATTAAACAAAAAATATTAAAAAATCGGAAAGGAGTGTCGGCTCACATGGCAACGGATATAATGGACGTCATAAATAATGCCATTAATAATAATGAAGCGGCCGCAGCATCGGGCGGCGGATGTGTACCTGCTTACAGTGTACCGCTGATGGGGATCTTCCATCACAACGTTGATGCCAAAAATCGTTTATTTATACCCGCAAAGCACCGCGAGATACTTGGCGTCAGCTTTATCGTTTGCCCCAGCATACGTGACCGTTCGCTCAAGGTCTACTCACTTTCCGAATGGAACAAATATATCGCGCCGATAGACAAGCTTGACCGAAAATATCAGGAAAAGCTGAAGCGCTTTTATAACAGCAATGCGGCGGCACTCACTCCGGATTCGCAGGGCAGAGTAATACTCACCCCCGAGCTTATCGAATTTGCCGGTCTGCGCGGTGACGGCGCGGTGATAGTCGGCTGCGGCGACTATGACGAGATATGGTCGGAGGCGAATTACAGCGCCTCGCAGGCGGCTATCGATATGGATGATCTTTTGTCCGTCATCGAAGCGCAGGGGCTCTGACGGAGGTGCACTGTGAAAAACTCGGAGCTTGACCGTGATGTGCTTCTGTCGGCAGATGCCGGCCGCGGTGATAATAATGTTAATGTCAATAACATAAACAAAGATAAAAGTAACGTCGGCAAGGGTGAAGCAATAAACTTTTCTCATGAGCCTGTTTTGCTTGACGAGGTGATAGAGGGTCTGGCGATAAAACCGGGCGGCGTTTATCTTGATGGTACTGCGGGCGGCGGCGGACACTCCTCCGCCATTGCCGAGCGGCTTGACGGCGGACGGCTGATATCACTTGACCGTGACCCGGAGGCAGTAAGGGCTGCCGGGGCAAGGCTTGCCCGATTTGGTGAGAGAGCCAAGGTGATACGCGCAAATTTTTCGGAGATCGAGGACGTTTGCCGTGCCGAGGGTGTTGCGGCGCTTGACGGCGTGCTGCTTGATCTTGGCGTATCCTCATATCAGCTCGATACGCCCGAGCGCGGTTTTTCCTATATTTTGGATGCACCGCTCGATATGCGCATGGATAGGGATTCAGCCCTCTCCGCCGCCGAGGTGGTAAACAAATACCCCGAGGAGCGGCTGGAGCGGATAATATACGAGTACGGTGAGGAGCGCTTTGCCCCAAGGATCGCCCGCGGTATATGCGAGGCAAGGGCGGCGTCACCAATCGTTACAACAGGAGAGCTGGTATCTATCATAAAAGCGGCAATGCCCGCGGCGGCGGTAAGAAACAGTGAGCATCACCCCGCCATGCGGACCTTTCAGGCGATACGCATTGAGGTCAACGGTGAGCTTGATGTGATAGATCCCACCATAAGGCGGGCGGTATCACTGCTTGCCCCCGGCGGTCGCATAGCGATAATAACCTTTCATTCGCTTGAGGACAGGCGAGTTAAGGGAACATATGCCGAGCTTGCTCGCGGCTGTACCTGTCCGCCGGATTTTCCGGTCTGCGTTTGCGGTCATAAGCCGCAGATAAAGCTTGTAAGCCGAAA
Organism: uncultured Ruminococcus sp.; assembly: GCA_964522215.1. Classification (GTDB taxonomy): domain Bacteria; phylum Bacillota; class Clostridia; order Oscillospirales; family CAG-272; genus CAG-390. The sequence continues at coordinate 60,763 of CAZFVR010000007.1, read as the reverse complement.
GCCGATAGTAGCAACGCGTGAGGAGCTTGCTCGAAATCGACGCTCGCACAGCGCAAAGCTCCGCTTGGCGGAAAAGCTGTGATCGGTTCAGTCCTGCCCGCTGACGGCAGGAATGACAAAGAATAAAAGCATTAAGTATTAAGAATTAAGAGGATAGATCCGAGATAGATCAGATCATCGGAGATCTGCACAGCAGGTCGGACGTGCGGCGGCAAAGCCGAGCGTACCGTGACAGCTGTAGGATCCGAAAAAGGTATGGAGGTAAAAATGAACGCATATGCAGAAAATGCCGCATCGGCGTCCTTCAATATCGCATACAATTCACTTGAGAGGCGTTTTTCAGAGCGAGGGACCGGTGATTCGGTAAGGCGCATTGCCGCAAAACAGGAAGAGGCCGAGGCGCGTACCGCCGCGCTTTCCCCGGCGGCATACAAGCTTGGCGCACGCAAGGAGTGCCGCGACTGGAACGCAAGATATAAGACCGGCAGCTCGGACGATGGCTTTTATATGACGGTGGGCGACTATAAGCGTTGCTTCCGTGACGGTATGGGCTACAGTCCTGAGGTCAAGGTCGCACGCCGCGCACGCGCCGTGGGCGGGGAATGGAGACCCGAGCACCCCGCGGCAGCATATCGCTTTGATGATGCGGGCGAGGGGCGCGCACTCACGCCGAGCGGCGAGCGACGCATGACACCCTCCGAGGCATATCACGAGGCGGCGGTGGAGCGGTGGTTCCCGCGTGAGGAGATAGCACCGGTAAAGGATAGGCGCCTGCGCACGGTTCCGATAGGAGCTGTGGCACTTGTGCTGTTGTTTGCCGTTATATTGGCACTGCCTATAACGCTCAGCGTTATGATAAAGGAACGCGGTGATGCAGTGGCGGCCGCCGAGGCAAGGCTTGCCGAGCTTGAGGTGGAGATGACCTCTCTGCAAAATTCGCTTGGAGCTAAAAACGACCTTGCCGCTATACGCAGGATAGCTGTGGATGAGTACGGTATGATCAGTAAGGATATCTCCACCACTCATTATTTGGCACTCGGTGGGGGAGATACCATCGAGGCGTTCAGCGCCGAGGGGGAAAACACAGGTGTTGTGGCTCTGCTCAGTGCACTCGGCATCATAAAGGCGAATAAATAAAGCCACATCACAATAATATTAATTACGGATAAATAACGATCCCTGCATCCATGTGCCATCGGGTCGGGATGCCGTAGATCCGGATGGTCAAAATTTAGGAAAGTATTGAGGTATCACGAGAGGAGAGCAATGAAGGGCGGTAGGATAAAGATAAGCACGAGCCTTATCAAGCGGTCATATATCATATTTGCCTGTATCACCCTTGCGTTCGTTCTGCTTGCAATAAGGATATTTACGATACAAACAGTCAATTTTGATTACTATCAGCAAAAGGTCATCGATCAGCTGACCACCGAGTCTACCATCTACTCCAAGCGCGGAGTGATATACAGTGCCGACGGCGCACAGCTTGCAACCAATATAACAGCATATCGTATAGCACTGGCGCCCTCAAACATCCGTGCGGCGGTAGCCGAAAATACAGGGGATGAGGCAAAAAATTACGATGATATCATCGCCCGCGGGCTTGCGGGCATACTCGGCGAAAAATACGATGTTACCTATGAGATGGTAAGTGAGCTGATAGAAAAGAAAAAAAGCAGTCTTGATGCCACACTTGTGCGCTTGGCAGATACCAAGAGTGCCGACCGCGTGCTTGATTTTGTATCAAAAAACGATCTTGAAAATATGATACTGGTCGAGGCCACGACAAAACGCTACTATCCGTATGATGATCTGGCCGCACAGCTGCTCGGCTTTACCGGCACTGACGGCTCGGGCCTTTACGGTATCGAGTATCAGTATAACACGCAGTTAGCGGGTACGCCCGGGCGATATATCACAGCCCGCGATTCCTACGGCAATGAGATGCCGTTTGAATATAAAAGCACCATCGATGCGGTTGACGGCTACGACCTGCACACAACGATCGATATAAAGATACAGTCCATCCTTGAGGAACAGTTGCGCGCGACCTTTGAGGAATGCCAACCCGAGTGCGGCGTGGCGGGCATTGTTATGAATGTAAAGACCGGTGCGGTGCTTGGCATGGCTACCTACCCGGATTTTGACTGCAACAACGCGCGCACGCTTTCAAGCTACTACGCAGATAAGCTGCTGGCCTCCGGCTATGCCGAGGGAACTGCGGAATACAATACATTGAAATCCGAGCTTTTGTCAAGCATGTGGTCAAACAAGGTCCTCAGCGGTACCTACATGCCAGGCTCAACATTTAAGATAATTACAACGGCGATAACACTTGAGGAGGGCGCGGCGAGGGTGGATGAGGCCTTTTACTGCCCGGGATATCTTCAGGTTGCCGATCGCAAGATACATTGCTTCCATACAGTGGGACACGGCAGGCTCACGCTCGGCGAGGGACTTCAACAGTCCTGCAACCCTGTTATGATGTCAGTGGCGTTCCGCATAGGAGAGCCCCGCTTTTATAACTACTTCCGCGAGTTTGGGTATCTCGGCAAAAGCGGTATAGACCTCCCGGGTGAGGGCAAAACGGTTATTTGGGACGAGGCGGATTTCTCCACCGTTGACCTGGCCGTTGCATCCTTTGGGCAAAACTTTCAAATATCCATGATAAACCACCTTACCGCGATATCCGCCGTGGCAAACCAAGGAAAGCTGCTGACCCCATACGTCGTTGAAAAAATGACGGATGCCGACGGAAATACCGTTTGGAGCCACAAAACAGAGGTTCGACGCCAGGTGGTAAGCGCATCGGTATCAAGCACGGTATCCGATGTTTTGGAAAAGGGAGTATCGGGGGACGGCGGTGCAAAGAACTGCTATATAGCGGGATACAAGATAGCCGCAAAAACGGGAACCTCCGAAAAGATAGGCGACCCGGATCCGCTGGCGCGTATAGGCTCTTGTGTTGCCTACGCACCTGCCGATGACCCGGAAATAGCCATTTTGATAGTTGTTGATGACCCCAAGGTGGGCACGCGCTTCGGCTCCATGATCGCCGCGCCCTATATTGCAAATTGCATGGCGCAGATGCTGCCGTATCTCGGCTACGAGCCGCAGTATACAGATGAAGAGGCGGCGGCACTTGATGTAACTGTTGAGGAATACCGCGGTCGCAGTCTGCGCGTTACCAAAAACATGATCAGCGCGCTCGGCGTTGAATGCGAGGTGGTAGGCGAGGGCGATACGGTGACCGCGCAGGTCCCCGCTGCAGGCTCGGTCATCTCCAAGGCCGATGGCAGAGTTATCATCTATCTTGGTGACAACGCACCCGCGGGGGATGTGGTAGTACCAAATGTTTTAAGCCTTACGGCCGGCGCGGCGAATAAGCTTATCATCGACCGAGGTCTTAATATAAAGATAGAGGGAAGCCGAGGGCATACGCTCGGCAGTGAGGCGCTCGTTGTGTCGCAGTACCCTGCGGCGGGCGAGACGGTCGAGCGCGGCTGTGTTGTTACCGTCACGGTGAGATTTACCGGGGACGAGGATTGAAGCCGCCTCTTTGCAAACTATAAAACGACAAAACGACAAAACGACAAAACGACAAAACGATATAACAATACAAATATAAACGTACCAATAAAATAAACGAAGATCTCAAAAAACAGATGCAAAAACGCGTATGTCACTTTGTATCACTTTAAGATATGACCGATGATATAAAAATCTATCGGGATCGGGTGGTAAGCCTTAATGAAGCTTTTGCGTTTGCTTTGCGATTCGGGTATCAAATACCGCGCAGAGGGAGAAATAGATATTGAGATCACCGAGATAGTATCTGATTCCCGCAGGGTGCGCCGAGGTTGCTTGTTTTTGTGCATTCGGGGCATTAAAAACGACTCTCATCGCTATATAGACCGTGTGTGCGCCGGCGGCGCTGCGGCTTTGGTGGTGGAGGAGGGTCACACGTTCGACCGTGTGTGCATTCCTGCGGGGGTAACGATAATATATACAAAAGATACCAGGTCGGCACTTGCCGCACTTTGGTACGCCCGGTATGAGCTCGCGGCGGCGGGGCTTGGTCTTGTCGCCGTGACCGGGACAAACGGAAAGACCACGGTCAGCCATATGCTGCGCTCGATATTCGGCGCGGCAATGTACAGGTGCGGCCTTATCGGAACGCTGGGCTGTGAAACACCAAAGCGCGTGCTTGACACGCGCGACGACCCTGACTTTTGCCCGGATGATGCTAACGCAAATATGACTACTCCCGACCCCGGTCAGCTTTACCGCATACTTGCGGCAATGCGTGACGATGGGGCGGAATATGTATTTATGGAGGCCTCATCGCACGCTCTGGCGCTCTCAAAGCTCTCGCCGTTGCATTTTTCGGCGGCGGTGATAACCAATCTCACGCCGGAACATTTGGACTTTCACGGCAATATGGAGAATTATTTTCTCGCAAAGGCAGAAATACTTAAAATGACGGACATAGCCGTCCTCAATGCCGATGATGCGTATGCGCCGAGGTTTTTGGAGTACGCGCGCGAGCGTGAGTTGCCTGTTGCGGGGCATATCATCCTTTGCAGCGCAGGCGGCAGTCGCATTTTGGACTCTGCGGGGTGCGTGCGATACACTGCCGAGTCTATCCGTCTATTCGGCGGGGAGGGCATCAGCTACACCATGGTCTCGCCCGGCGAGATACGAACATTGCGCACCGCCACGCCGGGTGCGTTCAGCGTTATGAATTCACTTCAAGCCGCGGCCGTGGCTATCTCTCTCGGTATCAGCGGCAGTGCGGTGGCGGATGCACTGGCATCGGCCTCTCGGACTCCGGGCAGGCTTGAGCGCGTGAGGGTAGGCGGCGGTTTTCCGGTTGCGGTCTTTATCGATTACGCTCACACGCCGGATGCGCTTGAAAATCTTTTGCGTACCGCGCGCGGGTTTATGGATGCCCGCAGTGCTTGCCGTGGCGAATCTCCGGGGCGGCTGATCCTGCTTTTCGGTTGCGGTGGCGACAGGGACAGACAAAAACGTCCCAAGATGGGGCACATAGCCTCGCGCATGGCGGATCTTTGTGTTATCACATCGGATAATTCAAGATCCGAGCGGCCGCGGGATATCATAGATGAAATAATGGCGGGCTTTGATCCTCACTGCCCGCATATGATCGAGTTCGACCGCCGTGCGGCGATAGAGAGGGCGATCGCCGAGGCTCGCGCGGGGGATATCCTCCTGCTTGCGGGCAAGGGACATGAAAGATATGAGATAGATGCGGGCGGCAGGCATGAGTTTTGTGAGGCGGATATAGTCCGCGCGGCCGCAGCCGAGTGGATGCAACGGCACAAGAGCGATCCGGAAGACACACATCGCATCGATACGAAGACATAAAAAACATTACAATAAAAACAAAGTAAAGATAAAGAAGATCAAAATACGAACGAAAATGGCCGTGCGGTCGGAGCGGGAATGTCTCCGGGCGGCGCGGATACGGCGGATCATGATAGCATGAAGATAAAGATAAATGTAAACGGCGGGAGCATATTGATCTCCCGCGTGGCCGAGCTTTGCGGCGGCCGAGTGTGCGGCGGCGATGCCGAGTCGCTTAGCCGTCCAATTCGCTATATATGTACAGATTCTCGCGAGGTCGGCGAGGGCGTGCTTTTTGCTGCAATAGTCGGCGAGCGGGTGGACGGTCATGATTATATCAACTCCGCGGCGGCCGCAGGTGCGGCGGCGGTGCTGGGCGAGAGAGTACCGGCGGGCGTTGACCCAACGATACCCATCATCCTTACCGATGGCACCGTGGCGGCGCTCTCCTCCCTTGCCGCCGGCTTTGCGGACTCCATCTCTGCATGCAAGGTAGCGGTCACGGGCAGTGTGGGCAAGACTACAACAAAAGAGTTTATTGCCGCTGTGCTGGCGGCACACTCCTCCGACTGTAGGGTCTTTCGCACCGAGGGCAATAAAAACAGCACTATCGGCATGCCGCTGACGATGCTCAGCATCCCCGCCGATGCCGAATATGCCGTCCTTGAGATGGGCATGAGCGGCTTTGGCGAGATAGAGGCAATGTCGCTTGCCGCTCGCCCGGACATTGCAGTCATAACGAATATAGGTTCGTCGCATCTTGAATTTTTAAAAACCAGAGAGAATATAGCACGCGCAAAGCTCGAGGTGCGTGCGGGGCTTGCCCCCGGCGGTACACTGCTTTTAAACGGTGACGAGCCGCTTTTGGCAGATGCGGGCCGCACCGACAGCCGCGCCGTGTGTTTTTCGGCTGCGGGGGATCGGCACGCCGACTTTTATATCTCCGAGCTTACCGACAGCGCGGACGGATGCACCTTTACGTTACATTCAAGCGGCAGGGTTATAAAGGATATTAAGATCCCGGTGCGAGGGCGTCACAACGCACAGGCCGCTCTTATCGCCGCCGCCATCGGCATCATGCGCGGACTTTGCGATGATGAGATACGCTGCGGTGCTGCCGCGTTCAGACCCGCCGCCATGCGGCAGGCATTCATAAGTGCCGGCGGGCTGTCCGTTATTGAGGATTGCTACAACGCAAGCCCCGAGTCTATGCGTGCGGCAATAGATGTTCTTGTCAGTGCCGCTGCCGAGCGTGGGGGCATTCCCGCGGCAATACTCGGCGATATGGGCGAGCTTGGCGAGGGCTCAGCCGCAATGCATCGCGCAGTCGGTGAATATTTTGCCTCACGCGGTGGGGGATTTCTTATCGCATTCGGGCCTATGTCGGCACACACGGCACGCGGTGCGGCGGCCGCGGGACTTTCCCCCGAGTGCATAGTAAGGATCGCCGATATCACATCCGAGGCATCACCTCGCATCGCCGCCGAGGCGGCAAGGCGCACGCTCGGAGCGCGCGATTGCCTGCTCATCAAGGCCAGCCGCTCGGTACGAGCCGAGCGGATAGTTGAGGCTCTTCGCGCTATGTGAGGCGCGGGGCGGGCGGCGTTTTTGCTCGCTCGCGGAAAAGCAAAACGACTTTAAAGTATGGTCAAAACGGGGAATATAAAATAAAATGAAAACAAGAATGCTTATTGAATTTTTCTCGGTGCTTTGCGCGGTATTTCTCGGCACCGTGCTGATACTGCGCCGACTTATACCTGTCCTTAAAAGCCGCAAGATCGGCCAAAAGATATACGATATCGGGCCGCGTTGGCATAAGGGCAAGGAGGGAACGCCCATCATGGGCGGCGTGGGATTTATCATCCCCTCGGTGATGGTTTTTTGCATCATCCTTATCATATACGCCGTAAACGGCCGCGCCGGTGAGCTGCTCCCCGCCGCACTGACCCTGGGGCTTGGCGTTGCAAACGGCCTTATCGGCTTTTTTGACGACTACACAAAGTTGATAAAAAAGCAGAATGAGGGCTTTTTGGCTTGGCAAAAGTTTGGGCTGCAGCTGATAGCGGCCGCGCTCTATCTCTTTGCCATGAGGGCACTCGGTCTTATCGATACCGCGCTTAGCATTCCTTATTTGAATGTAGAACTTGAGCTGGGCATCTTTTATTATATCGTCGCGCTCCTGCTCATCACGGGCATGGTAAACGGCGTAAACCTTACCGATGGTATTGACGGTCTTTCAAGCAGTGTGACCGCCGTGGTGGGTGCGTTCTTTGCAGTTGCGGCCTTTGCCGCCGAGCTGCCGGAGCTTTCCTGCCTTGCCGCCACCGTTATCGGCGGTACAGTTGGCTTCTTAATGTATAATTTCTACCCCGCAAAGGTATTTATGGGGGATACAGGCTCGCTCTACCTTGGCGGAATGGTAGTCGGCATGGCGTTTCTGGCAGATCAGCCGCTTATCATAATAGTGGCGGGACTTGTTTATATCTGCGAGATCGCATCGGATATCCTGCAGGTCGGCTACTTTAAGCTCACTCACGGCAAACGCCTGTTTAAAATGGCGCCCATCCATCACCATTTTGAAAAATGCGGATGGAGCGAGGTGAGGATCGTTGCGGTGTTCTCCGCGGCGGCAGTGCTGTTTTGTGTGCTTGCTTGGTTTGGGCTTTGATGGCCTGCTTGGGGCATAAGACAGATCCCGAACCGAGATAATATCCGGGATATCATTTAGATGCAATTGATATATTATTAAAAACGAAAAGATCAGATCACGCGGGAGGAACCATGAAAACAAATTCAAGCAGTACAGCCACCCGTGGGCAGCCCGGCGAGCATCGCAGCCGCGAGCTTGGCGGGCGCGGTCTGCTTCGCGATTATATCGAAACGCCGGATTATATAAGTGAATCCGAAAAGCCGGGGCGACTTATCGCACGAGTGGGGCCGGACCCGGTGTATCTTATTCTTTTTCTTATACTGCTGACGGTCGGCACTGTGATGTGCTTTAGTGCAAGCTCTGCATATGCAGAACAGCAGTACGGCGACAGCTATCATTTTTTAAAGGAGCATCTGCTCCATATGGCAGTCGGCGCGGTCGCCGTGGCAGCAATGCTGTTTATAACTCCAACCACCATGCGGTATATGTCCATCGGAATGTATGTCGCGGTGCTGGTGCTTTTGCTTCTCGTCCTTGCCATGGGTGTTGTGGGCGGCGGCGCACAAAGGTGGATAAGCATATTCGGTCTTTTTAACTTTCAGCCGTCCGAGGCGGCAAAAACGGCGGTGATACTTATAATTTCACTGCATATGAGCCGCTGGGAGCGCGAGATAAACTCCGCAGGGCGCACCCGCCGCGATTCATTCATCTACGGCTTTTTGATCCCCTGTATAATGCTTGGGATAGTTGTGGTGCTCGTTGGTCTTGAAAAGCACTTTTCGGGCGTTATCATAATCACCGCCATCGGGTGTGTTACAATGCTCTTCGGCGGGACGGATCTGCGGTGGTTCTTATCAATGGTGCCGCTTGCGGCGGGGCTTGGCGTTATCATAATGAATACCGATTATGCCCGCAAGCGCGTTGAGAGCTGGCTCTACCGCGGTGCGGATGCTCTCGGCAGTGACTGGCAGAGCACGCAGGGGCTTTACGCCATTGGAACAGGCGGAATGTTTGGGCTGGGGCTTGGTCAATCGCGGCTTAAATACGGCTATGTCTCACAGCCGCAAAACGACTTTGTGTTTACCATCGTTTGCGAGGAGCTTGGATTCTTCGGCGCTGTTGCCATAATGCTTTTGTTTTTGGCTCTGATATCGCGCGGCTTTGTTTTGGCGGCGCGCGCATCGGATAAATTCTGCTCGCTCGTAATATTCGGTCTCTCATTTAAGCTTGCATTGCAGGTGCTGCTGAATATAGCGGTCGTTACGGGTGTCATCTTTAACACAGGTATATCCCTGCCGTACTTCAGTACAGGCGGCACTGCAACCATCATGCAGATGTTTGAGGCGGGGATAGTGCTGGGACTATCAAGATTTTGCACCCAACAAAGGGCGTAGCGATTTTGAGGCGACAGAGCACATTATTGAGTTATTTAATTACATTCTATTTACCTTTGAATGACTTTGGAAGGATGGGATCATCATGCGCGTATTGATGACAGGCGGCGGAACCGGCGGACATGTAAACCCCGCAATTGCAATTGCCGACACTATAAAAGCGCATATCCCCACGGCGGAGATCGCCTTTGTGGGGACAGAACGCGGAATAGAAAATAAGCTTGTCCCTGCGGCGGGATATAAGCTTTATCATGTTGATGTGAGGGGCTTTAGGCGTTCGCTCTCACTTTCAAATATCCGCGCCGCATACCTGGCGTTTACATCCCCGATGGCCGCAAAAAAGATCATTCGGGAATTCCGCCCGGATGTAGTTATAGGCACGGGCGGATATGTCAGCTGGCCGCTGCTCGTTGCGGCGTCAAAGCTTGGTGTGCCTTCCGCAGTGCATGAATCCAACGCCGTGCCGGGGCTTACGGTAAAGCGGCTCGTCCCGTATGTTGACAAAATATTCGTTAATTTTGCCGTTACCGGCGAAAAGCTCGGCGCACTTCAAAAGACCATGCATGTGGGCAGTCCTCTGCGTGCCGACTTTGGCGAGATAAAAAAGGCGGATGCGCGGGCAAAGATAGGCTTGGGAGCTGAATGCGATAAGTATATCGTCTCCTTTGGCGGCAGTCTTGGCGCGGAGCGCGTGAACCGCGCGGTGCTTGAGCTTATGCGTGACTATCTCAGCTCTCACCCCCGCACCTATTGCATCCATGCAACAGGCGCATCGGGATATGCCGAGACCCGCGCGGCGTTTGAAGCGGCGGGGCTTGACAAATGCAAAAATATAGAGCTTACCGAATATATCTATGATATGCCAATGCGCATGGCCGCGGCGGATCTTATAATCAGCCGTTCGGGAGCCATCACGCTCTCCGAGCTGGCACTGGCAAAAAAAGCATCTATACTTATACCGTCACCCAACGTGACCGACGATCAGCAATATAAAAACGCAAAGGTACTGGCGGATGCCAATGCCGCGGTGCTGATAAGAGAGAGTGAGCTTGACGCGGGCAGGATATGCCGCGAGGTGGCGGCATTGCTTGGATCCCCGGCGCATATGCAGGAGCTTGAAGAGAATATATCCGCCTTTGCCGTGCCGAACGCAAATGAGCTGATATTTGACGAGATCCTAAAGCTTGCGGGAAAGAGTGGGCAGTGAACATCCCGTGCATCTCCGTTGAGCACTTGAATTTGTTTTATTTTAGTATTTAGTATTCGGCCATTCGTTTTTGAATTTTTAATTGATCTGCCGCTCGGGGCGGCAGTTTGGAGCTTAAAATGGATAATGTTAATACCGGCGGCATGCGCGTTTTAACATCACCCGGAACAGCAAACGTCGGCGCACGCGGCGCACGCGGCGCACGCGGTGCTGGCTGCGCACATTCGGCAACGGGAGCGGTGTACGCACCGCAGGATGCGGACGGGGTGCGCTACGGCCGCCCAAGGACGCCGAGCGGAGCAGGCGGGCGCTCGGAGGCAGAGCTGCGTGCCGAGGCGGAGGCAAAACGCCGCGCGGCGGCACAGGAGCACGCCAAACGGCGCGAGCGACGCCGCAAGGCCAAATGGCTGCTCACGGCTATGCTGCTTATGTTCAGCTTTGTGCTGATATATGTGATATCACGCTTTATCGGATCCTTCTTTGTGGTGAGCGAGATAAGCATCAGCGGAGATTCTCCGTATACGGCGCAGGAGATAATCGACGCTTCCGGCATGTCGATAGGTGACAGTCTCTACCGTGCGGACAGGCATGCGGCAGAGGCTGCGATAAGCGAGCGCTTGCCGTATCTTTCATCTGTCAAAGTAAAGATAAAGCTGCCATCATCCGTTTTCATCACGGTAGAGTCGCAAAGCGCGATGATCTACGCGGAGATAGCGGGCGAGTATTACGCGTTCTCCGATGACATGCGAGTGCTTGAGCGTGCGGACAGTGCCGAGGAGTTTGGATCCCGCGGACTGCTGCGGGTCACGCTGCCGCCGGTCGGAAGTGCGCTTGTCGGTTCATATCTTACGCTTCCCGGCGGCGGAGACCCCGCATATATAGGCGAGCTGGCGGCGGCGCTTGAGGCCTCCGAGCTTGCGGGCAGGATAGATACGCTTTTCCTTGATGAGCGATTTAATATAATCCTGTCCGTTGACGGCAGATATCGCATTCGCTTCGGGTCGGATCAAAACGCCGCGGACAAGGCATTGGCGGCGGCGCGAGTGATAGAGGCGCGCGGCGGCACGGTGAGTGATGGCGGCATGGCGGAGATAGATGTATCCGATCCCGCGTCCGTGGTCGTGGTGAGGCGCGAGCTGCTTGATCTGACCCTAAAGGGCGGATGAGTCGCTGTGCGCCCCCAAATAACGGCAAAATATTGTCGTGAAATAAATGTTTATACGAAAAAATAAGAAATTTTCGCAAAACCCCTTGAAAAAAATCAAAAAAAATATTATTATATAATAGATGAAATGTAAGGCGTGCGCAAAAGGCTTTGCGCGGGCTGTGGGTCGGGTGTGACCATGGCATCCGATAGCTTGAAATTGCAAAGAAAAAATAAGTACAAAGTATAAAAAGTTCGATCAAAAAGAACAGATCCGGAGGAAATAAAAATGGCATTTGAGCATGATGATTTACTCGAAAGCGGCGTAAGTATTAAGGTCGTCGGAGTTGGCGGCGGCGGAAACAACGCTGTAAACAGAATGATAAGCACCAATATCCGCGGTGTGGAATTTATTGCGGTAAATACCGATAAGCAGGCGCTTCGTTCATCCAATGCGCCCAATCAGATCGTTATAGGCGAAAAGGTCACTCGCGGTCACGGCGCGGGTGCTAACCCCGAGATCGGCCAGCGCGCCGCTGAGGAGAACACCGAGGAGATCAAATCCGCACTTGCAGGTGCCGATATGGTCTTTATCGCCACAGGTATGGGCGGCGGCACGGGAACCGGTGCGGCTCCCGTTGTTGCGCGTATAGCCAAGGAGATGGATATCCTCACCGTGGCTATCGTCACAAAGCCCTTTATCTTTGAGGGCAGCCGTCGTATGCGCCAGGCAGAGGAGGGTATCCGTCAGCTCAGCCAGTATGTCGATTCACTCGTTATCATACCCAATGAAAGACTCAAACAGGTCTCCGATACTCGCATAACCCTCTTTAATGCGTTTGAGATAGCCGATGATGTTCTCCGCCGCGGCGTGCAGAGCATATCCGAGCTTATCAACGTGCCCGGATTTATCAACCTTGACTTTGCCGACGTTACATCCGTCATGCACGATGCGGGCTTTGCTCACATGGGCGTTGGCAGTGCGACAGGTAAGGATAAAGCAGAGCTTGCCGCCAAGGCCGCTATCTCCAGCCCCCTGCTTGAGACCTCCATCAAGGGTGCTACAGGCATTCTTGTAAGCATATCCATCTCTCCCGATGTCGGACTTGAGGATGCCGACCTTGCATCTACCATGATCGCCAACGAGGCAAGCCCCGATGCCAACGTTATCTGGGGTGTTGCGTTCGATCCCGATCTTGATGACGAGATGAAGATCACCATCATTGCCACAGGCTTTGAAAAGGACAGCGAGGAGGCGCTCCACAATACCGCCGCACCCGCAGTTCAAAAGACTGCCGAGGCAAAGGCGGAGGCCGAGCCTAAAGTTGTTCGTCCCCAGCCCGCTCCCGCAGCACCTGCCGAGCCTGCACCGGTACAGCCCGCTCCCCAGCCCGCACGCACTGTCGAGGCACAGCGCCCCGCAGAGGTGCAAAGACCCCAGGCACAGCCCGCAGTCAATGATATCCCCAAGAGCGCAAACGAGCTCCCTAAGGATGCCGATGGCTTTGATGAGATAATGTCCATCCTGCGCAACCGCAAGCGCCGCGATGATTTTCGCGGATCGGGTCGCGGCTGATAAGACTCACCCGAAAATAACGGCAATACCGTTTTTGCCCTTGTCTTGCCTGTGTTGACCACGAAACAAAGCAAACAAAACAAGGAGAATAAAAAATAATGGGCGAAGCCGGAGCGCGCATGTGCTCGGCTTCGCCCGTGGTGTGTTATGAGAAAAACTTTTTTGCTGCTTGCATTTATCACTGTGACGATGCTCGTTCTGACCGCGACCGTGTGCGCGGAGGATATCACTGCCACCGCCGTTATCTCGCCGTCTTACTCGGCATTGACCGACGGTCGGGAGGGGACGCGCGAGGTCATGGACAACGGTGCGGTGATAAAAATAAGCTCCCCCACACCCATCGCGGGCGTGTATATAAAATTTGACCGCACGCCGCCGCAGTGGCATATATCTGCCGGCGGTGCCGAGGCAATGTGTGGCCGCTACGGCTTTTTGCATGAATGGTGCGATCTTGCTTCACTGCAAGCTCAGGGCGGCGATATATTTGATATCGAGCTGGTCTTTGACGGCGGCACGGTGGAAATATGCGATATATATGTCTTCTCCGCAGGTGAGCTGCCTGATTGGGTACAGTGCTGGCAACCGGCTGAGGGTGATGCCGACCTTATGCTTATGACCACTCACGCGGATGACGAGCAGTTGTTCTTTTTGGGCGTTTTGCCCTATTACGCGGGTGAGCTGCAATACAGCACCCAGGTGGTGTATTTTACAAACCACAATAATACCAGAAATCGCCCGCACGAGCTGCTTAACGGTCTTTGGACGGTCGGCGTGCGGCGGTATCCGATCATCGGCGGCCTGCCCGACTATTGGGATGGCTATAACGAAACGCTTGATTATTCCTATGACGCAGCACTTGCCGAGGGCTTTACGCGGGACGAGCTTGTGGCGTTTCAGGTAGAGATGCTTCGCCGTTACCGCCCGCAGGTGGTGGTGGGGCATGATATAGACGGCGAGTACGGTCACCCACAGCATAAGATAAACACGGATACGCTCATTTCGGCGCTGACACTTGCCGCCGATCCCTCGTATCTTCTGCCCGCAGGCGAGCTTGCAGTGTGGGATGTGCCAAAGACCTACCTGCACCTCTATTCCGAAAACAGGATCACCATGGATTGGGATCGTCCACTGTCCCGCTTTGGCGGCATGACGGCCTACGAGGTATCAAAGCTCGGCTATGCCTGCCATCTTTCACAGCAGTATACTTGGTTTACGGCGTGGATACACGGCAAGGATCGGGAATACACAAAAGCCACCGAGATAACTACATATAAGCCTACAGACTACGGCCTTTACCGTTCACTCGTCGGCGCGGATAGCATCGGCGGAGATTTTTTTGAAAATCTTGCCGTTCGCTCACAGCAAACAGCCAACACAGTTGTGTCCGATACCGTCGCGCTTCCATCAAACGGCGCAGAGACCTCCGGGGGCCTGCCGACTGTCCCCGCGGATATCACGACCGCCTCCGCCGCACAGCCCCCGGAGGATGTCGCATCGGATGCCGAAACGTCCGGTGCGAGTGGGGCAGTGGTGGGATCTCCTGCGGTCGCCATCCTGCTTGCGGTAATAGTTTTGTTAGTGATATTGGCGGCAATGGGTATAGGCTTTAGAACGAGCAAAAACAATAATAAAAACTAAAAGTGTATCTTGGCGCGGAGACTACTCCGCGCCTTTTACTTTTAATATAAAAAACACCTCCGGGTGCTGTTTTTTTATTGACATTTGCCGACCCGCGTGATATACTGATAGCAATAAAAAGGCGTTTTCGCCGGATCGGAGACTTAAAAGATGGAAAGACCCGAAATTTTCCACACGCTTCCAACTGTTTACGCGGTAGGCAACAATTACGAGATAATAGTTCCGGTAAACGAGCCCTGCCTTATGTGGGTGGGCGTTGGCGATGAGGAGTATTATGACGATTCAAACGGTATTTTGCGCTCGGCAAGCCTCACGCATAAAATGACGGTGCCGCAGGATGCGCTCAACTCCGCCCGCTCTTATACCGTGCGTTGGAGACGTATGATCGAGCGCAAGCCCTATCGCTCGGTCGTGGGAGAGGTCGAGGAATACACCTCTGATTTTTGCCCTGTTGATGCAGATAAGCAGCGTATAAACATCATCAATATCGCGGATGCGCATAACCGCGTCAGCGGTCCTGTAAACGCGGGCAGATATTTTGAGCGGATAGGCGAGACGCTTGACATATTGATGCTCAACGGCGATATCCCCAACCACAGTGGTGACCTTTCCTATTTTAAGGCGATCCACCGCATAGCCGCCGAGATCACGGGCGGGCGCATTCCCGTTGTTTTTGCCCGTGGCAATCACGATACACGCGGTATCTATGCCGAAAATATTGCCGACCATACCCCCACCGATAACGGCGTTTCTTATTTTACCTTCCGTTTGGGACCTGTATGGGGTGTGGTGCTTGACTGCGCCGAGGATAAGCCTGATGACAATGAGGAATATGGCCACACCATATGCTGTGAGGCATTCCGCCGCCGCGAGAGCCGTTGGCTTGAGGCGGTAGCTGCAAATGAACAGGAATACACCGATCCCTCAATAAAATACCGCTTGGTAGTGGCGCATAACCCCTTTACCGAGCGCCGCGTGCCGCCGTTTAATATCGAGGAGGCGACCTTTGCCCACTGGGGCCGGCTGCTTCGTGACCGCATAAAGCCGAACCTGATGCTGAGCGGACACGTCCACCGTTGCTATGTAAGCTATCCGGGCGGCGAGAGGGATGCCCACTGCCAGCCCTGCCCGATAGTGGCCTCCTCCAAACTCTCCAAGGAGAATGCCGAGTTCTTCGTCTGCGGCGCCATAACGCTTGACGGCAATACCGCAACTGTCCGCTTTGTCGATAATTGCGGCACCGTCACCGCCGAGGAGCAGGTGAATATCTGATAGCACGGCTTGTCAGGCGACTTGATTTCTTATGAATATAAATAACATCCACCACCGCGATCCTGCATCGCGGTGGTGGATGTATTCATATTACGCAATATCATAGATCCTCGATCATTGCGGCGCATGTGGGATCAAAAAAAGAACATCCCACCGCAATCAAAGAGCGGGCCGTCTGCGAGTGGGACGGCGCGATAGCCGTGGTGCTCGATGAAGTCTGTGATCTCGGCGCCGTTCGGGTGGGTCAGCGGGTCACCGGCAAACCAAACCTCGCCCCGTTCGGGGCAAACGCCGCAGGTGCCGCCAATAAAGCCGTAGTCATACCCGGGCAGGAGTATCCCGCCCTGCGTGATCTCAAGCACCGCAAGCCCCGCCGCCTCGGCGGCTTTTTTTATCCCGCTGTCGGCGGTCATAACGCCATTTCCGACCGCGAGCGCCGAGCAAGCAGTGTACCCCTGCCGCGTGTATATCGGTATCAGCCCCGCGGCTGTTGCCGTGCGGCAAAGCTCCGGCGCAGTGCGCGGGTTGCTTATCACATACCTGCCCACCTGCCTGATGCACAGCGGCACATCCTGCGGGTAGCTGTCCCCGGGAGCGGCCTCCAAAAAGCTGATGCTGCACCCGCCGGCGGCCGCTATATGGTCAAGCTCCGCCGCCGCTGTTTGATAATAATCGCGGAATGTATATATCCGATCGCCCATGTGGCAGATCAAAAGATCTGCGTGCGATGCAAGCGGCCGTGGGAGCGCGGGGCAGGGCGGCAGGGTGATCACCTTGCACCCCATCCGCTCGGCCGCGGCTGTATATCTGCGCGGCAGGCCCGCGCCGACTGCCAATATCACCTGCCTACCTCCATTACTTTTAGCGGTTTGGATCTTGCCTATAAATGATCATGGGGTCGGAGCATTTTTGCTCCGACCCCATTACAGGCTCTGATCAGGCGTTGTCAACCTTTTTCAGGGTGCGCAGACAACGTGCACACATGCTGACAGTCTTGACTGTGCCGTTTTCGGAAACCTTGACCTTGCGGATGTTGGGCTTCCATGCTCTGTTGGTCTTGCGATGGGAGTGCGATACCGAGTTACCGAACACAACGCCCTTGCCGCAAACACTGCATTTTGCCATTAGTGACACCTCCTCAATATATAGTAGCATATCATTTACATATAACATCGGTTATTATATCACACTTGAGGGAAAAAAGCAAGTGTTTTTTTGTTTTTTCTTAAAAAAACGATGTTATACACCGACTGTTGCGCTCTTTTGGCGCCTTTTATTGACCATCATTACAGCGAATAATACAATAATTACCAAAAAGAGGACGGATGGTATGATCACCGGGAGCATTTCTGTGCTCTCCGGAGCCGCCGCGCCGCCGTACAGGTCGCCGGCGATCACGGGGAGCGACATGCTCTCGGAGAGGATATCCAAAGCCTTGTTGAGAGAATAAAGCTCGCCGTTTTTGAGCTCTGTAAGGTCCGGGCGACTCCCGTAGGGGATAACGCTCAGCTCGCCCTGATCTGAGAAGAGGATAAAGGTTGTGTGGTGATCAGGCACTGCGATGCATGCTACGCAGTTGGCATCGGCGCCGAGCTGACTAAGTGCTGAGATCGGCTGCGCACCGGACGTTGCGGATGCTGTGCCAACGATGGTGGACATCGTGCCGGCATCGCTCTCACCGGGTAGGCTCTTGCCCATGGCCTGCCATCCGTTATTTTCATTCTTCAGGAGAGTGTCGCTTCCGTCCGCGGCTATCATGTGCCAATAAACATCAAAGCCGCTGAGGTCGGGCGTGGCGCTCGTGTCGGCAAGCGCGGCAAACGCAGCCGCACTTAAGCGATACGCTTTGTATGATGACGTGATAGCGGATGCGGAAACAAGTCCCTTTGTGTCCATATTGGCGATAACATTTGCGGCTTCGGCCTCGTTTGATATAGCGCTTTGCACATCACTGTAGGAAAGTGCAGCGGGGGATAGATATCACCGGCGGCGCAGCGGTGATAGCGGCAACAAGAATCCATAATGTTTTTTTCATGGTTTTGTTTGCAAGTCTCCTTTTTTTTGTTTGCAAGGTGACAAAAACATCTTGCAAGTACTTTATATCACCCAATTGCATTTAATGTCAATCCCTTTGTCCAAGCTTTCTGAAAAAAGAAGAAGAAAGTGTGCGATATCGGCGATAAAGACCACATTACAAAAAGCCGAGCAGAGGCTGTGCCTCCGCTCGGTCTTTTATATTTGTTATTTCACTATCTCTCCGGTGCACACGGAGCCGTATTCAAACCGCGGGTCGGTCTCAACGCCCAAAAGGCGAACGGTGATTCGGCGGCCGTGCAGATCCTCCGCCGACGGTACTCTGACCTCAATAAAGGAATCCGTGTGCCCTACGGCATGTCCGTTTTGGAAGCTTTCAAAAAGCACGCGGCGGGCGGGAGCGGCCGCTGCCGCCTCGCTGAGTATCTCGCGGCGTATCTCGCCCGAAAGCGCCGATATCTCTGCAGCGCGGCGGTGCTTTACATCCTCCGGCACTTGATCCGGCATGGTGGCGGCGGGAGTGCCGTCCCTTTTTGAATATGGAAAGACATGCGCGGCCAAAAAGCGTGCGCGGCGCATAAAATCAAGCGTTTCGGCGTGGTCGGTCTCGCTCTCACCCGGAAAACCCGCAATAACATCGCAGGTAAATTGCACGCCGGGTATCGCCGCACGCAGATCCTCCATCACGCGCATGGCACGCTCGGCATTGTATTTGCGGCGCATGGCGGCAAGCGTGCGCGAGCATCCGCTTTGCAGGGAAATGTGAAAATGCGGTGCAAGAGAACCGAGTGCGGCTATACGCTCTATAAAATCAGGGCGCATAAGTGAAGGCTCAAGTGACCCAAGGCGAATGCGCACGTCCTTTGCGCGCACCTCAGGCAGGGCATCTATGTCGCAAAGGAGAGAGCCAAGGTCGGTATTCCCAAGGTCGCGCCCGTAGGATGCCACCTCAATGCCCGTGACTACTATCTCGCGTGCGCCGCCGCCGATAAGCCCTGATATCTCGGATAGCACCTCTCTCTGCGGCTTTGAGCGCACAGGACCGCGTGCATCCGGGATTATACAATAGGAACAGCGGTTCTCACAGCCATCCTCTATCTTCAGGTACACGCGCGTGCGGGCAAAGGAGGCTATCCTCATTGGCTCAAACGCGCACCCGTCAAGCGTGGGCGCATCTGTGCGTGCGGTCGTGGGTCCATCCTTGACCCCCTCGCCGAGCAACCGCTCTATCTCGTCCACCGCCGCAAGCTTTTTGGCATTGCCGATCACAGAGTCCACCCCCGCAAGCTTTGCAAGCTCGGCGGGTGTTGTTTGTGCAAGGCAGCCTGTAACTACTATCCTCGCCTCGGGCGAGCGTGAACGCAGACGGCGTATCATCTGGCGTGATTTGCGTGCCGCCTCTGCGGTTACGGTGCAGGTGTTTATGATGTACGCATCGCACACCTCGCCCGCATCCGTTGCCAAAAAGCCGCGCCGTGTCAGCTCCTCGGCCATAGCCTCGCTTTCGTATTGATTTACCTTGCACCCGAGCGTGAGTATCCCCACGCGGGCGCTATTGCTTTTTGCTTTAATTGCCATCGGCTACCTCCGCTCCTGCCGCCGCCAAAGCTTCCTTTTTTATTAAAAGAATTAATAAAACAATATGATCTCTGCAGAATAATAGATCAAGTCGCCTCACGAACTCTCGTAGGCTTGCTGTGTGATAGATATTGTATCACAAAAACGCGCAAATGTAAAGATGCGGTGAGGATATTTGGGCGGCACGGGGATCTTTGGGCGGTATTTTCGGTTTTTTTGAAAAAAAACTGCCGCGAGCGAGAAAAAAATATAAAAAGGTATTGCAAAAATCGATTTTGTATGATATAATATAGCGTAATTGCGATATAGTCAGCATTTTTATACGAAGCGAGGTGTTAAAAGTGAAAGAGGGTATCCATCCTAAATATGAGGAAGTCACGATCAGATGTGCTTGCGGTGAGACCGTTCGCACTCGTTCGACCAACCCGAAGGGCGGAGATATCAAGGTTGAAATTTGCTCCAAATGCCATCCTTTCTTTACCGGTAAGCAGAAATTCGTTGATGCCGGCGGTAGAGTTGATAAATTCAAAAAGAGACTCGAGGCAAGCAGCAAATAAGCTTTGTAACGAATGCGGGGACAAGTTGTGCGCAGAGATGTGGCGGCTTGTCCTCGCTTTCATTTTTCTCCGATCCCAAGCCGGCTCCCACCTTGGGTGAGCGATCGAGCCGCCGAAAAAACGAATTTGATATTTATATGTTGAGTTTAACGATCGAGCCATCATATATAATAAAAGGAGAAAAAGATAATGGCAGTGACAATACATGAAACAGAAGAGCGACGAGATAATGCGGCGGTGATAGTTGGCGTGGAGCTGGGGCAAATGAAAGAGGGAGAATGCGATGCATCCCTTGACGAGCTTACACGCTTGGCCGAAACAGCGGGTGCACGAGTGGCGGCACGCTTGGTGCAGGCAAGGGAACACCCGGACGTGCGCACCGTCATCGGCAGCGGCAAGATAAGCGAGCTTAGGACGATATGTGACGAATGCGGCGCGGAGCTTTGCATTTTTGACTGCGAGATGACACCCTCCCAGATCCGCAACGTTGAGGACGAGCTGAGGGATGTGCGCGTTATCGACCGCTCGATGCTGATACTTGATATATTTGCGCTCCACGCGGCGACCGCCGAGGGTAAGCTGCAGGTGGAGCTGGCACAGCTGAAGTACACCGCTCCAAGGCTGATAGGCAAGGGCAAGCAGCTCTCACGCCTTGGCGGCGGCATAGGAACGCGCGGACCGGGTGAATCCAAGCTTGAGTCGGATAAACGTCACCTTGCCCGCCGTGTTGCCGCCCTTGAGGCGGAGCTTGAGGCTGTAGAGAACAATCGCCGCGTGACTCGCGCCGCGCGTGAGCGCAGCGGCATGCCGCGTGTGGCAATAGTCGGATACACCAATGCAGGCAAATCCACACTGCTCAATCGCTTGACGGATGCCGGCATACTGGCCGAGGATAAGCTTTTTGCAACGCTTGACCCAACCACGCGAAAGTTCACTCTGCCGGGCGGGGAGAGCATCCTGCTTACAGATACGGTGGGATTTATCAGAAAACTGCCGCACCATCTTGTTAAGGCGTTCAGATCAACGCTTGAGGAGGCGGCACTGGCGGATATTCTTTTGCATATCGTTGATGCATCCGACCCGGAGTATCCCGACGAGATGCGCGTGACAGAGGAGCTGCTATCCGAGCTGGGTGCCGGAGATAAGCCGACCCTGGTCGTTTATAACAAATGCGACCGTGAGGCGGAGGGCATACCGTCCCCCACCGTCCTGCCGGGTGCGCAAAACCGCGCTGTGTGCATCTCCGCGCTGACAGGGCGGGGAATAGATGAGCTTACCTCCTGCCTTGAATCAATAGTGCGCGAGGGCAAGATACGCACGGTGTTTTGCTTCCCCAACAGCGAGGCGGGACAGCTGAATACACTCTATCGCCTGACTGCGGTGGAATCGGTAGATTACGGAGACGAGTTTATTACAGCCGTTGCCGTGGCAGATGCAAAGACTCGCGGGATGCTGGCTAAGTATATCAGCGGCGCGGCGGCGGAGACGGGTGCGGCGGATCTTTAAAAGCATCGCCGCGCCATCCTACTCGAGCCAACAGCAAAAAAGACAGGGAGAGCGACCAATGGAATTTGATGCATATAAGACCGTCGGCGGTCGCGGCGAGAGCCTGTACGAGGATCGCCGCTCCGAGTTTATTGGTGTGTGTGCGCCGATAAAGACAGAGGCCGAGGCCGCGGAATTTGTAAAAAGCATAAAAAAAGAGCATCCCGCGGCGCGCCATAATGTTTGGGCGTATGTGCTGCGGAGCGGCGCGGAGAGATATTCCGATGACGGCGAGCCGCAGGGCAGTGCCGGAGTGCCGACCCTTGAGGTGCTGCGCAAGGCCGGAGTGGTGGATGTTGTTGTGGTCACCACACGCTATTTCGGCGGCATACTTTTGGGCACGGGCGGGCTTTTGCGCGCATATTCCGCGGCGGCAAAGCAGGCGCTTGAGGATGCGGGCATCCTGCGCATGATCCCCATGGCGCGTATGCGCATAACCTGCGGCTATTCCGACCATCGCCGCATAGCCTTTGAGCTTGACCGCTTTGGCGCAAAGATAACGGATACCGATTTCGGCGCGGATGTTACCATGACCCTGCTGGTGCTTTCCGAGCGCGCCGATGAGCTTAAAAAAAGGATAGTTGAAATGACCGCAGGCAGGATCACTCCCACCCGCGACGGCACCGAGTTTGGGCAGGCGTAGAACGATCCGCGACCGATCACAAGTTTAAAAACAAAATATGAACAAAAAGCCGCACGGTTTCGCATGCCGTGCGGCTTGGATCATTTGTGAACAAGATTTTTTTATCTCAATGCCGTTGTTTGACTTGTCGGAGCCGTAAAATGAAATGAAAATGAACTCTTTTGAAGTTTGCGGCGATATTCTTGATAAAAAATCTATTTAGTATTGCGAATTTTTAAAAAAAGTGATTGACATGCGCACCGATTTGTGATACAATACAAAGTGAAAAAACTTTCCGTCTTTAACCAATCCGGCAACGAGCTATAAAAAGGGGTACTGATATGAAAAATAAGGAACTATCAAAAACAAAAAAGATAGGGAATATTATCCTCGACATATTGCTGTACATATTTTTGGCACTTGCCGTGCTCGCGCTTGCGGTCACGATATTCTCTAAAAAAGGGTCGGATGGTACAGTGGAGCTGTTTGGCTACCAAATGCGGGTGGTAAAATCCGATTCAATGAAAAAAAGCGAGCTGACCGACGTATCCGCCTACAAGATCAAAAGCATTCCGGTGCGCTCGATGATATTTGTGCAGATGGTGCCGCAGGATGAAGCCGAGGCGGACGAATGGTATCGTGCCCTGCAGGTGGGTGATGTGCTGAACTTTAGATATGTTTACACCACGCAGGAGACTATCGCTCACCGTGTGATCTCGATCACCGAAAAGCCGAGCGGCGGCTTTATCATAGAGCTTGCGGGTGACAATAAGCTGGTTGAGGGCGGACAGCTTGTACAAATCATCGATACATCGTTAAAAGAAAGCCCCAACTACGTTATCGGCAAGGTGACGGGGCAGGTGTTTCTGCTTGGCTTTATAATAAGCCTGCTGCAGGCGCCGCTCGGACTTATCTTTATAGTCATCGTCCCCTGCTTTATCATCATTTTGCTTGAGGTGATGAAGATCACAGGCGTGCTGACATCCGAAAAGAAGCAAAAGGAGCAGGAGGCGGCCGCGCTCCGGGAGAGCGAGCTTGAGGAGCTGCGCCGCAAGGTGGCCGAGCTTGAGGGGCAGGCCGCGCCCGCGCCGAGCGAGGCGGATCAAACGGACGAGCCCAAAGAGAAACAAAGCGCAAATTGAACCGTCCGAGTCAAACCACATTTTGATACAGCCGACCGCGGCATTGCGCCGCAGTCGACGATATATAATTAAATGAAAGGAGGGCGAGCAATGAAAAAGAATAGACTCTTACTTATCTTATGTCTGGTACTTGTGCTGTGTTTGGGCATAATCATAGGTATTTGGCTGTCGCTTCCCGCAAGTTCACTGTCCGTAGGCAACCATTTGCGGTCGGGGCGGCTTGATGTTACCCTAAAAAGGACCGATCTTGAGTACAAGGTCCCGGATGAGAATGGTCGTATGCATATAGTAACTGTAGGTGACGAGCTTGATCTTACCGAAAGCACCGAGTGTAACGTCTTTGGGCTTGATACTGAGGATATCCTGATCGTGCCGGGCAGTTATTTTGATGCCGAGCTTGAGCTTTCAAATAACGCCGATACAGCCATAGCATACAGTGTTACCGTTCGCTTGTTGGGTAGATCCAATGAGCTTGCCGAGCAGCTTCGGGTCACCGTTACGCGTTTTGACGGTACTACCGAGGAGCATATGCTCAGCGAGCTTACACATGGCATGTCGGTACAGGCCGGGGAGATGACGGTAGGAGTCGAGACGCAGAACTTTAGAATTCGCGTTGAGTTCCTCAACGATGCGGTCTATAATGATGAGCTGCCAAACGGCACTCCGCAGGCAGACCGCATGAACAACAATGCTGCGCAGTCGCAAACGGTAGCGTTTGATCTTGTTGTTACCACAACAAGGGCATCGTAATACGTTGGAACAACTAAAACTTTACTTTTCGGCATCACCATATCTAACGATCCCGCAGGCGCGGAGCGCCGCTCCCTTTACACAAGGGAGCCGTGCCAAGAGTTGCACCTTTAGTCTTACAGTCCTCTGATGGCTGCGAGCTGTGTGTGCACTAACAAAAAGCATCCCTTGTGTAAAGGGAGGCGGCACGCAAAAGCGTGACTGAAGGATCGTCGTTGCTGCCTTTAAAGTTTTGGATGTTACATCGTAGTAGTTTGCGGCAAAGCAAGCTTCCGACAAAGTCGGTATCATTTACAAGTGATCCTAAATGCTACCGATCGCGCAGATCCGGATCATAAAAGATTTTTGTGAAAGGATTTTCAGTATCATGAGAAAGAAAGTTTTGATCTCATCCATCCTCACGATCGCGCTGTGCATCAGCCTGATCGCGGGCTCCACCTTCGCGCTGTTCACCAGCACCAGCCAAGTAAACGTAGCTGTTACCTCCGGTAAGGTCAGCGTTACCGCTACAGCCTCCGGCCTTGTTCTTGGTTCTAACCTCGGCGAGACACTGCCCGAGACCTCTGCAACCCTTGCGGGCAATGTTATCACTATCGATAAGATGGTTCCCGGTGACTTTGTCACATTCACTATTACAATTCATAACGCCAGTGATGTAACGGTCAAATATAAGACCATATTTACAAAGACCTCGGGTGACGAAAGCTTCTTTAACGCTCTCAAGATCACCGTTGATCAGCAGCCGGCAGAGGATGTTCCCTCCGTGCTTGCTCTTAACGATGCTGCCGCACCGGCAGTAGCGACCCCCGCAGGCACAATGCTCCCCGGTTGTGCGGATATCGTCCTCAATGTAAAGGTTGAGCTTCCCGAGTCCGCCGGTAACGAGCATCAGGAAAAGACCTGCGCGTTTGCTTACACAGTTGAGGCTGTTCAGGGCAACGGCGAGTTTGTCGAAGATAATGTGCACTACGTAACCGACATTCCGACTCTCCGTGATGCTGCAGCTAAGGGTGGCACTATAAAACTTATGAATGATATTACCTTTACCAATGACTCTGATCTTGATGCCAGCAGGGGTGAAAAAGAAACATGCATGCTTTTTATAACAAAGGATGTAACTCTTGATCTTAACGGCAAGAAACTGGAATATAACGGTGGCGGTGCTTGTCCTGTTGGTATTAGAGTAATGCGTGGTTCCACACTGAATATTATCGATAGCTCTTCCGAGCAAACGGGTGCAGTTATAAGTAACAGTTCTTATGACAACAATCAGACTTGGCTTCTTTGCGTTACCGGTGAATCGACTGCCAATGTTGAGGCCGGCAACTTTAAAGCTATCTGCGGAAGTATTATCTATAAGAACAATGGTTGGATCAATATAAGCGGTGGAAGATTTGAGACCGAAATTCAGGATAACGCTATGATCAACCTTGGCGATGGATTTTCCAACTATGGTCCGATCATCATTTCCGGCGGTTCTTTCAAGAACTTCCAGCCGGGTGTGACCAACGGCTCCGAGAACAAAGTCGCCGACGGCTACAAGGTAGAACAGGACGGCGAGTGGTACAAC
>CAZFVR010000007.1:13245-34617 GCA_964522215.1 uncultured Ruminococcus sp. | reverse complement strand
CGAGAACAAAGTCGCCGACGGCTACAAGGTAGAACAGGACGGCGAGTGGTACAACGTAGTTCGCAGTGCCGAGTAAGCTTTGTTGGCATTAAGTCTGATCGGCATTAACTAAAAAAGAGCATATCCGCAAGGGCCGATGATCGGTCACGCGGATATGCTCGATTTTTTTGCCGCCTGACTGACGGTGCAGAAAAAATGCGATATTTAAAAAAATAAAATAAAATTATGCCGAAAAAAAGTATTTCGGCATTTTTGAGCGTATATTATTTATAAGTGAAGGCTCGTGACAGCGATAGCGCAATGAATTAATAAAGATATGGGAGGGGATGGCATGATACCACGCGAGGTCATAGACGAGGTAGTGGCGCGCAGTGACATAGAGCAGATAATAGGCAGCTATGTAACGCTCAAGCGTGCCGGCTCAAATTTGGTAGGCATATGTCCATTTCACAATGAAAGATCGCCCTCCTTTACCGTGTTCCCCAACGATCAATCGCCGCATTTTTACTGCTTTGGCTGCGGCGCGGGCGGGGACGTGGTCACGTTTATCAGAAAGATAGAAAATCTTGACTATGTGGCGGCTATCGAGTTTTTGGCCGCACGTGCCGGCATTGAGGTACATAACGATTCAAAAAAAGATGCGGGCGGTGTATCCCGCCGCCGCGTGCTTGATATGAACCGCGAGGCGGCAAGATTTTTTCACAAATGCCTGTATGATCCGCGGTACGGTGGAGAAGCGCTTGAGTATCTCTCCTCAAAGCGCGCGCTCAGCGGCGCAACGATAAAGCATTTCGGCCTTGGCTATTCGCCAAATGATTTTGGTCTGCTTACAAGATATCTGCGCGGGCTCGGCTATACCGATGAGGAGATGACAGCCGGCTTCCTTTGCGGCAAAAGCCGCCAAAACGGCAAGACCTATGATTATTTTCGCAACCGCGTAATGTTCCCGATAATCGATGTGGCGGGCAACGTGGTGGCCTTTGGCGGGCGAGTGATGGATGATTCAAAGCCGAAATATCTAAACACATCGGATACTCCCGCCTTTAAAAAGAGCCGCAACCTTTTTGCCCTCAACTTTGCCAAGGCAAAATGTGCCGACAGGATGATACTTTGCGAGGGCTATATGGATGTTATCGCCCTGCATGCCGCGGGGTTTGAAAACGCGGTGGCAACGCTCGGCACGGCGATAACCGAGGAGCACGCACGGATCATGGCCAAGTACACTAAGGAGGTCATCATCTGCTACGACTCGGATGAGGCGGGCATCAAAGCCGCAAACAAGGCCATGCGCATACTCGGCGGTGTTGGTGTTGAGGTGCGCGTGCTGAAGATCGATGGCGCAAAGGATCCGGACGAATATATAAAAAAGTTCGGCGGCGCACGCTTTTCTATGCTGCTTGACAAAAGCAGTACAGGGTTTGAGTTTAGATCCTCGGCGGTGCTCGCAAAATATGATCTGACCGATCAGCAGGGCAGGCTTCGCGCGGCGGAGGAGCTTGTAAAGATAATATCAGATTATTATTCAAACGTCGAGCGCGAGATATATATATTTAGGGCGGCAGAGCAGCTCTCACTGCCTGCAGATGTTATAAAACGCGATGTTGAGCGGGAGCGTGCCAAGCGCAAAAAGGAGCAGGCATCAGAGCTTAGCAGAACGGCTGTGGCATCAATACGCGATTTTGGCGACCGCGTGAACCCGGATGCGGCAAAAAATCCGCGTGCGGCCGCGGCAGAGGAGACGGTGCTGGGGCTTTTGCTGCTTGATGATGCACACCGCGAGGCGGCGGCATCCGGGCGGCTGGGGCTTACGGAGGCTGACTTTTTTACCGAGTTCGGGCGGCGTGCCTTTGGCGAGATCTGCCGTATCTATCGGAGCGAGGGCGGGTTCTCCTTTTCACTGCTCGGGGAGTCATTCTCCCCGGATGAGGTCAGCCGGCTTGAGCGTTGCCGCAAGCGGCGTGAGCAGCTGACGCAAAACGGCGCGGAGGTTTTGTTCGCGGCGGCGGCGGTGCTTTCCGCTGACAGGCAAAAACGCGCAGGCGATGCAACGGTGGCCGAGGATCTTGAGGCGCGCCGCCGTGCACTTGCTGCCAAAAAAGAAAAAGGATAAAAAAGCCAAAGCCGGCAACAATTAATACTGACCGATATTGATATCAAATATCTATGCTCGCACGGAGCATCAAAAAACAGATCCAAATATAATTAAAACATATATTCCCCTCGCGGCGCGTGCCGCACACATACCGAAAGGAAGAGCAAACAAATGGATATCGAAGTGAACGAGAAAAAGATGGATGTTAACGAGCTCATCGAAAAGGGCAAAAACGGCGGTCTGACCGGCAGTGACTTTGACGATGCGCTGGACGATCTTGGCTATGACATAGACAAGATGGACAAGGTGTATGATGCGCTTGAGGAGGGCGGCATACCTGTTGGCGCTGACATGTCAAGCTCGGAGATGGACAAGATCGAGAGCGAAGTGGAAAACTTTGGCGTTGGTGAAAACATGGAAAAGATCCTTGAGTCGGAGGGTCTTACCATCGATGACCCGGTGCGCATGTACCTCAAGGAGATAGGCCGCGTGCCGCTGCTTGATTCGGATAGCGAGCTGGAGCTTGCAAAGATCATGACGGATGAAACAAAGCCGGCGGAGGAGCGTCAAGCGGCTCAGGACAAGCTGGTCGAAGCCAACCTGCGACTGGTCGTTAGCATTGCAAAAAGATACGTCGGTAAGGGCATGTTCTTCCTTGACCTTATCCAAGAGGGCAACCTCGGCCTTATGAAGGCGGTAGAAAAGTTTGACTACACAAAGGGATACAAATTTTCAACATACGCTACTTGGTGGATACGCCAGGCCATAAACCGCGCTATCGCCGACCAGGCAAGAACGATAAGGATCCCCGTACACATGGTGGAGACCATCCACAAGGTAAACAGATATCAGCGCCAGATGCTGCAGGAGCTCGGGCGCGAGGCGACCGCCGACGAGATAGGCGAAAAGATGGGCATGAGCGCCGAAAAGGTGCGCGAGATCATGAAGATAGCGCAGGAGCCCGTATCTCTTGAAACACCTATCGGCGAGGAGGAGGATACCCACCTTGGCGATTTCATTCCGGATGAGGAGACCCCCGCACCCGCGGATGCCGCATCGCAGACCATCCTGCGTGAGGTGCTTGACCGCGAGCTGCACACCCTCACGCCCCGCGAGGAGCATGTGATAAAGCTTCGCTTCGGTCTTTATGACGGACGTTGCCGCACACTTGAGGAGGTCGGCAAGGAGTTTGATATCACGCGTGAGCGTATACGTCAGATCGAGGCCAAGGCGCTTCGCAAGCTGCGCCACCCCAGCCGTGCAAGACACCTGCGCGGGTTTATTGATTGACCGAGGGGCAGGAGGTCCGCCCAATACGCGTGCGCGGAGGGCTGCTGATGCGGATGCACGCGAGTTTGTGTATTTTGTTTTAACGATGCTGGGACGACCAAAAGGGAATGGTGGGTCTATCCTGCCACTCTGCCTTTGCTAATTGCACAAAAATGACGGCGAAAATATGTTGGATGTTACAAAATAATCGTTGTAATGCCAAAAAAGCCGGGCGGTGTTTGGTGCAACATGCACAACCAAAAAACCGCCGTGTGCGATTTTTTCCCGCATAGGCATTTAATTTACAAATACAGACTAAATTTCGGCTTGACACTTTTGCTTTTTTGTTGTAAAATATAATACGATCTAAAAGTGCGCACAAGATGCGTTTACCTTTCAAGGAGGATTTTTATTATGAATAAAAGACTTATATGTCTCTTCCTTTGCTTTCTGATGCTCATCAGCATGTCTGCAACCGGATGTTCGACATTTGGCAGCGGCGCCGAGACTACAGACAGCAGCGTCGTTGTTGAAGATCCCGACCAGGGACGCGCCATTACCCTTACATGGTATGTTCCCTGCGAAAAGCCTGTGGCCGCTGAGGATGTGGCACTGGTCGAAGAAGCTATAAATAAGATCACAAAATCCAAATTCAAAACACAGATAAAGCTCCATATGCCCACACTGGATGAGTACTATGCCACCATTGACGGCATCATGCAGGCGCGTGTTGAGGAAGAGGAGAACAAGCAGACCGCCAAGGATGAGCTTAAAAAGGCTATCCGCGAGGCAAAGGCACAGGGCATTGACTCTGCAGTTGCCATCTCCGAGTTCTATGAGCTGCACCCCGAATGGGTGAAGTATCAGGAGACCGAGGCCTCTACCGATACCGAGGAGACGGAAGAGGAAACACGGCTCAACGAGCTGGGCATGCCCGAGGTCAAGTATCCCGATGAGACAGAAAATCAGATAGATATCATCTGGGTCGGCGGAT
Source organism: uncultured Ruminococcus sp. (assembly GCA_964522215.1). Lineage (GTDB taxonomy): Bacteria > Bacillota > Clostridia > Oscillospirales > CAG-272 > CAG-390. The sequence continues at coordinate 30,262 of CAZFVR010000007.1, read as the reverse complement.
ATGACAAGTTCATGTCTTACATCAACGATGATCTTTTGGAGCGCCTTGATGAGTCTCTCTCCAGCTCCTCCAAAAAGCTTAAACAGTATATCTACGGCGGCGCTCTCGATGCTGTAAAGACAGCCGGCGGCGGTACATATGCCATCCCCAATAATACCGTTATCGGAGAATATACATATCTTCTCCTTAACAAACGCCTTGTTGATAAGTATAAGTATACTCCTTCAGATCTTAACAGCGTTGTAAAATGCTCTGATTTCATTTCAGATATTGCAAAGTACGAGCCGGATGTTCAGCCCATCGTTGGCGAGCTGCCCGTAACTCTTACCAAGTACTGGAGCATCGATCCTGACACCCTTGAGATCGACCATGATAAGTTCAATATCATCGGTCACGGTATTAACGACACAGCTACCCTTGGTACCATGTTCTCCTTTACCGGAATCTTTGGCACCAATGCAGAGCTTGCCTCCACCACCGACTATGCAAAGCAGCTCATAGCCATCCGTACATACAAGGATCTCGGCTATGTAAGCGAGGATACAAATACAACCAAAGAGTACGCCATGCGTGTGGTCAAGGGCGGCGGCGAGCTGGCCGAGATCTACAGCGAGGATTACTATATGAATATTATAGAATCTCCCCGCGCCGGTTATGAGGATATTTTCGGCAGCATGTTCGGCGTATCGGTATACACCAGAAACATTAACCGTTGCATGGAGATAATAACCTACCTCAACACCAACTCCGACCTGCGCAACATCCTTCAGTACGGTATTGAGGATGTTCACTACGAGCTGGATGAGGATGGACTTCTGCACAGACTCAACGATAACTACATGATGGATATCAACAAGACCGGTAACGTCTTTATGGCCTATCCGGAGGAGGGCATGCCTGCCAACGTTTGGGATTACGGTAAGGCTCAAAATACCGCCGCAAAGACCCTTATGACCCTTGGCTTGCGCTTTAAGGATGATGACTTTAAGAGCTCCGAAGATGCCGGTGCTATCGAAAAGATCAAATCCGCCCTTAAGTCTATCAACGATTACTCTGCTGATGTTGAAAAGCGCCTGAATGAGGCCAAGAACGTCGAGGAGCTTGAAGCTGTCATACGTGAGGTCGCAACAAGGTTCGGCAGTGATGCTAATATAAAGCTTGTGACCAACACCACAGGTATGAGCGGCTCCACACCCGGTACTGTCTACTATGAGTGGCTCCAGTCCAACGGCTTCCTTGACGAAAACTGATAAGAAAGCATTCGCCAACAAGATCACAAAGATCTGACTTAATAAACGATAAACGCCCCCCCGGCGGTCGTGCGCGACCGCCGGGGGGCGTTTATTGGATGATGCTTTATGGATCTTACGAACCTACAGGTGATATGTCGGATGCGACGGGTGCAAGCAGATATTATTCGCGCTTGCATACATGTATCACTCAAATATCGTTTCAACGAGCTTTGAGGAGGCGGGTGGGGAATAGCGCCAACGGTCGAGGTGGGAGGTGTGCTCGCAATCGATAAAATAGTGTATCGGCGCGGGAGATTGCGGCTCGGCGTGTGCATCGATCAGCACCAGCTTTATCTTCATGCGCTCGGGCAATATGCTTTTTATGTATACGGCGGCTGTGTCACCGGGGGTGAGCCGATCAAGCAGTCTGTCGTCCCGTGGCTCGGCAAGCCCTGCAAGATTGGGGGTCAGTTCCAAAAACACACCATAGTCTTCAACGCTCCGTACAGTTCCCGCCACTGTTTGACCGACCGAGAACAGCGCAACGTTTTCCTCCCATGTGCCCAAAAGCTCCTTTTGGGTCAGGTAAAGCCGCCCGGTGGTGCGATCTATGCTCTTTATCACGGCATAACAATAGCTGCCGCATATCAGCCTGTCTCGCGGGTGGGATATCCGTGATACCGATAGGCAGTCAACGGGGATAAGCGAGGATATCCCACAGCCGATATCGGCGAACGCCCCAAAGCTTTCAAGGTGAGTTATTTTTACGCGTATTATATCGCCGGGTGTGAGATCGGCAATATACCTGTCCATGCACTCTCGCTGTGCCTCTCGACGGGAAAGGTATGCTACCCATCTACCGTCCTCCTGTCCTATAGAGCTTATCTTAAAGCATACCGGCTTGCCGACCCGTGTGATGATGGCAATGTCCTTTAACTGTTCGCCGGGGCGGCAGTAAAGCGCCTCCTCGCGCGGTATTATGCCGTGTATGGCGCCAAGCTCCAGGTGCAGGTTCATCTCGCTGTCGCACATCTGTGCGCACTCCTCAAGTATCATGCCTGTCTCCATGGCGCGCTCAAGAGATGCAGCGTTTGCCATGGCAAGCTTATTTTCAGGCGTGTGTATCAGCATCCCCTCGGGTTTGTACTTTCTTATCATGTTGCTGTGTCCTTTCGTTTTCAATTTTGCGGCAGCTTTGCCTTTTGCTAAATGATATTCAAGGTGCGGGCGAGATATTCCGATGCTGCAGAAAAAAGCGGCAAGGAGGTACCGTGGTAAGTTTAAGATGCCCCAAAAATAAAACGGCGGACGAGAAAACGACCTCCATAAGCCCAAAAACGCGAGAAAACGAGAGATTTTGCCCTCGAAAATTAAAAAAATCGAAAAAAACCGAAAAAAGCTATTGACAAAGCCGCGCATACGTGATATAATATGCGAGTTGAAAGAACCCATATTATCAAACGGAGGAAAACATCAATGTCCACCTTTATGGCGAAAGCCGAAACCGTTGAGCGTAAGTGGTATGTGGTAGATGCAGCGGGCAAGTCCCTGGGCCGCACTGCCGTTATAGCCGCCAACATTCTCCGCGGTAAACACCGTCCCGAATTTACACCTCATGTAGATTGCGGCGAGTATGTTATCATTGTTAATGCCGACAAGGCTGTCCTTACCGGCAAGAAGTACGAGCAGAAGTTCTATCAGCGTCATTCCGGTTACATCGGAGGCTTGAAGTCTGTACAGTACAAAAACCTCATGGAAGAGCGCCCCGAGTTTGCAATGGAGCTCGCAGTAAAGGGTATGCTTCCCCACAATTCGCTTGGACGTAAGTCTGCAACCAGACTCTTCGTCTATGCAGGACCCGACCATAAGCACGCGGCACAGCAGCCCGTAGCTTACGATGCCTGATTCAGAAAGGAGACCGCAACATGTATACAAGTGCAAAGCCTTATTTCTACGGAACAGGCAGAAGAAAAAAATCGGTCGCCCGTGTTCGTCTTTATCCCGGAACCGGTATGATCACCGTTAATGGCAAGGATCTCAACGAGTATTTTGGTCTTGAAACGATGAACCTCATCGTAAACCAGCCCTTTGAGGTCACCGGCACAGCCGGCAAGTTTGATGTTGTCGCTACAGTTGTAGGCGGCGGCTTTTCCGGTCAGGCGGGTGCTATCCGTCACGGCCTCTCTCGCGCTCTCGTCCTTGCTGACGAGGCCAACAAAGCTCCTCTCAAGGCCGCAGGTTTCCTGACCCGCGATCCTCGTATGAAGGAAAGAAAGAAATACGGACTCAAGGCCGCTCGTCGTGCCTCCCAGTTCTCCAAGAGATAAGTTATCTTTTTGGTATCAAAAGCCCTCGCGGTGCATTCACCGCGAGGGCTTTTGTGTTGTTGGATGCTCCGGCGAATAAGAGAGCAATTAATGAGATCAGTTGGAATTCGGAATTTACGATACGCAAACATATAAAGATACTATCAATATATTTCAACGACCGATGTAGCCAATTTCAAAGTCCCATAAACATTTTGCATTGTTTTGGCAGAAAGCGGGGCTGTGTCCGTGGTGGGCAGATCTCCGCTTTTTTGTCCTTGGTTGCCAAAAAAACGGCGGCAGTTGCTCCCATCTGCTTTTTTATGCAAAAAAAGCTATGCTTTTTTTGCATACCTAACAATAAATTTGCGCAAAACTGTGGACTTTTGAGCAGATATGTAGTATAATAATACAGTATAGTTGTCGGCGGGTCTACAGCCGCGGCAATGCACGAATTATATTAAAAACTACATATTCAGGAGGAATAATTCGAGACATGAAGAAGAAATTGACCGCGGTCGAATTTCACGGCACTCCGGAGCAGGAAGCAAAGCTTCTTGCCGTTATCTCCAAGTATGAAGGTGTCAAGGGCAAGATGATGCCCATCCTTCAGGAAGCACAGGAGATATACGGTTACCTGCCGATAGAGGTTCAAAAGATAATTGCCGAAAAAACAGGCGTATCCGTTGAGGAGATATACGGTATCGTTACCTTCTACTCACAGTTCAAGCTCAACCCCGATGGCCAGATCGCCATTGCGGTATGTCTTGGCACTGCATGCTATGTTAAGGGCTCAGGTGAGGTCATCGAGGAGATCTCAAAGCAGTTGGGCGTTCCCGTTGGCGGCATCTCCGAGGATGGCAGATACTCGCTTGAGGCTACTCGTTGCATCGGTGCGTGCGGACTTGCTCCTGTTCTTACCGTAAACGGCGAGGTCTACGGACGTCTTACCAAGGCAGACGTTGCATCTGTTTTGGCAAAATACCGCGACTGATAAAGGGCGAAAGGGGAATATGATATGGAACAATTAATTAAAACTGTTGAAGCCCTTAACGAGGTTAAGGCAAGCTGTCTCAAGGAGATGGCACTGCGCACCGGCGGCGATGCGACCGGCAGTAAGCTTAAACGCGAGATACTTGTTTGCGGCGGTACGGGATGTACATCCTCCGGCAGCCCCAAGATCCGCGAGCAGCTTGAAGAGCTCCTTCGCGCACGCGGAGTTGAGGATACCGTTGAGGTAGTAATGACAGGCTGCTTTGGCCTTTGCGCACTCGGTCCGATAATGATAGTTTATCCCGAGGGAACATTCTACAGCATGGTCACCCCCGAGCATCTTGAGGAGATAGTTGACTCCCACATCATCGGCGGCGAGCCTGTTGAAAAATACATGTATCACGAAAAGTCTGATGGGGACAAGCTCGTTCCGAGACTTCAGGATACCCGCTTCTTTAAAAAGCAGCACAGAGTTGCGCTCCGTAACTGCGGTGTTGTTAACCCCGAAAAGATAGAGGACTACATAGCCCGCGACGGTTACCAAGCAATAGCTAAGGTGCTGGGCGGCATGACCCCTGATGAGGTCATTCAGACCATGCTTGATTCCGGCCTCCGCGGACGCGGCGGTGCAGGCTTCCCGACGGGTCTTAAATGGAAATTTGCCTCCGGCAACCGCGGCAATGTAAAGAAATACGTATGCTGCAACGCCGATGAGGGCGACCCCGGTGCGTTTATGGACCGTTCTGTTCTTGAGGGCGATCCTCATGCCGTGCTTGAGGCTATGTCGATAGCCGGTTACGCCATCGGCGCTGACGAGGGCTACATTTACGTTCGTGCAGAGTATCCCATTGCCATCCACCGTCTCCAGATAGCTATCGACCAGGCACGCGCGGCGGGTCTGCTTGGTAAGGATATATTCGGCTCCGGCTTTGATTTTGATATTTCCCTCCGCTTTGGCGCAGGCGCGTTCGTTTGCGGCGAGGAGACCGCTCTTATGACCTCCATCGAGGGTAAGAGAGGCGAGCCGCGTCCCCGTCCTCCGTTCCCGGCGGTAAAGGGACTTTTCGCTCAGCCCACCATACTCAACAACGTTGAGACATATGCCAACATTCCGCAGATAATCCTTAACGGTGCCGATTGGTTCGCATCTATGGGTACTGAAAAGTCCAAGGGCACAAAGGTATTTGCTCTTGGTGGCAAGATCACCAATACCGGTCTTGTTGAGGTTCCCATGGGTACTACACTGCGCGAGGTCGTTGAGGACATCGGCGGCGGTATCCCGAACGGTAAAAAGTTTAAAGCGGCGCAGACCGGCGGTCCTTCCGGCGGATGCATTCCCGCGCACCTTATCGACACACCTATCGATTACGATAACCTCCTTGCCATCGGTTCTATGATGGGCTCCGGCGGACTTATCGTTATGGATGAGGATAACTGCATGGTCGATATTGCAAAGTTCTTCCTTGAATTCACCGTTGACGAGTCCTGCGGTAAGTGCACGGCATGTCGTATAGGCACCAAGCGCCTGCTTGAGCTGCTTGATAAGATCATCTCCGGTAACGGCGAGCTTGAGGATATTGAAAAGATGCAGGAGCTCTCTATGTACATAAAGAGCAACTCGCTCTGCGGCCTTGGCCAGACCGCTCCCAACCCTGTTCTCTCCACACTGCGTTACTTCAAGGATGAGTATATCGCTCACATCGTTGATAAGAAATGTCCCGCGGGCGTTTGCAAAAAGCTCGTTCGCTACGCGATCGTTGAGGAGAACTGCAAGGGCTGTACCGCCTGCGCAAGAGTATGTCCTGTGGGCGCGATCTCGGGCAGCGTAAGAAACCCGCATAAGATCGACCCGCAAAAGTGCATCAAGTGCGGTGCATGTATCCAGAAGTGCCGCTTCGGCGCCATCGTAAAGGAATAATCGGAGGAGAATGAGATAATGGAAAAAGTAAATGTAACGATCAACGGCAGAGAATATGCCGTGGATAAGGGCTGTACCGTTCTTGAAGCGGCCAGAGCTGCCCATATCGATATTCCCACTCTCTGCTATCTTAAGGACATCAACGAGATCGGCGCATGTCGTATCTGCTTGGTTGAGGTCTCCGAAAACGGAAAGCCCTACCGCATGGTAGCATCCTGCGTTTACCCCGTAACTGAGGGAATGGCTATCCGCACCAACTCTCCCGCTGTTTTCAATGCAAGACGTACTAACCTAGAGCTGGTGCTCTCCAATCACGAAAAGCACTGCCTCTCCTGCGTGCGCTCAACCACCTGCGAGCTGCAAAAGCTCTGCAATGACTACGGTGTGGACGAGCATCGTTTCAGTGGCGCTGTAAATCACTACGAGGTAGACGACAAGTCCCCCATCATTCGCGATAACAACAAGTGCATCCTTTGCCGCCGCTGCGTGGCTGCTTGCTCTGCAATGCAGGGTATCGGAGTTATAGGTGCTAACGATCGCGGCTTTGATACTCACATCGCTTGCGCGTTTGAGCAGCCTCTTGCCGAGACCTCCTGCATCAACTGCGGCCAGTGCATAGTGGCATGTCCTGTCGGCGCTCTTTATGAAAGAGACGATACCGATAAGGTCCGCGAGGCCATTGCCGACCCCACAAAGCATGTTTACATTTGCACTGCTCCCTCCGTTCGCGCCCAGATCGGCGAGTGCTTCGGCTACGAGCCCGGCACAGATTGCGAGGGCAAGATGGTTGCCGCACTTAAGGCACTCGGCTTTGACGGTGTTTATGATATGAACCTCACCGCCGACCTGACCATCATCGAGGAGGCCAACGAGCTTATCGGCCGTATCCAAAACGGCGGCAAGCTGCCCATGATCACCTCCTGCTCACCCGGATGGATCAAATACTGCGAGCATTACTATCCCGAATTTACCGAAAATCTTTCAAGCTGCAAGTCGCCCCAGCAGATGTTTGGTGCGGTCATGAAGACCTACTTTGCCGAAAAGATGGGCTATGATCCCAAGGATATCTTCTTTGTATCCGCCATCCCTTGCACGGCAAAGAAATTTGAGGTCGGCAGACCCGATCAGTCCGCCTCCGGATACCCGGATGTTGATGTTGCCATCACCACTCGCGAGGTAGGCAGAATGATAGAAAAGGCCGGCATCAAGTTCCGTGAGCTTGAGGACGAGCAGTTTGACCGTCCGTTTGATATCGGCTCCGGCGCGGGCGCAATATTCGGCGCTACCGGCGGAGTTATGGAGGCAGCCCTCCGTTACGCGGCAGAGATGATCCTCGGCAAGCCGCTTGAGCAGCCGCTTGAGACTCCCGAGATCAGACGTCAGGGTAACGACGATGGTTATCGTACCGCATCCTATAAGGTCGGCGAGACAACTGTGAACGTTGCTGTAGCCTCCGGCACAAAGAATGCCAAGGCTCTGCTTGACGATATCAAGGCGGGTAAGGTAGATGTTCAGTTTATCGAGATCATGGCATGCCCCGGCGGATGCGTAAACGGTGGCGGTCAGCCGTACCAGCCCGCATCTGTCAGAAATACCACGGATCTTCGCGCACTGCGCGCCGCCGTCCTTTATCGTGACGATGCCGAGTGTGATATCCGCGAATCTCAAAAGAATGCGGCTGTTATGAAGCTGTATGAGGAGTATTTCGGTCAGCCCAACAGCCATAAGGCGCATGAGGTACTGCACACCACATACATCAAGCGCGGTCTTTGATCACGCCGCTCGGCCGTAATATCGGTAAAGAGCAATAAAAATAAATAAAAAAGCACCGAGCGCAAGTCCCATGACTTGCGCTCGGTTGCGCTTTGAGCGCTGGAGGCTCAAATGTTATATTAAAAAATAATAAAGGTATAGCGGTCAGTCGTCAAGCAGGATCATATTGCCTCCATCGTCAAGCCCGATCCGTGCCAGCGAGTGCAGATCTATATTCATCTCGCGTATCCTGTCTCCGCCGGGCTGGAAAGCCTTCTCAATGCAAATGCCCGCGCCAACAACGGTGGCGCCCGCTTGGTTTGTAATATCAATAAGACCTCGAAGCGCCTCGCCGTCCGCCAAAAAGTCGTCTATCAGCAAGACTCTGTCGCCTTTTTTTATGCAGCCGCGATCCACGCGCACCTCAAAAACAGAACCGCGCGTAAAGGAGCGCACAAGGGATGAATATGTATCGCCGCTGAGGTTCTTTGACTGTGATTTTTTTGCAAACACCACATCCACGCCGAAATAGCGCGCGGCAAGACATGCAATGCCAATGCCCGATGCCTCAACGGTGAGGATAAGTGTTGGCTTTTTGTCGGCAAATATGCGGTAAAACTCCTCACCTATCTTGTCGATCAATTCTGTATTCATGCGGTGATTTAAAAAGTTCGAAACTATAACAACACCGCCCGGGCGAAGCTCGCCCTGTTCTCTGATCATCTGTTTTAAAAGCTCCATACCTACCTCCGAGCTGTTGGTCACTGTGTTTGGGATATAAGATCCCGCATTTTATTCTGCTTCGAATATCCCTTTAATATATTATACTACAAAAAAACGTTACGGTAAATAGATGTAGCGAAAAAAATCAAATTTTGCGCCGGATAGGGTCGGAAATATATTTTTTTTTGCTTTTTTTGAGAAAAAAACGCAAAAGAGATTGATTACTTGGCGGCTTTGTGATAAAATGTACAGGGAAGTGTTGAGATCCTTGAATGATATCGGATCGATAGTAATAATGGTAATAACGGTAATAATGTCGGAAGGGAAGGGTCGAGTATGGATAAGGTCATCTTTCGCTCGTCAATGGCTGGATATAATAAAAAGGATGTAAATAAATATATTTCCGGGGTTGATGCACGCCACGCATCCGAGATGGCAGCGGCATCGGCAAATGCGACAAAGCTCAAGGGTGAGCTTGACGTACTCAAGGGCGAGGACGAAGAGCTTCGTCGTGAGCTTGAGAATGCAAAAACTCGTGCCGAGGAGCTTCGGCTAAAGCTTGAAAGCTCCGAGGGTGAGCTTGAGGCTCTTCGCCAAAAGTGCCTCAAGGCGGAGGAGGAGGCCGCCTCACACGCCAAGGAGGCGACCGCACTGCGCGGGATGCTTGCGGATGTCCCGAGTGATATGCCCTCCGCCGAGGAACTTTGTGAACTGCGGCGGCGTGCTGCGGCGTATGATGAGCTTGATTCCCGCCGTCTTACGGCGCCGCAAGCAGGTGCGGTGGCAGAGGCGGATAATGTTATCCGCTCCGCTTATAATGAGGCGGAAAGGATAAGGGCGGAGGCGCGCAGTCTCGGCAGTGCAGCCGCATGCGAGGAGATAAAGGGTCAGATGAGCGGTGAGCTTTGCGAGATATATGAGCTTATAAATCGCACTGCCGCCGAGAGCCTTGATGATATTTTGGCAAATATGCGCTCCGCAGAGGCAGGCGTTGGTAAGCTCAGTGAGGAGCTGTATGATAAAAATCGCACGGCGGTCGTTCGTGTAGAAAAGCTCCGCGCCGAGATAGAGCGTCTGATAGAGCAAAAGCTGGCCGAGGCCGAGCTGGCGGCGGATAATGCCGGAGTAAGTGCCGATGTCGCCGGAGGATCCGATGCAAATGCAAAAACAAGTGTGAATTCAGCTCAAAGCGCCGATAAAAAAGCAGCTTCAAGTGCCGCGGCCGACAACGCCGTCAAGGAGGCCAATGCATCCGCCATGAGGACGGCGTCAGTGGCATCGGCGAGTTCCGTTTCGCACAGGTCATCTCGCCGCGGACAGGAGATGGGCCGCACTGCATCCAAACAGCACCGTGATGACGGATTTTTTAGGTTTGGACGCAGAAAATGAATATAGGTGAAAAGATCCGCGCTCTGCGTGGGGCAAAAATGATGACGCAAAGCGAGCTTGCTGGTTCGGAGATCACCCGTAACATGCTCTCGCGCATCGAAAACGGCGCGGCACTGCCGTCGCTGCCTACCGTGATCTACCTTGCTTCACGGCTTGGTGTTCCCGCAGGCTTTTTGCTGGCGGAGGACGGCGACGAATTCTATTATAAAAAAATGAACGCCATGCCCAACATCAAGCGGGCGTACCATGCGGGCGACCACAAGATCTGCCGCGATATCTGCATGTCGCTTGGCGGCGAGGATGACGAGATAAATGCGCTGATCTGCCTTTGCTCATTCAGCCTTGCATGCGAAAAGTTTGCTGAGGGGCGGCTCAACGATGCCGTGGCACTTTTTGATGAGGCAACCGCAAAAAAAACGGAGACCATCTATCCACTTGACGGAATAGAGGAAAGATCTGCCGTTTATCTTGCTTGTATGCATGATATCTCGCCCTCTATCTACTCGGATATGTCAGACGAGGCGGATGGGGTAGCTCCCGGAGCACTCTCAGATCCCTTTTGCCGATACTATTCGGTGCTTCGTGCCATAGGCCGCCCGGATGGCGAGATGCTGGCACGAATGTATTTTGCACATGTGGATGAGCGAGAACGCCAATATGCCGCACATATAAGGGCGAGGATGGCTATAGAGCGCAAAAATTATCACGACGGATACACAGAGCTGCGCTCGCTCCTGACAGGAGAGACGGAGGTCGCGGCACCGATAATGTATTTTATTTTTGCCGATCTTGAGCGCTGCTGCAGTGCAATGTCTGATTACCGCGGAGCTTACGAATATTCAAGCGATAAGCTTGGCCTGCTTGAAAAGTTTTTGAGGTGAGTCTCATGCAAAGGAAAATGACGGCGGTTGTGCTTGTTTGTCTTGTTTTATCCTTGGCGCTCACCTCGTGCTCGACCTATTCATCCGGGGACTCGGGCTTTTACACAGGGGATACACTAACGCCGGAGGCAGTGGAATCGATCTGGCTTGCCATTTCCGAGCGTGAGGCGGCGGAGAGCGAAAAATATCCGCCAACCACCGATGAGAGCGGCGCGGCGGTGCTGTTTTGGACATCCACCGGCAAGGTGTGGCACGCAAGTGCCGAGTGCTCGTCACTTAAAAGATCAACAAATATTAATTCAGGAACTATAGAGGAGGCCGAGGCGGCGGGCAAGCAACGCGCCTGCTCGGTCTGCGCTAAGGGGGCAGAAACAAATGAAGAATAATATCGTTATAAGTCGCGCTACATTACTTGATACCGATGATATCATGGTGGTCATCGAGGAGGCGAGGGACAGCATAGGTCGTCTGGGGATCGATCAATGGCAATACGGCTACCCAAATCGTGATGTTGTGCTGCGCGATATCGAGGCGGGGATATCCTACACCGTGCGCGATGCCTCAAGCGGCAAGCTTTGCGGCACTTACGCGGCGATCTCCTCCGGTGACCCCAATTATGACGAGATATTTGAGGGCGCATGGCTGACGGATGGTCCGTACATCGCATTGCATCGCTTTTGCGTAGCCAAGGAGTGCCGCGGCCACGGCGTGAGCGATGATATCATAGAATATCTTAAGGGATACTGTGCTGAACATTCAATAGCCAGCCTGCGTGTGGACACCCACCACGGCAACTACCCCATGATCCGCATGGTAGAACGCACCGGCTTTACCCGCTGTGGTGTGATCTATCTTAAAAACGGAGAGCACAGGGTGGCATTTGAACTTCCTGTCGAGGCGGGAGCGGCAAAGTGACGGACAAAATAAAGGATATGACAGCAACACGCACAACCAAGCGTTTTTGTTTTCTCGGTGATTCCATTACCGAGGGAGTCGGCGTGAAGATGGGCGAGCGATATTTTGATCTTTTGGGTGAGGAGCTTGGCATCGATACGGTGGGGTACGGCAAAAACGGAGCACAGCTGGCTGCGCTTTTGGGACAGGCCGAGCGCATGCACGCTGAGTTTGGGCAGGAGATAGATGCCGTGTTTATCTTTGCCGGAACGAACGACTTTTACGGTAACATTCCGCTTGGCAGTTTTTTTGACGAGGATCGGGAGAGGGTCGTTTGTGAGCGCGATGCCGAGGGACGCGAGGTACGGCGGGAGGAGCGCCGCGTGCGCCGTCCGTTATTCGATCACGCCACTGTCTGCGGCAGGCTTAATATGCTCCTTGGCTTTTTGCGTGAACATTACCCACGCACGGCCATCGTCATAATGACCCCCATACACCGCGCCTACGCTACGTTTGGACCTAAAAATATACAGTACAGCGAGCTGTATTCAAATTCAATAGGCGTGTTTTTTGAGGAATATATTGCCGCCGTGCGACGTGCAGCGGATATTTGGGCGATCCCCATGATCGATCTTTACAGAGAGAGCGGACTTTTTCCGCTTGCGGATTCAAGCGCTGCCGAGTTTTTTGTAAATACCGAGCGCGACCGCCTGCATCCGAGTGCGGCGGGGCATCGCCGCATTGCCGATACCATTCTGCGCCATCTGCCCACGCTTATCTGATCCGTGCGCGGGCATCAAGAAAAATATCATCAAATATAATATCGCCCCGAAGTGCCTTGGCGCTTCGGGGCGATATTATGTATGCGACGATCGCATTATTTTGTCCGCAGTATTCTTGAGCTGTTAATAAGCACGGCAAACGCGCCGCAGTTGTGAAGTATCGAGCCGGCCAGTGCACTTATCACTCCAAAGGCGGAAAGTCCTATCATGCAGGCACTTATGCCTATCGAAAGCGCAAGATTTTGATATATCGTGCGCCGCGTTTTTTTGGCAAGCCTTGCGGCGTATGGAATGTTTGAGAGGTCGTTGTTCATAAGCGCGATGTCGGATGACATTATTGCAAGGTCAGATCCCATCGCGCCCATGGCAATGCCAACATCTGCCTCGCGTAGTGCCGGCGCGTCATTTATGCCGTCACCCACCGCCAGCACGCGGTGGTCGAGCTTTAGCTCCTGCAGGTGCCTGTATTTGTCCTCCGGTAAAAGATCGGCATGCAGTGTGCCAATGCCCACGGCGGCGCATATCGCCTCTGCGGGGGCTTTGCGGTCACCTGTGAGCATCACCGATGTGCTGATGCCAACGTCCGCCAGTTCCTTTATGCATTCCGCCGCGCCCTGGCGCAGTGTGTCCCCGAATATGAGGTATCCAAGGCATACACCGCCCGCTTCAACGTAGCTGATGCTTCCTATGTGATCCTCGGGCGGTTCGGGCATGCAGTCCGCCCCCGCTATCCACTCGCGCTTGCCAAAGCGGATAATGCTGCCGTCCTGTGCAACTCCCTCGACACCGTGACCGGATATCTCCCTTATCTTTAGCTGACCCAAGGGGGCGGCATCCGCTCCGTGTTCCTTTGCGGCGGCGCAAAGCGCACGGGAGACGGGGTGGGTAGAGCCGCGCGCCACGCTTGCGGCGGCAGACAGCAGTTCATCCTCGGTGTGACCGTTGGCAGGGCAGATGCCAATGAGTGATAGCTCGCCGCGGGTTATAGTACCCGTTTTATCAAACACAACGGCATCAAGCTCGGTCATCTCCTCAATAAATTTGGAGTTCTTGATAAGTATGCCACGCCGTGTGGCGGCGGAGAGGGCGGCTATCATCGGTGCCGAGCTTACAAGCATCTGCCCGCAGGGGCAGGAGACCACAAGTATCGCTATCGCCTTGTCGGCATCGCGAGTGAGCAGTGCCACCGCCGCCGCAACTGCCAAAACGAACGGGATATAATAGGCCATAAACTTGTCTATTATCCGCGATTCGGGGGCGGATATCGTCTCCGAACGCTCAAGCAGAGCTAATATCTGCGAAAATGACGTGTCAACGAACTCTTTTTTGACCTCAACTATCAAGCGGCCGTCAAGATCTATCGTTCCCGCGTAAACATTGTCGCCCACCTTGGCGTGATATGGGAGCGGTTCGCCTGTCAGCGATTTTTGGTCTATATGTCCCTCGCCGCTAATTATAACACCGTCTATCGGTATGCCATCGCCCGGGCGCACCACTATCCTTTGCCCAATGCGCAGGGAGGAGGTATCCACGGTGATCTCACGCTCGCCGTCTATCAGCGTGGCAGTGCTTTGCTGCATCCGCCGCAGACCGTCAATAACATCCCGCCCGCCCATTATACTGCGCTCCTCAAGAAAGTGCGCTATGTTGAGTATGAGGGGTATGAGGATGGATAGAATAAGCTCGCCGCTGAAATAGCAGGCGGTTATCGCTATCGCAACCAACAGCTCCATGGCGTTGGTCATGTTTTTGGATATCACACCCTGCACGGATGCGATAAATATCGGTACGGCTTCTATTAAAAAGCCTACGGTGTATATCATGGCGGGGATAGTCGGTCGGGCGGGGAAGACTGCTGAATATATCAGCCCCGCCGCCATGCAAACTATCGCCGCCGCACCGCAAATAAGCTCACGGCGCAGTCTTTTTTTGCCCTCGCTCGTCAAATTGTCGCGGGAGAGTGCCTCAAGACTTCGCTCGGCCATGTTGTCTATATTTTCCATATGGTTCACCTTCGTTCTGCCGCTGTGGGCTGTGGTGTGAGTGCAGGCGCAGTCGCGCATGCATATATCCTCGGCATCAATCGCCGCCTATAAATATCTTTGTCTCGCCGTCACCGACCACCCTTACCTTGCCTATTCTGCGCACGGCCTCGCTGAGCTTGGAGTTGTAGAGCCGTATTTTTACCAGCTCCGGGTTTTGCGTGTATTCGTCAAGCACGCCGCGAAATTCGGATAGCTCGTTGTTTGCCGTTGCAACGGCAGAGGAATATGCCGAGCTTGCATCGTTTTTAAGCTTTGCCGCTGTGGCCTCGGCTTGAGGCAGTAGCGTCTCGCGATATTTTTTGGCCTCCTCAAGCATTGTGGCGGCGCGAACGGTGGCCGAATTTACCTCGTCATAGGTGTCACGCACCTCTGTGGGCATGCCAACGTCTGTAAGTTCTATCGTTCCAAGCGTTATTCCCGCGCCCGCCGCTGATAGCTTGGCCTGTGCCGATGCCAGCACAGATCTTGCAAAATCATCCTTTCCGGAGGTCAAAAGATCGTCTACCGATACCCCTGCCGCCGTGCTTACCATAGCCGTGCTGACAGTTGCATTGATAAGACCCGGAATATCCGCCACGCGGAGTGCGTATGCCACGGGGTCGGTTATCATGTATTTTACCGATGCTCGAACCACGGCGATATTTTGATCCGCCGTAACAACATATCCGTTTTGGCGGAGTGTGGTCATCTCGCCGGAGGTATAGTGGGTGGATACCGTTTGCTCTATAACGCTCCCGGTGGGGACGGTCACCACCTCGTCAACGATATAGGGAAAGGCAAACAAAAGGCCCGGCTCGTGTATCTGCTCCTCATAGCTGTTGCCGACAAGCTTGCCGAAACGCAACACGATGGCCACATTGCCGCTCTCTATCACTCTCACACCGGAAAGCGCGATAAGCACCACCACCGCGCCCACGGCAATAAGAAAATACTTCGTTACCGCTCCCAGTATCTCGGCAAAGAGGGAGGGCTTTTTTTCATTTCTCATGATCTCACGCTCCTGCCGTGTCGGATGCTTGGCTCTGAGCGGGAGATACGGGAGCTACGCCTCCCGCATCGGCTATCAATGCGGATATCGCAGATATCAGTGCCTCGCGGTCAGCCTCCGGAAGCTTGGTCAGGATATATGTGAGGTCATCTATCACCGTCTCGCCGCTCACGTCATCCTTCGAGCTGATGTAACTGCCGTAGCCGCTGAGAATGTTAAAGGGGTAGGCGTCGGTCTTTACCACAAGTACGGTGCTCTCTCCGACAGAGGATACCACCGCGTCCAGCTCGCGCAAAAAGCGGTAAAGCTCTATATTTGCGGCCTGTGCCTCGGCATAAATGCGAGCGACCTCTGTTTCTGTCTGTGCTTTGATCTCTGCGGCGGCTGTCGTGCCGTCGGCAATGATCGCTGCAGCCTCGGCCTCGGCTGAGGATATTATTGCATTGGCATCGCGCTGTGCGTTTGCAATTATCGTATCTATGTCCTTTTGCCTGTCCGCACGCATCTGCTCAAACACGCTCTCCAGGTTTGTATCGGGCAGTGAGAGCCGTAATATGCTGACATCATTTATATATATGCCGTAATTCTTTTTGCAGTTCTCTCTCACGCGGGCACATATCTCGTTTTGTATCTGCTCTATCTTAAGCTCTTCGCTGTTGAGGGATACAAGACCCGTCAGCTTATAGCCGCCCATTACGCTGTTGGTGGCGCTGAATACCTGATCCTTGATATAGGCATCCGCCACGCCGCGCGCGCCCACGCTGTTGTGATACAAAACAGGTTCGCTTATCTTCCATGTGGCGTAGGACTGTATTATCACATTTCTTTTATCTTCCGTTGTTGTTTCAAGGTTATCCGATTCAAGGTACTGCAGGCGGCTGTCATACTTGACGACGGTTTCAAACGGCCAAGGCAAACGCGCGTAAAGCCCCGCTTCTGTTATCTCGCCCCTGACCGCTCCAAAGCGCAGGATGACGGCACAGCCGCCCTCCCGCACCTCGCAGGTGAATCCGAAATAGCCCAGTACTATTACCAGCGCCGCTGCTATCAGGATCTTAAATATGTGCGATGCCGCGCCGCCGCGTGAGGCTGTGGCTGTGGCTGTGGCTGTGGC
>CAZFVR010000007.1:0-13145 GCA_964522215.1 uncultured Ruminococcus sp. | reverse complement strand
GGCTGTGGCTGTGGCTGTGGCTGTGGCACTAACACCGGCATCGTTGCCGCCGTTGCTCGGTGTTGTATTTGCATTTATCTTTTTATCTTTGCTTTTCATTGTCGGATAGTTGCCCTTGCCTGAGCGAGGGCATCCTTTCTTTTTGTTTCACTTTTGATTCCCGCCCCGTTGGCGGGAGGACCGCCGACTGCCCTATCGGCTCTCCGCAGTGCCGGATGTGAGACTGCCAAGGTATATTCTTGATTCGTCTATCCCCTCACCGACTATTATCAGCCGTGCATTTCCGTATGCACCGGTTATGGCGGTGAGATATTTTTGATAGCGATAGCTGTCGGGGTAGGTACTGTCCGCCGCAAGTGAGGCAACAAATTCTGCAACCTCTGCGTGTGCGGCGGATACTGCGGTGCTTTTTGCGGCGTTTGCAGAGTCGATCGCAGTGTTGCGCTCACTCTCCGCTTCTGCCTTCTTTACCGCGGCCTCTGCCTCGGCATCAAGTATATATTGCTCGGCCTTGATACCCGCACTCACTATCTCTTGATAAACAGGGGCAATCTCTATTGGTGGGTGAATG
Organism: uncultured Ruminococcus sp.; assembly: GCA_964522215.1. GTDB lineage: Bacteria > Bacillota > Clostridia > Oscillospirales > CAG-272 > CAG-390. The sequence continues at coordinate 12,574 of CAZFVR010000007.1, read as the reverse complement.
CTCTCAAGCACCACATTTACCACGTCAAGCCCCAGCTCGTGATCCGCAAGTCTCGCTTCAAGATCCGCGCGAAAGCTTTCGGCAAATTCGGTCCTGTCGGCGGCAAGCAGTGCCGAAAGGTTTGTGTTTATCGTTCGCGCCGTTATGGCCTCGTATGCCATGGCGCGCAATACAGAATCCGGGGAAGAGCCGCGTGTGAGGTATAGGTAAAGATCGCCGATCTTGTATTCAATGCGCAGGTTTATCGATACCAGCTCGTTTCCTCCGCCAAGCAGGAGCTTGTACTCGCTCTTTCCGTGACCGGCGGTCCAGAGGTTGTCCGTGTTATCTGAGGAGATATATCCAACAGTCGTGCGCTCTATGCTTTGCGTATTGTATACCTCAACTCTGTCAAAGGGGTAGGGGAGCGTCAGGTGTATGCCGGGGGCGAGTGTTTCGGTACGGAGCTTGCCAAAACGATAAAGCGCACCCTCCTCGTAGCTTTCTATCTGTACAAGACCTGTTGTCAGCCAAAACAGCAGCGCCGCGGCCATGACGGTGTAGGGGGCTAACCTTTTTATAAGCTTAAGGCTCCATAGCGAACGCATGGTGATGCCGGTGTTCTTCTCAAGATACCCCAAAAGACCAAGGTCGCGCCGCGCTCCGTGCGCAAACGGCGCGGGAACGGAAAGATCCGGTGCATCGGCAAATTCCCGCCTTATGAGCAGGACAGTGAGGGATAGCAGCAAAAATATCAGCTTGTACACAAAGATGACGGTAAGACACACCGTAAGCGCTCGCCGCGTTTGGTAAAGCCCCAAAAGCTCAACTATGGCAGCGATGGCGGCGAGTGCCGCCTCAAGCCGCAGGCAGGAGAGGGCGGAGCGCATGGTTGTAAGGCAGGAGAGCGCAAAGGGGTCATCATCGGCAGAGTGCATCTCGTGCTGACACCATTTTTCTACCGCAATGGCTATAACGAATATAACGCACAGTGCCACCGGAGAAAGATAGGTGAGAGCGGTAAGGGATGTATCCCTGCCGTAAAAGACGACCCAAAGCAGACATGCGGCAACCGATACCGCGTATATCAGCAGTGCCGAGGCGGCAGTGCCTGCGCGGCAGATCGACTGCCAAGCTCCTGCAAAAAGGCGGGCGATGTTTGATGCGGCTCCGCGAAGCTTTTGCTGCGCGGAGCTTTTTTTCGTTTCCGTATCGCCGTCCATCGTTTCCGCTCCGTCGGCAACCTCATGTGGGGTGGTCGCTTTGGACATTTCGGCTGTGTTGGGTGTCTCGGGCGTTTGAGCAGCCTGTTGCTTTCCTGCTGCGCCTCGCTTGAGGACTGATGCCGCGCAAAGAATGACTCCGACCGCAAAGTAGACAGCAGTGGATATTGCGGTGAGCATAAACGGCAGATACCGTTCCCGACCGTAAAAGACGAGCATCAAAACGGCGGATGCGCCCAGCACTGCCGAGGCGGCAAGTGCCGCCGCGCCGTGTTTTGCTTTCATTTTATTCTATGCCTCCGGAATAATTACAGCGGCGCTCGGCCTCTGTTAGAATATAGTTGCTTGTGGCGCATTCTATTGCTTCAAACGCCGCATCATCTGACTCGTAAAGCAACAGTGAGAGGGAAAAACAATCGGCAAAGGCATCGTTTTCAATATATTTCAGCGATGCGGGCAGGTAGATGACCTTGAGACGCTGCGTGCCGAAGAACGCGCCGGTGGCGATCCTCTCCACCGAACGACCGAGCCTTGCATAGGAGAGTTGGTAGCAATCGCGGAATGCGTATTCATCGATCGTAGTCAGCGAATCGCCAAGGGTGATGGTCGGCAGAGCTTCGCAACCCTCAAATGCCGATCTGCCGATCGATATAAGCCCGCTGCCAAATTCAACGCGACGCAGCTCGGTGCAGTATGCAAAGGCGCTGTCGCCTATGTATCTTACCGAATCCGGCATGCTGATGCAGGTTACGCTTTCGTTCATTGTAAAGGCATCGGTGATGTATCTCACACCGCTCGGTATCTCAACGTACCCGCCGCGCCCCTGATATTTCAGCAGTACGCCTTGACCGATCACGGCAAACTCGTCTGTCATTGAGGCAAGCCATGGGGTGGCTACAAACGCCGCTGCGCCGATCTTCCAAAGCTTTTTGCCGGGAATATCGATGCGCGAGAGCGCCGAGCAGTAGGCAAACGCGTACTCGTCTATCGTCTCAAGGTCGGCGGGCAGGGTCAGCGATGTGATCGTCTCGTTTTCGGCAAACGCGCCCGCGCCTATTCCAACAACGCTGAAACCATCAAGCATCGTCGGCATGACCACTGCTGTTTCGCTCCCGCTGTAGGCGGTTATGATGGCTGTGCCATCCGTGTTTTTTATATACGTGTAAGCACCAAAGGCGAATGCTTCCGACTCATCGGGCGTGCGCTGGGTCGGCAGGGGATCATCCTTTTTGGCGCAGGATGTTAAGCCGATGGTGGTAAGCACCGCGGCAAGCATTAATGCTGTGATAGATAGGATGCGTTTTATTTTCATCTTTTTATCCTCAACTTTAGGGCAGATTTGGGTATTGCTTGGGCGTAATTATGGCTTGGTGTTGCAGGAAACGCCGGAGAGAGAACCGTTACCGTCCGCGAAGGCGATCTTGTTCCATTTGCCGGCAGACCCGCCGAAATTGACGGAGGTAAGGTTGCGGCAACCGTAAAATGCATTTTTGCCGACCGCGGTGAGCGATGCGGGCAGGTAGACAACAGACAGCCCGGTGCAGCCGGAAAATGCACCCTCGGCTATCTCCGTGACCTTGCCGGTCATCTCCACGCGACCGAGCGAGGTACAGCCGGAGAATGCATAATCGGATATCATACGGACCTTTCCGCCAATGTTTACCGCGCGAAGCGTCTCGGAGCCGCTGAAGGCATCGGCAATTACCCTCACATCGGAGGGTATCTCAACATTCGTATCCTCGCCGCGATATGAGATGAGCACGCCGCGACCTATCACCACAAAATTCTCGGTGCGGCTGTTGAGCCATGCCGTGCCGTAGAGGGCGCGTACGCCGACGGATGTGACGGATGCGGGGACGGAAATATCCGCAAGGCGTGTGCAACCGCCAAAGGCTTTGGCACCTATATGAGTAGTCTTTTTGTTAAGACTAACGGTGGAAAGAGCGGTGCAATCCGAAAAAGCACCATCGGGAACAGACACAAGTCCGCCGAGATCCGCTATGGCGATAGATGTACAACCGCCAAAGGCGTAATCGCCAAGCTCTTTGATATCGGGTGAGAGCGACACGCTGTTTATCGCGGTGCACCCAAAGTACGCCTGTGCGCCTATGTGTTCGGCGGTGGCTGCTCCCGGGGCGGCGGAGAGGGATATGCACCCAAAGAACGCCGCGCCGTCAACCGTCTTTACCGCAGTCAACGGAGCTATGGCACTGAGCGATGCGCAATCGGCAAAGGCTGAATCTCCTATGCTTTGCAGACCCTCACCGCCATCCACTGCTACAAGTGAAAGGCAATTTTTAAACCCGCCCGCCTTTATGCGGCGCACGTTGCCCCCTATCGTCAGGTGCAGGATGGATGTATCATTAGCAAACGCGCCTGTGCCTATTGCAGCCACGGCATGTCCGTCAAGCTTATCGGGGATAATGAGGTGGCAGGGCGGCTCGCCGTCATATCCCACGATCTCCGCCTCGCCGTTCTCATAAAGGTCATAGATAAAACCGTCCGCGGATATGATGCCCTCGGATACCTTTGCGTATACCGTGCTGTCGGATAACAGCCCGCACCCGCCAAGGCAGAGCAGGGATGTAAGTATTACAGCTGCGGCGGAAAGACACGCCGCACACCTTTTGTATCTTTTCATTTTTTGCCTCCGATCCGCCCGAAAGTTCGGATCTTAATATAGATAAAAATTATATATGTATATATTAACATATGCAAAAAGTTTTGTCAAGCAAAAAGAAGTTAACGTAATAATAAATAAAAAGATAAAAAATATGGCGGTAAAAACCGTAAGGCTTTTACCGCCGTTTTGCGTTGTTTGCTATCGGCATTTTGGACAGCGTGCCGAGTTATCTTATTTCTCGTTCAACTATATCTGCGGCACCTTTGACTATACATCCCGCGGGGATCACGCCGCGCAGATGAGTCAGCGGATAGACGGATGTACCTTTGCCGATCACTGCACCGGGGCTTAAAACGCACCCGCAGCCTATGTCGGCACTATCCCCGAGTATTGCACCGAACTTGCGAAGCCCGGTGTCTATATTTCTGCCGTTGCGACAGTGGACGACCACGGCGCGACCGTCTGATTTTAGGTTAGAGCATACCGCCCCAGCGCCCATGTGCGCACGACAGCCGAGGATCGAATCACCAACGTAGTTATAATGCGGCACCTGCACGTGATCCATCAAAATGCAATTTTTAAGCTCGGTGGAGTTGCCTATCACGCAACCCTCCCCCGCAAATACACCGCCGCGAAGATATGCGCCGGGGCGAAGGGTGGTGCCGTCCCCAAGTATCGCCGTGCCCTCTATCGTTGCGGTGGAGGCAATTTTTACATCACGCCCCACCAAAACGCCGGGGGAGAGTTGAGTATAGCCGTCAATGCCGCGCCGAAAAAGCTCATCAATATATCCCGCAATGCGAGGCAGAGCTTCCCACGGGTACTCGGTGCTGTCAAGCAGTTGGCGCAGAAGCGCAGGTATCGCCGAGAAAAGCTCAACAGTTCTTATGCTATCAGTCACAGCAGTACCCACGTTTTTTTATCACCGCAGCAAGGCGTTGGGCATAAGCCTCGCACTCCTCGGCATCCTCGCATTCCACCATAATGCGAATGACGGGTTCTGTACCCGATTCGCGCAAAAGGATCCTGCCCTGCCCGCCTATCTGATCATTTATTTCGGCAAGCTTGCGGCACACCTCCTCGTCTGCAGTTACGGCGGGCTTTGAGGTGACCTTTATATTCTTGCACACCTGCGGGTAGAGCTTTACAGGCTTTGCAAGCTTGGAGAGGGTGGTCTTTCTGTCCAGCATCTCCTCTGTTATCATAATGGCGGTCAGGATGCCGTCGCCCGTGGTCGCGTATTTTTTGAGGATTATATGCCCCGATTGCTCACCGCCGAGCCTGTAGCCGTTTTGCTGCATGCATTCGTAAACGAACCTGTCGCCAACTGCGGTGAGGGCACAGTTTATCCCCTCCGCTTCAAGTGCGGCAATAAGTCCGCTGTTTGACATTATCGTTGCCACTACGGTGTTAAAGTCAAGATTGCCCTTTTCCTTCAGTCGCTTGGCAAGGATATAGATGATGTGGTCGCCGCTAACCTCCGCGCCCTTTTCGTCAACCGCTATACAGCGGTCGGCATCACCGTCAAAGGCAAAGCCAACGTCAAGATGATTCTCCCGCACAAAGCGGCGAAGCGCATCGATGTGAGTTGAGCCGCAGTCAAGGTTGATATTTGTGCCGTCGGGGGAAGCACCCATGAGATAGGTCTGCGCACCGAGTGCGTCAAATACCGCCTTTGCTATCATCCAAGAAGAGCCGTTGGCGCAGTCAAGCCCTACCTTGAGCGAACGGTAGGAGTGCGATGCAACGGATATGAGATAACCAACGTATCTGTTACGGCCCGCAACATAGTCAACTATCCCGCCCACGCGATCGCGACGCGCAAGGGGCAGATCATCTCCCACTATTCCAAGGCGTGCCAGATCGCCGTCAATGTATGCCTCAATGAGGGATGCGGCGGCATCGTCTATCTTTTCACCGTAGCGGTTTATAAGCTTGATGCCGTTGTCGTAGTAGGGATTATGTGAGGCGGATATCATAACGCCGCAGTCAAACTCGTCCTGCTTTGTAACATACGTCACACTCGGAGTGGTGGTGACGTGCAGCATATACGCATCAGCTCCGGATGCTGTTATGCCCGCAACAAGGGAATATTCAAGCATGTAGCTTGAACGCCGTGTATCCTTGCCTATCACGATGCGCGGTCGGTAGCCGGACTTGCGGCAGCCGGAGAGCGGGGAGGCGTAGTACCAGCCGAGAAAACGACCGACCTTGTAGGCGTGCGCCGAGGTGAGCGTTACGTTCGCCTCGCCGCGAAAGCCGTCAGTCCCGAAATATTTGTTTTTTTGTGTGCTGGGAGTTATCGATGCGGCGGGGGCATCATCGCCGCTGCCGTCTGTGTTGCGGTGGAGGGTTATATCGTTGCGCAAAAGTTCATCGGCGCTCAGTGAAAACAGGTCGCAGATCAGCATGGCTTTGTCGATGTGGGGGAGGGATTGATCCATCTCCCACTTTGAAACAGACTGGCGCGACACGCCAAGCTTTTCCGCCAGCTGCTCTTGTGAAATTTTGTTGGCAATGCGAAGGTGTGTGATCTTTTCGCCGATCGTCATTTGGTTGCCAAGGTCCTTTCCTGCCGCAGGCGCATTTCCCGCGGCCGCGCGGCAAATGGGATTTAACTCTGTTTTTGAGCTATTTACCGCACTTTTAGGATCAACAGTGTTTTTGCGATAGATCCGATATTGATATTTATATAAGTATATGATACCACACATCGCTTTGCAAATCAAGCAATTATTAGTGGAATATTTGTCAACCGCAGGTTGCGGAAGCGCATTGATCCATATACCAAGCCACGAGAAAAAACAAACTCGGGGCTGCCTGCGGATATCCTCCGCAGGCAGCCCCGATATTGGTCAATAATTCTCGACCGTTGCCTCATCGTCAACGGGAATGTGTTCGCCGGGGAGGGTGGATGCATCCTCGGTGTCGTCACTTTTACCGTCAAGCTCGCCGTGCATTATGCTTTCCAGCTCGTCCTCCTCGTCGGGAGAAACGATGTCGTATTCATCGCGGTCAAAAAGGTCAATGGCGTACCCGCCGTTTTTCCGTTTTAATTCGGCAATGGCGGATGCAAATGCGGCGATCAATGCGCCGATGGCGGTAAGCCCCAAAAGCATGGTCATGGCCGTAGAGCGGCGCTGTTCGCGGCGTATGCGATCGCGGCGCTGTTCCTCGGCGTACAGCGAGAGCCTGAATACAGATACCGCCGCGGCTGTTGCCAGGGTGAGCCTGAATGCGCGGCGCATGAGCCTGCGTATACGCTTCGGCGATGCCGTTTGGGTGTTGTTTTTCATTCTTTTTGGTCCTTTCTGAATAATTAATGATAACAATAATATACCTTGCTGCGCGGATGTCCCGGACGTCCGGGAACTCATACCCGCGATCTATTTTTGTTTTTGTCTTGTTTGGGCTTCCCGGCGACCGGTTTGGTTTTATTGGTCTTCCTGCTTTGAGATGTACTTGAGATAGGCGTTCATAAAGCCGTCAAGCGCACCGTCCATAACAGCGCCTATGTTACCGGTCTCAAAGCCGGTGCGGTTATCCTTAACGAGTGTGTAGGGCATAAATACATAGGAGCGTATCTGCGATCCCCATTCGATGTTCGTTTTGTTGCCCTGTATCTCCGCTATCGTGTCAAGACGCTCGCGGATCTTTATCTCCATCAGCTTTGACTTGAGCATCTTCATGGCGGTCTCCTTGTTTTGGAGCTGCGAGCGCTCTGTTTGGCAGGTAACAACGATACCGGTGGGCTTGTGAACGATACGCACGGCCGAGCTGACCTTGTTTACATTCTGTCCGCCCGCACCGCTTGAATGGAATGGGATAAAATCATAGTCCTCGTCGCGCACCACGACCTCATCGAGCTTATCAAACTCCGGCATTACCTCAATGGATGCAAATGAGGTCTGGCGGCGGCCTGCCGCATCAAAGGGAGATACGCGCACGAGCCTGTGCACACCGTTTTCGCTCTTGAGATATCCATAGGCGTTGGGACCCTCCACAAATATCGTGGCGCTCTTAATGCCCGCCTCCTCGCCGTCAAGCCAGTCTGTAAGCTTTACCTTGTAGCCGTTCTGCTCCGCCCAGCGTGTTATCATGCGGTAGAGCATAAGCGCCCAGTCCTGCGCCTCTGTTCCGCCGGCACCGGGATGGAAGGAAACTATAGCGTTGTTGCGGTCGTACTCTCCGGAGAGAAGTATAGAGGTGCGCTCATGCTCCTCCTGCTTCATTATGGCATCAAGCTCGGCCTGTACCTCGGGGACGGAGTCCTCGTCGTTTTCCTCTATCGCCATCTCCGCGAGGGTGATGGCATCCTCAAGCCGTGCGCAAAGCGCCTCGTACTCTGATACTGTATCCTTTGATTGCTTTATCGTCTGCAATACCTTGGAGGAATGCTCCTGATTGCCCCAAAAATCCGGCTCAAGAGTTTCCTTTTCAAGCTCTTCGGCGCGTGCGCGAAGCTCGTCAACGCGAAGTGCCGTGCCAAGCTCCTTAAGCACGGGGCGCAGAGCTATAAGCTTGTATTTTGCTTCTTCAAGTGCAACTATCATTTGGTTTTGTACTCCGATCATCTTAAGACGTCATTATCATTCATTATATTATACCATGAAATAGAGGTGTATTGCAATAGATAAAATGAAAAAATTGTGTTTTTGCCGTGTCTTTTTTAGAACTCGCCCAAAAAGGGTGAGCCGCGCGGAAGCTATCCCGACCGACATAGAGATTTTTTGCCCTCGCGCTATTGACTTTAGGCGTGATATTGGGTATAATAAAGTTGCAAACAGCAAATATCGATATGTTATTGAAAGGAACAACTATTATGACAGTAACAAAGAACTCCGTTATCGGAGATGTACTTGACTTTGATGTTGAGACTGCAGAGTTTTTCTTTGCCATCGGCATGCATTGCCTCGGTTGCCCCGCCTCTCGCGGTGAGACCATTGAGGAGGCCTGCGCCGTACACGGTACAGATGCAGATGCACTTGTTGAAAAGCTCAATAAATTCCTTGCCTCCAAGGGACGGGGCGAGTAAGGCATGGTGGTTAGGTCACCCGGCGCGCGGCTTTTGGCCGCCGCCGGCTATGCCGAAAAGGGTAAAATGATAGCCGACATCGGCACCGATCATGCATATCTGCCCGTTTATCTTGTTGGGTCGGGCATATCGCGCGGTGCGGTCGCCACAGATATAAATCGCGGTCCGCTTGAACGCGCCGCCGCAAACGTTGCGGCGGCGGGGCTCGGGGACCGCATCTCTTTGCGCCTTTGTGACGGGCTTGACGGGGTCTTTGAATACCAACCGCAAAATATCTTCATACTTGGCATGGGCGGCGAGCTTATCGCGCGCATACTCGGCGAGAGCGATATGATAAAAAATGGCGATGTGAGGCTCATCCTGCAGCCAATGACACGCCAAGCGGCGGTGCGCGTTTTTTTGCTGTCAGGCGGATTCTTCATCGATGATGAGATACTCGTTGAGGAGGACGGCCGGATATACCAAATGATATGCGCGCACTATGACGGCATCTGCCGCACCGCGGATACTGCCGCCCTGCTCGTGGGTGCGGGAATACTTGAACGTGGTGGGGATCTTTGCCGCAGATACAAAGAACGCCTTTGCCGCGAGCTTGCGGTGAGCGCCGAGGGCAAACGTCTCGGTGGGGCGTTATCCGCCGCCGAGGCCGATGAGGCACTGGCGCGTGAGCTTATGAGAGAGGATGGGTACAAATACAAATATGAAGCTTTGTGATCTTTTGGCGGAGTTGAATGCCAAATGCCCGCCGCTTGAGGGATGCGAGGATCAGGACGGTGTGGCATTCCTGCCGGATCCTGCCCGCGAGGCTCGGCGTATAGCGATAGCATTGGATGCCAATCCGCGCACCGCCAAGCTGGCGGCAGATGCGGGGGCGGAGCTCTTTTTAACACACCACCCGATGCTGTACGGCGGCGAGCCGGAGGTCGGCACACCGCAATATCTTGCGCGGGAGATCCTGCTGTCGCGAGGTATCGCGGCAATGTCACTTCATGCAAGGCTGGATGCCGCCGCAGGCGGCATGAACGATACCCTTTGCCGCATGCTTGGAATATTTGATGAGTCCACCATCACGCGATTCGGCACACCGGATGCCGAGGGGCTGGGCAGGATAGGCAAGCTTTCCCGCCGCCGAGACCTTGGCGGAATATCCGAGGGTGTGACGTGCCGTACGCTCTCGGAATATGTAAAGGCGCGGCTCGGCGCTCCTGCGGCAGTCGTTACATTGCCCGAGCGCGAGCTTTACACCGTTGCCGTTGTCAGCGGCTCCTGCTCCGATTTTGTCCCGCTTGCGGCAGGGCTCGGGGCTGATGCCATCATAGGCGGCGAATTTAAATATCATACGCTCGATCTTGCGGTGTCACTGGGGATATCCTGCATAGGAGTGGGGCATTATTACAGCGAGCGTCACGCCGTGGATCTGCTCGCCCGCCTCTGCCGCGAGGTGATCCCCGCAGCAGAGCTTATCACGGTGGATCCGGGCTGCCCCGCCGAGGTGATAGTGTAGGTCTGCCCGTGCCGTTCCGAATCTATGCTGTACAAATGATCGGAATAACTAAGATACCATCACTACAATATAAATACTCGGCCGCGCTTGGCGGCCGCTTGGAGGTCACTATGACATACGTTATGTCCTGCCTTAACGGCGCATATTCAGATCTGTTGCGCATGCTTGAACACATTTCCTTTGGTAGCCGAGATGTGCTTTTTCTCCTCGGTGATATATCCGACAGCGGAGATGAGCCGATGGAGCTTATCGATGATCTTTCCTGCCGCGAGAATATCTGGCCCATCAAGGGCGACAGAGATGCCGCGACCTATAAGATGCTCGGCGGCTTTGCACGCATGCTTGAGAGCGGCGAGTCACCAAGCCAAGATTTTATTATTGAGATGAACCGGTGGGCATCCGACGGCGGCAGGGTCGCGCTTGACGGCTTTCGCGCGCTTGATGCGGATATGCGTGAGGGTGCACTTGATTATCTTGCCGATATGGCGGAATATGATACCGTTCATGTTGGGGATGTGGATTATCTTTTGGTGCACACAGGCATCAGTGGGTACAGCGAGGGGCGAGATCTTGACAGCTACCCGGAAGGCGCATTTTATGCCGACGGTGATGTCGTGCGCAGCTATCCCGGCATGGTAACGGTAGTCGGCTCGGGGGACGTCACCGAATTTTCAAAGGATACCCGCATACGCCGCGGCGATGGCTATATCGGCATCGATTGCGGCGTTGGTCGCGGTGGGAGGCTTGCCTGCCTCTGCCTTGATAACGGAGAGGAATATTACATCTGATGCGTAAAAATGACGTGATAGAGCTTGATATCGAGTCGGTATCAAATCTCGGCTACGGCGTGGGCAGGGCTGCGGGCGGAGCGGGGCAGGGAGGCATGGTAGTTTTCGTCCCCGGTACCGTCGGCGGAGACCGCGCCCGCGTTAAGATCATAAAAACTACAAAAAGCTATTGCGTGGCAAGGCTTGAGGAGCTTATCTCGCTATCCCCCGACCGTGCCGCCGAGCCTTTCTGTACTGCACCGGCCACCTGCGGCGGGTGCGTGTATCGTCATCTCGATTATCGGCGTGAGCTTGAGCTTAAGCGCGAGGGCGTGGAGATGGAGTTTCGCAAGGCTGGACTTACGGATGTTGTCGTCTCCCCGGTCAGCTTTGTGACCGATAGCGACGGCGCGCCCAAAACGAGCGGTTATCGCAACAAGGCGCAATATAGGTTTACAAAGACCAAAAACGGCATCCGCGCAGGCTTTTATGCCAACGGCACGCACCGAGTGGCGGGATTTGAGGAGCAATGCTCCCTCCACCCTCGGATCTTTTGCGATATTGCACGCACTTTTTGCGGAATTGCCGACCGCCGGGGGCTGACTGTCTATGATGAGGAGAGCGGGCGGGGGCTTTTGCGGCATCTTTATCTGCGCCACGGTGCCGGGAGCGGCGAGGTCGAGGTAACGGTAGTTATAAACGGTAACGATCTGCCTCATGAAGGTGAGATAGCTGAGGAGCTTTGCCGTGCTCACCCCGAGATATGCGGTGTTATCCTCAATATAAATCGCGGCAACACAAATGTGATCACGGGTCGCGAGTACCGCACCGTGTGGGGGCGCCCGTATCTTTACGATAGCTTTTGCGGCCTTGAGCTTGAGGTCTCTCCTGCGGCCTTTTATCAGGTAAATCATGATGCGGCGGAGCTGCTCTGCCGTATCGCGGCGGGTCTGCTCGGGGATGCTGAAAAGGATATACGCCTGCTTGATCTTTACTGCGGTATCGGTACTATCGGACTCTCAATGTCGGATAGATGCGCAGAGCTGTGCGGTGTGGAGATAGTGCCGGAGTCTGTTGAGTGCGCCAAGCGCAACGCTGCGCGCAACGGTGTGCAAAACGCAAGGTTCGTTTGCGCCGATTCGGCACGCGGCGCGGATGATATGCTTTTTGCGGCGGGATATACACCGGATGTTGTGGTGCTCGATCCGCCGCGCAAGGGCTGCTCCGCCGAGCTTATCGAGTCGCTTGAACGCGCGGGAATAAAAAAGATACTGTACATATCATGTAACCCCGCCACCCTCGCCCGCGATGCTGCCGAGCTTTGCCGCCGCGGCTATGCGATCGGCACGGCTCACCCGGTCGATCTTTTCCCGCGCACAGGGCATGTGGAGACGGTTGTCTTGCTTTCCAAGGGAGAGGTCGACTCGAAAAAGGTGCGTGTGG
>CAZFVR010000006.1:0-74545 GCA_964522215.1 uncultured Ruminococcus sp. | reverse complement strand
CTAAAAAAGAGACCGTTACGTCTAAAAAAGAGACCGTTACGTCTAAAAAAGAGACAGAGACGACCGAAGAGTCCCTCGCGCCTGCGAAGGAGGCCTCTGCGGCTGATGTCGATGAGACGGAAAAGACCGAAGCATATAAAAAGGTCGAAAAGATCGAAAAGATCGAAAAGATAGGACCGGTCGAAAGGACCGAGAAGATCGAGCAAGTCGAGAGGGCAGAGCCCGGCAAGACCATCGAGCCCGCCCGGAAAAAGCAGCCGACCCAGATGGTCGATAAGCCGAAAAAGGACGAAGCTGAGAAAAGATCCAAGAAGAACAAAAAAGCAGACGGAGATGAAGATAGACCCTCCGCCCTCAAGATCCTGCGCGACGGCATTGTCGATAACAACCCGGTTTTCGTTCAGCTGCTCGGCATGTGTTCAACGCTTGCAACCACAACGTCGGTCAAAAATGCGCTTGGCATGGGTCTTGCGACCTCGGCAGTGCTTATCTGCTCAAATATTATGATATCCCTCCTGCGGCGTATCATTCCCAAAGAGGTACGAATTGCCGCGTATGTGGTGATAATATCCGGCTTTGTTACGGCGGTGGAGCTGCTTATGAAGGCGTATCTTTATGATCTTTACGAGGCACTGGGAATATTCATTCCGCTTATCGTCGTTAACTGCATCATACTTGCAAGGGCGGAGGCGTTTGCCTCCAAAAACGGAGTTGCAGCATCGGCACTTGATGGCGTTGCAAGCGGCGCAGGATACACGCTGGCGCTCTTTTTAACGGCATCGGTGCGTGAGATACTCGGCTCCGGCAGCTGGATGGGCATCAATATTCTCGGCTCGGGTTATCCTCCCGCAGTGATATTCGTTCTGCCCGCAGGTGCGTTTTTGACCATCGGCTTTCTGCTTGCGGTGGTGCAGAAATTCCGCAACACATCTGAGGATCGCGCCCGCACGCGCCGTCTTTCGGATATCAGCGTTAACACAAAGGGCATGCCGGCGGCAGATCCGGCAGATGATATGACGGATGAACTTGAGGAGGGAATATCAAAATGAATTTTACCGAGCTTGGGTTCGTTGACGTGCTCCTTATGATGATGAGCGCGATACTGGTCGAGAACTTTATTTTCTCAAAATTCTACGGATGCTGTCCCTTTTTGGGGGTGTCCGACAGCCCCGATAAGGCACTTGGCATGGGTATGGCCGTTACCTTTGTTATGACGCTTTCAAGCGCGGTAACATGGGCGGTGTATTATCTTTTGCTCCTGCCGCTTGAGCTTACCTACCTCAAAACGGTTGCTTTTATCCTTGTAATAGCATCGCTGGTACAGCTTATTGAAATGTTTTTGCGCAGATTCGTGCCCGCGCTTTACAGCTCGCTTGGCATCTATCTGCCGCTTATAACCACAAACTGCGCCGTACTTGGTGCGGCTCTTGTGAACATTCAGGAAAATTACGGCTTTATTGCCTCCGTGTGCTACGGCTTTGCCGCAGGCGTAGGCTTTACCCTTGCTATCGTCATCTTTGCGGGTGTGCGTGCAAGGCTTGAGGTGGCAGATCCGCCGCGGGCGTTCCGCGGTATGCCGCTGATACTTATTGCAGCGGGACTCCTTGCCATGATCTTTTCCGGCTTTTCCGGCATCAGCTTTGGCAAATAAGTAAGCCGCCGCGCCTACCATTGAACAGTGGCGCGAGGCTGAAGAAAGGAATAAGTTGTTATCATGAATGTAACTGAAATACTTTACCCCGTTTTGATATTTGCGGGGATGGGTGCACTGCTTGGCGCACTGCTTGCCGTGGCCGCAAAGATATTTGAGGTCAAGACCGACCCGCGTGCCGATGAGATATCGGCGGTGCTGCCGGGTGCTAACTGCGGTGGATGCGGTAAAGCGGGATGTGCCGCGCTTGCCGCGGCAATTGCGGCAGGTGAGGCACCTGCAAATGCCTGCATCGTGGGCGGCGCGGCCGTAGCAGAGAAGGTGGGCAGGATAATGGGCGTTGCTGTTGAGGCACCCGTTCGCTGTCGTGCGCAGGTCATGTGCTCCGGCGGTGGCGGCCATGCCCGCCTGAAATATACATACTCCGGCCCTACCGATTGCATTGCTGCCGAGCGGCTTGGCGGTGGAGATAAGGTATGCCCCAACGGCTGTATAGGTCTTGGCACCTGCGCCGCGGCATGTCCCTTTGGCGCTATTGCCATAGTGGACGGCGCGGCGGTGGTGGATTATCACAAATGCGAGGGCTGTGGCGTGTGTGTGCGCTCCTGCCCCAAGGGGATAATCAAGCTCATTCCTTATGATAGCGCCCACTGGGTGGGGTGTGCCACAAAGCTGCGGGGCGCACAGGTGCGTCGGTTCTGCGATGCCGGCTGTATCTCCTGCCGCCTTTGCGAGCGCTCATGTCCCTCGGGTGCCATCAAGGTCGATGGCGCGGGCGCGTCCATTGATTACGCAAAATGCACCGAGTGCGGTCTTTGCGAGGATAAATGCCCGCGGCATATCATTTGGTCGGCCGTGCGGCGCGACGGCGAGCTTGTAATGTCCCGCGGCAAAAAGGCGGATGCTACTGCCGAGGAAAAATAAAAGCAGCCAAGATCGAGCTCCCTAAATACATATAAAAGCTCTCCCGAGCGAAGCTCGGGAGAGCTTTTTGTGAATGTGAGATCGTTATTTGCCTTATACGGCGGCTGCCTCGGCGGCACGTTTTTTCTTTATCTCCGCCTCGGCGGTCATTTCCTTGACCTTCATCAGCCGCGCGCGTGAACTGCGTTCATCCTCGTCGAGCTTCATTGAGATCGTTTTTATCGATTCAAGATATCTCGGCATCAGTATATATTCAAGCGCGTTAACGCGGCGTCTTGTGCGTTCTATTTCGCCCGCCAAAAGCTGAGCGGTCTTTTCAAGCTCGGCCAGCTTTATCATGTCGGCGGAAAGCGAGGAAAGCTCCTCAAGTGCCGAGTCAAGTCCTGCGGGGGTGAATGCCATGCCGTAGCCTATGCCAACGGTTATGTCGCCGCCCTCAAAGATGGGAACCGTAACACCCATCGTTTTTTTGCTGTCAACGTCGATCATGTTCTCGCCGGTCGGAGCGATAAGCGCCTCCTCAAGCATTTTGGGGTTGCCAACGGCACCCGCGGCGGTAAAGGAGCGATAGTACGCGCGCAGGCGTTCTTCAACGCTCTCGCGCAGCTTTTGATTTTCCCTTACCGCCTCCAAAAAGTGCTTCATCAGCTCGTCGCGCTTGTCCTTTAGCAGCTTGTGGCCGCGGCGCGCGGCGGCGTAGCGGGTCTTGAGGCGTTTAAGCTCCATTCTGGTGGGGCTTATATTAGTTGTTGCCATCTTGCGCCTCCAAGCGTTTATCAGTCAGCCGCGGCGGCTTTTTTGCTCTTGGGCCAGTATTTTTCAATAAATTCCGGCTTGATGCGCTTAAGCTCGCTCTTAGGCAGGATGGAGAGCAGCTCCCAACCAAGGTCAAGCGTCTCCTCTATCGTGCGGTTCTCGTAAAAGCCCTGATTGATATATCTTGCCTCAAACTCATCGGAGAATTTGGCGTAAAGACGATCCATCGGTGTCAGGGCGGATTCACCAAGCACCACCATAAGCTCCTTTGCCTCGCATCCGCGTGCGTAGCTGGAGAAGAGCTGGTTCATAACTCCCGCGTGATCCTCCCGCGTTCTGCCCGCGCCAATACCCTTGTCCTTAAGACGGGAAAGGGAGGGGAGCACATCTACAGGCGGCATATAGCCCTTGCGGTACATATCGCGAGAAAGGATTATCTGTCCCTCGGTGATGTATCCGGTAAGGTCGGGAATCGGGTGGGTCTTGTCGTCCTCAGGCATTGAAAGGATCGGTATCATCGTGATCGAGCCTTCACTGCCCGCTTTTCTGCCGGCACGCTCGTACATTGTTGCAAGGTCGGTGTACATGTAGCCGGGGTAGCCGCGGCGACCGGGGACCTCACGTCTTGCGGCCGATACCTCGCGCAGTGCCTCTGCGTAGTTGGTGATATCGGTGATGATTACCAGCACGTGCATGCCAAGGTCAAATGCAAGATACTCTGCGGCAGTAAGTGCCATACGCGGAGCGGAGATACGCTCGATGGCGGGGTCGGAGGCGAGGTTGCAGAACATTACCGTTCTGCCGATAGCGCCTGTCTTTTTAAAGTCGTTTATAAAGAAGTCAGCCTCTTCAAAGGTGATACCCACAGCGGCAAACACAACGGCGAAGTTTGAGCCGCCGTCGCCAATGACCTTGGCCTGTCTGGCTATCTGTGCCGCAAGGTCGGCGTGAGGCAGACCCGAGCCTGAGAATATCGGCAGCTTTTGCCCGCGCACGAGGGTGTTAAGCCCGTCGATGGTGGAGATACCTGTTTGAATAAACTCGGAGGGGTAATACCTTGCCGCCGGGTTGATGGGTGTGCCGTTGATATCGCAATATTTTTCGGGGATTATTCTGGCGCCGCCATCGATAGGCTCGCCCATGCCGTTAAATACGCGCCCCATGATATCGGGGGAGACGGCAAGGCGAACGCCGTGTCCGGTAAAGCGAACGCGACTCTCCGAAAGGTTGATGCCGGCCGCCGATTCAAACAGCTGAACCAAAACGTCATTGCCGTTTACTTCAAGCACGCGGCAACGGCGCAGTGAGCCGTCGGGCATTACTATCTCGCCCAGTTCGTCATACTTTACGCCCTCAACGCTCTTTATCAGCATAAGAGGACCGGCTACCTCTTCAATGGTCTTATATTCTTTTATCATTGCCGTCCTCCTTATTATGCCTTGGGTATCGTCGCGTTGATCTCGCGGTCGATATCTGCGGAAATACTGTCAAAATCAGCCTTGTAGTTGTCGTTGGGCAGATCCTTTGCTCTGCCTATGCGCTCTCTTATCGGCAGGTCTGTTATCTCGTCGATGGAAGCTCCGCTCTCTATCGCGCGGCGCGCGGTGTCCTCAAACTTAAATATAAGTCCAAGCAGGCGGTGCTGTTTATCGAGGGGAGAATAGCTGTCGTTCTCCGTCATCGCGTTCTGCTGCAAAAAGTCCTCACGCAGTGAGCGTGCGATCTCAAGGGTCAGGCGGTCGGAGGGGGAGAGCGCATCCGCGCCGATAAGCTGTACTATCTCGTTAAGCTCTGCCTCTGTTTGCAGGGTCTTAAGGCAACGCTGTGTCAGGGGCATCCAATCGCGCGAAACATTTTCGGCAAACCAGCCGTTAAGGCGTTCGCGGTAGAGGGAGTAGGAGTTTAGCCAGTTGATGGCGGGGAAGTGACGGCGATAGGCAAGGGAGGAGTCAAGACCCCAGAACACCTTAACTATACGCAGGGTGGCCTGTGTTACAGGCTCGGAGATGTCACCGCCTGCGGGAGATACCGCGCCGATGGCGGAAAGTGCGCCCTCGCGCCCATCGGAGCCAAGGCAGGTAACACGTCCCGCACGCTCGTAGAACTGTGCAAGACGAGAGGTAAGATATGCGGGGTAGCCCTCCTCGCCCGGCATTTCCTCAAGACGGCCGGACATTTCGCGCAAGGCCTCTGCCCAGCGGGAGGTGGAGTCGGCTATGACCGCAACGGTGTAGCCCATATCGCGATAATATTCCGCAATGGTGATGCCGGTGTATATCGATGCCTCACGTGCCGCCACCGGCATATCCGAGGTGTTTGCGATAAGGATGGTACGCTCCATCAGCGAACGTCCGGTGCGCGGGTCGCGCAGTTCGGGGAACTCGCGCAAAACGTCTGTCATTTCGTTTCCGCGTTCGCCGCAGCCGATGTAAACGACTATATCAACATTGCTCCATTTTGCCAGCTGGTGCTGAACAACAGTCTTGCCCGAGCCGAAAGGACCGGGAACGCAGGCTGTGCCGCCGCGGGCGATGGGGAAGAGCGCATCTATCGAGCGCTGACCCGTGATCATAGGCTCGGTGGGCGGGAGCTTGCCCGCGTGCGGACGAGCCACACGGACCGGCCATTTGTGCATAAGTGTCAGCTCGTGTGTAGAGCCGTCGGCGCATTCGATAACGCCTATCTTGTCAGTTACGTGATAGTCGCCGGAGCGAATCGAGATCAGCGTGCCGCTGACCCCGGGTGGGACCATCACCTTGTGGCTGAGAGATTCGGTCTCTGCCACAGTACCAACGATATCGCCGCCCCGGACCTTTGTGTTGCGCTGAGCGGTGGCCTCAAAGTGCCAAACGCGGTCGCGGTCAAGCGCGGGGGCAACTATGCCGCGGGTGAGGTTTGAGCCAGCCATTTCCTGCAGCTTTTCAAGCGGGCGCTGTATACCGTCGTATATGTTTCCGATAAGACCGGGGCCAAGCTCAACCGAAAGCGGCGCACCGGTGGATACCACCTCGTCGCCGCGGCCAAGCCCTGCGGTCTCCTCGTACACCTGTACCGAGGCGCGGTCGCCGTGCATTTCTATTATCTCACCGATAAGCTTGTCGCGGCCAACATGAACGACATCGAACATATCGGCGCGTCTCATGCCCTCGGCTATAACCAGCGGACCGGATACCTTTAGGATCTTTCCTTCGATCAATTCCATTTTAATTCATTTCATGCCTTTCTCGGCTATTTGCGCCGTGATGGTGCGGGCGGCGCTCCCGCTATGCTTGATTTTTGTTGTTGTATGGTGCCTTTTGTCTGTGATCTTAATGCAGATCTTAATGCAGATCTTAATATTTGATATTTGCGGGTAAGATCAGAGGATATCGCTGCCCACGGCGCGTTTAACGCGGTCATGCAGGGCACGCATTCCAAAGCCGCCGTCCTTGGTGGCGGAGGGAATGGGCAGTATCGCGGGGGTGGGGAGGTCATCAAAGCGTGAGATCTCCTCCGCAAGGTCGGAGGCGTATGCCTCGGTGATAAATATCACGGCATAGCCGCCGTCAGGTACTCCGCCCGTACTGCCGGAGCCGCCTGCACCGGCCGCACCGGCTGCACCGCGAGTGGCGGATTGTAATGCGCTGAGCGCCTCGGTGCTGTCCGCGGCCTCAAGCAAAGTAAAGCCAAGCGCGGAGAAGCCCAGTATGTCCTGTCTCTGTCCGATAACGGCAATCTTGTACATTACAATACCTCCCTGTGCGCCTGTGCAGTGCGCAAGCGGCTCTCTATCAGAGAGCGATCCTCTCCTGCCTTGATGCCGGAGGTGATTATGCGCAGATTTTTTATCTCAAGCTCAAGCCCTGCGATGTAGGCGATGATGGGATATGCGCCAAGCAGCTTCATTGATGTCATCTCTGCAAGCTCGGTGAACATATCGTTGTCAAACGCCAGCGAGAGCGCTTCAAGACCTGCCGCAGTGCCGTCTGTTTTGGCAAGTGCCGCTGCCATCTCGCGATAGCCTGCCTCTTCGGCAAGGCGGCCAAGCGTTGCGGTATCCTCGGCATCGCGGAGCGCGGCCATGTCTATCCTGCCGCCGGATATCACCGAGTCGTCAAAAACGGCGCGGCGAAGCTCGGCGCGGCGCAGGCGCATAACGCGCGCGGCGGTGAGAAGATTTATCTGATCCGTCCTGCGCTTGAGTATCGCCCCCACCTCTCGTATGCCACAGGCCGCGGCGGCCTCGCGCATATCGGCAAAGCAGGCGCGGTCAAGCAGTGAATCGACCGTGCGGGATGCGCCGCTCTGCTCAAGTGCGGCGGCGGCCATTTCCGCTCCGCGAGCCATGTTGGGTATGATGCGGGCAATGGCAGAATAGTCGCGCCTTGACGTGGCATCTATCAGCTCCTCGGTGGGAATGCAGCCGCTTTCTATCATCAGCGGGTGCGGATCTCTTTGACCATAGGCGCATTTTATCGCCGATTTGAGGTTTGAGCAATCGTATTTGAGCCTGCACATGCGTGCAAGCGGTGTGGAGGGGCAAAATGATAGCAGTGTATCATATCTTTCGGCAAGGTAGCTCGTGAGTGCGGTCTCGGTGTCCGCGGAGACGTCAAAGCCGTACTCGGCAAGACGTGACTCTATACCCGCAGCATCAAGCGTGCGTAAAAGCTCGCGCTGAGCCTGCTCGGATATCAGCTCGCGGGAAAGTGCCGAGGCCTTTGCGGCCGCATAACGGTAATCTTCCTCGCGGTATCGGCCGCGGCGCGTGCCGCCCGCCTTTTTCGCTGTCTTTCTGCCGTCAGTCATTTCCTTTATCCCCCCTGCCGCCAAAAAGAATGCGGCAGACCTCGCCCTCAAGGCGCGGGCGCGCCTCGGCTATCAGGGCGGAGACCGTGCAGTCTATGCGCGTTTCGCCAAAGTCGAGCCAAAGGCCGCCGCCAATGCGGGCATCTCCGTCGTTCAGCTGCCAGCTTACATTCGGCATTTCCCGCTCAAGCTGGTCTGCAAGTGCGCGACCAAAGCTCACGCGGTCGGATCTGCCAAGCGTTATGCGGCACTCGCCGGACTGTCCCTTTGCGGCCTCACGTGCCAGTGCCACCAAAAAGCCGAGGTAGTTTTCGCTCGGCATGCCGCAGATCTTGCGTTCCGCCGCTTCAAATACCGAGTCAATGGCGTGGCAACGACCGCCAAGCAGTATGCCGCGCCGCTCTGTTGCCGCCGAGGCACGTGCGCGGGAGACCACTCCCTCGCCCTCGGCAGCCGCCGCATCCTCTGCGGCGTTTCTTATCTCAAGTGCGCGCGCCTCAGCCTCGGCGAGTATCGCCGCGCACTCCTCGTCGGTGCGGGCAAGAAGGCTTGCAGCCTCCGCCTCTGCCGATGCGATTATCTTATTTGTAACCTTTTCAAGTCCCACCATTGGTATTTCTGCCTTTCATGGTGATGATGTTTTGCCGGTCTATCAAAGACCTGCAGGTGCAAACATAACAAGCAGGAAGGAGCAGATCAGGGAGAGCAGAGCATAAAGCTCGACCATAGCGGTAGCTGTAACAGCCTTACCGGATGCCTCGGGACGTTTTGCAACCATTGCAACGCCGGCAGATGCAACGCGACCCTGACGGATAGCGGAGTGGTAGCCGCATATTGCGATGGGGAGGCAAGCGAAGAGATAGTAGATGCCGCCGCCGAGAGTGGTGACGACCTCGCCGCCGATAACGCCGACCTTTACCATTACCATAAAGGCAACGATAAAGCCGTAAATGCCCTGTGTTGCGGGCAGTGCCTGAAGCAGGAATGCCTTACCGAACTTGTCGGGATCCTCGGACATAAGACCGGCCAGCGATTCACCGACCGAGCCAACGGCTTTTGCACTTCCCATACCGGGGAGGATGGCGGCCAGTGCCGCACCGATAAGGGCCAAGCCCTCACCTGTTGTCAAGCTGCTAAGAAAATCTGCGAAATTCATTTTTGTTTCTCCTTGGTTGATTTTAATTGTTTTTATGTGGTTTTATTTTTTGATCTAAAATATTTGGATCATTTGATCGGCAATTGCCGGTCTTTGTCGTTTTGTTTTGCCGTTGCTCGTTGTCTCTGCCCGACGTATCAAACGTCAAGATCCGAGTATTTCTCGGAGGGCACGGCGGGTGCAAAGGGACGGCCGCCGTCCTCGTAGAACTTACCGAAAAATTCGATATACTGCAAGCGGCTGGTGTGAACAAATGAGCCGAGCGCGCTGAGCGCAAGGTTGAGGATGTGACCGATAAGGAAGCAGAAGAGCATTCCTATGGCTATCGCCACAGGGCTTGAGCCCATCGTGCCGAGGATGTTCATGACCTGCGCCAAAACACCGCCGGAGAGGGCGAGCGCCAAAATGCGCGAGTAGGAGAGCACATCCGAGCCGAAGTTGACAAGCCCGTAGAGTGCCAAAAAGCCCTTGGGTATGCGCATCAGGGGATTTTTCTCCTTGCGGCCGCCTGTCAGCACTATCGCCGCAAGCGCACCGATGGTCACCCATTTGCCAACGGAAGGGGCAAGGAAGAGCAGTCCCAGACCCGCGTAAAGCACCCAAAAGAGCGCGTAGTCGCAAATGGCATCCACAGGGGATTCGTTTTTCCAAACGAGGATGAATTTTATGACCTGTCCCGCAACAAGGTGAATAAAACCAAGCGCAAGACCAATAATAAGGAAGGTCATGGGGTCGGCGACCGGATCAACGACCAGTGCCAAGGTGTCAGGCAGCTGTGCGTCCGGGTTGATCGCTCTTGCGATGGCAAGCGGCATATCACCAAAATAGCCGCCAAACAGCACGCCGGTTATCATGCATCCGATGCCGCATATGCCGAACATGTAAAAGGGCTGTGCCTTTTTGGGCTTCATGTGCAACAGGCGCGGGGCAAGAAAGCCGCCAAGCACCAAAAGCAGACCGTATCCCACATCGGCAAACATCATGGAAAAGAAGAGGATATAGAAAAAGCTCATCACAAATGTCGGGTCAAACGTGCCGTAGGCGGGCAGGGAGTACATTCCCACCACCCACTCAAAGCAGGATGCGAATTTGTTGTTTTCAAGCTTTACCGGCACATTGTCGCCGGGGGCGGGGTCGCTGAATTCATATGCACAGCCTATGGATTCAAGCACCGCCGTAGCGCGCTCTGTCTGCTTTTGCGGCAACCAACCGCAAAGCAGCACGCAGCTGTTGGTGGAGAGCAGGCGCTCCTTTACGCGCTCACCCGCAAGCTTTGTGGATACCGTATCCCAAAGGACACGGAGCGAGTCAAGCTGACCCGCAAGACCGCAAAAGTTTTCTTCAATATTCTTTTTTTCATCGGCAAGCGTTGCCGCACGGTCGGATCCCGCCGCGCAGATCTCCTCTGCGCAGCCACAGCCGCGCGGGAATACGGCTCTTGCAAAGCCAATGGCGTTAAGACGGCGCAAAAGCTCGTCTGCATCCCCTCGCTCAACTATAAAGATGCAATAGGCCGCCGAGCCCTCGCGGTATACTACCCGCCATGCCGCCGCAAGATCGCCGAGCTGTGCCGACAGTGCATCTCCCTCCGCCGCTGCATTCGGCAGACTGCCAAAAAACAGACGCGTGTGCTCGGTGCCCTCGTAGTCGAGCGCCACCCCACAGCCCATCCAAGGCCGTACAGCCTCGGCTTTTGCCTTTGCCTCGGGGATCTCACGCTCAATGGCGGCAAGTCGCTCGCGCATTTTGTTTATCCTGCGGCAGGTCTCACGCGCCTCGCTCATCATCCCGCCGCGGTCTGCGGCAAAGGCCTCGCGGTCGATGTCTATCGGCGGCGCGGGGGAAAAGCCACTGCTCTTGCGGCTGTAGGGATAAAGCGGCTCCATGGCCGATTCTATCTCTGCCAGCTCTGCCTCGCAGGCGCGTATGGTCGCTGACGGGTCATATTTTGCAAGACTGCCGTCAGGGTCGAGGGGAGCCTCATCAACATCAACACAGCGAAGCTTTACAAGGCGCGATGCTACGGCATCAGCATCCTCGGCCGATGCCCACACCGTCAGGTGCTTCATTACGCATGTAGACATTTCTCAACTATCTCCCAGTATATCATTTTGACCGCATCGTCTGCGTTTCGGGCAGCCTCCGCTTCGATGGCCGCGGCATCACGCTTTGCTTTTTCGATCTCGCCGTCAACCAATGCATTGGCACGGCCGGTGATCTCACCTACAGCTGCGGCAGCGTCTTTGTGAGATTCGCTGTCCGCTGTCTCTATCAGCCGCTCGGCGTCGGCACGCGCTCTCGAGAGGCGCAGGCGCGCTTCCTCGGCGGCGGCGCGGCGTATCTCCTCGGCACGTTCCTCGGCGATGCGTATCTCCTTTAATGACTCCATGGTCATTTACTGTTATACCTCCTTTTTGTCCTGCGACCGGACAAAGCCGACCGCGTGTTATGTCTCCCCATAAGCTTTTTTTATAGGGTCTCAAGAGATCCTTTTTGCCTTTTAGGTACACATGTACAGTGTTAATTATATCACAAAACTGCCGTTCTGTCGATGGTTTTCATCTTATTGTTGCAAATAATTTTGAAATCGTTCTAAATTCGTAAATTGAATCTTCGATAATCTCGGCAGGGTGGAAATGGCCGCTATCATTCGCCGTGATACGCATCAGATCCCCCTCGCGAGAGACGAATACAGTCTCAGTCCTGCAGCGGCTTTTGGGCCACGGTATGAGCGCGGCATCCCGCACGCGCCAGCATTCGGCGAACACACGGCGGCCCATCACGTCCGTGCCGTGAAGCATAGCTGCCTCGCCCCACACGGATATCAGCTCCTGCGAGACAAAGCCGGGGGTGACATGCAGGTAGGCAAGATAGCGGCGGTGCTTAAAGCGGCGTGCGGGGTCGGGGTCGCTCGCATATCCGTTTGATGCAAATTCCGCGCCGCGCTCGGCACACCAAGACAAAAACGCCTCGGCAAGCTCGGCGTAAAATTTATTTATGCGGTATGCGGGCTCATCGGCGGTAAAGTCAAAGGCGGGGTACACCGCGCGCGCCGTCAAAAGCGGGCGCTCGCCGCAGTGAGGATGGCATACCGTTTGGCGCATCGTCACCGCCGCACCCTCACCCGGAAAAAGTTCCCGCATGCTTTTTGCCTCACTACGCGCATTGTTTGCCATCTCACACCTCCGGCGATCGCTGTCATCATGATCCCTATCATAAAATAATATTCTCACCGTCGCGGGCTTTATGCATAGCATATCATTCCGTCCGATAGGGCGTATTTTCTTCCTATTTATTTTAATTCATACCTTATGTAGCTATCTCGCTCCGATCACGCAAAAAGCTGCCGCTGCAAGCAAGCTTGCAGCGGCAGCAGATCAGCTGTATTTTTGATGTTTGCGTTTTGTTATCCCGGTGTTTGTCTTATCACTTTATAAATGTGAGCTCGTCAAATATCACGTAGGAATCGGCGCTGTACTTGTAGCCGTCGGTGTAGCAACGCATGTTGTCAACATAAACGGTGTCGGTAAAGGTGCCTGTTGCGCTGTTCCAGTAGAGACCGTCAGAGGACTGTGTGAAGGACGTGGCGGGAACATAGATCCAGCCTGCAAAGCCCTGCGGGATCTGCAAACGGCAAGCATTGATGTTGGTGGTCTGTGTCCAGATACCGTCAAGGAAGTACCAAGCAACGGCTGTGCCGTTATCGCCGGTGCCCCTGGAACGGACGGAGTTGGTGTTTATGGTAACGGATGCGCACATCTCCTTGCCTTCCTCGGGGGTAAGGTGAGAGAAGTCAACATAGAAGAGTATGCCGCGGGCACCCTCAACGCATTTGACCTCGGCGGGAGAGATCTCTATCTCGCCGCGGCTGTCGTTGGAGTCGGCCTTGCCGGCAAAGCAGATAGCCTTACCGTAAACTGCGCCCTCGGCTTCACCAACAAACTTGGTGCTGCCCTTGGAGTTGCCGCCAACGGTGTAATCGGCATCGTTATCCATGCACATAAGGCGGGTAAGTATCTCAAAATCAGAGCCATCGGGCAGGTTTATGGGCATTGCAAGGCGCAGGATATCCATTTCGGATTTCGAAATGCTGTCAACTGCAAGCGGAGCCTCTGTCTCGGGCGCGGCTGTGGTCGCGGGCTCGGTCTTTGCGGGCTCTTGGGTCGTCTCGGGGGACTTTGTGGCCTCGGGAGCCTTGGTCGTTCCGGGATCAGCAGCTGTGGTGTTGACGGCCGGATCCTTGGTACCGTCGGGAGCGGCAGTGGTGACATCACCGTTACCGCCTGCCTCGCAGGCAACAAGTGCGAGCAGCATGAGCATGGCTGTGGCCAAAGCAAGAATACGTTTTGTAAGTTTCATCTTAAGTTTCCTCCTTAAAAAAGAAAAAAGAATGGCTTTTTGCGCTTTTATTATATCACGCCAAAAAGCCTTTGTCAACAAAAAAGAAAAATAAAAGTCCATCTTTTTTATGCAGACTGCCCCGCCGGAAGGGGATGCGAAAAAATTTTACTTTTAAACCGCATAAATTTTTTTCACGCACTTGTAAATCCCGCCGCGGTATGCTATAATAATTCGGTATGGTCCAAATGTAAAATAAAAATGTGCCGTGTGCCGATATCCCCGGCTTGGGGGTAAGTATATTGCAACGACCAAAACTTTACTTTTCGGCATTACCACATCAAACGATCTATCAGGCACGCGGCGACAGCCCCCGTATGGAGTGTGCGCACAATACAAACAGCACTTTCATAGTGCAGCCCACCTCATTCCTCCTCACACTGCGCGTGCTTCTTGCTGCTGATCTGCAAAGCTTTAGATGTTACATTACATATATAGTGGTCACGCCGCCCGATAAATTTTATAAATTATTTTTTATATATATGCCGCCTAACGGCGGCGGAACGGAGACTGTTTTGAAGGAATCGATAAAATTGCGCTCAGGCGCTGCGGTAACGGCTATCCGCGGTCGCGAAGCGCGAGCCAAAAACTATCTTACACGTGCCGAGCTTGATAAATTGCACCTCAAGGCCGGTGCGCCCGTGGCATTTGAGGAAACAGAGTGCGGTCTGCGCCTTTGGTTTGACCCGGAAAAGGTCAGCGAGGCAGATCCCGAGCTTTGGTACGCACCGCGCTCAAAGCGCGAGACGGAAAAGCTCCCCTCGGGGGATATTATCGAGCGGGTGAGTGTTCGCCGCGCCGCATCCCTCGGCTTTTACACCAAGGAGCGCTTGGCGGGTATGAAGCTTGAGGTCGTGGAGATGCCCGTGGCCTTTGCGCGTAAGTCGGATGGCTCGGTGGTCTATCTTTATGATAAGCTCACAACGGTGCGCATGCCGCTTATGTGCGTTAAGTGCGGTAATGATGTAAGATACCGCAAAAAGCTCTGCCGTGCCTGCTATGAGGAGGAGCTTGCCGCCCGCCGCGCCGAGGGTGATGCCCACCGCGCACGCCACTATGGGATGGAGCGTTCCCGTGTGCTGTTTTTTGACCTTGAGCTGACAGGCTTTTACGATCGCGATGAGATCATCTCTATCAGCATATGCGATGCAAACGGGCAGATGATAATGGATACACTGGTGCATCCCACTCACACACGCAAGTGGAACAAGACAGAAAAGATCCACGGCATCACCCCCGAGATGACGGCGGATGCGCCCACTCTTGCTGAGCTGACCCCGCGCATCAAGGAGATATTTGCAGGGGCAGATAGGCTCATAGCTTACGGTGTTTCAACAGACTACAGCCACATAAAATACATATACGAGACGGAGGAGGAGCGGCGTGCGCTTTGGGCAAAGATACGCTGCTGTGCCAACGAGTTCGTCAGATATATACACGAGTGCCGACCGGAGGTAGAGCACGCAAGCCTTACCGATGCCATGGCCTGCTTTGAGATAGAGTGGGATGGTGTGGCGCATACATCCGTGGCGGATACCGTCGGATGCATGAAGGTATGGGAGCGGCTGTTCCCGAACTATTATATCGAGAGCGGGGAGGCGGATCCCGAGCCGGAGGAGACCGAAAAGCCCGGCGCGCCGCGTGCCTCAAAGGGTCGCAAAAAGCGCGGCGGCAAACGCCGTACCTCTCGATCCTCCAAAAAAGGCGACGGTAACGGTGCCGATGCCGATGGTGCGGACGAGCAGGATCTTGAGCGCATGGACGACTTTGAGCTTGACTTTGACGACAATTACGGAGACGGGGAAGAGGACGAGGAGGACGGCGATGGAGCCGCCATCGATCCCGCCGAGCGCTCCACACTCTTTGATATAGATCTTTACGCACTGGCGGCGGATGACGGATCTGACGATACCGACGACGCCGATGAAGAGGATAGCGATGCCTGAATCCAAATTTAGAGAAATACTGCTTTGCAAATACGGCGAGATCTGCCTTAAAGGCTCAAACAGGAGCTTTTTTGAAACACTGCTCAGCCGTGAGCTTAAATATCGCCTCTCGCAGGTGGGCCATTATAAGGTAATAAAGGGGCGCAGTCTTGCACGCATCGAGCCGGCAGAGGAGGGCGCGGATATGGATGCCGCATGGGCAGTCGCCATGCGCACATTCGGCATTATTGCCGTCAGCCGTTCGGCATATGCCGAAAAGGATATAGACGAGCTTCGCCGCACGGCTGTGGAGTATCTTCGGGATACGCTAACCCACGCCAAGACATTTAAAGTTGAGGCAAAGCGTGCGGATAAGAGCTTTCCCCTGCATTCACAGCAGATATGCGAGGAGCTGGGCGCGGCCATACTTTCAAATTATCATCACCTCAAGGTGGATGTGCATCATCCGGAGGTCACGGTCATGTGCGAGGTCCGCGAGGAGGGCGCATATATCACCGGTGGCCAGCAGCGCGCCGCGGGCGGAATGCCTGTCGGCTCTAACGGTAAGGGCATGCTCCTTTTGTCAGGCGGTATAGATTCCCCTGTCGCCGGGTGGATGATGGCCAAGCGCGGCATAAAGCTTGAGGCGGTGTATTTTGAATCCTTCCCCTATACCAGTGAGCAGGCAAGGGAAAAGGTAGTGGAGCTGGCACGCAAGCTCACCCCATGGGCGGGCAGCATCTTTTTGCACGTCGTATCGCTGACTCATATCCAGGAGGAGCTCTCCCGCGCTTGCTGTGAGGACTATTTTACCCTTCTGCTTCGCCGCTATATGATGGCGATAGCATCAAAGATCGCACACACTGCCGAGTGCGGCGCACTTATCACCGGTGAGAGCCTCGGTCAGGTCGCATCGCAGACCATGCAGGCATTGGCGGTAACAAACGATGCGGCAGATCTGCCCGTGTTCCGTCCGCTCATCGGTATGGATAAAGCGGAGATAATCGAGCGCGCAAGGTTTATAGATACCTTTGAAACATCCATCCTGCCATATGAGGATTGCTGTACCGTGTTCACACCAAGGCACCCCAAGACCCGCCCCGAGCTTTCACACGTGCTTGAGGAGGAGTCAAAGCTTGACTTTGCGGCTCTGGTAGACGAGGCCGTGGCATCTGATAACGTTATATACCTCAAGGCCGATTTTAGGGATTGATCATTCTTTCGGAGTCGCCCGTGCGGGCGACTCCTCAGATCCGATCCTCGGATCCGAAAAACGAAAAAATATAAAAAAAGGGCTTGACAAAGACCAAAGTATAGTGTATAATATACTTTGTCGGCATGCATTATGCAAAAGCTTTGTCATGCTGTGCAATAACACCCTTGGAGATGTACTCAAGAGGCCGAAGAGGCGCCCCTGCTAAGGGTGTAGGTCGTGAATAACGGCGCGAGAGTTCAAATCTCTCCATCTCCGCCAAATAAGAACCATAATTTTGATACGATCGTATCGGGTTATGGTTCTTGTTTTTTATCATAAGAGAGCAAAAGAGGTGCATCCGCTACACCCCTTTTTGCTTATTCAACGCTAAAATTCATATGTCATGGCGCGTTCGGTGAGGGTGTTAAGCTTTTCTTTGTCCTCGGTGGAGGCAGTGCTCTCAGGTGTGGCGGTCGTTGTGGCGGCGTGGGCGGCAGTGGTATCGGGCGGGAGGGGGGTCTCATCCTCGCCTGTACCTGCGGGACGGCAGGTGACAAGCATTGCGGAAAGCAAGCAGAGTGCCCAAAATGTTGCCTTGATCCTTTTTGTCATTTGCATCGTTTTGGGTATCCTTTCCTTTTGTGTTTAGCGCATCTGCATGTAGCATCGTGGTATCGCGGTGTCGTAGTGTTGATATCATTATATCATATCCCGCGGGCATTGTTAAGTGCGGCAAGGCGACCGTCGATCAGGGATGGAAAGCAATCAATATCCCCTATATCCACCCGCGCACCGCCTATATGTATGGCGCGATATCTTGCGTAGCGGTAGCTTGAAAGGCGGCGGTCAAGGGCATCCTCCGAGTGTGAGGCAACAAGCAGGTCGCCCCTTACCGCGGCAGTGACGATAAGGGAATGAAAATAGTTGCCGCGCTCGTCTCCCAGTTGTATCACATCTCCCGGGAGGATGGCCGGGTGCGGGCGGCGGC
Organism: uncultured Ruminococcus sp.; assembly: GCA_964522215.1. Classification (GTDB taxonomy): domain Bacteria; phylum Bacillota; class Clostridia; order Oscillospirales; family CAG-272; genus CAG-390. Next base: position 56,764 of record CAZFVR010000006.1, on the reverse strand, counting down.
CGCGCACCGGCAGGAGGTATCCAAAGGGCCCCACCCCGCCGTTCTGCGCCGAAAAGTCACGTGCCCCGGTGATATAATCAAAAAAGAATTCCACGCCGGTCCATGCGGGCGCTCGATCATCGGTATCTATATAGTACCAGCCAAAGTCGCGCGTGTAGTTCATAATACAGCAGCCCGCCAGCACGCATTGAGAAACAAAATTCGTGCAGTCGCCGCCAAGACCGTCGAAGTTAAAAAACAAAGGATTTCTGTCAAGTGCCCAGCGGTGCGCGTATTCAACGGCGCGCCTGCGGTCATATTGGATCGTTGCAAGCATAGCTTCACCCCCAAAAAACAGTTGATAATTAAGTATATTCGCAAAAGGGGGAGTGCATGACGCACTGCGCGCGGATCATATACATGCGCCTGCGGCGATGATCGCGGAAGAAATTAGCGGGGCGAATATCGATTTGAATGTGATTTTTTGGGGCAATGTTTGTGCGCTCGGCGATCATTTATCTATTAAGGCACCACCGCACAATTCTTTTCGTTCAATTGCGCCGTCAGATAATTCGTCAGATGAAACAATTTTCCTTCGCGCAGCTCATCCTACGCGAAGTAAAAATGTGAAATATGACGGATCTTATGCAAGCAAGTGGACGAAAAAAGTGCCGGCCGCGAATTGCGCGGTGTTGCCTTAAATGCCGATTGCATTCTAATATGATATTTTTGCTTGCGCAAATACAAGTATCCAATAAAAAAGTATGCAGTGTGCCCCGGGGCACACTGCATACTTTTGGTGTTTTACTGCTCGCCAATACTGCCGAGTATCGGCAAAACGGTTCCGCTGCCGGACATATAATACTCGGGCAGCTCGCCGTTCCACTGCTGAGCGGTGAGATATTTTATCAGCTCCTCGGTCAGCGATTCAGCCAGCTTTTTGTTTATCTCTGCCTGCTTTTCGCCGGTATAGGCATCGGCATCAGCCTGAACCTTTTTGACCTCCGCCTCTGCGGCGGCTTGGATCTTTGCCACCTCGGCATCCGCTGCGGCTTGTATCTCCTTTACCGATGCATCGGCGTTCGCTTGTATCTCGGCACGCTTGGCATCCTGCTCCTTTTGCATCGTTTTTTGCTCTTCCTCTGTCTGCGTCTTAAGCTTTGTTTGCAGGGCTACGACCTTATCCTCAACAGAGTTCGTAAAGGCATCCGAAAAATCGATATTTTCTATCGATGTGCTGACGACCTCGATATTGTATCTTCCCAGCTCGTCAACAAGCGTTTCGGTGATCTGGCGGGAAAGCTCATCGCGGCTCTCTATCAGACTCTCGGCGGTGTATTTTGCAATAACGCTCTTAACGACCTCCTGGATGCGAGGCTCCATTACCGTGTGATAATAATCGGTGCCTATGTTTTTGTAGATGGTCTGCGCGTTGGTCTTGTCTATTTGATAGTTCATCGAATAGTCAACAAGCACCTCCTGAATGTCGCTTGAAAAGCTTGTAAGCGACAGGCGCGCCACCTGCGTGCGGTTGTCCATTATAACGACCTCCTGAAAAGGGGACTTTATATGTACGCCCGCCTCAAGCGTGATATCCTCTACCTTACCGAACGTAGTAAGTATGCCGGTGTGACCGGTGGGGACGGAGGCTATCATGCCGCCGGTGATCAACAGAAGTCCGAGCACGGACAGTATCTGGCGGGGGCGAAGCCTCCACACCGAACGGCTGAAGCCGAGAAAAACAAAAAGAATGATAGTAGCTATAATGCCTGCCAATATCCAACCCATGATAAAAACCTTCCTTTCAATTATTATATTACCGCTCGGCTCTGCCGAGCATTACCATGTTTTTGGCTGTGATTATATTATAGCATCAAATGACCGCTTTGTCAAGAGTCCTGAGCCTATTTTTAGAAAAAAATTGCCGCAGGAGGATAAATCGGCGCCGTACGACGGTGATTTTGCGCAAAGTTATTTACTTTTGCGCTTTTTTATGATATACTATTATATTGAAGAATTATCTTTAACGCATACAGGCACAAAGTGCGTACAGATATTATTAAAGCAAACTAAAAAGCGACAGTTTTTAAGTTCCATGGGCAAGCCAAGGCGCGTTTGCCGCGGCCGCACTGCGGGATGATAAAAGAACAAAAAGAAAAAAGGGGGGATACCATGGCTGACAGAGAGATACCGAGCACCGATACAGTCGGCGGTGAACTCGTTGCAGGCGGCACTGAGCGCGTTCATGTTCACGCGCCGTTTTGGTGGTCGCTCATGCCTGCGGGTGCTGTGGCGGCGGGAGTTGGCTCTGTGCTTGCGGCGGCGTATTCGCGCGATACCATAGCCGGACTTTGCATGCTTGCGGCGGCGCTGTTCATCGTGTTTTTTGCGCGTGAACGCATGACACTGTTTGCGCTGGTAATACCCGCCTGCATCATAGCCTTTATGTCCGGCAGCTTTGCCATGCCCGCACTCGTGCTCGGGTGCGTGGCCGCAATAGGTATAGGTGCGTTTTTGTTCAGGATAAACCGCGCGGCGTTTTTGCTTGCCGCCGCCGCATCCGCAGCCATCGGCTTTGCGTTTGGCAGTGCGCCCGGCATCCTTTTTGGGGTCGCCTTTATCCCTGCGGCGATAGTTTTGTCTATGGCCTACCCGCGCACTACGGTCGGCGAGGCGGTTGGTGTTACCGCCCTGACCGCTGCGCTCTCGGCTGTTGTGTTCGGCGTGCTTTTTGTTATCGCATCCCCCAATATATCAAAAGATGGACTTGCCGGCGTGGCCGATATCGGCAGGCTGTTGCTTGACCGGATCGCCGACTACACCGCGGCGGCATATGCCGAGGCGGGAGTTGAGGTCGGCGCGGGAGCTGTGCGGCAGTACGCCCTCTCGCTTGTGCGCATGCTGCCGGGAGTGGCAGCTGCGGTGGCGGAGATAGCCGCATTTTTGGCGGTGGCGGTGTGTGGGGCGATCTTCCGCACGCTGGATATTGAGCCGCATGCCTTTACCGAGGCACCCTCAAGATACCTGCTATCCCCGATCTGCGGAGCCGTATATTTTGCTGCAATAATAGTATATCTGTCGCTGACAGGCGGCGATGGCAGTGTTGGCGGCGGCACGGCTGCTGTGATATGCGAAAACATCATACTGATGCTTGCCCTGCCGCTTACCGTGTTTTCGGTATCCTGGCTTAGGCGTGTCTCACTGCGGGGCGGCTGGCGCTTTATCGCCCCGATGATAATCATCGCGCCTGTAATCTCTGTCATGGCATCCGGCTTTGGCGGGCTGTCTCTCTTTGCTGCATTCGGGTGCATCCTTTGCATCATCCTGCCGATAGCCGATGTGCTCGCCTCCCGCCGCAAGCAGTGAGGGGCTATAACTTATATTATTTATTCCATAGTTATAATTTTCAACTCATGATTCTAAAAGAAAGGTCGTGCATCATATGTCAGATCGAAAGGATCCCGCGCCCGACAATTTGCCGCTTATCATATGCATCACGGTGGGTGGGCTGTTTTTAGCCGCACTTACGGTGATATCTCTCCTGACCGACATTCCTGCATTTCCCGCAACGCTTATTTTTCTTGTAATATATATAGCCGCCGTGACGATATCCGCGCATATCTCTCGCGCGGGCAGCAGCTTTCATATCGGAGATGGGGAGCGTGCCTCGATCGGGGCTATGCTTTCCTCTACACTGCGCGATGTGGCAGACCCTATGTTCATAGCCTCCGCCGAGGGCAGGATAGTTTGGGCAAATGCTGCCGCCGCAGAGCATGGCTCGCCGATAGGACTTGAGCTTTCCGAGCTTATGGGTGCGTCCCTTGCGGAGATCACCTCCGAGCCGGAGGGGGATGGGCTACGTGTGATGCTGGGTGATGCACCCTACCGCGTGCATGCCTATCCCATGGAAACGCAGGATCGCCGATATTATCTTTTGATGCTATCCCCCGTGGCCGCGCTTGAGGCGGCAGAGGCAAGGGCGGATGACGAGCTGGCGGTCGTGGCGTATGTGGCACTTGATAATCTTGAGGAGCTTGCAAAATACGCGCGTGTATCCTATCGCGAATCCGCTAACCGTGCCGAGGAGATACTGCGCACCTGGGCGGAGCGCATGGATGCCATAATTCGCGAGTACGATAGGGATAAATTTCTTGTTATCATGCCGCAAAAGCGGCTTTTGGATGCCATTCGCGACCGTTTTTCGGTGCTTGACGATGTAAGAGAGGTCAAAGCAGGGGAGAGCGGCATGTCCCTTACCGTTTCAATGGGCATATCCGCCTCCGGCGGGATGCTGGACGAGCGCGAGCGCGAGGCGGCGGTAGCGCTTGAGATGGCACTTCAGCGCGGCGGCGACCAGGTGGCACTGCGGCGGCGCTCCGGGCAGGGTCAGGGCGGCTACGAATATTTCGGCGGTCGCACCAAGAGCGTGCGTGAGAGCACCAAGGTTGATTCGCGCGTGGTGTACGAGCGACTGGCCGAGATACTCTCCGGCGCGGGCAATGTTTTGATAATGGGTCATAAAAACCCGGATTTTGACTGTATAGGCGCATCGGTGGGGCTGGCGCGGATAGCCGCGCTCTTTACCGATGATGTGAGAATAATTTCAGACCGCGCTAACCGCAACTTTACCGTTTGTACCGAGGGGCTTCGCCATGAGCTGGCCAATGATGGGCGAGAGCTGTTCATCGATGCCGAGGACGGCCTTGATATGATCCGCTCGGATACCGTTTTGATAGTTGCGGATGTTAATAACTTTGCCATCAGCGAATCTCCCGAGATCGCCGCAAACGCCTTCCGCACCGTGGTGATAGACCACCACCGCAAGGCGGGCGAGTTCCAAAACGAGCCGGAGCTTGTTTATATCGAGCCGTCTGCTTCCTCGGCGTGTGAGCTGGTGGCGGAAATGCTCGGATTTTCTCCCATAGGACAGCCCGGAACTGGTCAGGGCGGACTTTCGCGCCGTGAGGCGGATATAATGCTTGCGGGTATTATGGTGGATACGCAGGACTTTACCCGCTCTACCACTGCCCGCACCTTCTCGGCGGCGCTTTATCTGCGTGAGTGCGGCGCAAGCTCCGAGATAGCCAGAACATTCTTTTATGAGGATCTTACGAACTATATCACCGAGTCACGCCTCGGCGCCGAGATATGCATCTATCGCTCACGCATAGCGATAGCTGTGGGGCGCGGCACGGCGGCGGATATCGACCCGGATGATACCGCGGCTATGACCGCGGCGCGCGGTGCCGATCGCGTAACTGCCTCAAAGGCCGCGGATAAGATGCTGACCGTGCGCGGCGTGGCGGCGGCGTTCGTTTTGCTTGAAACGGATGGCGAGGTCATGATATCGGCGCGCTCGGACGGCAGCTTTAACGTTCAGCTGGTGCTGGAACAGCTCGGCGGCGGCGGGCATTTTGATGCCGCGGGTGCGCAGGTCAGCGGTGACAGCATAAAGGATGTGCTGTGCAGGCTAAAGGCGTGCATTGACGAATACCTCGGCTGATACCAAGGGTGCATTAAAATGCATTTAACTAATAAAAGAAAAAACAAAACAACAGAAATACAGGAAAGCCTTCGCCACGGCGAAGATAGGTGGAATTAAATGAAAGTAGTACTTACAAAGGATGTAAAGGGACAGGGCAAAAAGGACCAGGTCATAAATGTATCCGATGGCTATGCCCGCAATTATCTGCTGCCCAACAAGCTTGCCATCCCTGCGGATGCCAAGACCATGAACGAGATCAAAAACCGCGAGGCCTCCGAGCGTCACCGTATTGAGGTGGAACGCGCCGAGGCCACCCGCATCGCCGCCGCCCTGCAGGGCGTGCAGGTAAAGATATATGCCGCATCCGGCGCGGATGACCGCCTTTACGGCTCCATCACCGCCAAGGATATCGCCGAGGCACTTGAGGAGCAGCACGGCATCACCGTCGATCGCCGCCGTCTGCAGCTTGATCAGCCAATAAAGGCCTACGGAAATTACACCCTGCCCTTAAAGCTCTACAGCGATATCGAGGGCAAGATAAATCTGCTCGTTTGCAAAAAATGAGGCGCGGCGGCAGCTGTGTCGCGCATGGGTGACGGATACACATCACCCATATCTTAAAAGGTCCGAAAAGAGGTAAGCATGAATAACGATATTATCAAAAAAATGCCCTTTTCCATGGTTGCGGAGCAGGCACTGCTCGGCTCGGTGCTTATCGATCCCGAATCGATAAGAAATATTGCCGACACGGTGTCGGATACCGATTTTTACGTGGCGGAGCATCGTCAGATCTTTGCCGCAATGCTTCGCTTGTTTTCAACGAGCAATCAAATAGACGTCGTTACCCTGATAGACGATCTGGTGCGCGACGGCGTTTATGATAAATCAGGCGGCGAGGGATATATCAGAATGCTGATAGACGGCGTTCCTTCCGCGCTGAACATCCGCGACTATGCAAGGATCGTAAAGGAAAAAAGTCTTTTGCGCCGTCTTGTTGAGGCGGGCGAGGATATTGCCGAGCGTGCGTACTCGGAGCAGGATGATGTTGGAGATCTGCTTGACTACGCGGGCAATAAGATATATTCCATAGCGCAGGGCAGGGACGAGCGGACCTTTATCAGCATCGAGCGCGTGCTTTTGCAGGTGTACGAGCATCTGCATCAGCTCCAGACCGACCCGGAGGCATCGCAGGGGACCAAAACAGGCTTTTCGGATCTTGATGAGGTCCTGGCGGGCATGGGCAACTCGGACCTGATACTGGTAGGCGGACGACCCGGCATGGGTAAGACCAGCTTTGCCATGAACATTGCAACCAACGTTGCGCTTAAAACTCACAAAAAGGTAGCTATTTTTTCGCTTGAGATGTCGGCGGAGCAGCTTGCCACGCGTATGCTGTCAAGCGAGGCGCTGGTAAGCTCCTACGCTCTGCGCACCGGTAATATCACCGATGACGACTGGACTCGTCTGGCGGGCGCGGTGGATAGGCTCAGCGGCAGTCGCATACTTATTGACGACACGCCGGGCATCACCGTGACGGGCATGAAGGCCAAGCTCCGCCGCGAGGGTGATATAGGTCTTGTGGTGATCGACTACCTGCAGCTGATGCAGGGGGATAGGCACAACGATAACCGCGTACAGGAGGTCGCCGAGATCACGCGCGGCATGAAGCTGATGGCAAAGGAGCTGAACGTTCCCGTCATCTGCTGTGCACAGCTTTCGCGCGGACCCGAATCAAGACAGGTCAAAAAGCCCATGCTTTCCGACCTGCGTGACTCCGGCTCTATCGAGCAGGATGCCGATACCGTTTTGTTTATATATCGTGACGAATATTACAAGACCGATGAGGATGCAGGACCGGATAAAAACAGCATAGATATAGTTGAGTGTATCGTGGCCAAGAACCGCCACGGCTCAACAGGCTCTGTAAAGCTCAGCTGGAGCGGAACCTACACCCTCTTCCGCGGTATCGAGAATAACGCACCCGAGCCGTAACAGGGCTCCGAACCTTTTTGCTTTTTATCTTATCTTTTATTATTGATCTTATTATAAAGAATGAAAGAAAACGGATCACCCCGACTTCCGCAGGGCTTTGCGCGGCCGTCGGATATGGTGGAGATGGCAGAGGGCGAGGCGGTGCTTTTGGCACTCTCGGGAGGGGCTGATTCCTCCGCTCTGCTTGATATGCTCTGCCAAAGCGGATGCGCGGTAGAGTGTGCGCATCTCAATCACATGATACGCGGTGCGGCGGCGGATCGTGACGAGGACTTTTGCCGCTCTGCGGCAGAGTCGCGCGGGCTGCCGTTCTACTCCGAGCGGGTGGATATTCCCCGTATCGCACGCGAGTGTGGCGAGGGGCTTGAGGCGGCTGCGCGGCGGGAACGCTATGCGTTTTTGGAGCGCGTTATGAGCCGCCGCGGGATACGCATTCTGATCACGGCGCACAATGCCGATGATAATCTTGAAACTATGCTCCTGCGCTTGGCACGCGGGTGCGGCGCACGCGGAATGTGCGGCATACCGCCTGTGCGTGAGCTTTCGGGCGGCAGGCTGGTGCTTCGCCCCATGCTTGGCGTAACAAAGGCCGAGGTGCTCCACTATTGCCGCGAGCGCAAAATAGAATATGTTACCGATGAGACAAACAGTGATACCGATTATTCACGCAACCGCGTGCGGGCGAATATCCTGCCGGAGCTTTGGGCGATAAATCCCGCCGCATCCGCCGCCGCCGCAAGGCTTGGCGCGGAGCTGCGCGAGGATTGCGAGTATCTTGATCGGCAGGCGCGGCAATTTATTGCGGATAACGCGGTATCGCCCGCGCGGCAAACGCCGAGATCTGCCCCCTCCCGCGGTGTGCCCACAGCGGCACTCTCCACCCTCCCGCGGCCGATATCGGCGCGGGTCTTGCGTATGCTTTATGACGTCGTGGCAACCGATTCTATGCTTGAGGCGCGGCATATATCAAGGCTTTTGGAGCTTGTATCCGAGCTGTCAAGCGGTGGGGATACCACCGAGTGTCGGCGGCTGATGTCCCTCCCGGGCGGCTGCATGGCGGTCACGGTGGGCGGCCTTTTTATGATCACCGCGGCGAGAGATGAGGCCGGCGGCGGGGAGATCCTGCCGGATGGCATATACCCGCTGACGGACGGCAAGAACCCACTGCCGGGCGGTTTTTCGGTATTTATTGCCGGAAATACTGTGGCGGAGAGCGAAAACGGCAAAAATATAAATATAATTTACAAAGTCGCTACAAAGACGCATCTTTCTGCTGATAAAATTAAAGGTACTTTATTTGCACGGCCGCGCCGTTCGGGGGATCGCATCCTCATGGGCGGCATGCACAAAAGCCTTAAAAAGCTGTTGTGCGACTGCGGTGTGCCGCGTGAAGACCGCGCGCGCCTGCCCATCATCTGTGATGAGGGCGGCGTGGCATTTGTTCCCTTTGTGGGAGTGCGAGACGACCTTCGCGCAGATCGCGGCGAAGTCGTGCGGCGGCTTGAGATCTCCGTTATTGCCCCGCAGGACGGCGGCAATGGGAACGGGTGACTTTGAGCACCGAAATAATAATGATCATCATTTGGAGGAATTCATTGTGATAAGCGAAACAAACGACATAGCATACAAGCTCGTCACCGAGGAGGAGATAGAGGAGATAATAACAAGGATAGCCGGGGATATCGACCGCGACTATGCAAACAGCCCCCGCAAGCTGTTGCTGCTTTGCATCCTCAAAGGCTCGGTGGTATTTATGGGCGAGCTTATGAAAAAGATCCGCCGCCCGGTGGAGATAGACTTTATGAAGGTCTCATCCTACGGCGCGGGTACATCGACCAGCGGCAGGATAAATATCCTTTTGGATCTTCACCGCGGCGATCTTGCGGATCTTGATATCATCGTTGTTGAGGATATAGTGGACAGCGGCCGCACGCTCTCCTATCTTGAGGACTATCTGCGCCTCAAGGGCGCGGGCAGCGTTGCATGCTGTACCATGCTGGATAAGCCCTCCCGCCGCCAGGTGGAATACACACCTAAATATGTAGGCGTTGAGATACCCGATGCGTTTGCGGTAGGCTACGGCCTTGACTATGACGAGAGATACCGTACTCTTCCTTTTGTCGGAGTGCTGAAGCCCGAGGTATATGAGGGCCCGTCCGCCGACAGATAAAATAAAGAAAGGCATTCTTCGATAATGAAAAAGAATCAATCAAGCAATCTGCGAATAATCCTGCTTTATTTTGCAGTCATCGCCGTGATAATCTTCACAGTCTCCGGGCTTCTCGGCGGTGTTGGTGAGGATCCGGCCACATATTCCACCATTGTCTCCTATTTTAATGACGAGCAGGTGGAAAAATTCACGGTTACCAAAAATGATGTCATAACCATGACCCTCAAGGACGGCAAGACCGTCTCCTACAGGCTCAAGGATGTTGATTATTTCCGCGAGGATCTGGGCGAGCTGATACTTGACCAGTACGAGAGCGGTATCATCACAAATTTTGAATATGAGCCTGAAACAGTTTGGCCTTGGTGGGTGTCACTCCTGCCCTATCTGTTGCTTATAATCATAGTTGTGGCAATGTGGTTCTACATGCTCAACCAAATGACGGGCAAGGGCGGCAAGATGAACAGCTTTGGCAAGGCGCGCGTCAAGACCTCGGCGGATACCGATGAAAAGGACCGTGTGACCTTCCGCGATGTTGCGGGAGCGGACGAGGAAAAGGAGGAGCTGCGCGAGATAGTTGAATTTTTGCGCGATCCGCAAAAGTTTACAAAGCTTGGCGCAAAGATCCCGCACGGCGTGCTTTTGATGGGCCCTCCCGGTACAGGTAAAACACTGCTTGCAAAGGCCGTGGCGGGGGAGGCAAATGTTCCGTTCTTCTCTATCTCCGGCTCGGATTTTGTTGAGATGTATGTTGGCGTTGGTGCATCGCGTGTGCGCGACCTGTTTGAAACGGCACGTAAAGCCCCTGCCTCCATCGTGTTTATCGATGAGATAGATGCTGTGGGACGTCACCGCGGAGCGGGTCTTGGCGGCGGACATGACGAGCGTGAGCAAACGCTTAACCAGCTGCTGGTCGAAATGGACGGTTTTGGCTCGCATGACGGTATAATCGTTATGGCGGCAACCAACCGCCCGGATATACTTGATCCCGCACTCCTGCGTCCGGGGCGGTTTGACAGGCAGATAACCGTGAACGCGCCGGATATCATCGGGCGCGAGGAGATACTGCGCGTTCATGCAAGAAATAAAAAGTTTGAGGATGATGTGGATCTTGCGGTCATCGCCAAGACCACCGCAGGCTTTACCGGTGCGGATCTTGCCAACCTCCTTAACGAGGCGGCATTGCTGGCGGCACGCCGCGGCAAGTCGCTTATCGGTATGGCGGATATCGAGGATGCATTTATGAAGGTACTGACGGGTCCGCAAAAGAAGTCCCGCCGCATGCTTGAGAGCGAGCGCAAAAATACCGCATATCACGAGGCGGGTCATGCTATCGTCGGCTACTATATGCCCACGCAGGACCCGATCCATATGATATCGATCATCCCTGCGGGGCAAACGCTGGGCGTTACCGTCTCTATCCCCACCACCGACCGCTTCAGTGTTTATCGCAGTGAACTGCGGGAGCGCATTGCGGGTCTGCTTGGCGGACGTGTGGCCGAGGAGCTGACCTTTGGCGATTTCTCGGGCGGCGCATCAAACGATATCCAGCGCGCAACAGCGATAGCGCATTCTATGGTAACACAGCTTGGTATGTCTGATGAGTTGGGACCGATCCGCTACGGATCGAGCCACGGCGATGATATCTTCCTTGGCAGGGATATATCGGCACAGCAGGATTACTCGGATGCCACAGCCGCAAAGATCGATGCCGAGGTGCATCGCATCGTTACCGAGGCATATAATGAGGCTCGCCGCATACTCACCGAGCATGCGGATAAGCTGCGCCGCGTTTCGGAATATCTGCTTGAGCACGAGACGATGGACGGTGACCAGTTCCGCGCCGTTATGGATCATGATGCCGATGAGGCAGAGCTTGTTGAGATAGCCGAAAGCAAAAAGCGCCGCAGTGCCGAGGCCAATAAAAATCAGGCAGAGGCGGATGCAAAGGCAGAGGCAAGAGCGCAGGCTCGCGCCGAGGCGGAAGCTGCCGATGCAAATGCGACAGCGACATCGGATGACGGAAATAACAGCGGGAACGAATGATCCCTGCCTGATATGAACTTATCCTAAAAATAAATAAAAAGCACGTCTTCCATGAGACTCGGGGTCTCACGGGAGGCGTGCTTTTTGTGTTCTCTATATGTATTTTATGTTGTTTTGATGTTGGCAGGGTCGGGATATCATCTATATACTGAAGGGGTCTCGGGGTAGCTAAAGCCGTATTCCGCCTCCAGTCGGCGCAGTATCTCGCCGCCGTGACTGCCAAGGGACTCTATCTTTTCTGTTGCCATGGCGACCGTGGCATCGTCTGCAGGCGTAGCCTCTATCATCTGCTCGCCCGCCCAAAGGCCGCTCAACAGTCGGCGTCCGCCGCCTACCGCGTAGTGTGAGCCGTCGCGTGTGAGGATGCGAAGCTCCGAGTCATCGTTTGCCATCTCCTCCGGGTCGGCGGTGGGGTAGATGGCCTGCGGCGAGAGCAAGAGGTGCGGGTGGGGGTAGGACGCAGGGTCGGATGTGTAGCGCTTAAACTCGGCAAGTATCAGCTCTGCCAGTGCCTCCGGGGATATCGTTGCGCTGTCAACGATAAGATCAAAATTGTGATAATCAAGATTATCCACGCCATATATGCGCTTGTATCTTGTGTTTTCGGATGTTGCACGTGCCAAAAGCTGGCGGCGGGCATCGTCTATATCGGTGTATTTTTCCACCTCGCCGCGGTCGTCGGCAATAACGCGGCGCGCGGCAATGGCGGGATCTATATGCATAAATACCCTAAAGGAGTCGCAGGCAAAGTGCCAAGCCATGCGAGAGTCAAATATCAAGGTGCGGTCGCAGTTTTCGCGCGAGATGCGGCTTACCGCATCGTCTATCATATGGTCAAAGCTGAGGTCTTTAGCCATCAGCTCGTTCATTTCAAGCGCGGATATGCCTTTTTCTGCGGCTATGCGGCGGTGTATGGTTCCCGTGCTGTATATTTCGTATCCGTATTTATCCGAAAAAATACGGCAAACGGTGGATTTGCCGCTTCCAAGTCGCCCGGTTATGGTAATATGCATGTGCTGTCCCTTTCCTGCCTGTTTATATATCGGTTGGTTTGGATCTGTTTGATTGCTTAGCTGGTTCTGCCGGATCTCGTGGCTTTGTTGAACTTGATCGTTTTGCTTTGTCATTTGATGGTTATGCTCTGTTGTGCGATGGTTTTATTGGTGTGAGCCCCAAGGGTACGATCCCGCCCGCGATGCCGCGAGCTTTGTCGCATCGTGTGTTTTGTGGGGGGATTTAATAAATATTGTACACCACAAGGCGGGTTTTGTCAATCCCCCGCTAAATATATTGTTAGTTTTTTGACGTGTTATTTTTCCCCGCGCCGCATGTGCGGCAGTCGGGGTCTATCGTTTCGGGACGGTCAAAGCTCGGTGTGTATTTTTTATCTCCGGACGAGGGCGCTTGCATGTAGCCGTCAAAGCCCAGCTCGTCCGCCACCGCAAGGACGGAATCATATTCAAATGCCGTCAGTCTGCGGGAGAGGGCACGGTCATCTCCATGGTAAAAATCCGGGGTATACTGGCTCATAAGGCTCAGCTTTATATCACATGGCGGCAGGAGGGCGGCAAGGCGGCGCAGTGTGGCTATCGAGTCATGTCGGCAGCCCGGCAGCACAAGATGCCGCACCAAAAGCCCGCGGCGGAGCATGCCCTCCTCCATCACGGCAGGACCGAGCTTTTTGTACATAAAGGCAATGCACTCGGCCGCGCGTTCGGCGTAGTCGCCCGCGGCGGAGAAGCGGGCGGATATATCCCGGGAGGTGTATTTTATATCCGGCATGTAAACATCGATAAGGTCGGCGACCGTCTCAAGCGTTGCCGCGGATTCATAGCCGCCGCTGTTCCAGACCACAGGCAGAGTAAGCCCGCCGCGGCGGGCAAGGCGCAGTGCCTCGGCTATTATTGGGGTAAAGTGGGTGGGCGTTACAAGATCTATGCAGGAAAGCCCCGCTGCCTGCAACTCAAGCATGGCATCGGCCAGCCGCGGCGGATCAAACACCTCGCCGGGCAGGCTCTCGCGCCGTGGCCGGCTTATCTCGGCGTTTTGGCAAAAAACACAGCCAAGGTTGCACCCAACAAAAAATACAGCGCCCGCACCGCCGCGGCCTGCTATGCAGGGCTCTTCAAAGGAATGCCGCATTATGCGGGCTATGCGGCACTCCTCGCCAACGCCGCAAAAGCCGAATGCGCGTGAGCGATCCACGCCGCAGCCCCGGGGGCAGATATTACAAACAGACATTTATACCTCGATGTTTTAGTTATGCTTGATACTCATAATGGTCATCTCAAACATCTTACCACAGGATCCGCAAAAAGTCAACAAATATCGCAAAACTTCGCCGCTCTCGGTTTACAAATACACGGTATGGTGATATAATATTGATAAGATACTAAAACCGATCGGCTAAATATAGGCGGCTGATCCGAAGCCGAATGCGCCGCGCGGCGATCGGCGGGAAAACGGAGGCATAATGTTTGGATCCGAAATAAAAAGCGCAGAGATCCTCTGCGTCGGCACCGAGCTTTTGCTTGGTGATATAATCAATACAAATGCGGCATTTATGTCGCAGAGGCTTGCCGAGCTCGGCATACCGGTATACCGTCAAACGGTGGTGGGGGATAATCCGGATCGCCTGCGTGCGGCGCTTGAGGCGGCCTTTTCACATGCTGATACCGTCTTTATGAGCGGCGGACTCGGTCCTACGTGCGATGACCTTACAAAGGAGACGGTGGCGGACTTTTTTGGGCTGCCTATGTATCTTGACGAGCACACGCTGGAAAAAATACGCCGCTATTTTGCCGACACAGGGCGAGTCATGCCGGAGAACAACAAAAAGCAGGCCATGATCCCGGAGGGCGCGGTCATATTTGAAAACGACTGGGGGACTGCCCCCGCCATGGCCGTTGAGGATAAAAAAAGCGGGCGCACGGCCATTCTTTTGCCGGGCGTACCGATAGAGATGAAGACTCTTTGGCAGGAGAGGGTGCACCCCTACCTCTGCCATCGCTCGGGTGCTGTGATAGTGAGCCACAATGTGCATATCATCGGCATGGGCGAGTCGACCGTCGAGGAGCACCTGCGGCGGATGATGCAGGAGTGGGATAATCCCACCGTGGCTCCCTATTGCAAGGAGGGCGAGGTGCGCGTGAGAGTCAGTGCGCGTGCCGCCACGCATGAGGAGGCAGACAGACTCTCGCTTGCCGCCATTGAGGATATAAAGGCCACCGAGGTTGGCGGATATATATACGGCATCGACGTTGGCAGCATTGAGGCTGCTCTTGTTGCCGAGCTTCGTCGCTGCGGGTGCAGCATTGCCGCCGCCGAGTCCTGCACCGGCGGGATGGTGGCACGGCGGCTCACCGATATACCCGGCTGCTCCGAGGTGTTTGCGGGCGGCTGTGTGACCTACTGCGACGATGCAAAAATGAAGCTTTTGGGCGTTTCGGCCGAAACACTTGAGCGCCATACCGCCGTCTCCGAGCAGACTGCCGCCGAGATGGCTGCGGGAGTTAGGGCTGTGCTCGGAACCGATATGGGGCTTGCCACCACAGGTTTTGCGGGTCCCGGCGGCGGGACCGACAGCGACCCGGTGGGGACGGTCTATATCGCCGTAGCGGATGCCAACGGTGTGCAGACGCGGCGGCTTTCGATGTCCCCCCTGCGCTCGCGCGAGTATATAAGATACAGCGCGGCAACGCAGGTGATGGGCATGGCACTGAAAAAACTTGCCGATGCGGCGAAATAAAGCAAAAAAATCACCCGATTCGACGATTTTCGCGCATTTTTTACGTTTGTGCTATTGATTTTCCGTCAATAATGGTATACAATATATATGTATGTTTTAATTTAGCGCCTTGGCTCGAATAAGGGCAACGGGTGCATTTATCAGGAGATAACAAAAATGGCTGAATTTAAAAGAATAGGCGTTCTCACCTCCGGCGGCGATGCCCCGGGTATGAACGCGGCAATACGTGCGATCACCCGCCGTGCCATTCAAAACGGCATTGAGGTAAAGGGAGTCATCGGCGGCTACAGCGGACTTATCAATGATAACGTCATCGATCTTACCGCTCGCCGTGTATCCAATATTTCCTGCATGGGCGGAACCGTGATCTATTCCGACCGTTGCCCGGAATTTGCTACCGAGGAGGGCATGCAAAAGGCTATCGCCACCTGCCACCGCCACAATATCGATGCTATCGTTGCCATCGGCGGCGACGGCACCTTCCGCGGTGCAACCGACCTTGCCATCCACGGCATTCCCACCATCGGCGTTACAGGCTCTATCGATAACGATATCACCGCCACCGACTATACCGTTGGCTTTGATACCGCAATGAACACCGTGCTTGAATGCGTTGACCGCCTGCGCGACACCTGCGAATCTCATGCCCGCTGCAATGTTGTGGAGGTCATGGGGCGTGATTGCGGCGAGATCGCGCTGAAGACCGGTATAGCATCCGGTGCTGTGGCTATCGCCATTCCCGAGGTCCCCTTTGATGAGGCCGCGGCTATCGAGCGCATCAAGGCCGCCAAGGCTGACGGCAAGCGCGGCATGCTCGTTATAGTGTCCGAGGGCGTATTTACCGCCGAGGGCAAGCCCTACAGCGAGGTGCTGGCCAAAAAGATCGGCGCGGAGACAGGCGTTGAAACAAAGTTTGCTCGCCTGGCACACATCGTGCGCGGCGGCAAGCCCACACTGCGAGACCGCCTGACCGCTACCGAGATGGGTACCTTTGCGGTGGATCTTTTGCTTGCGGGCAAGAGCGATGCCATTGTTGCCGAGATAGACGGCGAGATCGTGAGCTATGATATCCGTTTTGCTCTCACGACAGATAAGATGTACAAGAAAAAACTCAAGGAAGGTCAGCTGGATAGCTTCAGCGCCGAGCAGATCGAGGCCATGAAGGCCATCTGCGATAAGCGCGCGGCCGATATCCGCCGCCTTTACGATATCTCCCTCGGCCTCAGCAGATAAGCCGTATGGATCGCGATAACACCCGTAGCCGCTTTTGCGGCTGCGGGCTTTTAGTTTATGTGCCATATGTGAAGTGCCGAAGGTGCCTTTTTATCTTGAGCCTAAAACTCGCTTTTGACAAGCGAATGGCGCGAATGTTTACTGAATTTTTGCGAATTTTGCGGAATTACTTGCGAGTGAAGGGCAAAAAAGCTGAAAATCGCTCGCCGGGCGGAATTGGAGAGATTTTTGAGTAAAGGATCAAATAAAAACGCAACGGGGGGATCCCTCCGTTGCGTTTTTGGGATATTCGGATTTACGGTTTTGCGACATGTCCTCTTGCGGCTTGCGCTTGCGGCCTATGGCCCGGATCCGCCGCCGAGCCGTTTTTATTGATCTTGGTAGATGGGGTGGCAGTCTGTCAGCTCGCGTACCTCGGCGGCAATGCGCTCGCGGTTAGGCTCGAAATCAAACACCGCATCGGCTATAAAGCCGGCAACGCGATCCATATCGGCCACGCCAAAGCCGCGTGTGGTAACGGCTGGCGTGCCAACGCGCAGACCGGAGGTTATGGCAGGCTTTTGCGGGTCATTGGGTACAGCGTTCTTGTTGGCAGTGATGCACACCTCGTCAAGGCGGCTCTCAAGCTCCTTGCCGGTGACGGGCGTGCCGCGCAGATCCAACAGCATCAGGTGGTTATCCGTGCCGCCCGAGATCAGCTTTATTCCGCGTGAGGTGAGTCCGCCGGCCAGTGCTTGTGCGTTTTTGACTATGTTGTTTTGGTAAACGGTAAATTCGGGGGTCAGAGCCTCACCAAGGGCTACGGCCTTGGCGGCGATTATGTGCATAAGCGGACCGCCCTGTGTGCCGGGGAATATTGCCTTGTCGATGGCGGCGGCGTACTCATCGCGGCAAAGGATAAGACCGCCGCGCGGGCCGCGCAGTGTCTTATGCGTGGTGGTGGTGACGACATCGGCATAGGGCACGGGACTGGGGTGCAGTCCTGCGGCTACAAGACCCGCAATGTGTGCCATGTCAACCATCAGCAGCGCGCCGACCTCGTCGGCAATACGGCGGAACTGTGCAAAATCAATGGTGCGTGGGTAGGCGCTGGCGCCCGCTATTATCATCTTGGGGTGGCATTCAAGTGCCAAGCGGCGCACCTCGTCATAGTCTATCAGCTCACTTTCGGGGTCCACACCGTAGTGAACTATGTTGAAATACTTGCCGGATACATTAAGCTTCATTCCGTGTGAGAGGTGACCGCCCGCGGCCAGACTCATGGAGAGCACCGTGTCGCCGGGGTTCAGCAGGGCAAAAAATACGGCAAAGTTGGCGGAGGCACCACTGTGCGGCTGAACGTTTGCGTGGTCGGCGCCAAAAAGACGGCAGGCGCGGTCGCGGGCAAGCTCCTCGACCTCGTCAACGTAAGCGCAACCTCCGTAGTATCTGCGGCCGGGGTAGCCCTCGGCATATTTGTTGGTCAAAATGCCGCCTGCTGCCAGCAAAACAGCCTCGGAGACGATATTTTCGGATGCGATAAGTTCAATGTTACGGCGCTGTCTCGCAAGCTCGCGTGAGCATGCCGCGCCGACCTCGGGGTCAAGTGCGGAAAGCTTTTCAAAAAACATAAGTGTACCTGCCTTTCAATGAGAAAAAAGATACTTCTTATTATACTCATTTACGGCGATATGTCAATATAAAAAATCAACAAAATGCATAATTTACATCAAAAACTTGCACCGAGCACATCGCGTGAGGAAAGATCCGGGTATAAAATGACTTTTTTTCTGCGGTGACGTGCATATTCCAGCGTGCGTGCTGCGCCGCCGATACTCCCGCAGACGCAGGCTGCCAAAATATCAGAGGAGTCTACCATCCACTCGTTTCGTCGTATGATGGCCAGCCGTGGCGGGACTGTCTCAATGCCGGGATATATCACCTCGTCATAGTCTCCGCGCGTTGCTCGGTCAAGGTACGCCGCAACAAGCAGTACGCGTATCGGTGCGCCGCCCGCGCGAAGCTTTATCAGCATGGCGGCGGCCAGCTCGTCAAACGCGCCGTAGCCGCCAAGCAAAAAATCCTTCGCGCCCAGCTCTATCAGCTGCGGCAAAAGCTCGGCAAGCCACGACTCCACCGCCGTGCGATCTTTTATCTCTCTGTGGCCGCAAAATGAGACCGTCATAGCTCTCCCTCCTACTTTTATGGATATACGGTGTATCTATATCACACATTATATCACATAAATCGGATAAAATAAACATATAGTATGTTTATTTTGGAGGAGAAATGGCAATAAAGAGTGTTTCTATACGAATAGAGGAGGAGATGTTGCGCAAGCTCGGCTATGTTGCGGATTACGAGGGGCGGTCGCTCAACAGTCATATTTTGGTCTTGATACGCGACAGCATCAAAAGCTTTGAGGTGCAAAACGGTAATATCGAGGGAGCGGTCCGCCCGTTCGATAACGTAAAGCCGGGCAAAAGATGATCGGCATGTCGCCATGGAATGTGACATTCTGCACTGAATGCGTAAAAAACAGTGCTAATTCAATAAAAAACGAGCTCCTCGGGATGTTCAGGATAGTCCCGGGGAGCTCGTCGGTGTGTTTTTATATGCTTTGTTTATTTCAAATATTCCGGATTATTTTGTTATTGCGGCCACGTCATGTGCGCAAACGGTGACGGGTGTGCCCAAAACATCAAAGCTCAGATCCTCGTCTCCGTTATTTCTGAACACGAACAGGCGTTCACCCTCGTTGGTCTTATATTCGCAATAGCGGATGTCCTCCGGTACGCTGAGGTCGGTATCGCAAACAAAGCGTGCGCCGCCCCAGTTGTAGAAGAAACGGCTGTACTCGTCCTTGATGGCCAGCAGGTGGGCAAGGTGTGCACCGTACTCCGGCAAGGCGGCAATGCCTACCTTGCGGCAACGCCAAATGGCCACGTCAAATCTCATACCGTAGATAAATGCATGGTTAAGGTCATCGCGCCAGCCGCGGCGGCAGTCGTGTATCCAACGGTTGGAGATGATGGGCTCGGGGAAGGTGCGCAGGTACATCTCCGGGAATATGGTCTGCACATTGGCGGCAAGGCTTGAGCGATAGCCCGCGCCGCGGTCACAGCCGTGAGTAAAGTCAACATCGGCAATGATGGCATCGTTTACGCACTCGGTGCCCACTGCCTGATCCGGTCCGAGGATGGCACGCACATCCCGCATATTGCGGCGGCGGTAGACCATCTCATCATCCGGGCGATCGCCGTGCTCGTGCGCCGGGTTAAAGCAGAGCTTGCTGCGCCCGCCGACCTGATCGAAGAATATACCGTCAGGGTCGGTCCTAAGCTTCAGACGGCCGTTTTCTATCAGCTTATCATGCCAGATCTTTGTTGCTTGGCAGGCATCCACAAAGGATTTATAGCCGTAGTTGCGCAAAACGGTACCGTTGTTTTCAAATTTGTAATGATCCTCATACTCATTGCCGTCAATATCGATGCGCGCGGCCTCAAGATGATGATTGCGATAAAAATCGGTGTTTTTATCTATGAGTATTCCGTTGTTATAAAGTATCACATTACCGCCCAGACGGCGCACCTCGGCTATTGCGGCGCGAAGCTCCTCCTCGCCGCCAAGCTCGGGATCATACTCGTAGTGCGGGTAGCCGTTATCAAAGCGTCCGCGCCACCAACCAAACACTAAAAGCGTATCAAGACCGTACTGCTTGCCCTCAAGGTAGAGGCGGGGCAGGTCGCGGTACTTCCAAAAGATCTCGCCAAACTGGTGGCGCAGTATGATGCGCTGCCAGCCGTGCATTCCCTTTACCCACTCGCGCGGCTCTACCGGCTTAAAGTAGGTGGAATGCGCAAACGCGCCGTAGATATCAGAGCCTATGCGCCAGTCGCCCTCCGCCATCGTCACGGCTACCGGCGGGGTGGATACACGCTCTCCCTTTTTGGCAAAGGGATAGTGGCAGATCGAGGTCACAAGGCGGGGCGTGCTGCTCTCGCGCGGCTGGATGGCACTCAAAAGACAGCAGGCGCGGGTGCGGACATCGTGACGTCCCACATAAAGGAAATATTTATCCGACTGTATTCCGAGCCATGACATTGTGGCGGGGCGGGGGTAGACCAGTGTGGATTTGATCTCGTTGTAATCCGAGCTCATGTATTCGGTGTGTGCCGAGGCAAGCGCGCGCCACGGATTTTTAATGCGTTCGCCAAGTCCCTGCGGACGGTAGAGCACATCTCCCTCGCGCTCGCCAACAAGACGATTTAGGTCTATGTAGGGGTATTCAAGCTCGTTGAGGCGTGCATCGTCGTGATTTTCTATCTCAGCATCAAAGGTGTAGCCCTCATCGGTCTCGGTCACGGTCAAAGTCAGGCGTGCATCTATTTTGCGGCCCGCATCGGTGACCAGCTCGTCGTAAACGATCACGGTGCGGTCGCCATCTGTGGTCACATGCCCGGATTGATCGGCGGAGTGTATCGTCATTTCAATATAATAGCCGTCATCGGCCATTATGCGCCAAAAGTCGCCGTCCTCGGTGCCGACAAGAGGTGTACCGCCGGCACTCCAGTTTATGCGCGAGGCATCGGCAGAGAGCTGAAATTTAAGAATGTTTTTCATTTTTTATGTCTCCTTGTGGGCTCGTAATAATATATTACTATCCTACCACCAAAACAGCGCAAAATATATAAAAATCTTATATTCTTTTTTTGAAATCATACGAAAGCGGAAAGCGCGTTTTTTGATATCTTCGAAAAATTAAAAAAATATACGAAAAAATCGACAAAACTATTGCATATCGCAGAAAAGTGTGGTATAATTAAAGTAGAGTATATTATGATGTAATGGAGAGTGGGCTTGCGTCCACTCTTATTTAATGAATCAGCAAAAAATAAAGATCCGTGCCGACGGCGGGCGGCAATTTTGCCCGCGTGTGGCGGATCACAAGGAGTAGAGTTATGAAAAAAGAGCTTGGCGGCGTAGCCGGGCGAGTATATGACCTGCTTTTGCCGACAGTGCGTGAGGCAGGGTGCGATGTATGGGATGTTGAGTTCGTCAAGGAGGGCGCACGTCGCGTGCTTCGCATAACCATAGATGCGGAGGGCGGCGTTGGCATTGAGGATTGCGAGCGCGTACACCGCGCGGTCGATCCCGTGCTTGACGAGGCGGATCCGATCGATGAATCCTACTATCTTGAGGTGTCCTCCCCCGGGATCGAGCGCGAGCTGACACTTTTGAGGCATGTCCCCGCGTGTGTGGGACAGAGGGTAGAGGTGCGCCTGTTTGCCCCCATCGATTCCCGCCGCGTATTCAGCGGAACTCTCTTGGGGCTGGATGATGCCGACGGCGTGATGCTACGCGAGGGCGAGGATGCAGAGCCCATCACGCTCCCCGCAGAGGCGATATCAAAAATGCATGTGGTCTACGCCTTCGGCGATTGACGGTCGCCGAGGACCAAGACTGAACGATACGGTAATTATTTCGTTTAAACCAAATAAATTCTATCAAGCTCAATAAGCTCGATGAAATGCAGTAATGCAAGAAAGCAAGTGCTTCGGCATTGGCCGAGCAGAGAAAGGAAAGCTCAAATGAATACAGAATTTTTCACCGCCCTTGACCTGCTTGAAAAGGAAAAGGGCATACCCAAGGAGTATATGCTTGAAAAGATAGAGGCGGCTTTGGTTGCGGCTTACAAAAAGGAGTACGGCAACAACACAAATGTTCGCATTCTTATAGACGAGGCCAAAAAGGACGTTAAGGTGTACCAGCAAAAGGAGGTCGTGGCGGAGGTCGAGGATCCCGAAACACAGCTCTCTCTTGAGGAGGCACGCCAGATAAACAAGCGCGCCACCGTTGGTAAGGTGCTTGAGTTTGAAGTTAAGACCAAAAACTTCCGCCGTCTTTCTGCGGGGGCTGCAAAGTCTGTCATCATTCAGGGCGTGCGTGAGGCCGAGCGCAAGATAGCGCAGGAGGCCTACGAAAAGAAGCGCGAGGAGATAATAACCGCCACGGTAGAGAAGATCGACCATGAGAGCGGTAACGTACTTATAGATACCGGAACCGGCCGTGCGGTGCTGACCGTTGGCGAGCAGATCCCCGGTGAGCAGTTTACGATAGGCCAAAAGATAAAGGTCTATGTGCTTGAGGTCAATCGCGAGTCTCGCGGACCGCTTGTAACTCTTTCCCGCGTGCATCCCGGCTTTGTATGTCGCATGTTCGAGCTTGAGGTGCCCGAGATCACTGACGGCACCGTAATAATCAAGGGCATCGCACGTGAGGCCGGCTCTCGTACAAAGCTTGCCGTCATGTCGCGTGACGAGGAGGTCGATCCCGTCGGCGCGTGCATCGGTAACCACGGTATGCGTATAAACAGTGTGTGTGCCGAGCTTGGCGGCGAGAAGATAGATGTTATCCATTACAGCGAAAAGCCGGAGGAGTATATCTCCGCCGCGCTTGCTCCCGCCGCAGTTGAATCTGTTGAGATGACGGCCGAGCGCTCGGCTCACGTTGTCGTAAAGCCGGAGCAGCTCTCGCTTGCTATCGGCCGTGAGGGACAGAACGCAAGACTTGCTGCCCGTCTTACCGGCTGCAAGATAGATATTAAGACCGAATGACGGTCTTTGTGGCTTGAGGGTTGATGGATCATGAGATCTGACGGCGCACAGGCGCAAAATCAAACAAAAAAGACAAAAAAGATACCGGAGCGCCAATGTCTCGGCTGCGGTGAGCACAGGCCAAAGGGTGAGCTGTGCAGGATAGTCCGCGCGCCGGACGGCACGGTATCTATAGATAAGACCGGCAAAAAGTCGGGCAGGGGAGCGTATATCTGCCCCAATGCCGCGTGCCTGGCAAGGGTGCGCAAAAACCGCCGCGCCGAATCGAACCTTGGCATCGATATACCCGCCGAGGTCTGGGAGGCACTTGCTGCCGAGCTTGGCTTGGACAAGTGATGTCGCGGCTGCGGCAGTGAGGTCTTAAAAAGCGAAGAATGGAAAAGGATACTAAAGAGCAGAGTATGCAAAAAAAGGCCGAAAAGATCGGATCAAATAAATCTAAAGCTGTAAACGAGGTCGCGTCGCTCACGCCCGAGGTCGAAAAGGGAATAGTGGCACGATGTCTTGGAAATATAGGGCTGTGCGTTCGCGCACGCAAGGTGGTGCTTGGTACCGAGCTTGTGTGTGATGCGCTTAAGTCCGGTGTGGCAAAGCTGGTGATATCCGTCGGCGATGCTTCGCAAAATACGGCAAAGCGCCTGCGTGACAGGTGCGCATACTACGGTGTCAGGCTTGTGGTGCTCCCGTGTACGGGAGAGGAGCTTGCAGCTGCGGTAGGCAGAGGCGGCATAACGGCGGCGGTGGCTATCACCGACGCATCGATGGTCAAAATGATAGAAAAAGCGGTACACCCGCTCGGTATCTGAAAACCCCAACCCAAGGAGGATGATGGAATATGGCAACAGCACAGGTAAAGGTAAATCAACTGGCAAAGGATCTTGGTCTTAAGACAAAGGAAGTGACCGATCTGTTTGCGGAGGCGGGAATAGAGGTCAAAACTCAAAAGGCGCTTGAACCCTTTGAGCTTGATCTGTTTTTGGAAAAGCTGACCCGCGAAAATCAAATAGATAATATAGAGGATTACATTGACGGCGTGACATATATTCCCTCACCGAGATCCGCAGAGGCCAAAAAAGCGGAGGAGGCTCAAAAGCCTGCGGGAGAGGGGGCAAAGGTCGGGGAGGCGACAGCTGCCGCCAAGCCTGAGGCCGAAAGCGAAGCAAAGGCAGAGGCCAAAGCAAAGACAAAGAATGATGCCAAGCCCGATAACAAAGCAGAGGCAAAAGCGGAGCCAAAGCCCGCAAAGCCGTCGCAGCCCGCTCAGCCTGCCAAGCCTGCGCAGCAGAGCCCGGCTCGCACGGCAGGCGAGAGATTTGAGGATCGTCTTAAAAAGGCCGGGCAGGCAAACGCACAGCAGAGCCAGCAAAAAAAGAACGATCGCCCGCAGGAGCAAAAGAGCCGCGCACAAAAACAGTCGGGGCTTGCTATCGGCTCGGCGGCATCGGACGGCAACAAAGAGACGGTGACGGTAAACAAAAACGCCGGCACCCGCGTTGTGGATACCAGAGGAACGAGCGGAGATGCCGTTGACCTTTCAAAATATGATGACAGACTCGACAATTTCGTTCCGGATACCGTAAAGGATATAAAGGGCGGCTCGCAAAAGGTCAAAAAGCAGGTGCAGTCCGGCGAGGCGGGACAGGGTCGTCCCCGCACACAGCAGGGACAGCGCGCACAGCGTTCCGGCAGTGCACCGCAGCAGCCGCAGCAGCAGGCCGGCCGCACAGCCGGCGGCAAGGGCGGAGCGCAGGGCGCGGGACGTCAACAGCAGTCGGGGCGCGACCGTGATCGCCGCCGCGATAACAGGCGCGGCGCACCGGCACCCGCTGCACAGCCTATCAAAAAACAGCCGGTACGTGCAACCATCCCGGATGAGATAACCGTTGGCGAACTTGCACAGCGCCTTAAGGCAACAGCTGCAGAGGTCATCAAGCGCCTTATGATGATGGGAGTTATGGCGACCGTCAACCAGGTGGTAGACTATGATACCGCCGCACTGGTGGCTGAGGAGCTGGGTGCGGAGGTCACACGCGAGATAGTAACATCCATCGAGGATCGCCTTTTTGATGAGAGTGAGGATCGCGATGAGGATCTTTGTGAGCGTGCACCCGTCGTTTGCGTTATGGGTCACGTTGACCACGGCAAGACCTCACTGCTCGATGCTATCAGGAACACACATGTCACTGCCGGTGAGGCGGGCGGCATTACGCAGCATATAGGTGCTTATCGTGTTCGCATAGGCGGTAAGGATATAACCTTCCTTGATACCCCCGGACACGAGGCGTTTACCGCAATGCGCGCACGCGGAGCTATGGCTACCGATATTGCCATACTTGTTGTGGCGGCGGATGACGGTATCATGCCGCAGACCGTTGAGGCCATCAACCATGCAAAGGCCGCGGGCGTTGATATAATAGTTGCCATCAACAAGATGGATAAGCCCAGTGCCAACCCGGATGCGGTAAAGCAGGAGCTTACAAAATACGAGCTCGTTCCCGAGGAGTGGGGCGGCGATGTTATGTGCGTTCCGGTCTCTGCACTTAAGCGGCAGGGTATTGATGACCTGCTTGAGGATATCCTCCTCATTGCCGAGGTCAAGGAATACAAAGCCAACCCCAACCGCCGCGCAAAGGGTATTATAATCGAATCCAAGCTTGATAAGGGACGTGGTCCCGTGGCGACCGTTTTGGTACAAAACGGTACTCTCCACAACGGCGATATAGTTATTGCCGGCACATCGGTCGGTCGTGTAAGAGCCATGACAGACTACGCAGGTCGCACCGTTAAGGCCGCTACCCCCTCAATGCCTGTTGAGATAATCGGTCTTGCCGATCTTCCCGCCGCCGGTGACGAGTTCAACGCCGTTGAGAATGAAAGAATGGCTCGCGAGCTGGCCGAGCGCCGCCGCGCCAAGGCCAAGGAGGATACCTTTAAGGCCAACAGCCGCGCAAATCTTAACGATCTCTTTGCGCAGATATCCGAGGGCGTTAAGGAGCTCAACATCATCGTTAAGGCAGACGTTGGCGGATCTGCCGAGGCCGTTAAGCAGTCGCTGGAGAAGATCTCCAACGACGAGGTCAAGGTACGCGTTATCCACTCCGCCGCGGGCGGCATCACCGAGGGCGACGTTATGTTCGCCGCCGCCTCCAACGCCATCATCGTAGGCTTTAACGTGCGCCCGGATAAATCGGCTATCGACTCCGCCGAGCGCCAGGGCGTTGATGTTCGCACCTACCGCGTAATTTACGATTGCATAGACGAGATCACCGCGGCCATGAAGGGTATGCTTGCCCCCAAGTTCCGCGAGAATCTGCTGGGTCATGCCGAGGTCAGACAGGTCATTCACGTGCCGAATGTCGGCTTTATCGCAGGCTCTTATATCCAGGACGGCAAGATCACCCGCTCGGCGCAGATACGCGTTGTGCGTGACGGTGTTGTGGTGTTTGAGGATAAGATCGCATCTCTGCGCCGCTTTAAGGATGACGTGCGCGAGGTAGCACAGGGCTACGAGTGCGGTGTTGGACTTGAAAAGTTTAACGATCTTAAGCCGGGTGACGTTCTTGAGGCGTTCGTGATGGAAGAGGTCAGACCTGAGTGATATGATCCATGAGAAATCATGCGGCGCACTTGTGGTGCGCCGCGCCAAGGATGGAAAACGCTATATCTTAATGATCCGTCAGCGGCACGGCGGCAATCGTTCCTTTCCCAAGGGTCACGTTGAGGTGGGGGAGACCGAGCTGATGACCGCCGAGCGCGAGGTCTTTGAGGAGACCTCGGTCAGGATCAAGATAACCTCCGCTTTCCGCAAAACGGTAAATTACCGTCCCGCCCCAGGGGTGGATAAAGAGGTCGTGTACTTTTTGGCGTTTACCGATTGCGAGACCGTCTCCGCCCGTGAGGGAGAGATAGCCGACGTTGAGTGGGTACGCCTTGACCGTGCCGAGCGTTGCTTGGTGCATGAAAACGATCGCATCGTCCTGCGCGCCGCGCTGAATACGCCCGAGCTTGCGGGAACAAAATAAAAAGCGAAGGATCAAAAGATCTAAAGTTGAAAAGATCAAAAAGGATGCACGCCCTGCGGCGGCATCCTTTTTTTGTGCTTGGTAAAACTTTTTTGCTGCCGCCGCGCTGCGGCATGTAAACTTTTATTTACTCACACGCAAGGTTGCTTTTTGCTATTGCTTTTTCGGTTGAAGTATGATATAATATAAACATCACACAGAAAGGAACTTTGTAAAACAAAGTTAATACAAAAAATGAAGAGAATTATCAGTTTAGTATGTGCGCTTTTGATGCTCCTCCTCTCACTTTCCGCGTGTGCGCAAAGAGGCAATGGTGATGATACCACCACTCCACCTGCAGCCGACACAACGCTTGGCGGGTCAGCCGAGAGCACCGAGGCACCTGTAACAGACGGTCTCCCGCAGGATCTTTCCTATCCCGGCGAGAGTGTGGTCATTGTCAATCGTGATTTTGACTATGTTAAGGACGAGATAAGCGTGGATGAGGATGACGGCGATATGCTGCATTCTGCCATCTCCCGCCGCAACAGTTCCATGGAGGAAAGACTTGGCATAAAGATAGTAAGCGAAAAGATAACAGGCAACCAGTATGCTGTAACCGATGCACTCAAGGCCGCTGTTTCTACCAGCGAGCACCGCTATGATATCATCGCCAACAGCTGCTATTCAACCATCATGTATACCGCCGAGGGCATACTCCGCAATCTGACCGATCTTGAGTACCTTGACCTTTCGCAGCCCTATTGGTCACAGGGCTTTAACGATGCGGCATCCATCGGCAACTCGCAGTATATGTGCACCGGTGCGGCATCCTTGGCGCTCTACAGGCTCATGTTCGTCACCTTCTTTAACCGTGACCTGCTTGAGACCTACAAAGAGAAGTCGCTCTTTGATGTTGTAAACGATGGTCAGTGGACACTTGATTATCAGATCCGCCTTGGTAAGGATTACTACAGCGATAGTGATGGAAATAACGCCGTAAACGATGGCGATACTGTGGGACTTATCACAGCCACGCTCTCATATATCGATCCCTATTGGTCCAGCTGTAAGAACCCCATCCTTACAAAGGATTCCGATAACTGGTATGTATACTCTGTTGATGTTGACAGACTTGCAACCACATTGCGCAAGGTAACATCTCTGTTCTATGATGCAAACTCCTATGTCATCGATTCCGGCGGAGATACAGCCCGTCACGATGCTATCTCAAAGTACTTTGCAAGCGATATGGCACTCACCGCTACCCTTCGTCTTTGCGCATCCGAGGGTGAGTATCTGCGCAATATGACCAGCAAGTACGGTGTTATCCCCATGCCCAAGCTTGACGAGAACCAGACCGATTACTACACCTTCCTGCACGACCAGTTCACCGCATTCGGCATCTGCACACCTGTTGATGATGCGCGTGCCGAAATGCTTGGCGCGGTGCTTGAGTATATGGCGTGGTCGAGCTCTCAGATCGTTGTTCCCGTGTACTACAACGTTGCTCTTAAGTCCAAATACATGCAGGACAGCGCATCTTGGGATATGCTTGATAAGATCTACGATGGCGTTTATATCGATGCCGGCGTTATCTACACCAAGAGCCTGAACAGTGTTCACCAGACCCCCAGAAACATCGTTACCAGTCAGATAGACAGCACAGCCTCCAAGTTTAAGTCCATGGCAAGGCCTGTGACTGACTCGCTTGAAAAGCTTCAGAGTAATATCCGCAAGCTTCAGGAAAAGCAGGCAGGATAAGCTTTTAAGCTTAGATTACATAAACGACCACGGTATGCCGCTCCTTTGGCAGCATACCGTGGGTCTTCTTTAAAAGCGTCCTCCGCCTAACAGCACGGCTGTCAGGCGGAGGACGTTATTATTTTAATATAGGCTTAGCCCTTTATATCGTCGTTGACCTTTTTCAGGTTGTTGGGGATGATGTTTTTATAACGCTTAAGCGCTGTGGAAACGCTTGCAACATCATTCTTAATAGAGGTAAGGATGGAGGAACGCACCGTAACGCTGGAGATGTGGATGTTATAAGAAAGGCTATCAAAAACGATACCAAGCATTCTTACCGTCTCGGGGTCGCGTGCGATCTTACCTACCAGTGTGATGTCATAGTAAGCGGGAACAACAGTGTCATGCGATGCGGCCATGTAGGCATCCATCAAAAAGCCCGTGCGCTCTGCATCTGCGATGCAGGAGGGAATGCAATATACAAAGGGGTTGATCATGATGGAGTAGTAGCGCTGCTGTGTTTCATCATACTTGGGCGGGGGAACTATACCGTAGTTGATGCTGGACTCGCGGAAGTAGCGGGTGTTTGCAAGGCACTCGGAGTAGAAGAGAGTTCTGCCCTCGACCAAAAGATCCTCAAGTATTCTCGTGCCCTTGCCGCGGCAGTAGTTCTTTTGGAAGTCGTCACGGGTGTTGAAGGTAAAGCCGGGCTCGTGCATGATCTTGCGCACCTTGGCGGCAATATCATCGACCAGCTCCATGTTAAGATCGTAAACTATCTCGTCATCTGCGTTTTTGTCAAGGTATTTGATACCGCAGCCTGCCATAAAGATATCGCTTATAACATCGTCGTAGGATGCCAGACCGTATGTATCCTCATCTGTGAATCTGTTGTCGTTGCCGTAGTCTACCTTTGCGGCGCTGGCAAGCTCGATGAACTTATCAATGGTCCACTTGCCGTTGTCAACAAGATCGTAAGGACTTTCAAGGGACAGGGTGTTGAGCAGGTCCTTGTTAAATGCCAAGCAGCGAATGCTGTCAAAGCGGGTGATATCAAAGGAACCCGTGCAGAAATAAAGCTTGCCGGCGACAGAGAGGTCTTCAACTGCGTTTTGATCCCACCAAGGCTGGGTAAGATCAACGCTCTCTATCTGGTTGTAGTCAAAAAACAGGTGGCGCTGTGCCATTGGGTAGACGTGCATGAGGGTGATCATGGCAACGTCAAAGTAAAGTGTGTTGGTGGAAACAGCTTTGTCTACCGAGTTTTGATAGTCGGGATCGGAGATCTCGGTAAGCTTTACGCCGTACTTTTCAAGTACGCGTGCGTTACGCCTTGCAATGGCGTAGCTTATCGGCTCGCCGTCAACATCATCGGAGATCACCGAGTTACGGGTGAACCAGGATGCGGTGCATCCGTTAAGAATGCAAAATTCGCTGTCGCGGTACTCGTCGGTGTCGCCAAGATGCGCAAACGGATCAAAGGTTTCCGGCTCTTCCTTGGGATCTGTAGTGGCGGGAGCCGGGGTAGAATCCTCAGGATCGTTTGTGGGTGTGTTGGCACATCCTGTCATGGCTGTCAGCAGGATAAATATCGCGCTGATCATGGCTATAATGTGCTTGATCTTCATTTTTTTCATTGATTGTACCGAGTCCTCCTTGCGTACTTTTGAAAAATAAAGCGTAGCATTATTGTATCACACATTGCGAAAAAATGCAACAAAAATATCAAAAAAAATTGTGCCGCGACGAGAATTTTTGTTGATTTTCAAAAAAGGGTCGCCGCCACTTGACTTTTTAGCGGGAAAGGGTTACAATATTTATATTACTCTTACACCGTGGGTATTGAAAGGTAAAGATGATATGAAAAGATATGTAAATGAGGGGCGAGGTATACATCGGCAGGTGGGTGGCGCGGTCGCGCTGCGTTCGGGTTTTTGTGCAATGCTTAGCATTTTGCTCGCCATCACCGCGCTCTGCACATTTTCAGCCTGCACTGCGGGTTCACCGTCAAGCGGTGGTGAGATCAGCGGCGCGGAGGGGGAGACGACCGCCGGCCGGGGTGCGAGCGACACCGATGAAACGGCGGCACCGCAGGATGGCTACATACTCGGCGGGCGGAATATTGCCGAATTTTCTATCCTTATGCCAAAGAGAGCGGATCGTGACGAAAAATATGCCGCTGCTATCATAGCCCGCGCCATTGAGGAGCGCACCGGGGTGGAGATCAAGCCTCAACCCGTCTTAGGCCTGAGTGCCGAAGAGGAGGCAGCTGCCGCCGATGCGGTAATAATGATAGGTGATGCGTTCGGCGTGTCGGTCGGCGAGCGTGAGATGAAGATAGGCGCGTTTGGTGATAGCCCTACGCATATCACGGTAGCGGGGCAGGGCGGCTATGTGGTTGCCGCTGCGCGTCTGTTCATCTCTCGGTATATCGATAAGCTTGAGCGCGGAGCGGCGGTGGCCACGGCCCCCGCTGTTACAGAGAACTTTGAGGCGTCCCAATATCCCGCTGACCCTGCGGGGATAGTCGGCGGCACACGCATAGCACTTGCTGACCAGCTAAACGCCGCCTGCGTGGTGGTGGACCTTGCAAACGGCGGCAATGGTGCGCCGCTTTGGAGCTTTAGCGGCGGCATAGATCACGGCTTCAGCGTTCCCATCGGCAATCGTATTGACGAGTGCCGCCTGCGTTACAGTGAGGTGCTTGGGGAATATCTTATCTGCTGTACATCCTCCTCCGGCATGGTCAACGTGGCAAAATATCCATCCGGTGACCGTGTTTTTGAGGTGGTGCTGAGCGGCTTTGGACCGCACTCGATAGAGTATCTCCCAAGCGGCGCGGTGGCAGTTGCCTGCTCCGGCAATGGTAACGAGGCGCGGGCGATGATAAGATTCTATCCTGCGGACAGCGAGGGCGCAATCAGCCGCAACGCAAAGACCTTTGCCCTTGAGGGCGCGCACGGCGTTATATGGGACGATGTGCGCGAGGTGCTGTGGACGGTCGGTACAAAGGAGATAGTAGCCTTTGAGATCCGCGGTGAGGGGCGCGAGGCGGAGATGTGTGAGATATCCGACTACGGCGCCGCGCTTCCAAAGGCGGGCGGACATGATATCTCTGCCGTGTACGGCGACCCGGACAGCCTGTGGATCGGCGGTGCGAATATCGTTTTGTTCAACAAGAGCGGCGGCCGCTTTACGGCAGCTCCCGGCAGTGTCAGCTCCGGCGGGATCAAATGCATCGGCAGTTTTTTGGACGGTCGCATCATCAGAACAAAGGCAACAAATGTTTACGCGGCGCATAATACCGATAGATTCATAGTGTATGATGCGAATGGAAATATCGTGAGCACGTGCGTGTTCTCCTCTCGCGCGTTTTATAAAGCCCGCATCTTTGACCCGCGCTATACCTGATGCGGATGATCTGCGGCGGCTCGACGGGACTGCCCAACTATAAATATAATTTGAAAAAATAAAAAAGCGAAGGAAGCGGCATCCGTCCGCTGTAAATGATAATGAATATTGAGGGACTTAACAAGGTCACGCTCCTTGATTTTCCGGGGCGTGTGGCGTGTACGGTGTTTACCGGCGGGTGCGATCTGCGCTGTCCGTTTTGCCACAACTCGCAGCTGGTGCTATCCCCGGGGCTGACCCCGATCGATACGGAGGAGATATTTAAATTGCTTTCCCGCCGCCGTGGTGTGCTTGAGGGGGTGGCCATAACCGGAGGCGAGCCGTTGTTGCAGCCTGACCTGCGTGATTTTATCGTGCGCGTGCGTGAGCTTGGGTTTGCGGTAAAGCTTGATACCAACGGCACGCACCCCGCGCGGCTGGCCGAGCTGCTTGATGGGGGGCTTGTGGACTTTGTTGCGATGGATATAAAAAACTCGCCCGAGCGCTATCCCGCGACCGTGGGCATTGCGGGCTTTGATGTCTCTCCGATACGCGAGAGCGTTGCGCTTATAATGAAAAGCGCACCCGAATACGAGTTCCGCACCACCGTGGTGGCGGAGCTGCATGATGCCGAGAGCTTTCACGGCATCGGCAGTCTCATCTGCGGGGCGAAGAGATACTATCTGCAGGGCTTTGTAGATTCGGGTGCGCTCATATGCTCCGGACTTCATGCCGCAACGCGTGAGCAGATGGAGGAGTATCGCTCGATCGCCGCGGAATATGTCGCAGAGGCGAGCGTGCGCGGTGTGTGATCCTTGTGCTTTTGATGCATTTTGATGCTTTTCAAATACTCCCGCAGCGACTGTAAGACGGCGGTCTAAATATTTTTTGCCTGCAAGATGGCTTAGTGTAAAAACTGTACAAACTCGGCGGCGTGTTTTTATACACACTGCCGAATTTGTGTTTTCTCACAATATCTTGAGTGATTTCTCCTTGACAAACACAATATATTGTGGTATACTTTAAAAGCCGCGGCCGTGAGTCGTGGCGGATGTAAAAGCGCACCGCGTACCTTGCACCGCCGACCTGCTTTATGTGAGCTTCAGCCATGCCCCATGTGAGCACCGTAGCCGTTGGCTTTAAATAACGAAAGGACGAAAAAATGTACCGCGTATTAAAAAGAGACGGAAAAACAGTTGATTTTGATCTTTCTAAGATCAGCACCGCGATAACACTTGCCTTTGATGCATGCGAGCGTCAATATAATCCCAATATAATCGATTTTATAGCCCTCAAGGTCACAGCAGCCTTCGAGCCCAAGGTGAAAAACGACCTGGTCTCGGTAGAGGATATTCAGGACAGCGTTGAGTCGGTACTGGCTCAGGCGGGATACGAGGATGTTGCCAAGGCGTACATTCTTTACCGCCGTCAGCGCGAAAAGCTCCGTAATATGAAGTCCACCATGCTGGACTACAAAAAGCTGGTCGATTCCTATGTTAAGGCAACCGACTGGCGCGTAAAGGAGAACTCCACCGTTACCTACTCGGTCGGCGGACTCATCCTCTCCAACTCCGGCGCGATAACCGCCAACTATTGGCTCTCCGAGGTCTATGACAGCGAGATCGCCGAGGCGCATAAGCGTGCCGACCTCCATCTGCACGATCTTTCAATGCTTACCGGCTACTGCGCGGGTTGGTCACTGCGCCAGCTGATAGAGGAGGGACTGGGCGGCATTCCCGGTAAGATCACCTCTGCCCCCGCAAAGCATCTTGCCTCCCTTTGCAACCAGATGGTCAACTTCCTCGGTATCATGCAAAACGAGTGGGCGGGTGCGCAGGCGTTCTCCTCCTTTGATACCTACCTTGCCCCCTTTGTAAAGGTGGATGACCTCAGCTACGAGCAGGTCAAAAAATGCGTTGAATCCTTTATCTACGGCGTGAATACACCATCGCGTTGGGGAACGCAGGCGCCGTTCTCAAATATCACGCTCGACTGGACAGTTCCCCCGGATCTTGCGGATCGTCCCGCCATCGTCGGCGGTCGCGAGATGGACTTCACCTACGGTGACTGCAAGCGCGAGATGGATATGGTAAACAAGGCCTTTATCGAGGTCATGATAGAGGGCGATGCCAACGGCCGCGGCTTTCAGTATCCCATTCCCACCTATTCGATCACACGTGACTTTGACTGGTC
This sequence comes from uncultured Ruminococcus sp., assembly GCA_964522215.1. Classification (GTDB taxonomy): domain Bacteria; phylum Bacillota; class Clostridia; order Oscillospirales; family CAG-272; genus CAG-390. The sequence goes on along the minus strand of CAZFVR010000006.1, from coordinate 22,188 downwards.
GGAGACAGAAAATAACCGCCTGCTCTTTGAGATGACGGCAAAATACGGTACACCGTACTTCTCCAACTATATCAACAGCGACATGGAGCCCTCCGATGTGCGTTCCATGTGCTGCCGTTTGAGGCTGGATCTGCGCGAGCTGCGCAAAAAATCCGGCGGCTTCTTCGGCTCGGGCGAAAGCACGGGATCTGTTGGCGTTGTGACCATCAATATGCCCCGCATCGGCTACCTTGCTGCCGATGAGGCGGATTTCTATCGTCGCCTTGATCATATGATGGATATCGCCGCGCGTTCCCTCAAGATAAAGCGCACGATCATTACCAAGCTGCTGGATGAGGGACTTTACCCCTACACCAAGAGATATCTCGGCAGCTTTGATAATCACTTCTCCACCATAGGTTTGGTCGGCATGAACGAGGCTTGCCTCAATGCCCGCTGGCTTGGATGCGACCTCACCAATGAGCGTGCGCAGAGCTTTACCAAGGATGTGCTCAACCATATGCGTGAGAGACTTTCCGACTATCAGGAAAAATACGGCGACCTTTATAACCTTGAGGCCACACCTGCCGAGTCTACCACCTATCGCCTTGCAAAGCATGATAAGGAAAGATACCCGGATATCATTACCGCATCAAACGGTGATGATCCTTACTACACCAACTCCAGCCACCTGCCCGTGGGATATACGGACGATGTTTTCACTGCCCTTGATATTCAGGATGAGCTGCAAACGCTCTACACCTCGGGCACTGTCTTCCACACCTTCCTTGGCGAAAAACTGCCGGATTGGCGTGCGGCGGCAAAGCTTGTGCGCAAGATAGCTGAAAATTATCGCCTGCCCTATTACACGATCTCTCCCACCTACTCTGTCTGCGCCGATCACGGCTATATCGCGGGTGAGCATTTTACCTGCCCCAAGTGCGGCAAGCCGGCGGAGGTCTACAGCAGGATCACGGGCTACTATCGCCCGGTCCAAAACTGGAACAACGGCAAAACGCAGGAGTATCGCGAGCGGCTTGAATATAATATTGACGAGTCGGTCAAAAAATTTGATTCTGTACCGCACGGCATTTCCGCCGCAAAGGACAGCGCGCAGATGAACACTGCGGATGCTTGCACATGCGCCGACTGCGGTGCCGAGGGAGTTATCCTTTTTGCCACCAAGACCTGCCCCAAGTGCAAGATAGCGGCAAGCTTGCTTGAAAAAGCTGGCATCGACTTTGAGCGCATTTATCATGAGGATGCCCCCGGCTTTGCCACGGAGCACGGCATCAGCCAAGCCCCCACACTTATCGTGGGCGGCGAGGTGTACTCGGATATCGGTGGAGTAAAGCAGTTTATTGCAAATATCAAAGCGTAAATAAAAAAATGGGGCGGCGCGCCTTGGGCGGCCGCCCCGATGGACGTAATAAGGAGTAGATATGTACGATATTATAATTATCGGTGCGGGTCCTGCGGGACTTACCGCCGCAATATATGCCCGCCGCGCCGGCAAGACCGTGCTGGTGCTTGAGCGCTCAAGCTTTGGCGGGCAGATGACATTCTCCCCCAAGATCGAGAATTATCCCGGCTTTTGTGAGATATCCGGCATCGAGCTTGCCGACAGGATGGTCGATCAGGCGCTGGCGCTCGGCGCGGAGATAGAGCCGTGCGCCGTGCGAACGGTCTCGCGCGATGATGCACGCGGCGCTTTTACGGTCGAGACCGATGACGGCGAGCGCTCGGCGCGTGCCGTGATAATCGCGGCGGGCGCCGCTCACCGCAAGCTGGGGCTTGATGGCGAGGATGCGCTTATTGGCCACGGAATATCCTTTTGCGCGGTCTGTGATGGCGCATTTTACAAGGATCGCCGCGTGGCGGTGATCGGCGGCGGCAATTCCGCCATCGTTGAGGCGGCAATGCTTGCGGATGTGGCATCCGATGTTTATGTGATACAGGATATGCCTACGCTTACCGGTGAAGCCGCGGCGGCCGCGGCACTGGCCGAGCGAAAAAATGTGCATATCCGTTGTGGCTGTCGCGTTAGCGGGTACATCGAAAACGGCGGACGCTTGTGCGGTCTTTCCGTAATGACGGCGGATGGCGAGGAGGAGCTCTTGGTGGACGGTGTGTTTATAGCCATAGGGCTAAAGCCTGAAAACGAGCCCTTTGCAGGGGTCGCATCCACCGATGCACGCGGGTATATCATATCCGATGATACTGCAAAGGTCGGCACGGCAGGCGTATTCGTAGCCGGCGATTGCCGTGTCAAGAGCGTGCGGCAGATATCTACCGCTACTGCCGATGGTGCAGTGGCCGCACTTGCCGCCGCTGCGTATATCGACAGCCTTGGCGGTTGATAAAGTTCAAATTACAAATATTTAGCCCTCCCCGCCGCGCGGATACGCTCGGCGGGGAGGGCTATTGTATCGGTTTTATAGTTGATCGGCAAGTATATCGGCAAAGCCGGTAACGCTCACACTGTCACCTTCGGCAGCTGTCAACAGATAGAGCGAGCCGCGGCGGGTGGTCTTAGTTGCCTCGGCGGCTTCGGCGGTCTCAGTGGCATTTGACATTGAAAGCTCGTAGTCTATCCGCACACCTATCGCACCATCGGCGTATTGCGTATATGCTGCGGCGGTCGATGCTATGTCCTGCTTTGAGTACGCGCCGGATCGGTACGCCTCGGCATAGCCCTCCATCAGGCGCAGGTATGCGGGGGTGTTTTTATCCAACATTTTAAGCATCTCGCCGTATGCGGCGTCAAATGCGATATAATTCCTGCCCATATCGCCTCCGCAGGCAATGTAGTTAAAGTATCGCTCGGCAAATTGCTCGGCGCACATGGCAGCGGCAACAAGCGCCGCACTGCGTTCTGCTTCGTCGGGCATTGGTGTGTCGGGAATATCAAATTCACAGGTTATAAAGTAGCCGTCAGTTTGGTCGTTGGCCATCGGCAACTCCGCGCCGTCAAAAGTTGCGGAGACGATGGGATGCACCAAAAATCCGCTTACCGTGTATTTATCAAATGCGGGGGTCACGCCAAGGAGCTTAAAGCAACCAACACCGTAAAGCCCCGGCAGTGTGAGACCGCCGTTAAGATCGTCATTTGTGGCGGCTGTTGCGGAGGGTGTCAGTGTTTTGCCGTTGACCGTTACCGCCGCGCCGTGGGGAGCAAGCACGGTCAGGGTAAAGCGGCACTCGTCGGGTGTGTTGAAGATATAATTTCCGCCGTCGGAGGAGAGCACCTCAAGCGATGTGCCAAGGTATTCCGCGCTTACCTGCGGGTCAAAAAACAGCCCGTGTACCGTCCAAACATCAAGCACCTGCAAGCTGCCGTCGCCGTTCTCGTCAAGCGGACCCGAGCTGCCCTCGGCCTTTGTAAGCTCCGCCCATTCCTCGGTGGCCCTGACTCCGTTTATCCGAACCGTAACGCCGCCGGGAACCGTTGCGCTGACGGTGCGTATCATGTCATCCGTCGGCGCAAAGTACACAGTGCCGTCGGCGGTGGTGAGCCTATCAAGCTCCGCTCCGCCGATCGTGGCACGAATGCTCGGCTCGTAATAAATGCCTTCAAGCGTGTAAACATCGCACCTTACATCGGCGGCACGTGACTCCTCGGCGCGGCTCAACGCGGGGTAGATGCCGCCGTGCTCGGCAGTGTCTGCGGGTATGGTCTTGCCGTTAACGGTAAGTGTTGCGCCCTCAAAGACCGAGATGGTGTAGGTCTTAAATTCCACGCCCTCCGCCTCAAAATAGGAGCGGCGGAAGTTCATTTTATCTATCTCCCAATCGCCAAGACCGAAAAGCCTGTCCCCGGAGCACCTAAGGGTCACCTCTGCCATCGGCTTGCCGTCAGATATTATCAAAAATGTTGGGGAGGTAGCATCGTCACGCGCGGCATATTTTATATATGTCAGCTCGCCAATGTCAAAGACCTTGGAGAGCACTTCATCAGCCAGCCGTGCGCCGTCCTCGTACTCGGGATATGTACGCGGCAGCTCGCTCGTCATAAGTCCGCGCCAGTATTCTGTATCCTGCCGCGCTATCATGCGCTCTATCGTCCGCTCCGGCAGGGCATCGTCGCGCAGTGAGGCGTACTTCCAGCCAATGCACAGCAAAACGGCCATAAGTATTATCACTATTGCCGCGTATATTATCATGCCCTTTAAAAAGACATGGCGTTTTGGGTGGCGGCGGCGCGAATGGCGGCGCACCAGCTCCTTCATATCTGTGTTATTCATATCGATCTTAAATCTTGCTTTTATCTAATTATTTATATTTTCTGTTAGCATATTGCTGACTCGGGCGCTCATTCCGCGCTTTCCTCACCCTCTGCGGTCTCGGCGGGTGAGAGTGTGATATTAAAGCGTGCAGAGGTCGCACCAAGGCTCAGAGTATCGCCGCCTGCGTGGCTGCTACCTGCGGGGGTCACCGCCACGGCGGTCACGGCACCGTATTCGTACATCAGGGCGCACAGCTCGTCATAGGTCGCACCACGGGGATAAACACCGCGCGGGTTGATAAGTGCTAAAAGCAAACTGCCGTCCTTTTTTTGACCTATTGCAATGCGCGGCGCGTATCCGCCGCCAAGCTCGCGCACAGGAAGGCCGCCGCTTATCAGCACTCGCTCGCAGGGCAGTGCAAAGCTCCAGCCGGAGTTAAATACCGCCGCAGCGGTATAGCGTCCGCAGTGAAGTATGCCCTCGGCATCTATTCCAAAGACATTGTAGCCCGAGCCGTCGCCCTTGTAATTAAAGCGTTCACCGATAAGGGATATATCTGCTTCGTCAGCTAAAGCTCCGATGCAAAAGGGGGATGCTCCATCACCTGCGGGTTTTTTGGTATCTCCCGCGGTAACGCAAAGTCGCGCAGGATCGATGCCGTCAATTATCACGCCGTCCCAAGCGGAGGCGGTGACCTTTATAACGGTCGGCTCGCCATAGCCGTCGGCGGATATCTCAACTTCCGCGCTCGCATCGCGCGGTGCGGCGTAGTAGGCGATCTCGCCAAGCTCTTCCTTGGTGTAAAGGATACCCGCAAGCGGGGAACCATGTGCCACGAGCGTTGCCGCAAGATCACGTGAGGCCGCCTCTGACGGTCCGCGTGCTATCAGCAGGAGCACCGCACCCGCCGCCAGCAAAAGGAGGAGTGCGGTCAGTGCAAGGAATATCCCCACGCGGCCGACCGTTATCCATATATGTTTTTTTGTAAGTGTTCTCAAGGTACGATCTCCGATGAATCTTAATAGAATTATTCACTATAATTGTACAGCATACAGCGGTGATTGTCAAGGGGAGATTTATTTTGTCGATGTTAATAATCTGAATATTTGAAAAAATACGAGCCGGGATGGGCCGCAAGGCCCATCCCGGCGATATTGCTTCGCGTTTTGACTATCCTTTAGTCGTGCTTGAGGACAGATGTGGCATCGGCGATAGTCTTTTCAAGTGCCTCGCGGCCGTATTTGTCGACCTCGGCCTTGTTCTTTTCGCCGTGAGTGAGGCAACCCGCGCCGCCTATGCAGCCGCCCACGCATGCCATACCCTCAATAAAGTTGGCATCCAAAAGGTTTTTGCGCTTTTTAAGCAGAGCGATCTTGCATTCTTCAATGCCGTCACAGGCGCAGGGCTTGAGCAGGAAGTCCTCAAGTCCCTGTTCCTTGAGTGCCTCGGAGACGGCGTCGGAAAGTCCGCCGCTGCGGGCAAAGATACGTCCAAAGTAGGATGCATTGTCAAGCACATCCTCATCCATTGTTGTAATGTCAAGGTCGCGACTGTCAAAGAGGGCCTGAAGCTCCTCAAATGTCATTGCCGCGTCAACGTAGGGGCGTACCTCCTCGCGCTGCACCTCTCCCTTTTTGGCGGTGCACGGGCCGATAAATACTATCTTGGCGCCCGCCTCATGCTCCTTTATGTACTTGGAGATGGCAGTCATGGGGGAGGGATTGTGCGAAACGAAGGGAAGAAGATCCGGGAAGCTCTTTTCGATATAGTTTACAAAGGCAGGGCAGCAAGAGCTGGTCAAAAAGCCCTTTTCAACAAGCTCGCGGGATTCTGACTCCGCCACCATATCCGCACCGAGAGCCGCCTCAATGACCGTGTGGAAGCCGAGAGCCTTGATGCCGCTTATCACCTGACCAAGCTTTGCATAGGTAAACTGGCTGGAGATAGAGGGCGCGACCACGGCGTAGACCTTGTATTTTTGGTTATTGTCGCTCTTTTTGATAAGATCGATAACGTTGAGGATAAAGGACTTATCAACGATAGCGCCAAAGGGGCACTGATATACGCAGGCGCCGCAGGAGATGCACTTGCCGTTATCTATCTCGGCGGCCTTATCCTCGCCCATCGATATCGCTTTGATCTTGCAGGCGTTCTCGCAGGGGCGCTTGCGGCTGATGATAGCAGAGTAGGGGCAGACCTTGGCGCATGCGCCGCAGCCGACGCAAAGAGATTTATCTATATGCGCTACGTGCTGATGGTCAAAGGATATGGCCTGACGTTTGCAAACGTCCTCGCAACGGTGTGCAAGACAGCCGCGGCAGGCGTTGGTGACCTCGTAGCCGCCAAGGGGGCATTCATCGCAGGCGATCTTTATGACCTCTATGATGTTGGGGTTATCCTTATCGCCGCCCATGGCAAGCTTTACGCGCTCGCCGAGTATTGCACGCTCCTTGTACACGCAGCAGCGCATTGTGGGTGTGTTGCCGGGTACTATCTTGGTAGGAATATCAAGCACCGATTCAAGCAGGGTATCGTTCCATGCCTCGCGAGCGACCTCGCGGAGCACTTTGTATTTGAGATGCTGAACTTTAGTATCGAATTTTCTCATTTTGCGTCTTTTTCGTCCTTAAAAATAAATTACCTTTATGCGTTTTCCCATCTGCCGCAAGCATGCGGAAAGCTCTTCAACAAGGTTCATTTTTATGTTAAAGTTGATCGGCAGATCGGGGTTTTGGTGGGCGGGGTTTACAGCCCGTCCAACAAAAAAATTAATGTCGGTAGCCTCCTCAAACAAAAGGCGGCTGATCTGCGATGCGCCATCGCGCCCAAGGCTCCATTTTTCATATTCGGTGTTGCCGGCCAGATAATCCCTGGCGTAATGGAGCACCTTGTTGACGGTGATAACGCCCTCGGTCACCAGATCCACGCCTTCAAGCTCGGCTGTGGGCGGAACGTCTGATGCCGCAAAATCAAGGCTTGGGCGCAGTGGCTTGCCAAGGTATTTGGCGGCTATCGAGGAGGTCGTTCCTCCGCAAACGATGTGCTTGCCCTCCTTGGAGAAGAAGAGAGACATCATGCGGTCGGCATCGTCACGGTTGGATGGCGGGCCGAAGAGCATGTTCATCGGCTCGCGGCGACGTATCTTTATAACGGCCGCCGTGGCATCATCGCCCGGCTTGCCGCCGTAAAGCCTGTCGCACTCGTCAACAAGAATGGTCGAGAGCGTTTTGGCGGTGTATCCAACATCAACTATCGTTTCAAGAAACGCGATTATCTCCTCGCGCTTCCAACCAAAGTTGTAGGATAGTCCCATACCCGCGTGGGGACAGCCGTCGCTCATGGCAACAAAGGTGTCACCCTCGCAAAGACGGACGGAGGAGCGGAGTATCCGCTTGCCCTCTATCTGCATCTCGGTGGTGGGGTAGTTGCAGTTCTTGCCGCCGCGCAGCAGTATCACGGGCGGGTTATCAAATTGAATTATCTCGGCATCGGTGCTGTTTTTGAGGTGTATTATCGTAAAGGTGGAATACGCCACGCCGCGCACCGAGCATATCGGCAGTGTGGCGGCAATGGTGGATACGCAATCCTCTATTGACATGCCCTCTGACATCATGGTGGAGATTATCTTGGAGGTGAGGGTGGAGAGTATGCTTGCCTTAACGCCGCTTCCGAGACCGTCGGCCAGCACGATAACGGAGGAACGTTCCCCCTCCTCAACTATGTCAACATGGTCGCCGCACAGCTGTTCGCCGAAATGGTTTATGCTTTTGTAGCCGATATCAGCGCAAAGATCATTCATCGGATATCGACTCCTTAAGCTTTGTCAGCGCTATCTTGGTCTCGGCGGCGGTCTCACCGAGCAGAGAGGCTATTTCCTGAACTATACGCATCTGCTTATCCACCACGCGGTCCGCTATCTCTATGGTGCTTTGGCTGATGCTCTCTTTTTTCTTTCTCTCTTTTTCCTCATCCGTCACATCGCGCATGATGCATATCAAAAGGTTGTTGGCGTTGTCGTAAACAACGGTCTGCTCAACATACTTTTTGTACTCTGCAAGATATGTGCGCTCGTTACGAACGGCGCGGTGCGAGGTGAGCACGCGCATGAAGATCTCGGGGTCGAGTATACGCACCACCTGGTCGCCCAGCACATCGGAGGCGGAGCGGATGTTCATTATCCGTCGCGCTGCCTCGTTTATCTGCTGTACTTCAAGGCTGTCGTTAAGCACCATAAGACCGTTGGGCGTATTACTGACTATGCTGTCCGAAAAGCTCTCGGCCTTATCCTTAAGATAGGGCAGGCACATGGATATATCCGCCTTGCCTTGGTATATAGCTATTGCCTTGGCGCGGCAGGTGTCATAGCCGCAGGAGCCGCAGTTTAGCTCGTCCTCCGGTCGTGTTTTGCCCATCTTGCGCAGGATCTCGTTTATCTGGGATTCGCTCGGCATCGGCGACATATCTGTCAGCGGTAAAAATGAGTGGCGCAGCTCGGCAGCATCCGGCTGATCGACGGGGAACTGCTGGCGACCCGCGTAGTTTGCCACGGCCATATAGCCCTTTACGGGCGTGCGGTGGTATTTTTCCATTACCGGCCCGTCAATACAGCTGCCGGCGCAGGCGGACATCTCAATAAAGCAACGGTGTATCTTTCCGCTTTCAATGTCGCGCAGGGCGGCAATGCAGTTTTCAACACCGTCGACAGCAAGATATGTATATCCGGTGTTGTTGCGTTTCATCGTTTTAAGTATTCCGCCGGTAGTGGGGAAGAAGCGGGCGCGGGAGTGGTCGTTTGAATCCATCTTTTGCTCCGGCACTACAGCGGCCTTGTTCATCCAGCCGGTAAGCTCCTCAAAGGTCAGCACAGCATCAACTACGCTGCCGCTCTTTTCGGCTTCGTCCTTTTTGGAAACGCAAGGACCGATAAATACTGTTTTGCAGCCGGGGTGGCGGCGCTTGAGCTCGGCACAGTGCGCGACCATCGGGGATACCACATCGGCAAGATAGGGCAGCTCGGCGGGGAAGTACTTTTGTATCAAAAGATTTACCGAGTGACAGCAGGAGGATATAACTATATCCCGCGTTCTTTCGGCAAGCATGCGCTCGTATTCCGCCTTGACTATGGTGGCGCCAACGGCGGTCTCCTCCGCATCTGCAAATCCGAGGGCGCGAAGCGCATCGCGCATGGCGCCAATGCCTATGCCGTCGTAATTTGCAACAAAGGAGGGGGCAAGGCTTACATACACCGGTGTACCGGATTGTATCAGCACCTTGACCTTTTCAAGGTCGCTTACTATCTCCTTGGCGTTTTGCGGACATACAACAAAGCACTGGCCGCAAAGGATGCACTCCTCGGGAATTATGTGCGCTTGGTTGCCGGAAAATCTTATCGATTTTACCGGGCAGTGGCGTATGCACTTATAGCAATTTTTGCAGTTGGATTTTTTAAGAGTGAGACATACCGACATCAGATGCCCCCCCTGTCTGCGCGCACGGCGCGGAGGATCTTATCGTTCCAAAAGTCTCTAAAGTTTTCGCGGGTCACACCTGTTACTATTTCGTCGTTGACTGTTATCGTTACTCCCACGCGGTTGCACTGACCGGTGCAAAAGCTGCCGGTAAGGGCTATATCGTCTTCAAGATGCTCGGCGGCCATGCTCTCCTGCATCATGCGCACTATGTCGGAGGAGCCCTTGAGATAGCAGGAGCTGCCTACGCATATTTGAACTATTACCATTTTATTATACCTATTTATCGGTTGATCGATTTGTTGGATTATCAGATTGTAGCTCTTGCTGCAGTACTTGCGCTATCAGCCGAGCTTTTTGAGGACGGTCTCCTCAAAGAATTCGCCCACTGTCTCCGGGCTGACGGAGTAAAACTCATCATCCACGGTCACGCAAACGCCCTGCTGGCATTTGCCCATGCAAAAAGTACCCGCAAGCTCGATCTTGTCGCCAACGCCGTTCTGCTTGATGAGGTACTGCAGTCCCTCAACTACCTGGCGAGAGCCCTTGATGTGACATGATGAGCCGATACATACTGTGATTTTCATTGTTTTTGATCCTTGACCTTTCTTTCGGTTGACGGATGCCGACATGCGTCGGCATCCGAAAGTTTATTTTTAGTTTGTCGTTGGTTTATCGCTTATCAGATCTATTGCTTTATGACCGATCGGTCGATCGATATTCCGCCTCGATCCGGCTTACTGATAGTCAACAACGTTGACCCAAGAGTTTAAGAACTCGCGCTCCTTTTCGTTGCCCTTTACCGTCTGTGAGGCTGCAACGATCGGCATCCATTTTTGGATGTATTTCTTTTCTGTTCCGCTCATCTCGCAAAACAGCTCAAGGTAGCGGTCGGCACCCTCAATGTCGCCGCGGAGCCAAAACAGCAGGTAGGTGCGCGCCGCATCGGCGGAGGCATTGCCCTGCGTGGCGTGTGACCAGTCAATGATAAATGCACGTCCATCCTCGGCAATTATAACGTTTGAGGGGTTAAAATCGCCATGACAGAGCTTTGCGTGGCGGGGCATGCCGTCAAGCCTTGTGTGCAGATCGTATCTTGTGGTGGCATCAAAATCGGTCATGCTTATCTTGCGGTTCATCTTGTCCCGCAATTTGGGCAGGTCGGGGCAGGTCTTCTCATGCATGTGGAGCTGAAGGTCAACAAAAAGGGTAAGGTATTCCTCACGCTTTTCGGGATGCTCCTCCATTAGCGCGGCAAGGGTCTTGCCTTTTATAAGATCAGAGACTATGGCCCACTTGCCGCCTATCACCGTCACCTCTCGCACGGCGGGAATATTCAGCCCGGTGCTCTCCACACGTGCTTGGTTGAGCGCTTCGTTTAAAACGTCGGCCTTTGAGTAGCTCTCGTCAAACACCTTCATGCAAAGATCGCCGTCACGATATATGGTCTTGTTATTTCTGACCGCTATTATTCTGTCAAGCTTCATGATGATCCTCCTTGTTTACCATGTTTAACATAATTGCATATTAAAGGCCGACCTTGCCGCCGCCAAGGCGGAAGGCAGTTTTGGCCGCATCGGCATCCCCTGATACTATCGTATCGATATCGCCGAGGGGCATTGGTGCTTCGGTAAAGTGACTTTCGCCGTAGTAGGCGTTAAGGTACATCTGGCGGATCTCACTGAGGAGCGGGTAGCGCGGGTTTGCACCGGTGCACTGGTCGTCAAATGCCTGCTCGGTCATCTCGTCAAGGCGACTGAGGAAGTCTTGCTCGTCAATACCGTAGTCGCGTATGGTCTTTTTAATGCCAACGCGCTCCTTGAGGGCATTCACGGCAGATATGAGGGCTTCAAGCTTTTCTTCGTTGGTCTCGCCGCCAAGGCCGAGGGCTGTGGCGATCTCCGCGTAGCGGGCCAGAGTGTGCGGGTGGTCATACTGCGGGAAGGTACCCATCTTTGCGGGTGCTTCGCAGGCGTTAAAGCGCAGCACCTCCTCAAGCATCAGGGCGTTAGCCACGCCGTGGGGCAGATGGTGGAACGCGCCGAGCTTGTGTGCCATCGAGTGGCAAACACCGAGGAAGGCGTTTGCAAAGGCCATACCTGCCATGGTAGCGGCGTTGGCCATCTTCTCGCGCGCCAAAACATCGGTTTGGCCGTTGTCATAGGCGCGGGGGAGGTATTCAAATATCGTTTTGAGTGCTTGCAGGGCAAGACCGTCGGTGTAGTCTGTCGCCATTACCGAGGCATATGCCTCAAGCGCGTGGGATACAGCATCGATGCCGGAGGCGGCGGTCAGTCCGCGCGGGGCGGACATATGGAAGTCGGTATCAACTATTGCCATGTTGGGCAGCAGCTCATAATCGGCCAGCGGGTATTTAACTCCGGTATCCTGATCGGTGATAACGGCAAAGGGCGTTACCTCCGAGCCTGTGCCCGCAGAGGTGGGGATTGCCACAAAGTAGGCGCGCTCACCCATCTTGGGGAAGGTGTAAACTCGCTTGCGGATATCCATAAAGCGCATTGCCATATCCGCAAAGTCTACCTCGGGGTGTTCGTACATCACCCACATGATCTTTGCGGCATCCATTGCAGAGCCGCCGCCGAGGGCAATAATAACATCAGGCTCAAAGGCGCGCATCTGTGCCGCCCCCTCCTTGGCGCAGGCAAGTGTGGGGTCGGGAGCAACGTTAAAGAACTCGGCATGTGCCATACCCATGGCCTCCAGCTTGTCTGTTATCGGCTTTGCATAGCCGTTGTGGTAAAGGAAGGAGTCGGTAACGACAAAGGCACGCTTTTTGCCCATAGGTCCGCCGATCTCGTCAAGAGCCACAGGCAGGCAGCCTTTTTTGATGTATACCTTTTCGGGTGCGCGGAACCAAAGCATGTTTTCCCTTCTTTCTGCAACAGTTTTTATATTGAGGAGGTGCTTCACTCCCACGTTCTCGGAGACCGAGTTGCCGCCCCATGAGCCGCAGCCGAGGGTAAGGGAGGGACGAAGCATGAAGTTATAGATATCACCGATACCGCCCTGTGAGGAGGGAGTATTAACGAGTATGCGGCAGGTCTTCATGCGTGCGGCAAATTCCGCAAGCTTGTCCTGTTGACTTACGGCATCAAGATATATCGAGGAGGTGTGACCAAAGCCGCCGTCAGCTACCAGCTGCTCGGCCTTTGCAAATGCATCCTCAATATCCTTTGCACGGTACATTGCAAGCACGGGGGAAAGCTTTTCGTGGGCAAACTCCTCCGAAAGGTCTACCGATTCAACCTCACCGATAAGGATCTTTGTACCCTCGGGGACCTTAACGCCGGCAAGGGCGGCGATGGTCGCGGCCTTTTGGCCGACTATCTTTGCGTTGAGTGCGCCGTTGATGAGAATAGTCTTTCTGACCTTTTCTGTCTCAAAGGGAGTAAGGAAGTAGCAGCCGCGTGCGGCAAATTCGCTTCTTACCGCATCATATACGGCATCGAGCACGATGACAGACTGCTCGGAGGCGCATATCATACCGTTATCAAATGTCTTGGAGTGGATTATCGAGCTTACGGCCAGCACGATGTCCGCCGTGTCGTCGATTATCGCGGGGGTGTTGCCGGCGCCGACTCCGAGTGCGGGCTTGCCGGAGGAATACGCGGCGCGCACCATGCCGGGTCCGCCTGTGGCAAGGATTATATCAGACTCATGCATGAGCATGTTCGTCATCTCAAGGGAGGGGACGTCTATCCAGTTGATGATGTCCTCCGGCGCTCCTGCTGCAACTGCGGCATCAAGCACTATCTTTGCGGCGGCAGCTGTAGACTTCTTTGCGCGGGGGTGGGGTGAGATGATGATGGCATTGCGGGTCTTAAGTGCTATCAGACACTTAAAGATTGCTGTGGAGGTGGGGTTGGTCGTGGGAATTACTGCGGCAATAAGACCTATCGGCTCGGCTATCTTTTTGATGCCAAAGGCAGGATCTTCTTCTATCACGCCACAGGTCTTGGTGTTGCGGTAGGCATTGTAGATATACTCGGCGGCGTAGTTGTTTTTTATCACTTTGTCTTCAACAACGCCCATGCCGGTCTCTTCAACTGCCATCTTGGCAAGGGGCAGACGCGCCATGTTTGCTGCAATGGCGGCGGCCTTAAAGATGCGGTCAACATCCTCTTGGCTGTAGGTCGAGAATTTCTTTTCGGCGGCTCTTGCGCGGGCCATAGCCTCGCCAAGGGCCTCGGTGCCGTCGATGATCTGTCTCTCCTTGATCTCCATGTTCGATTAATACCTTTCATGTGACCTGCCTATGTGCGGCAGGCGGCGCAAAAAAGCTGTATTTAGGACGGCTGTCCTATTTTTTGCGCGGAGGCATACTGAATGCACGATTTGTTAATATTATAACATACAAATTCCCGCTTGTAAATACCCTTTTCTGAATAACCGAGATATCAAAAATGATATATCGACAAAAAATGTCGTTGCGCAGTGTAACAACATAAAATGATATGGGGAAAGCCGGGGCAACGCGGGAGGCCTGCGTCGACAGGTGAGCCGGCGGCAATATGGAGTGTCGATGGCGACAGGTGGGCCGGCAGCGTGGTGTGGCGCGGGGCGGCGCTGAGTGCCAAAAGATGCCTCCAAAAAGATCGCGGTGCGTGATTAATACGCCGCACGGCGGGTAAAAATAAGGGTAGCGGCGGGCGGCTCGGCGGCTTGTCGCAAACTCGGATATCAAAAATGGTGGTATGATGGATCTAAACGAATATACGGGTGCGGGGCGCACACCAAATGCATCAAATCATGAGAGCGCGGGCGGCGCTCACGGCGGCGTTCGGCGCGGGGATGTTTTTTATGCCGATCTGTCTCCGGTGGTCGGCTCGGAGCAGGGAGGCCTGCGCCCGGTGCTGATAATTCAAAACGATGTGGGCAACAGGTACAGTCCAACCGTTATAGCGGCGGCAATAACCTCGCGTATGGGCAAAACAAGATTGCCAACACATATCGACATATATGCCGAGCGCGCGGGACTGGCGCGAGATTCGGTGATTTTGCTTGAACAGATACGTACACTTGATAAGCGCAGATTAAAGGAAAGGCTCGGCCATTTAGACGATGGTGTAATGGCTCGGGTGAATGCCGCCATAGCCGTGTCCTTTGGTCTTGGCGGGGAGCGTGATAGCGGCACACGCCCGAATACCGCCGCCGCGGCGGTAAGTGATGCGCCGAGTGCCGAGGGATGAAAATGCGCCCCACCGCCAAAGTTTGCTTGGGCGGTGGGGCGGCGTGCGTTTTTTATTTTACCTCTTCGAGTGTGCGCATTGAGAGCGTTACCGTTCCGTTGGCGCTGATGTAATGCCGCGGGAAGGTATTTATAAGGTATTGGTTATAATCCTTTGACTTATATTCCTCATAGCTTTGACTTGAAGTCGGCCACATGACAACGGTGGGGGAGACGATACGATAAACATCCACTCTTCCGTGTGTACGACCGTGGTGTGTCGGCTGAAGTATGTCACACTTAAGCTCATCCGCCCAACGCGTGGAGATCTGCTTCATATACGTAGAGCTGAGGTCTCCGGTAAACAGCGCGCTATGTCCGCCCGTCGTCACCTTAAATGCCATAGATGCCGAGTTGTTGTAAAGCAGAGCATCGGTATCCGGAAAAACATCCTCCTGCGTTTGCAGTATCTCTATCGTAACTCCGTCGATGTTCAAAACATCACCGGTGTGCGGCTTGATGAGTTGCGCCGAGCCCCACTTTTTGGGGTTTTGCAGGGTGCTTTCTATTACCTTCAGTGCGGACGAGCCGCCGGCAACATCAGACTTTGCAAGCATCTCGTCGTTGGTAAAGTTGTAGATGACTCGCCGCAGTATTATCTCATCATAATAAGCCGCGGCAACATCGGCCATGCCGCCGATGTGGTCTGAGTGCGGGTGGGTGAGTATCCACGCCGCCACCTCGGGCAGACCGTCGCGCGTATTCTGCTCGCGCAGGATCTTCATTATCTTTTTGCCGTCGCCTACGCCCATCCAGCCGCCGTCGATTATAATAAAACTGCCGGTGGTGGTGCGGATCATATAACACATGCCGTTGACTTTATCCTCGGATATCTCCAGCATGGTCAGGAGCGGTTCAACATCCCCCTCCGTGCCGTCGGCACTGCCATCCTTTTTATATATGTCGGCATACGCCGAATAGGGGTCATAGGGGAGGACGGTGAGAGTGGCGATCTTATCCGCCTTAAAATAGGAAGCCGCCAGTGAAATACCGTCCCGCGCAAAGCTGTAAAAGCTGTTACCGCTCACCTCACGGTGAGAGGTCTCGGTAAAGCCGAGTGTGGGAAGCTTTTCGATGTATGCATTAAACTCTGTGGCAAGCACCATGCTTACGTGACGCATGTAAACGCCGTCGCCGCAGTCATAGTCCTGCTTTTTTGTGCCGCCGGAAAATGCGGGAATATCATCGGCGCTGACGGGTGTCAGCGTGATGGCGGGCAGGGCTGTAGCTTCCGCGGCAGATGTCGCGGGCGGTGTTGCCGGCGGTGTTTGCGTTGACTCGGGAGATACCGTGGCATCCCCAAGCGAGCCGGAGCTGTCCCCGCCGACCGGGGAATTACCCCCGGTGCAGGCGCTAAGGCAGGTGAGTGCCATAAGCGCCGCGGTGAACAAGGCGACTATCCTATATCGGATCATTTTGATACCTCGTCAATGAAGTTTGCGATATCGTTTTCAACAGTTGCCTTAACAGACTTTACATACGCCGCTATCGAGCGATCGTTGTCGGCCATCATCTTGTTGATGGTGCCGGAGTAGGCAACCGAGGACTGTACCGGAACGCTGTAGGCGATGTTTGAATAGATAAGGTCAAGCGTCTGCCAAGAGAGAGCATCGCGGCTGGTACGGCCGTAAAGTCTTACCTCAAAGTACGCGGTACGTACCGTATCGGTGGAAAGATAGGACATAGCCTCGATCACAAAGCCGGTGCGCTCGGGATCCTGTGAATTGTAGGGGACGCATATTGCGTAGGGGTTGGGAGCGTTACAGATGTACTTATCCTGGTCGGTGCTGTACTTGGGCAGGGGCAGGAAGCCAAAGTCTGCGCTCATGCTCTGGCGCATGGTGTTGGAGCTGACGATGGTGGTAAGCAGGAAGAGAGAATGTCCGCTTACAAACATATCTGTTGCCTGTGTGTTCTTGGAGCAGCCGGTGTAGAAGAAGTTATCCTTAAACATAACGTCAAGGATCTTGTTGTACGCATCGATAAAGCTCTCGGTGGTAAAGTAAGCATACGGTGTGGAGGTCTTGGGATCCATCTTGATATAAGATGCATCTGCGCCGCTGAGCAGAGCGGAGAGGGAGGTCGAGGGAACGCCCACAAAGGGGAACGTGTCGCCCTCGTCCACTATACCGTTACCGTCATCGGTGTAGATATCCTTGGCGTATTCGTACATCTTATCAAGTGTCCAATCGCCGTTTATGGCAGTTTGGTACAGCTCGTTGGTACTAAGGCCAAATCTATCCATTATGCTCTGGTTAAAATACATGCATCTTACAGCGTCAAACTGGGTGGTATCCATATCGCTGTAGGTGTAGTAAAGGTGCTTGCCGTAGCGCAGCTGTTCATTTGCGCTCTGATCGTACCATGCTTTTTCAAGCGAGATGTTGTCGATGGTTGCCAGATCGTAAAGATATCCGGCTGTAGCAAGCTTGGGGACGTTGGAGTTGTTTATCATCGCCATGTCAAATGACGCATCTCCGCTGGTGACCTCTTTTTCAAAATTTGAGTACTGCTTGCTCGTGGCACAGGGGATCTCACTTACCTCAACGCCGTATCTGTCGCTCAGCATAATGTTGCGGCGGTAGATGGCGGCATCAAGCTGGTCGGCGGAGGAATCACCGCTGCCAAGCATCGAGCAGGTGGTAAAGAGAGTCGTTGCCTCAGAAAAGCCGTTGAGTATTACAAACTTGCCGGCGTACTCTGTGCTGGTCTCGGGAAATTCAAACTGATATTTGGGGTCGGTGGTGGTCTCGGCAACAGGTGTTGATGAATTGCCGGAGGGGCCGTTGCCCGCCGTGGTGCTGTCCGAATTACCGGTGTTTGAGCATGCAACGAGCGAGAGGAGTGCGGTCAGGGCGATGAGTAATGCTAAAATTTTCTTCATTTTAAATATAATATAGGGGGTATAGATTTTAGAAAGCTATGATCCTGTCCGGGGATCAGTCCTGCACGCGGCGCTTTGTTACAAAGCATGCAGCGGTGCAAACAAGAGCGATGCCTGCAACCATGGCAATGATGGCGGCGTTGTCGCCGGTGGAGGGGGAGTCAGGCTCGGTGGCGGGAGCTGTATCAGCAGGCTCGGTCACAGGCTCAGTTGCAACAGGCTCGGTAACAGGCTCGGTGACGGGCTCGGTGACGGATTCGGTTACAGGCTCGGTGGCAACGGGAGCGTCGCTCATGTATGTGCCGGTAGCACCTGCGGGAGCAAAATATGTTGCGGGAACACCGTCAATGTTAGCGGAACGGTAAAAATCAACACGCATAAATACCTTGTTGCAGCCGAGAGTAGCGGCGGAGACATCAACTGTGCGAAGGAGTTCGGGGTCGCGGTTAGTGGGGTCGGCAACGTTTGTGCCGTTGCCGGCGGTGGCATCGTTAACGATCTCGGCAACGAGAGTCCAGTTTGCATCGGTGTAGCCGGCAGCATAGTCAGCCTCGCCTACGGTGGAGATGTAGATGTGTACGCCGTCGGGCGCGCCGTTGGCTATCGAGTAGCCACGGTAGTTGAGCACGAGGGATTCAAAGGTCTTGCCCTCGGCAGCTTCAAAAGCGAAAACGGAGGTCGCGCCCTCTGCTTTGGCGGAGCCCAGCCAGCCCTTGTAGCCCATGGTCGTGGAGTTGCCGGCGGTTTTCATGCCGTTTGTGTAAACGAGGGAGCTCTCATAGGTCGTGGCATCAAGAAAGTCAAAGGACTTCTCAAAGTCGGCGGCCGCGGTGGTCAGCGGGAGGGCTGCTACCAAAAGGATAGCAAGAGCGAGGGTGATGATGGAGGTGATACTTCTTTTCATTGTGTTTCTCCTTGTTCTTTTATTTTTTGTTTTTTATATCAACGGCATGGCCGCTGTATTTTTGTTTTGGGTGGCTGTGATCCTGTATATTATATTTCCACGGTCAAGCCGTCATATGCGGGGATCATGCCAAAGGTCGCGGCCTCGGCGGCCAGTTCATCATGCGTTTGGTGCAAAAGGTGGCCTATGTGGCTGATGTATACCTTGGTGTGACCGTCGATCCTGCCCATGTCGGCAAGGCGTTGACGTGTATCGTTGCAGCCAAGGATGTCCATGTGCGCCGCGGTTATCAGCTCGCCGCGTCCAAGTGTGCAGTCAAGGGATACAAGATCAAACACATATGGGTAATCGCGCAGCCAGTCCCACGCGCTCGTATAAAACGGACCTGTATCATGCGCCCAAAGCAGGTGGCGATCCTCGGCGGTGTTATCGATAACATACATTACCGATTGCACACCCTGCGCGTGATGCGATTTGAGCGGGGTAAAGCGATACTCGTCTATCATAAAGGGCTCGTCGGGGGTCACCTTGTGATATTCAAGGCAAAAATCCGATGTACGCACCTTCCTGCCGGATGCAAATGCCGCCTCTCGCGCCGCTATCGTATCGTTCATTTTGGCGGCGGAGGCCTCGGTGGCATAAACGCGGAGCGGGGAGGGAAAGCCCTCGGCGCGGCTGAACAGCTCCTGCGGCATAAAGTGGTCAAAATGTGCGTGCGTTACAACTATATCGCGTACACGGCGCATGTCAAGCCCGCAGTATGCCGAGTGCGCAAACGCATCTACCGGAAAGTCAAGTGAGATCCTGTCGTCAATGACTGCCTGTGAGCGCGTGCGTATCTCGCGGCCGCCAACTTCGCGGGCATGGTTGCAGATGCGGCAGCTGCAAAAGATCTCGGGAATACCGCCGCCGCCTCCCGTACCGTAATATTTAAGCTTCAATGTTTTCCTCCTTGGAAATATCGGGTGTCTGCCGCGGCGCCGCCGTTTGGTCGCGGCGGGTATTTGTGCAATGGTGCGCAATATTCTACAGCTTTGCGGGGGCTTTTGCGGTCACCGTAAACTCGCGCTCTTGTTTTTTCGCACCGCTTCGGGGGGCAGGGGATGGAAATTTGCTCACCACCCTGCGTTTTTTTCTCCGGCGGAACTTTCGGAACGTTCCGCAAATGCTCTAAAAAAAGAGGACGAGGCGGTCCTTGCGGGCAAAACGGAACGTTCCGCATCTGCCGCACAACAATCGCCGTGGTTTCTTAATTAAATTATATCATTTTGATTGAAAAAGTCAACGGTCATATCGTACAAAAATCAGTTTTATTTTTGTGCAATATGACCGTTGGGGCGTTGCCTCTTATATTATACCGCCAAGGTCTCGTACCGATTCGCGTTCGACCAAGTGCGGCTTTACAAGCACGGAGAGCGGGCGGTCGGAGGTGTCGCCTTCGATGCGGCGCAGCATCACCTCGGCACTCATCCCCCCCATCTCCTCCTTGCGGATATTCGTGGCGGTAATACCCGGGGCGGAGTAGCCGTATATTACCGAGTCGTCATGCCCTATGACCGAGATATCATCCGGCACGCGCAACGCGCGGCTGTAAAGACAGCGCATTGCTCCCATGGTTGCGGAGATGTTGGCGCACACCAGTGCATCCGGCATTTTGCCCGCGGTGCGGGACAGCAGCTCCTCGGCGGCTGCCATACCTGCCGCACCGGTGTTGCGGCGTGTGTAAACGATCAACTCATCCCCCGTCGCTATCCCCGCCTCGCCAAGCGCGCGGCGGTAGCCGTTTATACGGTCGATATAGGACGGAAAGTGCATCGAGCAGTTGATAAGCCCAATATTTTTATGCCCGCGATCTATCATATGCTTGACCGCTGTGTAAAAAGCATCCTCAATATCAACGCTAAAGGAATCGTAATCGCTCACCTGTGTGCCGATAACCACCACCGGAATATCCCGCCCGCCGAGCATTGACTGTATATCGACATCCGCACCCACCGAGCCTATCAAAAACATGCCGTCCACGCGGCTGTCCCGCACCATTTTCGGCAGCTCGTGCGAGCGCGGGTCGTACATTTCGGTTATAAGGCCGTAGCCCGTGTTGGTAAGGCGGGCGGTGATGCCGCTTATAATGGTCTGTGAAAAAAGGCCTGTCTCTCGCTCAAAGCGATAGTTCGGGCGTTCCGGGTTTTTTGCAAGCACCAAGGCGCCCAGAATGTTGGTCCTGCGCCGCACAAAATTACGCGCGTTAAAATTGGGAACGTAGTGCAGCTCCTCTATTGCCTCCATAACGCGGTCGCGCGTTTCCGGCTTTATTCCTTTTTTTCCGCAAAGCACGGCGGAGACGGTCGTTTTGGAGACTCCCGCAAGCTTTGCTACATCGATGATGGTTACCGACATGTCAGTTACTTGATCCCTGTTGTTTGATTTTTTCTGGAGCTGAGATACTGGAAAATGCGCCCACCGTTTTTTGTTCGGTGGGCGCGATGATTTATCGACCCCGAGGGTGCGGGATCAGAGCTTTTTCAGATTTTCGGAAAGAGTGAATTCGTATCTTATGGACATAAGGTGGAAGAGCTCCTGCATAAAATCATGAGCGACCTTTGCCATATCAAGACTGCCGACAAAGGCGAGTGCCTCTGCCTTGGCCTCGGCGGGCACGTTGTATGCCGAAAGTGCGATATCGACAAACACCTGTATCTTTTTATTTAATGTAAAGTACACATCGCAGGGGCGGGACATATATCCGCGCATAAGTGCCGATGTACCGATCTCCCTCTCATAAAATTCGCTTGATGATAAGCCCGGCAGGTAATTGCCAAACAGACGATAAAGCTCATAGGAGGTCTTGCGGTAGATAAGCTCCGCGGTCTCCTGCTGCGTATATGCCTCAACATATACCTCGCGCAGGTTCTCGTTGATCTCGGTAAGAGCGAGCTGCAGTGCTGTTTCTGTTGCGTAATAAATGGCAGGGCTTTCAGCGTTACCGCCGTTTGCTGCAACGATCTTTTTTGCGGAGTTGAACTGGGCGGCAAAGTTAAACTCAATAAACTCGCCAAGTACACCATCCTTGGTGTGGAAGATGTTTTGGAATGTTCCGGACGAAACATCCGCCGTTCTCAATATGTCTGTCATTCTTGTGTCTGTGTAGCCGTTTTCAATAAAAAGGCGTACACATGCGGATATTATCCTTCTCTTGGAATCCGCGCTGTCGTATCTGCGTGCCACGTCGATACTCTCCTTACTATATGGTTTGTGCGTAATGAGTATGGACATTTTTGCCAATTAAGATTGGCATCAGCCCTCCTCGTTTATAAATTATAACACAAGGCGAACTCGAATGCAAGAGGTTTTTGCAATAAATCAAAAAATATTCGCAAATTTGCTCGATCTTAATGCCGTGTACCAAACAAAAATGACGTAACAGATCGGCAACTCATTCCCCAAATTTGCAATTTGTTCACAATATATATATATATATA
>CAZFVR010000005.1:86305-93127 GCA_964522215.1 uncultured Ruminococcus sp. | reverse complement strand
TAAAGGGAGGTGCCCGAGCATCCTATGCGAGGGCGGAGGGATTGCTCAAACGACACATGAAATTTTTGCTCCGCAAAAATCTAATTTTACCTCCTCATCCGTCACGCTTCGCGTGACACCTTCTCACACATGAGAAGGCTTGGCGAGAGTTCAAGCTTTATTTTACAGACGTGTAGAAAGCAAGAGCTTACGATCCCTCAGGCGCGGTGCGCCTGCTCCCGCGACACATGGGAGCCTTGGCAAGAGTTGCAGCTCTCGCCTGCAGCCGTAAACATAATCGACATCATATGTCGCGGCGGGAGCTGTCCCTCGCCCTACGATGTATAGCTGTAGCCATAAAAATCGCGGCATTCATTGTCGGCACAGCACGCGCTGACTGCCATCAAAACTCAAGGAAGATCACAATGGACACAAAAAGATCGCCGTCGGGCGGCAAAAATGCAAAAAAACCGAATAACTCCACGCGGCCCAACGCGCGGCGGGTGGCGCTTCGCGCCCTGCGGCGAATAGACGGCGGTGCTTTTAGCGACATCGTGTCCGATATCTCGCTCGATCGCGCCCGCGCGGCGGGAATGAGCGCGGCGGATGCCGCACTGACCTCCCGCCTGATACGCGGGGTCACCGAGAGGCGGATAACGCTTGACTATATCGCATCCACTCTCTCCTCCCGCCCGCTCTCCCGCATAGATGACGAAACAAAATGCATCCTGCGCATAGGGCTTTATCAGCTTGCATATTGCGACCGCATACCGCCCCACGCCGCGGTAAGCGAAACTGTATCCTTAGCTCGCGGCGGCTCGCGCGGCTTTTGCAATGCACTCTTTCGTGAGTATCTGCGCCGCACCGAGGATGGCACGCGTCCCTACCCCCTGCCCGAGCGCGGTCGGGGTGAGGGTGAGCTTTGCCGCTGTCTTTCAATAAGATATTCGGTCTGTGAGGGACTGGTGCGCGAGCTTTTGGCGGCATACGGCGAGGCGCGTACCGAGGCCATGCTTGCGGCAAGCCTTGAGCCGCCGCCGCTGACACTGCGCACAAACACTTTGCGCACCACGCGCGAGGAGCTGATAAAAAACATCACCGCCGAGGGCCTTTTGGCCGAGCCTGCCGCACTGTCCCCGCACGGGATCAAGGTGCGCGGCGGGCTTCCCTCCTGCCTTGCGGGGGCGACCCCGGCGGCATTCGTTGAGGATGAGGCGGCACAGCTTGCGGTGGTCTGCCTCTCCCCGCGCCCGGGCGATCGCGTGCTTGATGCTTGCGCCGCACCCGGCGGCAAGAGCATATCCGCCGCCATGATGATGGAGGACTGCGGCGAGATACTGGCGTGCGAGCTGCAAGCCTCCCGCCTGCCCCTGATCACCGCTGCGGCTGCGGCGCAGGGAGTATCGATCATACACACCCGAGAGCGGGATTCATCCGCTCCGCTCCCCGAGCATTACCGCGGGTATTTTGACCGCGTGCTTTGTGACGTTCCCTGTTCCGGGTACGGAACGATACGCCGCAAGCCCGAGATACGCTACCGCGACCCAGAGGAGTGTGCCGACCTGCCCGCCCTCGGCGCGGCGATACTTGAGGCATCCTCCGGCGGCGTGCGCCCGGGCGGCGTGCTGGTATACTCCACCTGCACGATCCTGCCAAGGGAAAACGAGGAGGTCGTGCGTGCATTTTTGGCATCTCATGATTGTTTTGAGCCGATACCCATCAGCCTCCCCGGAATCGAGGGCGGAGGGAGCGGCATGCTGACCCTCACCACCGATATGCCGCACGGCGGCGACGGATTTTTTATCGCCGCAATGCGGCGGCGTAACGCGGCGGAGGCAAAATGACAACGATGGACGAGAATAAAAAAGAAAAAGAGCAATTGAAACCTTCCGATTTAAATTTAATAGAGAAAGATAAAGAAAAAGCCGCGGCGGCGGTCGCGCCACCGCCCGACCTGCTGTCTTATGAATATTCCGAGCTTGAGGAGCTCATCCTCTCGCTTGGTGAGCCGAAATACCGCGCCGAGCAGATATTTAAGGGTCTGGCGCGTGCAAAGTCCCCACTCTCGATCCCCGGCGTGCCTCGCGCACTCGGTGAGCGGCTTGCGGCGATCGCGCCATATCATCTGCCCGAGGTCGTGCGCCGCCGGATCTCGGCGGTGGACGGCACTGCAAAATATCTTTTTAGGATGGCTGACGGCGCGTGTGTTGAAACGGTGCTTATGCGCTACGAGCACGGCAACACCGTTTGCGTATCCTCGCAGGTGGGATGCCGCATGGGCTGTGCCTTTTGCGCCTCCACCATTGGCGGGCGTGTGCGTGACCTTACCGCGGGCGAGATACTGGGGCAGGTCATAGCCGTTACCGCCGACAGCGGCGAGCGGGTGGATAACATCGTCATGATGGGCATTGGCGAGCCGCTGGATAATTACCAAAACGTAATAAGATTTTTGCATCTGGTCAACGACCGCCGCGGGCTGGATATAGGGTACAGGCATATATCTCTTTCCACCTGCGGGCTGGCGGACGGCATCAGGCGGCTGGCAGAGGAGCGACTGCCCATCACCCTGTCGATCTCCCTGCACGCGCCTACGGATGAGACGCGCGCCCAAATAATGCCGGTGGATCGCCGTTATCCCATAGCCGAGCTTATGTCCGCCTGCCGCTACTATTACGGCATTACCGGGCGGCGGATATCCTTTGAATACACCCTTATCAAGGGCAAAAATGCCACAAAGGCAGATGCCTTGCAGCTTGCCGACCTGCTCAACCGCTCACTGCGGCGGCAGGGGGAGGGCATGCCTATACATGTAAACCTTATCCCGGTAAATCCTGTACCGGAGACCGGGCTCGGGCCGCCCACCCGCGCCGAGATAGCCCGCTTTGCGGCGGAGCTTGAGGCGCATGCCGTACGCGCCACCGTTCGCCGCCGCTTGGGACCGGATATCGAGGCCGCCTGCGGACAGCTTCGCCGCGCGGAGAGCGAGTGATATACACGCTGCGCGTGCAAAAGATTTATTTTAAAATAAAATGCAAGCATTATTTAATTAAAAGGTAAAACGACCACCGCGCGCACAAGCATTCCCCCGACCGTCTCCTCGCCCCCGGATCATATTTATTTCCATCCTAATAATCTTTTCGCAAGATCAAGGTCAATTTAAGGCGGTATGATCATATACTGCCGCCGCGCATTGGCGCATCATGCGTGAAAGGAGCTACCAATGTCACTTAATTGCTACGGACTGACCGACATCGGCTCGCGCAGAGCCGAAAATCAGGACTGCTTTGGAATATACACCCTCGGCCGCGCCACACTTTGCGTCGTGTGCGACGGTATGGGCGGTCACGCGGGAGGCGCGACTGCCGCCGCCACTGCACGAGATGTTTTTGTTGGCGCGGTAAGGGATGCGCTGCCCCACGCGGGTGAGAGCGGTGAGGATGCGCCGCCGCCAACGGCCGCTGCCATGAAGCATGCGCTTGAGCGCGGTGCGGTGCTGGCAAACAATGCCGTGCGCTCTGCCGCCGATGGCGACCGCGAGCTGGCGGGCATGGGTACAACGCTCGTAGCGCTTCTTATCTGTCCCGGTGTCGGCGGATATTACCTCAATATCGGTGACAGTCGCATGTATGATATCAGGCGTGATTCTATCACTCAGATCACACATGATCACTCCTATGTTCAGCATCTTGTAGATATAGGCGAGATGAGCGCCGAGGAGGCGCGCGTCTCCCCGGTGCGCAATGTGATAACACGCGCCGTCGGCATTGACGACACGGTGCGCCCGGATATACGCTCGCTGGATATCAGGGCAGGCGAGGGCGGCCGCTGGCTGTTGCTTTGCACCGATGGACTCAGCGGGTGCGTGAGCGACGAGATAATAATGACGGTCGTGCGGGATGGCGGCACGCTTGCCGAAAAGGCACGCGGGCTTGTGGAGCTTGCCAACACCGCCGGCGGACCGGATAACATAACTGTACTGATAGCCGAGCTTTAAGGCAACACCGCGCAATTCACGGCCGGAGCATTTTCCGTCCGCTTGCTTGCATAGGATCCGTCATATTTCACGTTTTTTCTTAGCGTAGAATAAGCTGCGCGCGAAAAATTGTTTCATCTGACGAATTTTCTGACGGCGCAATTGAACGAAAAGAATTGTGCGGTGGTGCCATAAGCTTCAATTATAATACATAATTCGGGTGGGTACACAGGGATAATAACTAATGGCGGGGAATATTCACGCACTCATGCAAGTATCCCCGGTCTGACCCCGAATATGAAAAAAAGAAGGATCACAGAGAGCCGCGCGGCACCGGAACGATAAAATGGAAAATACAAGATCATCCTTACCGTTTGAAAAATATATATTTGAAAAATACGCCCAAACTCTGCTTGACGGCAGATACAGGCTTGAAAAGATACTCGGCACCGGCGGTATGTCGGTAGTCTTCCGCGCGTATGACACGCAGGGGGATCGCACCGTTGCCATCAAGATGCTGCGTGACGAGATAGCCGGCGAGCGTGAGGCGGTCGAGCGCTTTTTAAACGAATCGCGCGCCGTTTCAATGCTCTCCCACCCCAACATTGTGGATATCCATGCTGTTTCGGTGGATACCGAGCATAAATATCTTGTAATGGAGTATGTTGAGGGCGTATCTCTTCGCGCGTATATGGATAAGCGCGGCGCACTTTCGCCGCGTGAGATCATTGCGTATACCGAGCAGATACTCTCGGCGCTCGTGCACGCGCACTCAAGGGGAGTCATCCACCGCGATATAAAGCCGCAAAATATAATGCTGCTCAAGGACGGTGCTGTCAAGGTGATGGACTTTGGCATAGCAAAGCTTCCCAAGGGCGCGGCGGCATCGGCGGATGCAGTTTTGCAGAATAAAGATATAGACAAAGACAAAGACAAAGATAAAGATAAAGATAAAGACAAAGACAAAAACAAAAAAGACGGCGCGGCAAGCGCGGACGACTCGGAGGGATCCGATAAAACGGTGGGCACTGTTTACTATATCAGCCCGGAGCAGGCGCAAAACTGCGCCGCAGACGAGCGCAGTGACCTTTATTCCCTCGGCGTTATGATGTATGAGATGCTGACGGGCAGGCTGCCGTTTGATGATGAAAGCCCGATATCCGTCGTGCTCATGCATATGAACGACCGCCCCGAGCCGCCGCATAAGATCTCAAAGGATGTGCCGCGCGGGCTTGAACAGCTCATTCTTTACGCCATGGAAAAAAAGCCGCAAAAGCGTTATCGCACGGCGGCGGATATGCTGCGTGAGCTGCGCAGGATCAAAAAGGATCCCTCACGCAGTGTTTACAGCCCCGCGCGTATCGAGGCCTTTAAGCGCTCAAGCCGCAATCGCGCAGAAAACAAGCCCTCAAGATCCATGACTCCCATAATCATGGGCGTAGCGTTTGCACTGCTCATTGTGGGTCTTGTATCGCTTTTCTACGCATTCGATCAGGTCGTTGGCGTCATGACCACCAAAACGCTTGGCGTTAAGATCCCCGATTTTTCGGGTCTTGACCGCGAGCTGTGCGCCGAGATGCTTCGCGGCGAGCTTGAGCGGCAGGGCCTGCGCGAGGGGGATGTGATACTGGTCTATGACGAGCAATATTCGGATGATGCCGCGGCGGGCAGTGCCATCGAGCAGTATCCTACCGCAGGCTCGCACAAAAAAGTACCCTGCACGGTAAATGTAACGCTCAGCCTCGGCCCGCGCATGCTGATCATGCCGGATTACACCATCAGCGACTGGCGCACCGCAAAAAATGAGCTGCGCGGCATGGGCTTTATCGTTAAGGTGGTAGAGGAGGCAAACGCCGCCGTAAGGTCGGGTTATGTGATAATGACAGACCCCGCACCCGGCGCTCGCCTGGTCGCGGGCAGTGAGGTAACGGTGCGCGTCAGCCGCGGCAGGATCTCCGGCGCTGTCGACGGTGTTGAGCTGCCAAGCTTTGTGGGGCTTGGCGAGGCGCAGGTCATGACCGCCATGGGCGAGCTTGGCCTAACGGTAGGCGAGGTGATATACACCCGCTCGCCGCAGCCGATAGGCACGGTGCTGGGGCAATACCCGGCCGAGGGCAGCGAGGCTATCCCGGGCATCGATCCCGTAAGCTTTGCCGTCAGCGGCGGGGCAGAGCATGCCACCGAGTTTATTCCGAATGTTACCGGCATGAGCCGTGCCGATGCGGTGGCTCTGCTGGCTACATATGGTCTGCGCACGGCGCGTGTGCGCAGTGCGGCAAGCGATCGGCCGCTGGGCGAGGTCATAGCGCAGTCACCCGGCGGCAGCACCGAGATAAGCGCGGGCTTTGGGTATTCGATAGATCCGGATACCGAGAGCGTCGTGCTGACGATTAGCGCGGGCAAGAGCTACACGCCTACGGCGGTAAGCTTTATAATGCCGCGCATCTCCGGCAAAACGCTGGCAGGAGCGCGGGAAACACTGGCACTCTACGGCGCGGATATCGGGTATATCTGGTATGTGCGCAGTGATAAGCCTGCGGGCACGGTCATCGACCAAATGACGCCGCAGGGAGTGACTGTAAGCGGTTACCCGGGTGAGATAACGGTGGATGTAACGGTCAGCGGCGGTGAGGAATACACCAACAACATGGCGGTGCTTACCGTGCCGGATGTTATTGGTCTGACTCTCTCCGAGGCCAAGGAACGCCTGTTTGCGGCAAAGCTCATCTGGTATGTTACCGAGGTCGAGTCGCCGATGCCTGCCGGCACGGTGATAGACCAGTCGCCGGAGGGCGGGGAGAGCCTGCGCGAGCGCGAGTGGGAGGAGATAGTGATGCTCATCGTCTCCGCGGGGACTTCAACACCTCCCG